>QHXQ01000024.1 GCA_003223935.1 Acidobacteriota bacterium | reverse complement strand
CACGTTGTCAAAAAATCAGTGCTGAACAAATCTCAGCCTTAACGAACTATCACTGGTGGCCCAAGCGATGAGTCACCTTATTTTGTTTCGCAATTCGGTATAATCATCCGGCTCGATGCCCGTGTGCGTAACCAGCGCGCCGGCCGGCGAGACGCCATGCGCCGTGATCTCATGTGCGAGGTAGCGCGCCATGACGCTGTGGCGGCGGCCGTAGCCGAAGTAGATAGCAAAGCCGATGAGCAGCCAGACGCCTAAGCGCAGCCAGTTCTCGGCGGGCAGCGAGAACATCAGGAGCAGACAGGTGAGTATGCCGAGAATCGGCATGAGCGGTACGAGTGGCGCGCGGAAAGGTCTCTGCGCGTCTGGGTGTGTGCGGCGCATGATGAGCACTGCTGAGCAGACGATGACGAAGGCGAGGAGCGTCCCGATGTTGACGAGATCGGACAGGATGCGTAAAGGGAGCAGAGACGAGAGCAATCCGACGAAGATGCCCGTCAGGATCGTGCCCTTCCAAGGCGTGCGAAACTTTTCGTGAATCGCGCCGAAGCAGCCGATGGGCAGCAGCCCGTCTCTCGCCATCGCCAAAAGTATCCGCGCTTGGCTGAGCATCGTCACGAGCACGACCGAAGTGATGCCGATGATCGCGCCGACGCCGAGACTCGTCAGTTGCACAGGCCCCAGCACGCGCCGCAGCCGATGCTCGCCCGCCATCTCTGCGAGCAGAAGCTCAAGCGGCTTGCGCGCGAACAATTGTTTGGCCATCTTTTGCGCCTCCGTCGTCAGGCCGCGTGAAAAGCGCGGCGACTATAGGCGCGGTCTCTCAGATGGGCCAACAACTTTGGCACGAAGGCGCGGAATCAGGGTTTGAAGTGGCCGCGGAGAGGAATGAAAAGGCGGCGCGACGTTTGAGCGAGAGTCTTTATAGTTTGCTGCCGAGCAACTCGGCGAGTCGTTGGCGATAGTTGCGACTGAGCATCAGTTTCGTGCCGTCGCGCAGGATGACGCGGTAGTCGTGATGAAACCAAGGCTGTAGCTCAAGCACGCGATCTATGTTGACGATTGTGGAGCGGTTGATGCGCGGAAACGTCTTCGGGTCGAGCCGACTCTCAAAACTGCCGATGGCCTCGCGCAGCAGATAGGACTCGCGCCCGACGTAGAGGCGCACGTATTTGTCCTCCGCTTCGATCCAATCAAGCTCTTCCGCCTTGAGAAAGAAGTGCCGCCCACACGCTTTCACCAGAATCCTGTCCGCGTGGTTCGCGTGCGCCCGCAACTCTTCGAGCAGTGCGCGCGTCAACTCGCTCCCGCGTGCGCTCGCAAGTTTCGTCTTGGCCCGTTCGAGCGCGGTCGCAAAACTTTTCCGGTCGAAGGGCTTGAGCAGATAATGTATGGCCGGAATCTTGAACGCTTGCGGCCCGTAATGTGCGTGCGCGGTCACGAAGACGACGAGCGGCAGCCGCTCGCTCTGCAAGCGCGCGAGCACTTCGAAGCCGTCAACCTCCGGCATCACCACATCGAGAAAGAGCAGGTCGGGCGCGCATTCGTTGATCGCGGCCACGGCTTCATAGCCGTTAGTACACTCGCCGACGACTTCCACCTCCGCGTCGCGCGCCAGCAGTTGCTTGATGCGACGGCGCGCAGACGGTTCATCGTCCACAATAAGCGCGCGAATTTTCGCTCCGTCGCTCAGCACAATGCGGCCTCCTGTGCGTCCCGCTCAACGCTCGCCGTAACGAACGGAATCTCTAACGTGATCTCTAGCCCGCCTTCGGGTGCGTCGGCGAGCGCGAGGCGTTGGCGCGTCGCGTAGAGACATTCCAGACGCTCGCGCGTGAGCGCAAAACCCAAGCCGCGTTTGTGCGGGGCTTGCGCGTGCGTGTCGCCGCTCAGACCGGGGCCGTTGTCTTTCACTTGCAAGCGGAGGAGGCCGTCCGAGCGACTGGCGCGAATCTCGATCCGCCCCGCACCTGTGCGCGCCATGATGCCGTGCTGGATGGCGTTCTCCACAAGCGGCTGCAAGATCAGATTGGGCACGCGCGCGGCGAGCGTGTCGGGCGCGATCTCCAACAGCACGGTGAGCCGATCTTGAAAACGCACGCGCTCGATCTCTAGGTAAGAACGCAGGAACTCCAACTCCTTTTGCAGTGTGACCTCCTGCGCGCCGGAATTGTCGAGCGTGAGTCGCAGGAAGTCACCGAGGCGCGCGATCATCTCGTCGGCTGCCTCCACGTCTTCATCCAACAAGGTCGAGATGGAATGGAGCGTGTTGAAGAGGAAGTGCGGTTGCAGTTGCATCTTGAGCGCGCGTAGCTGCGCCTGCGCAAGTTCCGCTTCGAGCCGCGAGATGATCACTGCTCCTGTCGCGCGCGGCGATAATAAGCGATGGCGTAGCTGACGAGCAGGAGCACGCCGTAGCACATGAAGCCGGTTGAGAGGTTGAAGAAGAAGAGAAAGCTATAGACGACCGAGAGCGAAGCCAGACGGCGATAGACTGCGACGTGCAGCAGCCAACCAAGCAGCAGATAAGCGGCGCGATGGACAAGCAGGAGCACGAGACAAGCGGCGACGTGCACAGAGAAGTTGCGCACACGCCGCCCGCGCTCAAGCGGGAAACGTTCCGTGAGCCAAACGACGACGGGCGTGAGCGCCGCCCACAGCAACCAGTAGGGCAACTCCCAAACAACCATCTCGCGCAAGCTTGGTTGCTTGGTGAAGATGGCGACGTAGTGATCCGCGAAGTAGTAATAGTTGAACGTGAACGTCAACCCGATGAGCGTCCAGCCGACGAAGATGCCCGCCCACAGTTGCCAACTGTGCCGTAGCGCCGCGCCGCTTCGCTCTAGCTGTTCCGTTCGCTCCATCGCTGCTGCGATCATCCTCAATTCACAGCGCGAGCGCAAGATTTTATCCGCGCAGGTGCGCGCACGCTACTAGCTTCTGTTTTTCCGCGCGTAGAGATAAGACATGACGGTGATGATGAGGACGAGCAGCAGTTCGAGGAAGAGGAAGAAGCTGAGACTGAAGTTGCCGTTCTCATCGAAGGCATCACGATAGAGGAAGAACGTGCCAACGATGAAGCCGGTCGTCGCCCAGATGATCTGTCGTTTCGCGTCCCACATGAGTTTGATCGCGGCCAAGTCAGTACCGCCTGCGATAGCGGGCGGGTATGCTGACGTAACTAAGACCCGCCCGCTATCGCAGGCGGTTCTGACTTCACGCGCGCAGTTTATGCAGCCGCTCGGCGGCGCGCATCAGCGTCTCATCCTTTTTGCAGAAGCAGAAGCGAACTTGTTGCGCGCCGAGTTTCGGATCGCTATAGAACGATGAGCCGGGCACGCAGGCGACGCCGATCTGTTGGATGAGATGGCGCGTGAAGGCGATGTCGTCCGCGAAGCCGAACGCGCTAATGTCGGTCATCACATAATACGCGCCGTCGGGACGAAAGACTTTGAAGCCTGCGCGCTCTAGTTCGGGCACGAGCAAGTCGCGCCGGTGCGTGTAGTCGGCTTGCAGTTGATCGTAATACTCGCGCGGCAGACGCAGGGCCATCGCGCCGGCCGCTTGCAAGGGCGCGGCTGCGCCGACGGTGAGGAAGTCGTGCACCTTGCGAATCGCATTGGTGATCGCGGGCGGCGCAATGCAGTAGCCGACGCGCCAACCCGTCACAGAATAGGTCTTCGACATCGAGTTGACGACGACCGTGCGCTCGCGCATGCCTGCGAGTTGCGCCATTGAGATGTGCGCGATCTCAGCGCCCGCGCGCGGATACAAGATGTGCTCGTAGATTTCGTCTGTGAAGCAGAGCGCGTCGAACTCTTGGCAGAGCGCGGCGATGTATTCCATCTCGGCGCGCGTGAAGACCTTGCCCGTCGGGTTGTTCGGATTGCAAAGGATGATCGCTTTCGTGCGTTCGTTGAAAGCCGCGCGCAGTTCCGCCTCGTCAAAACTCCAATCGGGCGCGCGCAGAGGCACGTAGCGCGGGCGGGCGTCGGAGAGGATCGCGTCGGGCGCGTAATTCTCGTAGAACGGCTCGAAGATGACGACCTCTTCGCCCGGATCAACTGTCGCCATCATCGCCGCGATCATCCCTTCGGTCGAACCACAGGTGACGGTGATCTCGGTTTCGGGATCGATCTCAAGCCCCAGATACCAGCGCGTCTTTTCGGCAACGCCCAAGCGGAAATCACGCGCGCCCCAAGTGATCGCATATTGGTTTACGTCCGCGTCAATCGCCTCCATCGCGGCGCGTTTGATCTCTGCGGGCGCGGCGAAATCCGGGAAGCCTTGCGACAAGTTGACCGCGCCATGCTTCAAAGCCTCGCGCGTCATCTCGCGGATGACCGACTCGGTGAACTGGCTCGCCTTGCGCGAGACGTAACGTGCGGTTGAAGTGCTCGGTGCTGTCATGTAAATTATCGCTTGCGAGCCGGACTAGAATTTCTCGATTTGCCTTGCGCCTCGGATGCTCGCACAATTCACAGGCTGCAAGCAACCGTCGAACCGCTATGAGTAACGGCAACAAATGCCCGATGGGCAAACACCCTTGGCTGGCGACCTTCCTCGTCATCGCCTTCCTCCTAATCTTCGCCGCCAAGAAACTGGGCCTATTCTAATGCAATGTACCCTAGCGCGCCGCACCCACCGTTATTTTGGTGGGACATTAAAGCGGTCTAACACGCATAGGAGAAGTATTATGCTGCTCGGAGCGGTCTAATTAGCGTTAGGCGCACCTGCGGTAAGAGGTGATACACATGGACAAGCAGAAAATAACTGAATCAGATGCGTCTAAGGTCTACGGCATTAATACGGATCACGAGAAGATGCCAAACGGAGAACTTAGGTTTCGATTGATAAGTTCCGACGGAAATAACTACATCCGCACTGTTGCTAGTGATAAAGGAGCATGGCAAGTAGCTCATTCCCATTCCTCGCTGCGAGAAACATACATTATTGAGAAGGGCTGGATGGCTCTAGCTGAACGACAGGGAGACACTTTAGAAATAAGCGTATATTGGCCTAGCGATATTGTTACTACTAGACCAACCATCGCCCATAATGTTTATCTACCTGCAAATGCTGTGATTCATACAGTGAAACACGGATCGAACGGGCAGCATGACTGGAATGGAGAGTCCGAATTAAACGCAGAAACCGAGCCTCTTACTGAGAGAGAGGTTCTTCTTAGGGGCGTGCGTAATACTGATGCTCTCGCTATCGATCAGCGTTTTGACGCATACGTCGAGCTTTATAACAACTTGGATAATTTGATCTGGCAAATTCCGGGATTTCTAGCAGCAGGTGCCGCAATTTTGATCGGATTTGCTGGTTCTGCTCTGTCAAAAAGCAGCGAAGCAACCATTCCTCCCGCCTTAGTAGCAGGTCTGTTCTTCTTCGTCGGACTACTCTTCTTTCTCGGTGCCTTCAGCATGGCTCGAATCCGTGAGCATCACAACATGGCGGGAGACTGGTTGGCTAAGATGGAACCCAATGGTTATTTTCACAAGCGTCGTGAGACTGTGGGAAGAAATTGGCCGCCCTCAGCGACCTTCGTGTTCCGGTATGTCTATTATTTTCTTTGTGGACTGTTCTGGGTACTTGCCGTTATGGCCATTTTCCGCTTCCAGTGGCTCACCAAGATACTTAAGTGGACAAGCTGAGATATTAGAATGAAGTAGTCTGAGGGATGTTGCACATCTAACAAATAATTCAACCAGACCGCTCGATAGTATTTCTTTCACATGTTTCCTTCGATGCGGCTTATGTGCTGCTCGCTCGTAGCGGGTTAATTTTAGGTGCTACACCGTATTCGCTCAAAAAGGAGTCTGGTTAAATGAGTGTGCAGGCGAGATTAATTGCGCGGTTGGGCTTGGCTTGTGTGGTGGCGGCCATGCTCTCAGGCATCTTGCAAGGTGTGGGCGAGATGACGCATCCGAATTAATAGAGACGCATGGCCGAAGAACCGATTGCGCGGGCCGCGTTTGATCAATTAGCCGCAGACTTCGCGGCGCGCGCGGAGACGAAAGCGCACAATGCTTATTACGACCGGCCGGCGGTGTACGCACTGTTGCCGGAGGTGGCGGGCAAGCGCGTGCTTGATGCGGGCTGCGGGCCGGGCATCTATGCCGCGTGGCTCGTGGCGCACGGCGCAGATGTCGTCGGTTTGGATGCTAGCCCTAAAATGATCGAATTCGCCAACCGGCGGCTGCAAGGCAAGGCGCGCATCATCGAAGCCGATCTGAGTCAGCCGCTCGATTTTCTGGCGGCTGAATCTTTTGATCTCGTCGTCAGCGCGCTCGCGCTCGATTATGTGCGCGATTGGCAGGCGGTGTTCAGAGAGTTCTTTCGCGTGCTGCGTGCGCCGGGTTACTTGGTCTTTTCAGTCGGGCATCCGTCCGATGAGTTCTACGATCATCATCCGACGGGCAATTACTTTGAGATCGAGTTGGTGCAAGTGGATTGGAAAGCGTTTGGTCAACGTGTGCCGATGCCTTATTACCGCCGGCCGCTGAGCGCGATGATTGATCCGTTGCTCGCGGCCGGTTTCATCTTGGATCGTTTAGTCGAACCGCGCCCCGTGCCTGAATTTGCAAATGAAGACCCGAAGGATTACGCGAAGCTGATGCGGCAACCCGGCTTCATCTGTTTTCGCGCGCGCAAAGAGAACGCAGCCCGATAACCGACATCATGCTGGCCAGCGTAGCAGCACAAACGCCAACGTCTGAGGCAGTCGCGCGCCTGCTCGATCACATCTTCGGCGCGCAGCGCGTGGTTAATGTGCAATTGCTGGCAGAGGGCCTGTGCAACTTCAATTACAGAGTTGAACTAGACGACGGCGCTGAGCCGTGCGTGGTGCGCATCTATGGACGCGCGCCGGACGCATGTCAGAAAGAGGCTGCGCTGCTCCAACTGCTGCGCGACGTAATCCCTGTGCCGGAAGTCTTGCACGCAGACGCGCGCGGTCTCTGCGGCACGGGCCCATTTATCGTCATGCGCCATGTCGCCGGGATCACTTTCCGGCAATTGCGCAGAACACAAGGTCAAACGGCGATTGCTGAGGCCGCCTACTCAATCGGCGAAACGCTCGCCGCGTTTGGTCGTTACCGATTCGCGCGACGCGGCCCGCTCGGCGCAAACCTCGAAGTCAGCGCAGACCTAGAACACAACGGCCCGAATGCGCTGCCGGAACTTATTGATGCTTGTCTCGCGTCGCCGACGTTGCGCAGTCGGCTCGATGAACGTGTGGGCCAGCGTGTGCATGCGCTCGCATGGTCGCGTGCGCGTGAGCTTGCGCGCTTGCAAGAGGAGACGTGTCTCGTGCATGGCGATTTCAACAACCGGAACATCCTCGTGCAGTGCGAACGTGGACGTTGGCGCGTCGCTGCTGTCCTCGATTGGGAGTTCGCCCGCGCAGGCTCGCCGCTCTCTGACATCGCCAGTTTTCTACAATACGAGCGACAGCGCAGGCCCTCGCGCGAACCGCACTTCTCGCTTGGCTACAGAGACGGCGGCGGCAAGCTGCCTGAAGATTGGTGGCCACTAGCGCGCATCGTCGGACTGACCAGACAATGCGAGACTCTGACGCAAGCCGATCTACCTGCGGACATCGTGACTGAAGTGGCCGAGCTTGTGCGTGCGACGACTGAAGAGGTCTCGATGTGATGGCAGCGGCAACGTAAAGTTGAGCCGTCGCGGAAGTGCAACTTGCCATCGTCGCTTGTTCAATCCATGCAGGTTCCAGATAGCTTGAAAGAGCGCATCGAGCGCGTTCACGGCGCGACGGGGGGCGCGTGGCTCGCGCATTTGCCCGCCTTGCTCGCTGAGTGTCGCCAGCGTTGGGCATTAGAACTTGACGAGCCGTTTGCGAATCTCTCCTACAATTTAGTCATTCCCGGCCGCATCTCTGGTGGCGCAGAGGTTGTGCTCAAAGTCGGCGTGCCATGTCGTGAACTGCTGACCGAAGCGGCGGCGCTCGAACTATTTGCCGGGCAAGGCGCGGTGCGTCTGTTGGCGCACGACGTACCGCGCGGCATCCTGTTGTTAGAGCGTGTGACACCCGGTCGTCCGCTTCACGAAGTACAGACAGATGCCGAAGCGACGCGCAGCGCCGCCACATTGATGCAACGTCTGTGGCGTGACGCGCCCCTCGGCCACACGTTCCCGACGCTCGCCGTCTGGTTTCGTGCGTTCCAGAAACTCCGGCAGAGATTCGACGGCGGCACCGGCCCCTTTCCATCTGACATCATCGCACGTGCCGAGCGCGTGTTCGCCGAACTAAATGCTTCGACTGAGCGGCGTGTGGTCTTGCACGGCGACTTGCATCACACGAACATACTCTCATCAGCGCGGAGCGGTTGGCTGGCGATTGATCCCAAAGGCATCTGCGACGATGCGGGTTACGAAGTCGGCTCTTTCATGCTCAATCAATTGCCGGCCGAAGCCGACGCGACTACGCAGGTGCTCGCGCAAAGACTCTCGATCTTTTCAACTGAATTGCAGATCAACCGTACACGACTCGCGGGCTGGGCGTTCTGTCATGCAGTGTTGTCGGCCGTCTGGAATTTTGAGGAAGCCGCCGACTGGCGCGACACAATTCGCTTGGCGCGCATGATTGAACAGTTATAGTAGTTGAGCTTAACGCGCGAATAACTCGCGCGCTTGGCGGATTCGCTTGGCTACATAATAGGTTCATCTTCCTCCGCTTCCCACGCAGCGAATTTCTCTAACGCATGAAGTTGACAGCTTTTCAAGAGTTCTAACAGGCGCTCGACCAGCCACAATAAGCCTGCCACTAGGGTATCTATATTCTCCTCATACACCTCCAATTCTTGCTCCGCTCTAGGGTATTGCCAGCACTGTCTGAGATACACCATCTCTTTGACGAGTATCCAACTCTGATCATGGATCGGCAGGATGTAATCGGAATAATGGACACGGGCAAAGGCGTTGAAGGCGAATCTAATGCTGTCGAGCATTTGCGTCTTGCTGAACGTGGTGACGGCTTCCTGATCTTCGTCGAAATCATAATAGCTCTCCAATTTCATCAACTCATCCAGCGAGAAAGTGACATCGCGCCGGTCACGAGCGGCATAAGCATGAAACATCATGCGATAAGTCGCCCCGTCAATCAGGGCGAAGACTGCGCGGGCATACATCCTGCGCCAAAATTGCTTGCCGGCTGCATCGTCTTCCGGCGTTTCATCAAGCGCCGTCATGCACCTTTCCACATCACCGTTGAGGGCTTTGACAAGGCTCCAAAACTCTTCCAGTGAGACAGCGTTATCATTCATCTCGTAGCCCTCACCTTGCGGCGCACGCCCGACGCACGACAGCAACGACGCGCTATCAAGCCGCTTGCAGCAAAGATTTCTCGACAGCCTGCGGCAACTCGATAGGAACAAACCACTCTGCCGGATACAGATAATCCTCGCCGCTTTCATCTATTACTCGAATGTCACCCTCCAACGCAGCATCTTCGTCAGGTAACACGCGATAGATTTTATGCAACTCTAATGAGGCGGCATAGTCTGTGTTATTGACGCAAACCGCAAACTTGAGTGCTGCTTTCTTCTGCTGTTTCATAAGCTTAATCCAAGTATCGCTTACGCTTCATGTCTTTGCGCCCAATGCCATGAGCTTCGTACCAATGCAACTCGGCAAGACGAATTCGCCGCTCCTCAAGCGCACTGTAGCAACACCTTTCAACTTTCGCCAGCGACCCTTACCATACATTCTCCGCAGCCTAGCAAGATCGCGGATGCGGCTACCAACAGCAATAGTTTCAATACCTGTAATCTCGCTGATGATCTCAAAATTCATCAACGACATCTTTATCAGGTCTGTATGTCGAACTCAAGCAAGACGCCTAACAACGGCATGCACCCGACCGCCCTCAGCGTGCCTCTCATCAACCTTGCGTCCTACGATGTAGGTTGTGTGTTATCGTCGGGCGGCGGGTGATGCCGAGCGTTAGGCACGGGAATAGGTGAACACTAGGTCTGTTTTATATTAAGCGTGGATAACTGAAAGCGGCTTCCTTAGATTTAGCATTCAGTTATGGCTGACCGCAATCGTATACATACCTGTACACATACTGGTATTCATACTGTTTTGTAGCTCCGTTGTATTCATCGCGCCACACCCATTTCCATGCCCATTTACATTCGGTAAGATTATTTTGCGGACTACTACTTCGCTTAGTATTGTTTGTTACTCTTGTTATCAGAAATTTCATTTTAGCATTTGTATTTTTACTTGTGTCTTCGCCCTCAATGAGATCATCTTTGAGTGTGGCTTTGACGCTAAATTCGGCGAATTCCATCTGGATTACATTTCCGCTTATCGAATATGTTCCAATTTCAGTTTCAGGAGTTGGTATAGACGATTTCACCTCAGTAAATGCGACCTTTCCCCTTGTACGAAATTCAAAATAAATTGCTTGCACCCCCACAAAAGGCAAGGCTTCCATTTGCCATACTGTTCCTTCTAATTTCGGAGTAGCAGATTTAGTTTGTGCGTTAGAAATAAATGGATTATTAAGGTTAAAAAAATTGGCTGCTAGAATCAATAAGGAAAGTTTGAAGATTCTCGTCGGCTTTATATTTTTCATCACTCAAATCCCCCTAATTTGGCGCGAAATATATCACCCTATTTTCTAAATGGAAAGCATTTCTTAATATCAGGCAAGCGCCTAACACCGCTTTATATTGCGGGGCGCAGTGTATCACGTTAAATTGACGTGATATGCCGCGCTTGGCAGTATATCTACACTTTCACATAACGCCGAGCGCAAGGAGATTTAGCGAGCTTGCAGGCGCGTCGGATGAATGAGTCTGGCGCGAGGCGGGGCGGGATTGTGTGCAGGCAAGACTTCGGGCGTGGCGTGCTATTGCGGCGGTGGGAGCGGGATGTCTTGCCCGTTAGCTTGTTGGCGTAGTTGGTCTATGATCGAGCGGATGGCGGGCGCGAGTTTGCCGTCGGGCGCGAGGCTCAAGTATTTCTCGTAAGCCGCAACGGCTTCTTTGTATTTCTCCAAACGTTCGTAAGTCCGACCAAGCAACTCGTACAAGATAGGTTCTGTGTCGGCTAATTGCGCGACGGCTTTGTTGTAAGCCGCCGCCGCCTCTTCATACTTGCCTTTGTCCTCAAGCGCGAGGCCCATCCCCGTGTAAGCTTCAGGTTGAAAGCCGCGCCCTTCGCGGATCGCGCGTTGGAACGCCAGCAGGGCCGCTTGCGTGTCGCCCTGCTCGCGCAAGATACGACCTTCAACCGCCGACGCTTCCGCGTAGCTGGGCCGGTCTCTACGCGCCGCTTCGATCTCCGCGAGCGCGCCGTCCATATCGTTCAGATCAAGCAGCACGCGCGCAAGGCCCAAGTGCGCCGCAGGAAAACGCGGGCGCAAGCTTAGCGCGCGGCGATAAAGTTCGGCCGCCTGCTTGCGCGCATCATCATCCGCAGCCTTCTCGCGTGCCTCTTCCGCTTGTTGAAAGATCAACTCGGCTTCATCCTTCGTCGGCAATAGGTGCAGCGCGATACGGCCGCGTTCGGTCGGCAACAAAGGCACGACGCGCTCACCGAAACCTTTCGCGCGCACGCGCAAAGTGTGTCGCCCCGCAGAGACTTGCTTGATCTCCAATTGACCCGTCGCATCCGTCGTCCCGCGCCGCACTTCGTCGAGCCAGACGGCGGCGTTCGGTTCAGTCCGCACGACGATCTTTTGCGCTGTGGCGTTCGAGTTGGCAGACGCGGCCGGAGTTGTCGCGGGCTTGCTCGTTGTGTGTCTTGTCTGCGGTCTGCGTCGTTGTGCGCTGGCGGGCGCTGCAAGCCAGAGGGCGCAGATGAAGAGAAACAACGGGACGAAATTAAACCTGCTCCGTACTTCGCGCATCCTTTACTGCTCCTGCTCTTGCTGCTCGTCAGGGATCACACGGCGCGGACGCACGCTCTCGTTCGCGGGCGTTGCGTTCGCGTTGTTGGTCTTTGCGTTCGCGTCTGCGCGCACGGCGCGTGTGCCGACCTCCGCACGAAAATGTCCGTCTTCGTCGTAGAGTCGGCGATACTGCATGGTGTTGCGCACGACCCCTTGCACATAACCGCGCGTCTCTTTGAACGGCACGGCCTCGGCCCATTCGTCCAACTCCTGCGGCAACTCCGCGATCCAACGCTCGGCGCGACCGGGGCCCGCGTTGTAAGCGGCGGCGACGTATTCGATGCGGCCGAAGCGGTCGAGTTGATCGCGCAGGTAGGCTGTGCCGAGTTTGATGTTGAGCGTCGGCTCGTAGAGTTCATTAACGGATGTGGGCGGCGTCATGCCGTACTTGCGTGCGGTGCGCTGCGCCGTGTCGAGCAAGAGTTGCATCAAGCCGTAAGCGTTCGCGGGCGACTTGGCGTGGGGATCGAAGACAGACTCTTGGCGGATGAGACCCGCGACCGTGTACGGATCAAGCTTGTGCGCGCGCGCTTCCTGCTTGATCGTGTCCCAGTTCGAGAGCGGATAGAATGCGTCCCACTCTTCGCGCGTCAACTCTTCCGGTTTCATCTGCGAGTAGTCCGGGTAACTCTTCTGCAAAGTGATCAGAGCTTGCAGATTATCGTCGTGCGCGTTGCGCGAACGATAGACGCGCGCCTTCGCCAGGTTCAGACGCGGGCTGCGCGGCGCATTTTGTAAGCTTCGGTTCAACTCGTCGAGCGCGTAATCATCAAGCCCGACGACGTTGAGTTCGTCAGCCTCGCGCAAAGGCGCATCTGCTTCCGCGCCGGCCGTCTCTGCCGCAACCGAGACGGTGTTGAGATTAGCCTTTGCGCGACTGATGGGATCATCCGGCGCGAAGTTTTTATTATCGTTCGCGCCGCGCGGCATCGCATCGAGCCGACGCTTGGCGAGCGCGCCATACCAGTTCGCATCGTAGCGTTGCAGCATCGCTTGATAGATGGCGCGTGCTTCCGTGGTGCGTCCCGCGCGTTCGAGATCGCGCCCCGCCCAGTAGCCCGCACGCCCGCGATTGTCCGTGTTGCGATCCGCATAGACCGCGAGATGCTCAAGCAACAACTTCGACGACTCCTGATAGTTCTTCGCTTCGTGCGCAGCCCAAGCCAACTCAAACTGCGCCTGCGCCACCTCAACCGCGCCCGGCGCAGCCGCCAACGCCGCACGGAAAAAGTTGGCCGCTTCCATTGTCAACTTCGCATCGCGCGCCGCTAGCCCAGCGGCGACGAGCGCACGCACACCGCGCGTGTCCTGCGGAAACGCGCGCCGCAACTCGTCGGCCGCCGCACGCGCCTGCGTCCACTGTTTGGCGCGCGCCTGCGTCTGCGCGAGATAGAAGAGCGCTTCGGCGCGCGTGTCGCCCGCAGATGTTGGCACGGCTGCGAGGGCCGTGACGGCTTCCGTTGTGCGGCCCGTATTGGAGGCGGCGATGCCGTAATGCAACTGCAACTGCGGCGTCGCGGCGTTGGGGAACGACGCGAAGAGTTGCTTGTATGTGTCGGCCGCGTCGCTGTAACGCTTCGCTTGCGCTAATTTCTCGGCGCGGATCGTCAACTCTTCGGCCGTCGGGTTTGGATTAGCGAGAATGTCTGCGGGCAGATTGATCTGGATCGGTTGTTGCAGCGCGGGCGCGCCGCCCATCAACTCTGGTGAGATGGGCGCGTAGAATGCAATACGACGATATGCGGCGCGTGCGTGCGTCGTGTCGCCTTGTCGCTCGTAAGCTTGAGCCGCGAGAAATAACGCATCGGCGTCGTCAGCGTCAATCAGTTTTTTCAACAGCGCGGGCACGGCAGCAGCTTGCCCGTCTTGCAGCGCGAGATCGGCATCGCGCAACATCGCCTCGCGTGCACGAATGGACGCGGGATAGTCGCGTGCGAGTTGTTCATAGACGGCGCGGGCTTCGACGCGCCGCCCGGCTTGCGCGAGCGCCTGCGCGCGCACGAGCAGCGCATAGTCGCCGATGCTGGTGGCGCGTGTGAGCAGTTTGTCGTTGAGCAGCGTGGCCGCGCTATTCGTGTCGCCGGCGGCGAGTTTGAGGCGCGCATGCGCGAAGCGTGCGAGCGCGCCCGTGCGCGTGTTGGCGTAATCGTTTTCGAGTTGCGCGATTGCCTGCTCAGACGGCGGCGCGCTTGCGTGTATCAACGCGCGCAGACGCTCGATTGCATCCTGTTCGCCGGGCTTCGTCTGCACTTGCGTCGAACAACTCGCGGTGCAGAATGGCAGCGCCAACGCGCCGAGCGCGGCGACGAGCAGGAGCGTTAAAAAGAGAACGCGCGGCTTGCTTGGACGACTGTTCAAACTTTACCTCCGCCTGATCTTTCCGGGTTTGCTCCGTGTGCTGCCGGTAAACTAACTTGCCGGCACACATAGATCAAGTTTCATCGGGCCAGACCGGGCACAAGCGATAACGGCGGTTGGATGTGCGGCGGCGCGCGCGTCGTTTGCCAATAAATGCAACGCGCGAAAATGAAAGGCAGGGCCGCGGCCCTGCCTTTCGTTGTCGGTGGATCGATTGCAACTGCTAAGCCGCCACTTGCGCGCCGGGATATTCGCGACCGAGTTTGTCGGGGTTGCCTTCGGCGAGCGTGTTGACGAGCTCGTGATGGAAGTAGTCGTAGCGCGCGGTAACGCGCGGGTCGGCGCGCTTGTCGTACATCTGGCGCGAGCGATCAATCTCTTCGCGCAGACGCTCGTAGATGTCGCCGTGCTCGCGTCCGTCGCGCACCTTCTGCTCGTTGTAGAGTTTGATCTCGGAGACGAGCAGGCGGGCAAAGCGGCGCGCGTCGTTGTGGAAGCGGCGCTCGTCGTCGCCGACTTCGATGGGCAGTTCGACCTCTTGCCCGTAGCGCCGCGTAGTGCCGAGCGGTGTGGCGGTCGCCTCGCCTGTGGGCGCGGGTGTGGGCGCACTCGTAGGTGGCGCGAACGGCGCGATGCCGCGCTCCTCTTGCGGTGCGGCGGTCGGATGTGCGGGCGAAGCGAACGCTTGTTCTGCGGTCGGCGGCGTGGTCGTCTCAACCGGACTGACGAGCGCAGGCGCTTCCGCTTCAACCGGCGCAGGCGCTTCATACACCGGCGGCGCGGCTTCTTCGTATGTCGTTGGCGCAACTTCTTCGTGCGCTGTCGGTGCGCTCTCAACATGCGCGACTGCGGGCTGTTCCGGTCGGGCCGCCGGCTGCGGCTCAACGGTCGGCTCTGCTGCAACGGGCGCGGGTTCAGAGACGACGGGCGCAGCTTGCTCAACCGGCTGCGGTGCAGGTTGCGCGGCTGCTTGCGCGGCCGTGTGCTCGGCAGGGTGCGCAGCCGTCGTCCGACGGCTCGCGAGCAGTTCGACCGCCATGCCTGTGACGCGCACGAGCGTCTCGAGGGCTTCGAGGTTGACCGCGTCGGGTTCGAGTGCGGCGCTGTCTGCGTAGAGCACTGCGACGGCGCGCTCGCGTGCGACAAGCGGGATGGCGACCATACGTTGCGGCGGCTCGCCGCCGAGTTTTTGCAGCAGTTCGTGATCGCCTTTGTTCGTGCCGGGCGTGCCGCTCCAAGGCGTGCGCGCGTGCGCGACCTCGCTCAAGATGGTCTGCTCGGAGAGCGGCAGAGAGATTTCGCGCACGCCGTCGTCGCCGACCGTGCCTTCAAGACCGCGCGCGCGCCAACCCGTCGCGCGTTCGTTCTTGATGACGAAGAAAGCGATGCGCGGCGCGAAACTCGCGGCGCGATTGACGAGCGCGTTGAGCACGTCCGACTGCGTGCGTTGTTCTTCGATCTCGTCAACGGCCGCTTTCAAGAGCGCCATGTCGCTCGTCGCACGCGCAGGCGCAGACTGTTGGCTGGCGACCGCTGTGCCTTCCGCGTGTGCGCGGCGCAAGTAGTCGGTGATGGCGACGCTGATGGGCGCGTCCGCGCTCGTCTCGCCGGTCAACTGCTCTGCAAGGCGCGTGAGCGCTTGATTGATCTCGCTCTGCACGCGCAGGATTTCGGCCTGCTGGTTGCTCAAACGCTCGCTGATGTAGCGCTCGATCTCAGCGCGCAGGCTCTGTTCCAACTCTTCGCTGACTGCCACCGTTTCACTCTCCTCCGTTTCGGGCTGATGAAAATGCGCGGGATTCGCTTGAGGCTTGGCCGGTTATGTGACTTGTTGCTGCCAGCCGCACGCCTACTCAGCAGCTACTTCGGATTATGGCGGGCGCACACAGCTAGTGTCAAGAAACTCGTTCAGAGAGTCGTTTGGTTGGTCGTGCGTGCGGCCGGCGTGTTGTTCACATAGCTCCCGCCAGATGCGCAAAAAATTTCTTGCCGTCTGCTCATGCGGCCTTCTATTATCGAAAAGGTGGCGCGGCGTTCAGGTTGAGATTGCCGCGCTACCTGTCCGGCAAAAAAGATTCAAAAGAGAGCTTCCAATGTCGAGCATGGTCAGTCTGCACTTTCGCTACACCGAAGAAGAGTTCATCGCGGCGACGCGCCTGTACTTGCTGCGCACACCACGCACGCTCGCGCGGCTCGGCCTCTTCTCCGGGATGTTCACGCTTGGCTTTTATTGGTTATTCAGTCTCACTGCTGGCATGCCGGCGGCCTTCTTGCTCATACTGCCGATCATCATGTTCGCGCTCTGCTATTCCACCTTCTACGCCATGCCGCGCAAAGCGTACGCCCGCGACCCGCGCAACAAAGAAGAATTTTTCTGGCAGTTCTCAGAAGCGGGCATCACGCAGAAGACGTCTTTGAGTGAAGCCAGCATTCGCTGGGAGTTGTTCACGAAGGTACTGGCGAACAGACAGTTCTACGTGCTCGGCTACGGCAAGAACATGTTCACCATGATCCCGCGCCGCGCCTTTGCCACGCCCGCGCAGGAAGCCGCGTTCGTCGCCTTGCTCCGCCGCAAGATCACGCCTGACTTCAACACCAACTTTCTGCCCGCCGCCGCCGCAGGCGCGCTCGACAACTACAAGCCGCCAACGACTCCGCCCGATTGGCGTTAGCTGAAGCGCGACAGCGCATGCCCGATCAACGACGCAGCGCCGCTTCGCCGCCCATCGGACGGCGATAGACTTCGCGTCCGTCGCTCGTCAGTTCGACGGCGAGTTTGTTCTCTGTGTGCGCGAGATCGAGGTGTGCAACCGCTTCGGAGACGGCGAGGAAGCGATGCACGTCGGTCGCGTCGGGAAAGAGCGCGCGCGCGATCTCCCAAGCGCTCGCGCCCGTCTGCGGCAAGAGCTTGACGACTTC
Organism: Acidobacteriota bacterium; assembly: GCA_003223935.1. Taxonomy (GTDB): domain Bacteria; phylum Acidobacteriota; class Blastocatellia; order Pyrinomonadales; family Pyrinomonadaceae; genus QHXQ01. The sequence goes on along the minus strand of QHXQ01000024.1, from coordinate 130,602 downwards.
CGCCTGTCGTTCACGGATCGCGCGCAGGTAGCGGTTAAAAAGTTCTTCGTAGTCGTTGATGGCTTCACCGTGCCCGCCGTGCACGAGCGTCGGGGCGAATGAGCGCAGGCGTGCGAGGCTCACGAGGTATTCGGCGAGCGAAGGGAAGCGGCGTGCCGGATCAATGGGGTCGGGTGACAAGACCGGATTCGGTGTGACGCGCTTCAAGACGCAATCGCCCGCAATGATTGTGCGATCAGCTTCGCGCACGAACGAACAAGAGCCGGGCGTGTGCCCCGGCGTATGCACCACGCGCAGAGAGCCGGTGGCAAACTCCAACTCCATCTCGTCGGTCAACTCTCGATGCTCATCATCTTCGAGCGCGTCCGCGAGTTCGCGCACGCCTTCATACATGCGTCGCATCGCCTCGATCTCCTCACGCGGCACGCCCGCGCGCACAAGCAGCGCCCGATGCTCCTCATATTCGAGCCGGCCCTTGCGATGCCCCGTCTCCCAACTGTGCACCAACACTTCTGCATCCTGCGCCTCATCGCGCAAGCTCTTCGCCAACCCGCAATGATCCTCATGCGCGTGCGTCAACACGATCCGCCGCAAGTCTGCGACGCGAAAGCGCGCGCGCCTCAAGCCTTCGCGCAAAGCTTCGAGCGCAGCCTTCGTCTTCGGGCCTGTGTCAATCAAAGTGATCGGCTCATCCGCGATCAGATAGACGTTGACCGGCCCGATGTAGAACGGCGTGGGCAGCGAGATGGGAATGATGCGCATGAGAGAAGCTTACAGCAATCAGCGGTCAGCTTTCAGCTAACGCCTCCGCAGCATACGAAAGCTGATAGCTGACGGCTGATCGCGTTTCAGTATGCGTAACGGTTCGCCTTGATCAACACGTCGGCGATACGTTGGCGCGCGGCGACGGTGTTGATTGGTGTGCGTTTGGTGAAGCGGCGCAGGGCGGCGAGGAGCGTGCGCAGTTCGTCGCCTTCGCTCATGGCGGCGAGCGTCTGTTTGGCGTGCGTCTCGATCCGATCAATCGCGTCGTGGCAGAAGACGCTGACCATGTCGAGGTGGCGCGCCGACTGTTCTTCACCTTGCACAGCGACGAGTTTTTGCGCGCGCAGGACGGATGATTCCATCGCGTAAGCGTCCATGATGATGTCTGCGATGCCCATCAAGACCTCTTGTTGTCCGGCGAGCGCGGTCATGTACTTCTGCACGGCCGTGCCCAAGGTCATCAACGCGACCTTCTTCGCCGCCGCCGCGAGTTTCGCTTCGACCGCGAGCACGCCCGCGTCTTCGTCGAGCGCGCCGAGCGTGGGCGATAACACCTCGTCCATCAACTTCTGCGCGGCCGGCAGCAGCGCCAGCTTGCCGCTCAGCGCGCTCTTCATGATGCGACCGGGAATCAACATGCGATTGATCTCGTTCGTGCCCTCGAAGATGCGATTGATGCGCGAGTCGCGATACGCGCCCTCAGCCGGATAGTCGGCCGAATAGCCATAGCCGCCGTAAATCTGCACCATCTCATCGGCGACGAAATCACAGGATTCAGACAAAGCGACTTTGATGATCGAACACTCGGCGGCGTACTCCTCGATGCCGCGCAGCTTCGCCTCAGAGTCTTGCGCGCCGCTGATTGCGTTCTCGATGAGACCCAACGTGCGATAGACCAACGTCTCGCCGACCCAAGCTCTGATCGCCATCTCCGCGAGCTTCGCCTTGATCGCGCCGAAAGAAGAGATCGGCCGGCCGAACTGATGCCGCTCGTTGGCGTAGCGCACAGCCTCTCGAATCATCAACTTCATGCCGCCCGAACACATCGAGCCGAGTTTGAAGCGCCCGAAGTTCAGGATGTTGAAAGCGATCTTCGCGCCCTTGCCGACCTCGCCCAAGAGATTCTCGACGGGCGTCGTCACATCCGAGAGCACGAGCGCCGTCGTGCTCGAACCCTTAATACCCATCTTGTGCTCTTCCGCGCCGCTCGTCAGACCCGGCTGCCGCTCGACGATGAAGCCGCTGAACTTGTCGCCGTCAACTTTGGCGAAGACGACGAACACGTCGGCAAAGCCGCCGTTCGTGATCCACATCTTCTCGCCGTTCAAGACGTAGTGCGTGCCGTCGGCGCTCAAACGCGCGGTCGCTTTCGCGGCCATTGCATCCGAACCCGATCCGGCTTCGGTCAAAGCGTAAGCGGTGATCAGTTCGCCAGCCGCGATCTTCGGCAAGTATTTTTGCTTCGCCGCTTCCGTGCCGAAGTAGATGATCGGTGTAAGACCGATCCCCGATTGCGCGCCGAGCGTCGTGGCAAACGAGGCCGAGCGCCCCATCATCTCGCCGACAATCGCGCCGCTCGTCTGATCAAGCCCTAACCCGCCGTACTCTTCCGGGATGTTGACGCCGATGAGGCCCAACTCCGCCGCCTTGCGGATCAACTCGCGCGCCAACTGCCAATTATGTTGCTCCAACTCTTCGGTCGCGGGGCGCACTTCATTATCCACGAACTCGCGCGTCGTCTCTGCGATCATGCGATGCTCGTCGGTGAAATCTTCCGGCGTGAAAATCTCCTCCGGCGTGCGCTCCTCGATCAGAAAACTCCCGCCCGCAATGATCTTCTTCTCTTCGGCTACGGCTGACATAAGTTGCTTATCCTTTCGTTTCTTGTTTGCTGTTATGCGATGCGTTCAAAAATTCCGGCTGCGCCCATGCCGCCGCCGACGCACATCGTGACCATTGCGTAGCGGCCGTCGCGGCGTGCGAGTTCGCGCAAGATGGTGGCGGTTAACTTCGCGCCGGTGCAGCCCAACGGATGTCCGAGCGCGATTGCGCCGCCGTTGACGTTGACCCGTTCTGGATCAAGGCCCAGCGTTTTGATGACTGCGAGCGACTGCGCGGCGAAGGCTTCGTTCAGTTCGATCACATCAATTTGATCAAGCGTGAGACCGGCGAGCCTGAGCGCCTTCGGGATCGCATAGACGGGGCCGATGCCCATCTCTTCGGGCGGACAACCGGCGGTCGCATAGGCGATGAAACGCGCGAGCGGTCGGAGGCCCAATTCTTTCGCGCGGGCATCCGACATGATGACTGCGGCGGCTGCGCCATCAGACATCTGCGAAGCGTTGCCTGCCGTGATCGTGCCCTGCGCGTGAAACGCTGGCTTCAACTTGGCGAGCGATTCAGCCGACGTGTCGCGCCTGACACCCTCGTCTTTCGTGAATGTCACTTCGCGCTGCTGCTTCCGGCCGCGCTCGTCCAACTCTTCAAGCGTCACATCGAGCGGCACGATCTCATCATCGAACTTGCCAGTGTCTTGTGCGGCAGCCGCGCGTTGATGAGAGCGCAGCGCAAATTCATCCTGCTCCGCGCGCGCGACTTCGTACTTGCGCGCGACGTTCTCGGTGGCGAGACCCATGTTGAGATAGAAGTCGGGATAGTGCTCGACCAAGTACGGGTTCGGGCGAATGATGTGCCCGCCCATCGGGATCAAAGACATCGTTTCGAGTCCGCCCGCGACGACCGTCTCGGCGCTGCCCGTCCGCACCCGATCCGCCGCGATGGCGATTGCTTGCAGACCCGACGAGCAGAAGCGATTGATTGTCATCGCGCTCGTCTCCACCGGCAGCCCCGCGCGAATCGCCGCCGCCCGCGCGACGTTCATCCCCTGCTCCGCCTCCGGCATCGCGCAGCCCATGATTACATCTTCAACGTCCGACGGTTCGACGCCCGCCGCGCGCTTGAGTGCTTCTTTGATCACGACCGCGCCCATCTCGTCGGGGCGCGTGTATCTCAACGTCCCCTTCGGCGCTTTGCCCACGGCCGTCCGCACGGCCGACACGATAACTGCATCTTTCATAACTTTGCCTCGAACCAATCTCCCGCACCTTCAGATGGCGACTTCAACTTCTTCAACCGGCAATAACTCGCTGAGCACGCGCGGCTCGATCTCAACTAAGAAGCCGCGCTTGCCGCCGTTGATGTAAATCCGTGGCAACTCGAAGATCGTGCGCTCGACGTAAACGGGCAACTTCGCGCGCGTGCCGAAGGGCGACGTGCCGCCGACCAAGTAGCCCGTGTGCTTCTGCGCCGTCGCCGGCTCACAGGGCTGCACGCTCTTCACCTTGAGCGTGCGCGCCAACTGCTTCGTCGAAACCTCGCGGTCGCCGTGCATCAACATGATCAGGGCTTTGCGCGCGTCCGTCTCCAACACCAGAGTCTTCACCACCGCGTGCTCGTCCACGCCCAACGCCGCAGCCGAGTGGCGCGTCCCGCCGCGCTCCTCGTAATCGTATAGATGCGGCACGAACTCAACTTTATGTTCGCGCAACACGCGCACCGCCGGGGTGACAGGAAAATTCATCGTTCAAAGTTCAAGATTCAAAGTTGCAGGTTCAAGGTTCAAAGTTTCGTTTGACCTTGAACCTGCAACTTTGAACTCAATTCCTGAGCGGCTTGCCCGTCTTGAGCGTGTGCGCCATGCGCTCTTGCGTCTTGTGCTCACCGGCGAGCGAGAGGAACGCTTCGCGTTCAAGGTCGAGCAGGTATTGCTCGGAGACGCGCGTCGGGTGGTTGAGATCGCCGCCCGTCATGATGCGCGCAAGCTTTTCACCGATGAGCGCATCGTGATCTGAGATGAAGCCGGCGCGTTTCATCTGATGAATGCCAAGCTTCAAGGTGGCGAGCGCAGGCAAGCCTAACGCGAGTATGTCCGTGCGCGGGCGTGGCGCAACGTAACCGGCGCGTGCGAGCGCGAGCACTTCCTGTTTCGCATCGGCGATTAGACGATCTGAGTTCATCGAGACCGTGTCGTCGTCGCTCAAGAATTGCAGCCCACGTGCCTCTGCGGCCGACGTTGAAACTTTAGCCAGTGCGATGGTCTCGAACGCGCGCTTGATGAACGGGAACGGATCGGCGTCGTCCACGCCACGCGGGATCGCATCGAGCGCGCGCACGGTCATCTCCTTCGTCCCGCCGCCCGCCGGGATAATGCCGACGCCGACTTCGACCAAGCCCGTGTAAAGTTCGGCCGAAGCGCGCACGCGATCCGCGTGCAAGATAAACTCGCAGCCGCCGCCCAAGGCCAAGTTGAACGGCGCGACGACGACGGGTTTCGACGAATAACGCAAGCTCATCGTCGTCTGTTGGAAGGCGCGCGCCGCCATGTCCAGTTCGTCCCATTCTTCTTCCTGCGCGCCCATCAGCATCAGCATCAGGTTTGCGCCGACGCAGAAATTCGCCCCTTGATTGCCGACAACGAGACCGACGAAATTCTTCTCGACTTCGGCGAGCGCCGTCTTGACCATCTGGATCGTGTCGCCGCCGATGGCGTTCATCTTCGAGTGGAACTCAAGACACGCCACGCCGTCGCCGAGATCGATCAAAGAAGCGCCCGCATTCCGTTTGACGACGCCCGTGCGGTCTTTGACCGACTTCAAAATGATCGCGCCCGCCGGATCATTCAAAGGCTTGTATTCGAGTGTGGTGAAGTCGAAGAAGAAACGCTGCCCGTTCTCAGACTTGTAAAATGAACGCGCACCGGCAGCGAGCATCCGCTCGACGTTCAACGGGATCGTCAAGCCATCGGCTTTCATTCGCTCGACAGACTTTTCGACGCCAATCGCGTCCCAGACTTCAAACACGCCCAACTCCCAGCCGAAGCCCCAACGCATTGCGCGATCAACGTCAACGATTGTATTGGCGATCTCTGGAATGCGGTTCGCGGCATAACGCAAGGTGCGCGAGATCGTCTGCCACAGAAACGCGCCCACGCGATCCTTGCCCCAGACGAGCGCCTTGATCCGCTCGCCCACGTCTTCGATATTTTTGGCCATGTCGAGCGCAGGCAGTTTCGCTTTCTGCTGCGGGCGATATTCGAGCGACGCGTGATCGAGCGTCCAAATCTCCGCCTTCTCGCCGCCCTTTTGCTTGCGATAAAAACCGCCGCCCGTTTTCGCGCCGAGCAGGCCGCGCCCGATCATTTGATTGAGAAACTCCGGCGCGAGAAAAACATCGCGCTCCTCATCTTCGGGCACGGCGTCGTAGAGGTTTTTAGTGACGTGCATAAGCACGTCTAAGCCGACGATGTCGAACGTGCGGAAGGTCGCAGACTTGGGCCGACCCATGGCCGCCCCTGTCATCTTGTCCACCTCTTCGATGGTGTAGCCGTCTCCGAGCATCGTCTTGACCGTGACGAGCGCGCCAAATGTGCCGATGCGATTGGCGATGAAGTTGGGGCGATCTTTGGCGACGACGACACCTTTGCCCAAGCGTTGATCAAGCAAGCCCGCGATGGAGCATGCAACTTCGGGGCTAGTCCATTCAGTCCCGATCAGTTCGCACAGATGCAGATAGCGCGGCGGGTTGAAGAAGTGCGTGCCGAGAAAGTGTGCGCGGAAGTCTGCCGAGAAGCCTTCGGCGATCTGGCGCACGGGGATGCCGCTCGTGTTCGTCGCCACGACCGAACCGGGCCGCCGCGCCTGTTCGACGCGCTCGTAGAGTTTGCGCTTGATCGCTAAGTTTTCGACCACTGCCTCGATGATCAGATCGCAATCCTGCAACCGCGCCATGTCGTCGTCGAAATTGCCGACCGTGATGAGCCGCGCGCACTCAGGCGTGAAGAAAGCGGCGGGCTTCGCTTTCAACGCCGCGTTCAAGCCAGCTTGCGCGATGCGATTGCGCACCGCTTTGCTGTCGAGTGTCAATCCTTGCGCCTGTTCTTCAGGTGTTAGTTCACGTGGCACAATATCGAGCAGCAGCACGGGCAGACCGGCGTTCGCCAGATGCGCGGCGATCTGCGCGCCCATCGTGCCTGCACCCAGCACAGCCGCCTTTTCAAATCGGAGCATAAAGACGTGTGACCTTTCAGCAACGGGAGATAGATCAACGAGGCGCGCCTATCATACTGAATGAGCATTCATTCAGCAAGGCCAGAAAATTTTATGATTGCAAGTTTCCGCTGCGCCCTCTAAGATGGTTTGGCGGCGTTAACACGCGCCCGCCTGTTGCCCCAGCGTCTAGCGGCCACGATCCACGTCCCTAGATCACGCCCTCACAACCTCGCGGCCGGAAATCCAACACACGACGATTTAGGAGTCAACGATGCGCTACCGTACCCGTCTGCTGCTCACCTTTCTGCTCTTCATCCTCGGCATCAATGGGCTGTCGCTCGCGATGCAGTATCAACTCGCGCGGCGTACCATGTACGACTCGCTGCGCGCTAAGGCTCTCAGCGTCGCTGCCACGACCGCGACGCTGATTGACGGCGACCTGCACAGCCAGTTGCATACGCGCGACGACGAGAACACGCCCGCGTACCATCAACTCGAAGCGGCGCTCAGGCGTGCGCGCGATGCCAACCGCCGCGACGACACTTACATCAAGTGGGTCTATACGCTGATGCCCGCGCCCGAGAACCCGAACGTGCTCGTCTTTGGCGTGGACGCGGAGGAGAGTTTCGCGGACAAGTCGCACGTCGGCGAGGTGTACCGGCGGATCAACGGCACGCCCGTCAGGTACGGCGAAGTGTACGCCGAAACCGACTTGCACGAAGACGCTTGGGGCACTTGGCTGAGCGCCTACGCACCCGTCAAAGACAGCGCGGGGCGGACGGTCTGTGTGGTCGGCGTTGACTATTCCTTGCAGCGCGTGACGCTGAAGATGCGCCCGCTCTTCATCGGCCTGCTGCTCTCATTGTGTGTCGGCGCGCTGCTTGGCGTGATCGTCGCCGGTGCAAGCGCGACACAAGTCAGCCGGCCGCTCTTGGCGCTCAGGCAGGCGGTCGAATCAATCGGCGCGGGCAAGCTGGACACGCGGGTCGAGATCAAGCGCGAAGATGAGTTCGGCGCGGTCGGGCGCGCGGTCAACGCAATGGCCGAGGGCTTGCAGGAGCGCGAGACCGTGAAGACTGCGTTTGCGCGTTACGTCTCAGGGCAGGTCTTGGAGACGGTCTTGAGTTCCGGGCAGATGCCGACGGTGACGGGCAGTCGTCGTCGTGTGACGGTGCTCTTCTCAGACATACGCGGCTTCACGGGCATCTCCGAGCGTTTGCGGCCGGAAGAGGTGGTCGAACTCTTGAACGAATACTTCGAGTGCATGGTGGACGTGATCTTTCGTCATCATGGCACGCTCGACAAATTCATCGGCGATGGTTTGATGGTTATGTTCGGCGCGCCGGTTGATGATCCGGATCAAGAAGAGCATGCGGTGCGCGCCGCCATCGAGATGCAGCAAGAGGTGCACCGGCTCTGCGCGAAATGGGAACTAGAAGGGCGCAGCCAGATCAGGATCGGTATCGGCATCAACTCGGGCTACGCGATTGTCGGCAACATCGGTTCGAGCAAACGGCTTGAGTTCACGGCCATCGGCGACACGGTCAACTTGGCCGCGCGGCTTGAATCGGCCACGAAAGAGTTGGCCGCAGACATCTTGATCAGCGAGTACACGCACGACGCCGTGCGCGGCTCGTTCGCCACACGCCGGCACGGCGAGATACACGTCAAAGGTCGAACAGAGCCGGTCGTCACTTATTCCGTTGAGTTCGCGCCCGATGCCGAGAGCGACGTGCGCGAGCCGGAACTTGTGCTCGCCTAAGGCAGGGCGCATGAGCGAATAAGTTTGCTCTAGCTGTCGCACGGCGGCGCAGGAGATGCGTCGGCTACCGCAGTCATTGAGGGCGCGACGGATCGCTGAAGACTAGCGTCTTTTGCGATCCGTCGCGCCCTCTATTTTTATCCCGTACATCGAGGCCGCTTTATGTTTGCTTGCGCTCGCGCGTGGCGCGTGAAATGTAAGCTGTGATAAAACAGCTTCGTTACTGAAAGCTTGTGTTTGCGTCGAGTAGAGGAGACGCGGGCGTGGTTCGCGTCGTCCTAGCTCTGTTGGTGCGGGCGCGCGTCTTTGCTCGTTCGCCTGTGCTTCGCTGCGCGCGACTGGACGGAAACGGACGCGCATACGACGGAAAGGACGAACCCGTTATGTTCCGACGATTGATCGCGACCACGCCGACGTGGATCACTGTGCCGCTCCGTCTCGCGCTCGGCATCATCTTCATCGCGCACGGACTGCAACTTGTATTCGGCACGTGGAACGGCCCCGGCTTAGCCAAGTTTGCAGCCTTCGATCCGCCGTTTCATTTCATGCGTCCAGCGTGGCTCTGGATGGGCGCAGCCGCGCTCGCGCAACTCATCAGCGGCGCGTTGGTGCTCACGGGCCTGCTCACGCGCGTCGGCGCGTTCCTGCTTACGTGCGTGATGTTGTCGGCGCTCTTCGGCGTGCACTTGAGTCACGGTTTCTTTCTGCCGGCCGGCATCGAGTTCAACATCGCGCTGCTCGGCATCACCTTCGCACTGCTCATCGCGGGCGGCGGGCGGGCTTCGATTGATGCCGCCATCGCCAACTCGCGCGGACGCAGATGGTAAAAAAGCAGTGACGAGTGACAAGCGACGAGCAAGCAGTTGTTTTTAACTTGCCACTCGTCATTTGTCACTCGTCACTCGTCACTGTTTTCTTATGAAACGTTCGCCGCTGCTGGTCATCTTCATTACGGTCTTCATCGATCTGATCGGGTTTGGGATCGTCATCCCCGTGTTGCCGTACTACGTCGAGGGCACGAAGTTCAACGCCAGTCCGCGCATGGTCGGGTTGTTGTTTGCGTCCTACTCCGTCATGCAACTCATCTTCACGCCGATCCTTGGGCGTTTATCAGACAAGTATGGACGCAGACCCGTTCTGTTTCTAAGTCTGCTGGGCACGAGCGCGGGCTTTCTGATCTTGGGGTTTGCGACCGCGTTGTGGATGCTATTCTTGGGGCGCATCATTGACGGCATCACGGGCGGGAACATCTCGACGGCGCAGGCTTACGTCGCCGACACGACGACGAAAAAGGATCGCGCCAAAGGCATGGGCATGATCGGCGCGGCGTTCGGGCTGGGCTTCACGTTCGGCCCCGCCATCGGCGGCGTGCTATCGAAGTGGGACATCAACGCTTTTGGTTATCACATACCGGGCATCAGCGTGCCGTTCATCTTCGCGGGCACGATGGCTTTCTTGAACGCGATGCTGCTCTATTTCACGCTGCCCGAAACCGTGACGCCCGATCATCCGGCGCGCGCGTCGGCCGCAACAGGTCGTTGGTCGCAACTCATCAACGCGCTCGGTCAACCGCGCCTCGCTTTCTTGCTCTTGATCTACTTTCTGTTCATCGTCGCCTTCTCGATCATGACCTCTTCGTTCGCGCTCTTCACCATGTATCGCTTCGGCTACGACGCCGCGCACAATGGCTACATCTTTATGTACGTGGGCATCATCGGTGCGCTCATTCAAGGCGGACTGATCGGGCGTCTGGCGAAGCGTTACGGCGAGTTGCCACTGAGCATCGTCGGCACGTTCCTCTTCGCGCTGAGTTTGTTCGCCATCCCGCTCATGAGTCCGGGCGTGGGCCTTGCGGCGCTCTTGATCGTCGGCGGCCTTTTCGGTCTCGGCAATTCTCTGACGATGCCGACGCTGCAAACGCTCGTCTCAAAGAGCGCGGGCGCGGGCGAGCAGGGCGGCGTGCTCGGCGTCACGCAGTCGGTCGCAAGTCTCGCGCGCACAGTCGGGCCGACGCTCGCCGCTTGGCTCATCTACAGCGCGATGGTCAACTATGGCGCGGACGGCCGTCCGCACAACCTGAGCGACACCTCGCTCTACCGCACCTTCTGGGTCGCCGCCGCCATCATGTTCACAGGCTTCCTCCTCGACCTCTACTTCGCCCGCGCCCACGCCGCCGAATACCGACACAGCGAAGCGGCTGAAGCAACAGGTGATTGATCAAGATCAATTTTCACCAGATTGATGGCAGCGTCGTCTCGTCGATTTCAAGCGCTGCACCGTCGGGCAGGATGTGGATGAGGCGTGCACCGCGTGCGCGCAAGGGCGGTGAGAGCAGGCCGACGCGGTGGCAGTTGGCGCGGGGCTGTGCGTGCGTCGTCAAAGGTTGCGACTCGGAGCAGAGGAGCGCGATGCGCGCGTCCGATGCGAGTTCCATGATGCGGTCGAGTCCGCGCGCAAGGTCTTCAGGCGGGGCAACGACTTTGCCGCCGCATTCGGGCAGCCACTCGTAGCCGATCCGCGCCGCACGTAAAGAAGCTTCAAGGACGCGCCCGTTGTATTGCGGCCAACGCGAGCGTGCGACGCTGCGCACGTCGCAGACTAACTCGATGCCGTGTCGTTCGAGCAGTGCGAGGAAGTGCGCCCAAGGGTGGCGACCGTGACCGATGGTGTAGATGATGGGCGCGAGGGTTGACATTGAAGCGAGCATCGGGGGCGCGAGTTTAAGCCTGTGTGTTCTTCAATTCGCCGCGTCGTTGCAACTCAGCGCGAATCTCGTCGCTCGTCAGATGCACGAGCGCGCCGCCGGTGAACATCTCGTCGTTGGTCACTTCAAGGGCGACGAAGTCCGGCGGCGTGAACGTGTCCATCTCTTCGTCGGTCTCAAACTCCGTCTCCGCCAAGATCAAGCCCCAGAGCATGCCGAGAAAAACGTCAATCGAGTAGGTGCGCCCTTCGTGCAGGTATGGATAACGGTTCTTGCGTATCTCGTTGCCCTCGAAGACGGCGAGTTGCTCGTACTCGGATTGCGAGAGATAGATGTTGCTGATGAGTGTGCGCGAGAAATCTGTCGGATCGGGCGCGAACTTTTGCGACAGCTTCCAAGTCCACTCGCGTCTGTATGGCTCACGAATCTTGCGCAGGCGCAGGCGCGTGCCCGTGATGTAGTTATCGAAGATTTGTGTGTGCGGCGATTTGCGCTCAAGGCCGGGCGGCAGTTCGCGCAATAGAAAACGGCGCTCGCGTTCGATGCGCGCATACTTCTCGCGCTTCGCCGTCACATCCGCCGCCGTGCCGAGAAAATGTAGCGCCATCACGCACCCACCAACTCTGCTTCAGGTGCGCGCAAAAACTCTTCCGGCTCGACGATGTGCCCGGCAATCGCGGAGGCAGCGACGACGTAAGGACTCGCCAGATAAACTTGGCCCGGGCCGCTGCGACCGGGGAAGTTACGATTCTGCGCGCTCACGGTTACTTGATCAGGTGACTTAGACGCGCCGGGGCCGGCGTTGATACACGCGCCGCAACTCGGATCGATCAACTCCGCGCCCGCGCGCTCGAAGATTTCGATGTAGCCGCGTGCGCGCGCATACTCTTTGATCTTCTGCGAACCGAATTGTAGATAGAGATGCACGCCCGGCGCGACGCGCCGCCCCGCTTCAACCGCGCGCTTCAAGACAGCCGCATACATATCCATATCCGCCATCTTGCCGCCGGTGCAAGAGCCGCCGTAAGCGGTGTCGATCTTAACTTCTTCGTTAAGGTCGCTGATGGGGACGCCGTTGCGCGGGTCGCCCGGCGTCGCCACCATCGGGCGAATCTCGGAGAGATCAATTTCAAAACGGGCCGCGTACTCTGCATCCTCATCGCTCCGCAAGAAACCTTTGCGCACCTCGTCGGCGTCGAGGCCGCGTATGCGCGTCAAGTATTCAAGCGTGACCTCGTCCGGTTCGATGATGCCGGTGAAGCCGCCGGCTTCAACCGCCATGTTTGTAAGCGTCGCGCGCTCGTCAATCGGCCAAGCCTTCAAACCGTCGCCCGCGAACTCCAACACTTGCCCGATGCCTTTGCCCTCTTTCATGTAATCGGTTGCAAGAATTTTGAGCATCACATCTTTCGCGGACACGTCGGCGCGCTTCTGACCGGTCAAGACGAAGCGCACGACTTCAGGTACACGCACGCGCACGTCCTTCGTGTACCAAGCGTTGGCCATGTCGGTCGAACCGACACCGAAGGCGAAGCAACCGAGCACGCCGGCCATGCAGGTGTGCGAGTCCGTGCCGATCACAAGTTGACCGGGGAGCGCCAAGTCTTCGACGACAGCGTTGTGACAGATCGCCTCCGAGCCGCCCGCCGGATTCTCGCCGTAGAGTTTGATGCCCTGCTCGTCTGTGAACGACTCCTGCGTTGTCGCGAGACCATTGGCGCGATCAAGCAACCCCAGCTTGCGTTTCTCTTCCGACATGACGCGGCCCAGAAACGTCAGATGATCGCGGAAGGCATAGACCGATTCCGGCTCGGTCACGCGCGCCTCTTTGCCGAGTGCTTGCTTGAACAGCGACTCAGCCATCGGCGTTACATACTCGTGCGAGAAGCGCACGTCCGCGACAGCGAAGAGCGCATCGCCCGGCTTGACCGCTTCGATGCCGATCTGGCCGGCGCGCACGAACGCATGCCGCGCGATGATCTTTTCGACGATGTTCATCGGTCGCCGCTTCGTCGCAAGCGCGGGCGGCGCGACCTCGCCCGCAAGCCGCGCCTTGTTGTAGTTGAACAGGCCGCCGTACTCAACGATTGCTTGTGAGATCGGATCAAGCCCGCGTGTGAACTCGTGAAGCGGAATCTCTTCGCCGCGCCGGATGCGTTCGATGAGACAGAAGTCGGTTGAGGTGAGCAGCCCGATGTTCTGCGCGTTCTGCCCGTAGATTTTCTCAATCGTCTTGGCGATGACGAGTTTGATCCCGGCCGCCTGCTCCGCATACGGCGCGGTCTCGCGCGACGAGCCGCAGCCCTTCGACAGACCTGAGACGACAACCGCGAAGCCGCCCTGCTTCACTTCGTCTTTCTTCACCGCGCCTTCGCGCATGCCGACATAGACATACTCGCCCAGCGTCTCGTCGTAATAGAAACAGACCCAGCCGGGCGTGATCTCGTCGGTCGAGATGTTGTTCATCAAAGGCAGACCGGGATCGTAAGTCAAGTCTTCTTTAGCTTCGAGTTGATGACGAATCAAAGACGTGTCTTCGGTCAGAAACAGGATGCGTCCGTCGAACCGGATGCGTGCGGGGCGCTTGGGTGTCTGCTCGGCCATGAGTGCTCCTTCGAGGCGAATTGCGATGAAAAATGTAAATACGATTATAAACCGAAGCGGCGCGAAAACGCAGGCGCGCCGCTCCGGTCGCAAGTTTTGCCTTCATTCACCTCAACGCGCCAGTTGCAGGCTGCCGATGATGTGATTGAAGGCGGGTTGATAGGTTTTGTATTCGTCTTCGGGCGCGATGGCGATTAAATAGAAGAGCCGACCATCGGCCGTCGCGGTCGTGTAGATGGCGTCAACCTCAATCGTGCCGGTGATAGGCGAAGGGCCAGCGACGACTGTGACGAAGCCTGCGCGGCCGTTGAAGTTGATCTGTTCGGGTTTGCGTGCGAGCCGAAAGTCTGGGTTGGCGTCAATCTGCTGTTGGACGAAGGTGGCCGTCGCTTCGCCCAAGTCGCTTGCGCCGGGCGCGGTCGCGCCGATGAAGATGCCGTGTGTGACGACGACCGAGCCGTTGAGTTCGCCGTATGCGCCTTTGGGCGCGAAGATCAGATTCGATTCGTCGTTCGCCGCGCTCAAGCCGTCCCAGTTCGCCGGATACTGAAACGCGAACGAGCCATCGCGCGTGCGAAACTCGCGCCACTCGTTGGCGGGCGGCGCAGGCCGCGCGCTGTCCGGCATGTTGTTTGGATCGCTTGGGCCTTTGCGCGCAGGCGCTTCCGACGCACGCAGAGCACCGGCTTGCCCGCCGACAAGTCGCGCCTTCACTTGATCGAACTGCGGCGTGTCGTGCAACGGACTCTTGCTGACGTTGAGTGAAGGCAACTCTTCGTTGATCGCGGCGATGCGATTGCCGGGGTCTGGATGGTCGCTCAAAAATTCGGGCACGCGCTCTCTGCTCTGCTGTTCGAGCGTCTGGAAAAAGTTGGCCATGTCGCGCGGGTCGTAGCCCGCATCGGCCATGATGCGCGCGCCTTCGAGGTCAGCTTGGCGTTCGGCCGTGCGCCCGAAACGCAGGAACAGCATGTTCGCGCCAAGCCCGCCGATTGAGCCGACCATCTGGCCTAGATCGGTCTCGCGCCCGCCGAAGATTTGGCTGAGCGCGCCCAAGCCGCGCTGCGCAAGATAAGCCTTCGACGCTTGATTCGTGCCATGACGAAGCGCGACGTGCGAAATCTCGTGCGCCATCACGCCCGCGAGTTCGCCTTCGTCCTTCGCCGCCGCAATCGTGCCCGCGTTGACGAAGACGAAGCCGCCCGGCAAAGCGAACGCATTGATCTCGCGCGTGGCGACGACGTTGAACTGATACGGAAACTTATAACCCGGCGCTTTCGCCGCAAGCTTCGCGCCAAGCCCGCGCACGTAGCTGACGACCGCGCCGTCGTTGAGCAAAGGCACTTGCTGCGCGATCTGTTGCGCCGACTCACGTCCAACTTCAATGTCTTGTTCCGGCGTGAACAGATTGAAGCCCGGTTTGAAATGCGGCGCAGGCGGCGCGCCCTTCGTTGTGCCATCGCCGCGCAGACTCTTCAACGCATCGCCGCACGCCAACTGCAACAGCACCGCGCCCAACAATAAGACGACAACGCGCCGCGTCCCACCTGCTCGCTCGACCTTCGCCATCAATAACTCTCCCGCCGACTTCGTGCCGTGATCGGTTACAAACTATCGCTCGTGTTTTTCAGTTGGTGTGAATCTTAGACGATAACTCTGACCGATGTCATCATGAGGAGACATCACAGGCAGGCGGACATTCAATCAGCAACCTAATAGCTAGGCTTGATCATTGGCGCGAGCAGGCGCTCTACTTCAACATCCGGGAACGAGCCACGCCCGAAGAAGACGTGGCGGGCGAAGGCGCGCAACAAGGGCAGACGCATGGCGGCGCAGGCGAGTTCGACGAGCGCAGGCTCGCTCAGGCGCGCATGCAAGCGACGCAGCCAGAGGCGTGAGACGAAGCGCGTGCGGAAGCGTGTGCCAGAGTAAAGGTCGAGCGCGGCTTCGTCGCCCGTCGTTAAGTAGTCTGCGATCATGTGTGCGGCCAAAGATGAGAGCCGCATGCACGGATCAAGCCCGCCGGCCGTGAGAGGTGAGACCGCGCCGGCCGCATCGCCGACGAGCAGTCCATGCGCGCATTTGATCCGGCGCAGCACGCCGCCCACAGGGATGCGCCCGCCGCGCCGTTCGACCTTGTGCCCTTCGTCGAGCGCGAACAGATGCGCGATGCTCTGTTGAAATTCTGCGAGCGCGCTGACGGGATCGAAGCGCGCCGGATAGCCGCCGACGCCGACGTGTATCTCCGCGCCGTCGTGCACAACCCAAGCAAGATAACCGGGCGCGAGGCGCGGCTCAATGAAGCAATGAAAACGCGGCGCGCCCGCGAGCGGCACGTCTGTAAAGACATCTTCGACGCCGACGAGCCACTCGCGGTTCGCATCAAGGTCGAGGTCGCGTGCGACGCGGGATTGCGCGCCGTCTGCGCCCACAATGAACCGCGCCGACACTCGCACGCCGCGCCCCTCGACCTCAAGCTCGACGGACACCACGCCCGTCGCCTTCAACTCACAACCAACGTAGCGCGTCGCCGGCCACCATGCGACGCCCGCACGCACGCAATCATCCAAGAAACGCAGATACAGTTTGCCCATCCGGCCGACGCGAAACTCTTCGTGCGCGCTTTCGAGTTCGAGCGCACGGCGCGCGGGCGAATAGAGCGTGACGTGCCGCACGGGCGGCCCCAGACAATCCGCCGGCAGATCGAAATCTTCGAGCGTGCGCCGCACGAAGATGCCCGTCGTATGCACGCCCGCATCAAGCGTACGTTTATGATCAATGAGCAGCACACTGAGACCTGCACGACCGAGCAGGCGCGCACATTGCAAGCCGCCGAGGCCCGCGCCGACGACGAGCGCATCGAACGACTGGCCCTCATGCACATCGAACTGCTTTAACTCGCTCACCAACGCATGCTCCTTCTCTGCGTAGCGCGCTTCGCGTTGACTTGCTGCTTATCGTGCGGCACAGTCGGCGGCGCGTGATTCAACATGGGCATCGTCGTGCTATTGGCTGTGGGCTGCGGGCTGTTCGTGTCGTGCGCTGCGGTGCTTGTTGTCGTGGTCGGCGCTTGCTCGCTCGTAGCAGGCGCAATGATGCCGCTTGTGTCGGTTGTCGTTGTGGTTTCGACCGGACGAGCGCAGGCCCACGCGCGCAAGGTTGCTTCGTGCGTTGAGATCGCTTGGTGTGCGTTGCTGCGCGCCATGCTCCAAGAGCGCCAGTCCGCGTCTGCGGTTTGCGCCCAACGGGCTAACAGTTCGCGCGCGGCTGTGCAGCGTTCGTCATCGCTTAGAGCGGGCAAGGCGTTGACTAATGGCGGCACAGCGTCGGCGCTAAGCGTGGTGGCGTAAGCGGCGTCGAAGGCGCGACCGTGCCGCGCGTGCGCGAGGTTGGCGCGGATGATGAAGGCGTCGGGGTTGAGCAGATGCAGCGCGCCGACGATGAAGAGCGCAACGACGAGCGCGCCGCACGTGAAGCGTTCGCGCGCGCCGCGCAAGACGGTGGCGCTGAACCAGACGAAGACGAGCGCGAGCCAGCCCATGAAAGCTGTCGTATAGAGCCGCAACTCGGTCAGCCCGTATTCGCTTTGATAGAGACGCATGCGTGTGATCGCAGATGCGATGACGACAAACAGCAGCGCGATCTGCGCGAGCGCGAGCGCGCGAAAGAGACGCGCAGCCCGCTGATCGTCTTTGCGGAGCAGCCAATGCAGTGTGAGCAGCAACGGCAGCACGAGCGCAGTCGCCCAGACCAACTCGAAGAAACCGCGCCGCGCGTATTCGGCATAAGTTAGCCCGCCGGTCGTCGCCACCCACGCTGCGCCGCCGAACAAATAACGAATCTGCACGCAGACGAAACCGAGAAACAGCGCGTCGAGCAGACCCAACGCGACGCCGATCTCAACCGCGCCCAAAGAGAGTTGCAACGCTGGCGGCGGCTGCACGTTGTCAGTCTGCTTTTGACCCGCCGTGTCGGTCTGAGGTTGACTTGGAACAGTCTGCCCAGTGCGCGTCTCACCAAACAAAAGCCCGCGCAAGTAACCGGCGGTGAGCCACGCGAACAGGGCGCAGAGCACGCCGTGTGAGACGAGCGCGTCCGCGTCGAATTGGAACGTGCGATTGATCAGGCGGGCGAAGACCGCATCGGCGGCCATGAACAGACCGCCGAAGACGACAAGAAGCGGCACGGCGATGAGCAAGCCGCGCACGATGGCGAGCGCGTGGCGCGACCAACCGTTGCGCGGCAGTTCGCGCCAGCGCACGTCTGCGAAGATGAGCGGCACACCGCCGAAGAGCGTCTGCGCGCCTGCGACCACAAGACCGCGCGCATACGCTGTGAGGCTTGCGAGTTTGAGGCGCGCGCCGGACGCGCGCCAAGCGAGCAGCCCGAACATGCAGAGCACTATGAGCGCATCGAGCCAGCGCAAGGTCGGCGAGTCGCGCCAAGCGAACGCGGCCGAGCACAAGATGATCGGCCACAACAACCAACCGCCTTCGCCCTTTAGCCCCATGCGCCGCCAACGCTCAAGCAGTGCGACCACAGCCGCAAGCAATGCGCTCGTCCACAAGAAAAAGTTCAAGCCCCAAGGCGTCGCGCGCAGCAGCGCGTCGCCGAGCACGCCCAACAGCAACGCTGCTTCGAGCACGTGCAGACTCTGTCTCGTTCGCTCGTTCATCTTCGTACCTCAATCATTCGCGCGTGCGGCTTCGGACGCAGGCGCGGTCAGTTGGAACGAAGTCCGCTTGTGCAGCAGACTATTCTCATGTCCGATGATGAGGTGTGTGACCGGGTCGCCCTCGTGGATGAGCAGACGCGGCTCGCGTATGTCTGTTGGCAGATCGAAGACGAGTTCAGTCGTATAAGACTCGCCGGGGCGGAGCGGCGTCGTAAACGGCATCCCTGTGCCTTCGGTCAACTCAAGCGCGCGTGTGCCCGCCGTTGATGGATCGTAAGCGCGCCCCTGTGCGTCATAGACGCGCACGACGCGACTGTTTGGCGTGAGCGGCCCGTTGCCGCGCCAAGGTGCAATCGTCTGCTCGTCAAAGCGCGTCTTGACCGTGATGACATAGAACATGCCTTGCGCCGCCACTTCATGCGCGGGCGACCCCAAAGTTTTCGTCTGGCGCACATCCGAGATCGAATAAGCGAGATGACAATCAACCTCGCAGAAATGTTTCTCCGCGCCGCGCGCCAACACCTTCTCCGCGCTCGCTAGAGAGAAGATGAGTAGCACAAAGAGGTAAGCGACGATAAGACCCACCGCGCCGACAAAGATATTGCCGGCCGCTGCGCGCCGCCCGCGCAACAACAAGAACAGGATGACGAGCGCCGCGCCGAGCAACAGCAAGCCCGTGCCCAGCAAGCCCAGCACGCCGACAGGTGCGGCCAGATTGACATTCGTGTCCATTTGATCTCCTCTGCTTGTCTGGTTAAAGACCTTTATTGCGTAAAGCAGGGGCGCAAAAAATTTTAGTGCCGTGCCACATCAGCCTTCGCGTGTGACGCGGATGAGCGTCTCCATGTGGCTGAGATAGCGTTCGAGCGCGCGCCGGCCTGCTATGGTTAAGCGATATTCGGTCTTCGGCATCCGCCCCTCGAAATACTTCTCGCAAGCGATGTAACCAGACTCTTCCAGCTTGCGCGCGTGCACGCTCAAGTTGCCGTCGCTCGTCTTGAGCAGCTTCTTCAACTCGTTGAACGTGAGTGTCTGATTGACTGCGAGCGCGCTGACGATGCCGAGCCGCAGCCGTTCGTGGATCAGACGATCAAGCGCAGCCGTCGCGCCGTGCGGATCAGTCGCGGTCTTTTCGCCGCGCACCGCGCGCAGAGTAGTTGCGCGTGCGCGGCTTTTTTGTGTTGTCTGTTTGAGCGCGTGCTGTTTAGCCACCGTACCTCCTCGCAATCAAGCCGCCGAAGATGAGGTGCAGACCGCCGAAGCCCGCTGCCATCAAGCCGTTTACCCAAGCCGCCGGACTGAACAATGCAGCCACGCCCAAGAGCATGAAGCACAAACCCATCACCGGCACGATCCTGACAGAGAACGCGCCGCCCGTGATGACGCCCGCGCCATAGAGCAGCAACCAGATGGGCGGAATCAAAGTGGTCAGTCCGGCGCGATAAAGCGCCAACGTCAAGAGCGCGCCGACCAAAGCGGGCGGCGCAAAGTTGAGCATGAGCTTACGACCGGGCCGCGACCAGAGTGGCAGCTCGACCGCGCGCGCTTTCAGCCACATCGTCCCCGCTGAGAGCAGAAGCGAGACGAACGCCGCGCCGAGCCAGACTTTGATCCAGCCGCCGGTAACGAAACGTCCCGGCGCACTCTGCCGCGCGGCGATGTAAGCAGCGCCGAGCGCCGTCAAGCCGATGGCGCATTGCCCCCAGCCGGAGACGGCCGTGAAAGACGATGCGTTCTCCATCGTCTCGCGGATGAAGCGCAGGTTGTCCATCGCCCGCGCGTGCAGGGCGGGCGGCGCTTCCTCCTCCGTCTGGCGTGGACGCATGGGCAAGACAGCCATAGCTCGCACGATACGCCTGTCAGCTAAATGCTGTCAAGTGCTTTGTAATGCAAAGAGCACGCAAGTTCGATCATGGCGGCGCGCCTTGTTTACCTCTCCGGCGTTTGTCTGGTAGCATAGCCCGCGACCTCAACCCCCCAAGTTGTGTGCCGGTTGTCGCGTCCCGACGCGCGCCAGCGCTTATAGTTTTTCGGTGCTTGCGGCCCCGATGTGCGCGGCAAGCGCATCATTTAATTTTGGAGGAGTGTCCTATTGGCTGTGGAGACTGAGCAACTGAATGCCGCGCCCGCGTTCGTGACCGAGAGCGCGGGCATACGCGAATACCGGCTGCCGAACGGGTTGAAAGTGTTGTTGGTTGAGAACCGCGTCGCGCCGGTCGTGACCTTCCTAGTGCTCTATCGCGTCGGCTCGCGCAACGAGGCCGTCGGGCACACTGGTGCGACGCACCTGCTGGAGCACATGATGTTCAAGGGCACACCGACCTTCAACAAAGAGCGGCACACGCAGATCGCCGCCACGCTCCAGAAGATCGGCGCGGACTTTAACGCGACCACTTGGTACGACCGCACCAACTACTTCGAGACTGTGCCGAGCAACAAACTCGAACTCGCCATCCAACTCGAAGCCGACCGCATGCGCAACTCTCTTATCGCCGACGCGGATCGCCAATCGGAGATGACCGTCGTGCGCAACGAGCTTGAGCGCGGACAGAACGAGCCGATGATGGTGCTCGATGAAGCGGTTTATGCGACGGCGTTTCGCGAGCATCCATATCATCATCCGACCATCGGTTGGCGGGCAGACGTGGAAAATGTGCCGACCGCGCGGCTGCGAGAGTTCTACGATACGTTCTATCATCCGAATAATGCGACCGCGATCATCGTCGGCGACTTCGCCGAACGTGCGGCGCTCGCGCTCGTCGCCAAATATTTTGGCGCGCACGCGGCGACGCCTTCACCGATCCCGGAAGTTTATACGGACGAACCCATGCAAGAGGGCGAGCGCCGACTCGTCATTCGCCGCGCGGGCGAACTGGCGCACGTGCAGCTTGCGCATCGCACGCCGGCCGTGCTGGGCCAGACGCGCGTGCTCTCAAATGAAGAGTTGGCTAAGCGGGCCGTCGATCCCCCAACCGATAACGACATCTATCCGCTCGTCGTCTTGTCGGCCGCGCTTGCACACGGGCTGACCAGCCGACTCTATCAGGCGCTCGTCGAAACGCAGTTGGCCGTCAGCGTCACGAGCAACTGCGATCAGTTTCGCGATCCGGGTCTATTCAACGTCTATGCGACCATCGAGCCGAACATCGATCCGCGTCGAGTTGAAGAGGTGATCTTAGATGAGTTGCGGCGCGTGGCTGAAGAGGGCTTGCCGGCGGCAGAGATCGAGCGTGCGCGGCAGCAGATTCTCGCGCAGGTCGCTTATAACCGTGACGGCACGGCGAGCGTCGCTGCGCAGCTATCGGAAGCCGAGGCAGTTGCAGACTGGCGTTTCTATCGCGATTACGCCGCGCACATCGAGCGCGTGACGGCGGCGGACGTGCAGCGTGTCGCGCAAACTTACTTTCACGCAGACAACCGCACCGTCGGTTATTTCATGCCGAAACAGTCGAACGGCAACGACGAAAACAAAAGCAGTTGATGTGAAGAGCGATGACCGAACTGGACGAAGGACAAGCGCAGCCAGAGCAGACGGGCGGCAGCGCGACGCCGCAGGCGCGAGCCGAGGGATTGGCGCGCGCCGATAAATCATCCGCCGCAACCCAAGCGAACACGAGCGCGAGCGTCGGGCGCTCGCAGTTCGCCTCGCGCATCGCGCGCACAGAACTCGACACGGGCGCGACGCTCGTCGTGTTGGAGAATCACGCGACGCCGACGCTGGCGCTGCGCGGTAGTCTGCGCGCTGGTTCATATTTCGAGCCGCGCGACAAGCCTGGCCTTGCGCGTCTGACGGCCGAGATGCTGGCGCGCGGCACACGCCGCCGCACGAAGTTACAACTCGCGGGCGCACTGGAAGCTGTGGGCGCGGAGCTTGATTTCCAGACCGATCCGTTCGCGGTTGGCATCGCCGGCCGCGCGCTCGCTAAAGACATGCCGCTGCTGCTAGGGACGCTTGCAGAAGAGTTGCGCGAGCCTGCGTTTCCGGCCGATGAGTTGGAGAAGTTGAAGCAGCAGACCGTCGCCGCCATTCGCGAGCAACAGGCGAACACACGCGCGCGCGCTTATGAACGGTTCACGCAACTGATCTTCGATCCCAATAACCCTTTCTACCAACACGCGGGCGAACGGCTCAGCGCCAGCATCAGCGCGATCACGGTGGCGGATGTGCGCCGCTTCTATGATGAGTGTTACGGCGGGCGCTCGCTCATCTTAGGGGTCGCGGGCGCGGTTAATGCAGCAGAGGTGTGCGCACAGTTTCAGACGGCGTTCGGCGCGTTCGCCGGGCCTGAGAGCATAGAGGTTGATGTAAATGATCCGGCGCAGCAGGAGACAATGCAGCGCGAGGTCGTGCTCTTGAAGGACAAGGCGAATGTGGACGTGCTGCTCGGCTCGGCCGCGCCGCTTAGGCGCGACGCCGCAGACTACTACGCGGCTTTACTCGCCAACAGCGCGCTCGGCGAATCAACGCTCTCGTCGCGTTTGGGCTTGCAGGTGCGTGACCGCGAAGGCTTGACTTACGGCATCGGCTCGCGCTTTCGCGCGCCGAGTCTGGCGGCCGGGCCTTGGTACATCGCCGTCTCGGTCAACCCGCAGAACGTCGAGCAGGCGATCCGTTCTGCGCTCGGCGTGCTGCGCGATTACGTCGCCAAAGGTATCCGTGAAGCCGAACTTGCAGACGAAAAATCGGCTGCCATCGGCTCGTTCAAGGTCGCGCTCTCGACTAATGCAGGCTTAGCAGCAGCACTCTGGAACGCGGAGTTCTACCGGCTCGGCGCGGGCTACGTTGATCGTTATCCGCAACTCGTCGAAGCCGTCACGCGCGACGAAGTGAACGCAGCCATCCGCAAATACTTTCGCCCCGAACAACTGACCATCGTCATCGCTGGCGACTACGAAACATCAATCGCCGGTGCGCCGATGAGTTGAAAGCAGCAAGTCAGAACCGCCTGCGGTAGCGGGCGGGTCGTGGTTGCGTAACTCAGACCCGCCCGCTACCGCAGGCGGTTCTGACTTACTCTTAAATCGCGCCTTACTGCGTCGGCCCGAATCGGAGTTTGTATTCGGTCGAGTTCATAAAGCCATTGACCATCGTGCGCGCGTCGGTCGGGTGCGCGTTCAGGTAGTTGAGCCAATTGTTGTAGCCGCCGGTCTCAGGCGTGCGCCGCAGATAACCGTAGTATTGCATGGCGACGAACGCGCCGTTGAACTCGCGGTCACCGACCTCACGGCTCTGGACGATGGCGCGCAGGACTTGCGCGCGGGTGAGCGTCTGCGCGTTGAGTCGATTGATGAGATCGGTCTGCGTGAGCGTGATAGTTGCGCCGGTGTCGGGGCTGGCCGGATCAGGCGTGTTGATGCTCGTCAGGTTGTAACGATTCAAGAGCGCGGCGACGTATACGTCGTTCGGCATCGTGGCGTAAGCACCGCTGAACTCACTGCGCTGCACGAAGCTCTCGGCAAACTGCGCGCGTTTGCTGTAAACCTCCTGCGGCGTCTGCCCCGACACTGAGCGCATGTCCGGGATGATCTCCGTGTACTGCGGCAAGCGACCCAACGCGACCTTGTAGAAGAGGAAGACGTAGAAGCCCTTCAACTGAAACTCCGGCGAACCGAAGAACGATTGCGAGACGATCAGGCGGTCACAACCGGCCGCAGGATTCGTCGGGTCTGTGTTGAACTGATTCTGGCAACCACGCAGCACGCCCGACCAAGGCTCGCCCTGTTCGGGTTCGCGCGACAGGAAATCGAGATAATGCTGGCGCACGAAGAACTTCGGATCGGCCGCCATAATCGGATTCGCGCTGACTACGCCGCCGTCGTTGTCCGTGATGGTCAAGGTCGCCGTCGCTTGTGCGCCGAGCGTCCCACCCACCGGGTTGCTCAATTGCAGCGCGACCGTCTCATTGCCTTCGACGTGCGCGTCGTCAATGAGCGGCACGGTGAACGTCTTTGTCGTCTCGCCGGGGGTGAAGGTCAAGGTATCAATCGTGGTCGCGTAGTCGCAGCGCGCGAACGCCACACCGGGCAGCGTCGTTGTATCGTCGCAACGCACGGCGGCCGGATTATCCACGGTCGCGTAAGCAACCGCCGTTGTGCCGGAGGTGTCGCCGGTACGCGTGACCGTGATCGTGGCTTGCCCCGCGCCTTCCGGCGCTTCGTAGGTCGCATCGCTGAATTGCACGAGCGTGGGCAGCGTGCCGCTCACGAGCGTGTAGCTCGCGGTGCGTGTGCCGCTCGGCGTCCAACTGAATTTGAAGGCTTTCGCTTTCAACGTGAGCGTGCGATCAACGAGCACGGACGCGCCGGAGTTGATTGATGGATCGTCTTCGGTCGGCTCGCGCCCGTCGGTCGTGTAGTGAATGATGACGCCGCCACTCAGCCGCGTCATCAACATCGGATTCGATTGCTCTTCGGTCGAGCCGTCGCCCAACTGACTGTTGTCGTTAAGCCCCCAAGTCCAGATCGTGCCGTCGGCTGTTAGCGCAACCGTGTGACTGAGGCCCGTCGAAATTGCCGTCACGTTCGTCAGTCCAGCGACCTGCACAGGCGTGCGATGCAGGCCCTGCCCGACGCCCAACTCGCTGTGATAGTTCGTGCCCCAAGCCCAGACCGTGCCGTCCGGTTTGAGCGCGACGGTGAAGCCGACGCCGGCCGCGAGCGCCGTGACGCCGTTGAGGTTGAGCACCTGCACGGGATGCGTCTGATTGCTGAAATCAACCGTGTCGCTGTTGCCGCACTCGCCGTCAACGTTGCGCCCCCAAGCCCAGACCGTGCCATCGCGTTTGACGGCGACGCTGTGCGCAGAGCCTGCGGTAATCATGACGACGTCAGCTAAGCCGGCCACTTGCGCGGGCGTCGTGCGACTGTTCGCTGCTGTGCCGTCGCCCAACTGACCGTAGTAGTTGTCGCCCCACGTCCAGACCGTACCATCGCTGCGCAAGGCCATCACGTGGCCGCTGCCGACCGAGATGGCGGTGACGTTCGTGAGACCGTTGACCTGCGTGGGCGAGGCGGTGGCGAAACCCGTGCTCCCGTTGATGCCGCCCGCGCCCCAATACCAGACCGTGCCGTCCGCTTTCAGCGCCGCGCTGCCATTGCCACCGGCGTCCACAGCAACGACGTTCGTCAGATTAGGCACTTGCGCGATCTGCGCGCGCCAGAGCGGCACGATGCCATCGCCTAACTGGCCGAAATTATCTGCGCCCCAAGCCCAGACCGTGCCGTCCGTCTTCAAGACCAAGTTGTGACTGAAGCCGGCCGTGAACGAAGCAACATTCGACAGTCCATTGATGATCGTCGGCGTCGGCAGAACGGCCTTCGCCGGATCAGGCGTGCCGAAGCCGTTGCCCGGCGCTAGGCCCAGTTGCGCTGATTGATTATCGCCCCAACCATAAAACGTGCCGTCGGTCAGTTGTGCGATCGTGTAATGGCCGCCGGCCAAGATGCGGCTCGCACGCATGCCTTCGGTCGCGCTCGTGATGGTGACATTCTGCGAGTTGCCATAGACGCCGCCGGGCGGATTGAAGACGGGCATAGCGACTGTGCCGACGGGCGGCGGGTCGGGCACTTTGTCGTTGACCTCGTAAGGGAAGTTGCGATCCGTCGTGCCGTTGCCGCCCAATTGGCCGGCCCAGTTCGTGCCCCAAGACCAGAGATGGCCATCTTGTCTGAGCGCGAGCGAATAGTCGTTGCCAGCAGCGATAGCGGTGACGTTCGTGAGCCAGAGCACGGGCGTCGGCGCGGTGTGCCGGTTAAAGGCGTTCGACTCATCGCCCAACTGTCCGTTGTTATTCGCGCCCCAAGCCCAAACCGTGCCGTCGCTCTTTAATGCGAGCGCGTGCCGATTGCCGAGCGCAACCGCCGTCACGCTCGTCAAGCTTGCGACTTGCGCGGGTGTCGGTCTATTCGTGACTGTCCCATCGGCGAGTTGCCCTTCAAAGTTCGCGCCCCACATCCAGACCGTGCCGTCCGCTTTGAGCGCGCACGAGTAGGCCATGTCAACGTTCGTGTATGGATAGGTGTTGCTGGCATCCAAAGCGACGACATTCGTCAGGCCATTGACCGGCACGGGCGCGTTGCGACTGGTCATTGTGCCATCGCCGAGTTGGCCGCTGTCGTTCGCGCCCCAAGCCCAGACCGTGCCATCTGTTTTCAACGCGAGCGAAAAGTTGCCGCCGGCCGCAATCGCGCGGACGTGATCGAGACCCGCGATCTGAACCGGACGCAGGTGGCGGCTGATTGTGCCGTCGCCCAACTGCCCCCTGATGCCGTCGCCCCAAGCCCAGACCGTGCCGTCGCTGCTCAAAGCGAGATTATGCTGCGCGCCGGCCGCCACGGCGACGATGTTCGTCAGCCCATCAACGGGCGCAGGTATTTTTCTATCGGTGGTTGTGCCATCGCCTAACTGCCCGAAGAAGTTGCTGCCCCAAGTCCAGACTGTGCCGTTCGTGCGCACGGCGATGCTGTGCATACCGCCCGCGTCGAGCACGCGCACTCCTGTGAGGCCCGCGATGCGCGCAGGCTGCTGGCGTGTCGTGTGTGTACCATCGCCCAGTTGCCCGTTGCCGTTTGCGCCCCAAGCCAGCGCCGTCCCATCTGTGCGCAGGGCCAAGACGTGCGCGCTGCCGGCCGCAATCGCGCTGATGCTCGTCAAGGGCGTAGCATTGGGGCGCACAAGCGACGTGTAGAAACTGGAACTGTTATCGAAGGTCGAAGGATCGTAGGTCGGACTGTTGATGACGACCGCGTTGGTGAAACCTGTGTCGGCGTAAGTTGTCGCCGTCAACACGATCTGCGCCGTGACGGTTGCGCCCGATGCGAGCGAGCCGAGATTGAACGTCACAATGCCGCCGGGATTTGTGGCGGGGCCGGTGCAAGTGCCTTGCGGCGTCGAGCAAGAGACGAACGCGGCTTGTTGGCCCAACGTGTCGGTCACGACGACGTTTGAGGCGCGGTCAGGGCCGTGATTCGTGGCCGTGACAGTCAGCGTGAAGTTCTGTCCGATGAGTACAGGGTTCGGGTACGCGCCGTAGTCCACGCGCAGATCGGCTTGGCGCGGCGGCGTGCGCAGAGCAAAGTTGAGCGCAGGCGCGTTGGTCAAACTGACGGGCGCGTTCTCCGATGTGTGCGAACTGATCAGATAAGCTTCCGGTTCGTTGCCGCCGATGCCGACGACGGGCGCGACCTTAGGATTGTCGCCGTAGCGCATCTGGATCGTGCCGTCGCGGCGCAACTCGACCTCGAAGTTGACGGGATCGCCTGCGGGGCCGCTGCCACATTCAAGCGCGTTGAAGCGCACGCCTTGCCAACGAAAGATGACGCGGTCGTTGTCCGGCTTGACGACGTACACATCTGCATCTGAGCGCATGCAGGCGCGCAGATCGAGATCATCCCAGAGACCCGCGATCATGTAACGACCGTTCAGCGTCTCGTGCAGATTCGCAAAATCCGAGCGCGGCAACTGCCCGAAGTAGAGCGCGCCGTTTGTGGAGAAGTGGACTTGCGAGAAGTAACGATCATAGTAAGGGAAGTTGAACGGCAGTATGTAGGTCGTGATGAAATCGTCGTAAGTGACATTCAGATGTTGCCCGCCGGTCGTGAGTGGAGCCGGCGATGAGGTCGTCACCGCGTAAGGCTCGGCCAGTTCGGCCGGGTTGTCCGCGACAGCGATGTTCGCCGTCGTCGCATTGCCCGCGTTGTCCGTGACGCGCAGGATGAACGAGCCGGTCGCATGCCGGTAAGGGATGTTGAGCGTTGCGCTCTGCGCTGTGCCGGCCACGGCCGGGCGCGAGTTGTAGAGACGAAACGACGCGCCCGTCGCCTGATCTACGAACCTGATCTCGGCGAGCGAAGCTTGCCCAGTCTGTCCATCATCGCCCGTCGCCGTCCACGCGAGCAGGACGTTGCGCCCGTCCTGCGCGGCGATGTGCAGATCATTGACTGCTGTGGGCGGTGTCGTGTCAATCTCAGTCGCGTTTTGCAGCGCGCCGGTCGCAGAGACGCGCCGGCCCGTGATGGTCGTCGCGTCGAGCACCTGCGTTGTCGTGCCACCGAACAATAGCGCGGCGCGTAGGCGCGCGAGCGTGAAGTCTGGATGCGCGGCGAGGACGAGCGCGGCCGTGCCGGCGACGTGCGGCGAGGCCATCGAAGTGCCATCGAAGTAGCTATAGGTGTTGTTCGGCGTCGTGCTCAGGACGGCCGCGCCGGGCGCGCCTAAGTGGACTGTGCGTGCACCGCGATTGCTGAAGCTCGCCAGTTTGTCTGTGCGATCAAGCGCGGCGACCGAGATGATGTTCGGTAGATCGTAGGTCGCAGGATAAGCGTGCACTGTGTTGTTGTCTTCCGACTCATTGCCGGCCGCGGCGACGAACAGAATGCCTGAATCGTTGAGCGCGCTGATGGCATCGAACTCGGCTTGCGAGTAGCCCGCGCCGCCGTAAGAGTTGTTGGTGACGCGCACATTCGCGCCCTGCGTGCCGCCGGACGAGACCCAACGGTCACGCATCAGCTTGGCGTAAGCCAGAGCGCGCAAGAGATCGGAGGTCGTGCCGCCGTCCGCGCCCAAGAATTTGAGCGACATCAGACTGACTTGCCAGTTGACGCCGACCACGCCCACGCCGTTGTTGCCGACTGCGCCGATTGTGCCGGCGACGTGCGTGCCGTGTGCGTCCGTTTCGTTCGTCGCATCATTCGCGCCGTCGAAGACCGTGCCGTCGTTGTGGACAAAATCGAAGCCGTTCACGTCGTCAACGTAGCCATCGCCGTCGTCGTCCACGCCGTTGTTCGGAATCTCGCCGGGGTTGCGCCAGATGTTCTGTTGTAGATCGGGATGGTTGACGTCAATACCTTCGTCAATGACGGCGACCACGACGTTGCGGCTGCCTGTGGTTGTGTCCCAAGCCTGCACTGCGCCGATGTCCGCGCCGGCCGCACCGCCCGACTGGCCTGTGTTCTGCAAGCCCCACAGTTCATTGAAGCGCGGATCGCTTGGCGTTGCCGACTTATGCCGGATGAAGTTCGGCTCGGCATAGAGCACATCGGGTCGTGCCCTGAGTGCAACGATGGCGGCCTCGGTCTGTTCGGGCGCGACATGCGCGAGGCGCAGACCTTCGACCGCCTCCGATGCCTCGAAGCGTTCCACGCGCACGGGCACGTCTGTGCCTGCGGCGCGAAGCGTGAGCACGGACGAGGCCGGCTGTTTCGTCGCGGCTGCGCCGGTGCGGAAGCGCACGAGGATTTCGCCGGGCACAGAGTCTGCGTGCGGTGCCTGCGGCTTTGTGTGGCCAGTTTCGTTTACGTCCTGCGCGCCGGCTTGCGCGCCATGCGGCCAGATGATGACAGCGACGAGTAGCGTCAGCGCACACAGCGCGAGGAGGCGCGCCATACGCGCGCGCGCAGTTTTCCGACTAAGGAGCGAGGTTTTCATAGAGTCTTCTTAACGAGAAGCGGCAACGTAGCTGCAACCGTTGGGCCACATCGTGAGCGCGGCAACGATTGCGCACGGACGAAAAGTAGCGACGCAAAAAGCCGACGCTTGGCGCAAATTAATTCATCGGGTGCGCGCCCGAGGTCGAACTACAGTTAGTTGCTCGGCGGCAAAGGCGTCGGCGTCGGTGTCGCTGCGGGCGTGAACGTGGGCGCGTCCTGCGGTTTCAGGCCGAGCTTTTCGCGGATGAACAACTCGGCTTCCGGCTCGACTAGTTCGCCGTTGACGACCCAAGCCTTCTCCGTCAACACGTCGCCCTCTGGCTTGAGCGTCTTGGGCACAAGGAAGATGTTGTAGGGCGAACCCCACTTGCGCGTGTCGCCGGTCAGTTGCCGATAACCATAATGCGGCGTCTTGTCGCGCTCCTCGCGCGTCTCGGATTCGACGACGACCGTGTAGCTCACAGGGTTGTCGTGAAAGAACATCGTCCTGTCGGACGGCGTGCCGTATTCGCTGACGGCGATCACGTCGAGACCGTAAGGGTGATATTTTTCATAGAGCCGCGCGATGACCGGCGCTTCGTTCTTCCAGTTGTGACACCACGGCGCGAAATAGACGACGAGCGCGAGTTTATTACCTTGTGCCCACTGGCGCAGGTTCACCGGCGCGCCTTCGGTCGTCTGTTTGTACGTCCAATCCTTGTAATCAATCTTCTGCTCTTTGATCGGCGCATACTCGTGATCGCCTTGCGCGAAGGCGAACAGGGTGAGCGTGCAGAGGAGTATGACGAGCGTAAGAGTTTGGCGCATGTTGGAATTCCTATGGTTGCGTACAGTTCGTCGAAGGGGAGTTTGCTTTGATGTCTATGGCGCGCTCGCGGTTGCGGGCGTTTCGTCGAGTAGTTGTTTGACGGCCGCTTCAAACGTGGCGCGATCTTTTTCACCGATGAAGCGTTGGCGTATGTGCCCGGCGCGGTCGAGGACGAAGGTGGCGGGGCGACCCGGCCCCGTCTTGAACTGTTCGGGCGCTTCGTCGCCGCTCAAGAGCACCGTGTATTCCTGTTTGAGTTCCTTCTGAAACTCACGCACCTGCGCCGTCGTGTCGTGCGACGTGATGCCGACGACCGCGAAGCCGCGCGCCGCATAAGTCTTCTGCATCTCGTTGAAGTCGGGGATCTCTGCGCGGCAGGGCAGACACCAAGTCGCCCAGAAATTGACGAGCACGACGCGCCCGCGCAAAGACGACAGACGGAACGTCTGGCCGTCGAGCGTCTTCATCTCGACATCGGGCGCGGTCTCAAACGATGTTGCGACATTGATCGGCGTCGCCGTCGCTGTCGGCTGTTTCTTCACCCAACGATCAACGGCCGCTTCCAGACTCGGCAAGCCAACGGCGGCGCTTGCCAGCCGCGTGATCGTATTCGTGGCGATGAGCAAGCCGATGGCGATCAAGAGCACGCCGGAGACGACTTCGACCTTGTGCAGATGGCGGCGGAACTTGCCGTAGAAGCCGAGAAACTTGTTGATGCCGAGACCCGTGATGAGAAACGGCACGGCCAATCCGGCGGCGTAAAAAGCCGACAGCACGAGGCCGCTGCGCCATCCGCCGCTCGTCGCGGCGAGGCCAAGTATGCCGCCGAGGATCGGGCCGATGCACGGCGTCCAACCGGCGGCAAACGCAAGACCCAACGCGAACGATCCCAACATGCCGCGCGGCTTCTCGTCCGAGAACTTGCGCGTGTCGCGATAGAGTGCGC
Organism: Acidobacteriota bacterium; assembly: GCA_003223935.1. Classification (GTDB taxonomy): domain Bacteria; phylum Acidobacteriota; class Blastocatellia; order Pyrinomonadales; family Pyrinomonadaceae; genus QHXQ01. The sequence continues at coordinate 98,864 of QHXQ01000024.1, read as the reverse complement.
CGATCTTCAGCACGCCCATCAACTGCAAGCCGAAGGCGATGATGACGAGGCCGCCGATGATCCGTATCCAACGATTCGAGATGATGGCCGCGCCGACCGCGCCGGCAGCCGCGCCGAGCAATAGAAAGATCAACGACAGTCCCGCATTGAACGCGAGCGAGTTGAACACGACCGCGCGGCGCGCCATCGCCTGCGAGCCATGCTCGCCCTTCAAGTGTTCGACGCTCACGCCCGAAATCAAAGAGATGTAACCCGGCACGAGCGGCAGTACGCACGGACTAAGGAATGATGCTAACCCGCCGACAAACGCGATCAGAACAGTGAATGCGCTCAAGCCTTCCATGCCGCAACTTTACAACAGATCGGCGCAATCACTCTACCGCACAGAGGCTATTCCACTGCGCGACGTGATTGGCTACAGGCGCTTCAATGACGCACCGGGCTTTCAGCCCACTAGCGCAAGCGCCGGAATGGTCGGTTGACAGGTGGCCGGCGTTGTCCTTATGCTGTCCATGTTTCTCGATGTTTGCAGCTTTACGGCAAGCAACCAGCTTCACACCCCGCGCATCACACGCCGTCGCATTAAAGCTGTTGCCTCGCGCTGTAAGTGCCACTCTGTTAGAAATTCATACCAATTTTTCGGCGAGCTGAGGAATATGGCCGTAGTGTAGCCGCTGCACGGCGGCGCAGCTTATTAGACTTAAACCGATAGTAAAAGGAATTAGATTTCGCATGAACGGATCACGCTCGCAATGCGTTCACGCTTGGCGCAAACTCGCGCTCACGCTGGCGCTCGTCCTCTGCGCCGGTTGGTTGCTCTCATTCGCCTTCCCGGCGCGGCGCGTAGCCGCGGCGCAAGAACCGGCCGCCGCGGGCGACATTCAACCACAGTCTGAATTCGTCCGGCTGGTGTCATTGCCGACGAGCGATGTTATTTACAACCCCGCCGATCAAATGCTCTACGCCAGCGTGCCGAGCAGCGCGGGCGACATAGGCAACAGCATTGCGCCCATCAACCCTGCGACCGGTGAAGTCGGCACGCCGATCTTTATCGGTAGCGAACCGAACAAACTGGCGCTGGCTGACGATGGGCGTTCGCTCTACGTCTTTCTGGAAGGCGCTTACTCCGTCCGCCGATTCGATACGCAGACGCGCACGCCGGGGCTGCAATTTCCGATTGGGCAGGATTCATTCTACGGCGTCGCGCGCGCTGCTGATCTGGCGGTCGCGCCGGGCAATCCGAATCTGGTCGCAGTCGCGCGTTACTATCCTAGTACAAGTTCGCCGGCCGGTATCGCCATCTTCGACAACGGAGTGCCGCGCACCCAGAGCGGGCCCGGTGACATTGTCGGGGCGCAGGCGCTCGCCTTTGCCGCTGCGACAAAACTCTACGGCGGCGGCAACACCCATTTGGAGACGATGACCGTTGGCGCTTCTGGTGTGACTGTCACGAGCATGACCTCTTTTAACGTTGGTTCTCAGATCAAACTCGCCAACGGGCGGATTTACAGTTCAAGCGGGCAGGTTGTTGACCCGGACGCCGGCACACTGCTTGGTACGTTCGCCAGCGTCAATACGAACGCCTTCGTTCCTGATCCGGCGGCGGGGCGCGCCTATTATCTGGGGCGCGATAATTTTTCGAGCAGCGGCCCGCTGACCTTGAAGGCGTTCGACATGAACACGTTCGTGCTCCTCGGCTCGGCCACGCTGTCGGGCATCACGGGCGATCCGACGACGCTCGTGCGCTGGGGCACAAATGGCTTGGCCTTTCGCACCACCACCAATCAGATCTTTCTGCTTCAAACTTCGCTCATCCCTTCAAGCGATCCGATCCCGACACCCACGCCCACGCCGACAGCTACGCCCACGCCGACGCCTGTGCCTGTCCAGACATTCGTCCGACAGCTTGCGCTGCCCACGAACGATCTGATCTATAACCCGCAGAACCAACTCATCTACGCCAGCGTGCCAAGCACAGTGGGCGCGAACGGCAACAGCGTCACACGGATCAACCCTGAGACTGCGGAGGTTGGCCCGTCCGTCTTCGTCGGCAGCGAGCCGGGCCGACTTGCGCTGGCCGACGATAACCAGACCATGTATGTCGGACTGAACGGTGCGGGCGCGGTGCGGCGGCTCGATGTATCGGCGCAGACTGCGGGCTTGCAGTTCAGCTTAGGCAATGGCAGCGACGGCCCTTATAAAGCGACCGACATCGCCGTCATGCCGGGCAGCCCCGGTACGGTCGCCGTGAGCAGAGCATTTGGCGGCACAGCTATCTATGATGACGGCGTGGCACGGGCGCAGACGAGCGCCTACAGCGGCGAAATCGAGTTCGGCGCAACGACACGGCTCTACGTCGGCAGCAATCCCGTCCAAAAACTCGCCGTCAGCCAAAGCGGCCTCGCGCCAGACGGTTCGTTCTTGACGGCCAGCAACGGCACGATTACGACTCAGTTCGTGAACGGACAATTCTATTTATCCAGCGGTGTTGTGGTTGAGCCGGAAGCCGGTCTCATTAAGGGCCGGTTTAGCGACATTGGGTTCGGGAGTTTGATGACCGTTGATCCAACTTTGGGCCGCGTCTTCTTCCTGTCGAATAATAGCTTACGCGCCTACGACATCAACACATTCCGCCTCATCGCCTCCGTCCAGATTCTAGGGATCAATGGCACGCCGACGAGGCTCGTGCGTTGGGGCCAGAACGGACTGGCCTTCAATGCAGGTAACAGCGTCTTCCTGATTCAGACGGCGCTCGTGAATGACGCCCAGTCGATCCCGACGCCGACCCCGACGCCTTCACCGACGCCCACGCCCACGCCCGTTTACATTCCGACATTTGTCCGGAAAGTTGACTTGCCGGCCAACGACCTCGTCATCAATCAAGCGATGCAGACGCTCTACGCGAGTGTGCCGAGCACGGCGGCGAATGGCGTGGGCAACAGCATCACCTCTATCGATCCGCAGACGGGCACAATTGGCGCGTCCACCTTTGTCGGTAGCGAGCCGGATAAACTCGCGCTCGCCGACGACGGGCAGACGCTCTATGTCAATCTCGACGGCGCGCAGGTCGTCCGCCGCTTCGACATCACGACCAAGACTCCGGGCCAGCAGTTCTCCGTCAATGCGGCTAAGCCAGCAGATATGAAAGTCGTGCCCGGCAGCCCGCAAGCGCTTGCGGTCTCGCGGGGCATCTACGCTGACGGCACTGTGGCCATCTACGACAACGGCGTACAGCGCCCTAACGCAAGCAATCCTGCCTACCGAATTGGCCCCATCGAATTCGGAACTTCAGCCGCCACGCTCTACGGGGGTTCCGGCGGGTCTGACTTCCTGAAGTTCAATGTAAATAGTTCAGGCGTGCGGACCGCCAGCTTGACGCAGAACTTCTTTGTCGGCGCGACGATGAAGTTCGCCAACGGCCGGCTGTACGGATCGAGCGGGCGCGTCGTCGATCCGGAGACGCAGACGCTGCTAGGCACATTCAATATATTCAATGTTGGCGGGACGACGATGCTCGTCGATGCTGCGCTTGGCCGCGTCTTCTTCCTGACAAGCAATAGCGGCAATACCAGCATGACATTGACGGCCTACGACAGCAACACATTCCTCCCGCTCGGCTCAGTCACGCTGCCCGGCATCACCGGCACGCCCAGTGGCCTCGTGCGTTGGGGCGCGAACGGCCTCGCCTTCTGCAATATCACGCCCAACAATTTGACGCCCGTCGCCAGCCAAGTCTATCTGCTCCAATCAACTTTGGTGTCAGACGCCGCGCCCGTTCCGTCCACGTTGCAGTTCAGCGCGTCGAGCTATAACGTCAGCGAATCCGGCAACAGCGCGACCATCACGGTCACGCGCATGGGCGGTGTGACAGGCGCGGCCTCGGTCAACTACGCGACGAGCGATGGTACGGCGACGGCCGGCAGTGACTACACAGCCACTGCGGGCACACTTAATTTCGCCGATGGCGAATTGAGCAAGACCTTCACCGTGCCGCTTACCGACGACAATGTCTTCGAGGGTAACGAAACGATCAATCTCACGCTCTCGAACCCGTCGGGCGGCCCCACGCTCGGCGCGCCCGCGACGGCCGTATTGACGGTTAACGATAATGAGTTTCGGCCATCAGTCCTCATCAACAACGTCTCAGTCGTTGAAGGCGACGCGGGCACGACCGCCGCGACTTTCAACGTGACGCTGAGCAAACAGACAACACAAACGGTCACGCTCAATTACGCGACCGCGCCGCTCTCGGCCGCGGCCGATGTCGATTACGTCTCGACCTCCGGCGCGCTCACCTTCAACCCATTGGAGCAGACCAAACAGATCACCGTCCAAATCAACGGCGACACGCTCGCCGAGAGCAATGAGTCCTTCATCGTCAATCTGTCGAACATCGTGAATGCCACGAATGTCGTGGCGTCTGGCATCGGCACGATCCTTGATGATGACGCGCCCGGCTTCCGCTTCAGCGCCACCAACTACAGCGCCAATGAGGGCGGCGGGCGCGCGACGCTCACCGTCACGCGCAAGGGCGACACTTCGACGGCTGCTTCGATCAACTATGCAACCATAGACCTAATCAGCGCGATCCGTTGCGACGACACGACCACGCGCCCCGGCGTCGCCTTCGCGCGGTGCGATTACGCAACCAGCATGGACACGCTCGACTTCGTCCCCGGCGAGACAAGTAAGACGTTCAACATCCCTTTGATTGACGACGCCTTCGTCGAAGGGCCGGAGACCGTACAGGTTGTGCTCAACAATGCCGTTGGTGCGCCGCTCGCTACGCCGAGCAGTGCCTTCCTGACCATCGTGGATAATGATCAAGCGGGCGAGCCGAATCCGATCTTCGCAAACGAATTCTTCGTCCGGCAGCAGTATCTCGACTTCCTCTCGCGCGAACCTGACACGGCGGGCTACAACGCTTGGCTCTCGGTCTTGAACAACTGTTCGGACGTAAACAGCAATCCGAACTGCGACCGGATATTAGTTTCGCAGTCATTCTTCGGCTCGCAGGAGTTTCAGTTGAAGGGCTTCTACGTTTTTCTCTTCTACAAGGTCGCGCTCAATCGCTTACCGAGCTATGACGAGATTATTTATGACATGCGGCAAGTGACAGGGCAGACTCCGGAAGAGGTGTACAGCAAGCGCGCGCGATTCGCGCAGACGTTCACGCAGCGAACCTCGTTCACAAACATCTACGGCAGCATGGACAATGGTCAGTTCGTCAGTTCCCTGCTTGTGCCCTACGGCGCGACGCAGATCAACACAGCCGACCCGGCCAATCCAGACACCGGCGCGCAAGTAACGTTGACGCAAGACCAACTGGTCAACGCTTTGACGAATAACACGCTGACGCGCGCGCAAGTTCTGCGCGCCGTCGTGCAGAGCCGCGAGGTCAGCGAACGCGAGACGAACGGCGCGTTCGTCGCCATGCAATACTATGGTTATCTGCGGCGCACGCCGGAAACGGGCGGCTACAACTCTTGGTTGAGTTACTTGAACGCGCACCCCGGCGATTACCGCACGATGGTCAACGGCTTCATGAACTCGACCGAGTACCGGCTGCGCTTCGGCAATCCGAGCCAGTGACCGACGACAGGTTAGCGCATCAAACGAGTGGGCCGAGACAATCCATAAGCTGTCTCGGCCCACTCGTTTTATTTCGCCTTATTTAAGGCGCGGGCGCAAAGAGAACGCGCCTGCCCGTTTTGTCTCACTGCTCCGCTAAAAGTTGCTTGATCGCCTTGTCGAGCGTCTGATCGTTCAGCTCGTTGACGCCGACGGCGATGAAGCGGATGCGCCCTTTGCGATCAATGAGGAACGTGGTCGGGAGGTTGCGCACGCCGTAGCGCGCGTCGTTCGCTTCGTCGGCGGCGACGGCGAAGCCGTAAGGGAGGTGCTGCTCTTTTTTGAACGCGCGCAAGTAACCGATCTCTTCGCCGGGCGTGAGCGGCGCGTTACGGACGCGCCCGTAGAGTTGCGTCAGCCCGATGACCATTAGCCCTTTGTCTTTGTAACGCTCGTGCAGCGTCTTCAACTTTGGCATCGTCACTTGGCAGGGGCCGCACCACGTCGCCCAGAAGTCCAAGAGCACGACCTGTCCGCGCAGAGCCGCGAGCGTGACGGGTTTCTGATCGATCCATTCCGCGATGGCGATCTCAGGCGCGCTCGCGTCCGCGTTTGCGCTCGCTTCAAACGCGCGCCATGCGGCGTCGCCGTGTCCTTGTTCGACGAGCCGGTCGAGCGCATCGTCATAGACATGCGCCGCAGGCATCGTCAGCCCCACACGCAGAAGCTCTTCCAGCACACCGACCGCTTCCGCGTCGTGCTTCAACTTGAACTGAAAATCTGCGAGCGCAAGGCCCGCGCCCCCGATCAACTTCGTGCGCGTCGCCTGATCTGCCAGCTTTGTCTGCGGGTCTTTGACCAACTGGTAAGCGGCGGCGGCATGGGCCGCGCCCGCTTCGAGTTTGTGGTTTTGATAATCAGCGTTGGCGAGCGCGTTGTGCAGGCGGAAGAGTTCGACGGGTGTGCGCGGCTCGTTCTGCGCGTAGGCAGCGAACAGCGCTTCGGCTTCGTCGAGTTGATTCGCGTTCGCGTCTTGCGTAGCGAGCACATAGCGCGCGCGCTGCAAGAACTCTGGCTTCGCGTCCGGCGTCTCTGCGAGGAAACGGCGCAGCGCGGGCAGTGCCAACTCGCGCCGGCCCGCAAGCACGTAGAGCAGGCCGAGATAATAATTGTCCGTGCCTTTAAGTTGCCCGCGCGCGACAAGCTGCGCCGCATGCTGTGCTGCAACTTCAGTCTGCTGCTTGCGCACCTCCGCTTCGAGCAGCGTGCTATACGGCATTTTGTTCCGCTTGAACTCATCAAACTTCCGCTCGACATAATCGTCCGCATCCGCAAACAGCACCGCCCCGTCACTCGGCAACGTCGAAGGCGGCAACGTCGCCGCCGCCGGCACAGCAGGATCAGCCTTCCGCGCCCCACGCGCCGCGCCCGATTGTGCGTGCATTGATGGCGCGGCAGCCAACAGCAAACTCAAAAACAGCGCGCCGGTTAAAAGGATTCGCTTCATTGAAAGTCTTATATTCATCGGTTGCTGGCTATCGGCAACGATGGCTCATTCAGCAACCGCTCGATCATCTGCCCGATCTCGTTCATGTCGGTCTCGGTTGCGCCGACGCTGATGAAGCGGACGCGCCCGCGCCGGTCTATGAGTACGGCGGTCGGGATGCTGGTGACGTTGTAGCTCGTGGAGACTGTGCCGAGGCCGTCCACGCCGACGGCGTAGTTCATCCCTTCTTGATGCTTGAAGCGGCGCAGCAGGCTCAATTCGGATTTGGCCGAGAGCGAGCGCCCATTCATGCTGCCGTGATATTGCGTCAGCGCGAGGATCATTAGCCCGCGATCTTTGTAGCGCGCCTGCCACTCGTTCATGTGCGGCAGAGCGACGCGACAGGGCGTGCACCAAGTGGCCCAGAAATCAAGGAGCACGACGCGCCCGCGCAGAGCGGCGAGCGTGATGGGTTTCTGATCGATCCAGTCGCGGACGAAAATCTCCGGCGCGGACTGTGCGGCGAGCCGGTCGCGGAAGATCGCATCATCGGGCGCGGTCATGAGATTGGTTGGCGGCACGATTCGCTCTAACAAGATCGTCGCACGGCGATAGAGATCGGCTGAAGGGAGCGCGACACTTATTTTGCGCAACTGCTGAAGTGCACCGAGCGCCGCGCCGGTCTGTCTGAATTCGAGGTTGAGAGCGGTGAGCGCAGCGGCCGATTGATAGAAGAGATCGTCGCGCGTCTGCGCGTCCATCGGCTGTTGCAGATACCATTGCTGCGCCGCAGTCATGGCAGCCTGCGCGTGCAGCACCGCGCCTTCGTATTGTTTGCGCATGCGATAGCCGGCGGCGAAGGCGCGTTCGAGTTGATAATGACGCGCCCAATCGGGCGGCAACTGCTCGTGCGCGAGATAGTCGTTTAAGACGCGCTCGGCTGTGGGGAACGCGCCCTGCTTCGCCGTCTCAAGCGTGATGACGAAACGCGCGGTCTGCGTGTCTGCTGTCGCAGCGTTCGGGTTCTCTCTGAGCCAACGGCGCATCGTCTTGATGGCGTTGTCGGACTCGTCCGCGAGACTGTAAAGCTGACCGAGATAGAGCATGTCGGTCGCGTTGAGCGACGAGCGCGCGGCGACGAGCGCGGCGAAACGTGCGGCGACGGCGCGCTGCTCCTGTTCGAGTTGCGCGACGATGTTCGTGTTGTAAGCGCGCCCCGCCTGTTCGAGTTCCGTGTAGCGCCGGCGCGCGTAGGTCGAAGCTTCGAGATAGAGCGCGTAGGCGCTTGAGCTGCCCGCGTCGGCCGCGCGCATGGAGTTGACCGTCGGGTTTTGCGCGAACATGTACGGTGTGGTGCAGAGCGCGAACAGTGCGATGAACGCGCACGTCAAACTCTTCGGGGGATGCGTCATGGTGTCTGTCTGTTCCTTCGGACTTTTAGCCGACGCTGTAGAGCGAGCGGCGTGGCGGCGCGGGCGCGAAAGGGGCAAGCGCCCTCGGCATATTGTGCGTGACGATCAACTCCGCAAGCAAGTCTGCGGTGTGCGGCGCGAGCAGGATGCCGTTGCGATAGTGCCCGACGGCGTAGAACAGGTTCGGGACTTCGGACGATGCACCAAGCACGGGCCAATCACTCGCAGCATGCGGCCGCAAGCCCGACCAAGCATCCAGCAGCGGCAGATCGGCGACTGCGGGCGCGATCTCCAAAGCGTGCGTCGTGATCGCTTGCAGGCCTGCGGCGGTGACGGCCCTCGTGAAGCCCGCGCGCTCTGAGGTTGAACCGGCGAGCATGCGCCCATCGCGGCGCGGCACGAGATAACCGCGCGGGCTATAAAGCACGTGCTGCGTCAGGGCTGGGCGCGCGGCGAAGCACAACATCTGCCCGCGCACAGGCTCGACCGTCGGCACGATGCTTTCATCATTCATATGACTTTCATCACGCGCAGGTGTGAACTCAAACGGCACGAGCGAAGACCACGCGCCGCACGCAATGACGAACGCATCTGCGCCGACAAAACCGCGCGCCGTCTCGATACCGACGATGCGCCCACGCTCGACGCGCAACGCCTCTGCCTGTGTCTGCTCAAAGACGCGCACGCCGTAAACTTCAAGCGTGCGTTTGAGCGCGGCGACGAGGCGACGATTCTCAACCTGCCCGTCGCGCGGGAACAGGAGCGCGGCCCGCACGCGCGTTGAAAGTTGTGGTTCGAGCGCGCGTGCTTGCGTCGCCGTCAGATATTCAACGGCGAGTTCGGCCGACGTTTGCCAAGCGTAGCGCCGCTCGATCTCCGCTTCGTCCTGTTCATCGAAGGCGAGATAGAGCGTGCCTGTGCGATCAAGTTCGATGTCAACGCCGGTCTCTGCGAGCAGCGCGGCGGCGAACGCCGGATACGCATCGCGACTCGCGCAGGCCAACGCGAAGAACGGATCGCTTGCGTCCGCCTCCGACTGCGGCGCGAGCATCCCGCCCGCCGCCCAAGAAGCCTCCGCGCCGCACGCGCCGCGCTCGACGAGCACAACATGACGCTTGCGCCTTGCCAGCGCACGCGCCAAGGTCAACCCGACCACGCCGCCGCCCACGACGCACACATCCGCGCGCTCTACAAACTCCCTCACGTTCACTCTCAAGCCGACTTAAGGTATGATGCTGGAAAACAAAGTGGTCAGTGGTCAGTGGTTAGTGGTCAGTAGTTCAGCCGGCGGCGCTTGAACGCTTTCTACTGACCACTAACCACTGACCACTGACCACTAATCATGAAGCATATTATCACACTGATACCGGGCGATGGCATCGGGCCGGAAGTGAGCGCGCAGGTGGTGCGCATTATCGAAGCGGCGGGCGTCGAAGTCACTTGGGAGACGCACTACGCGGGCGCGCAGGCGTTGGAGAAGTTTGGCGACACGCTGCCGCAGGAGTTGCTCGATTCGATCCTGCACAACAAGGTCGCGCTCAAGGGGCCGATCACGACGCCCATCGGCAAAGGCTTCACTTCGGTCAACGTGGGCTTGCGCAAGGCGCTCGATCTCTACGCGAACCTCCGGCCGGTGCGCGCGTTGCCGAACGTGCCGTGCCGTTATCCCGAACTTGATCTCGTCATCGTGCGCGAGAACACAGAAGATTTGTACGCGGGGCTTGAACACGTCGTCGTGCCGGGCGTGGTTGAGAGTCTGAAGATCATCACGGAGAAGGCTTCGACGCGCATCGCGCGCTTCGCCTTCGATTATGCGCGGCGCGAGGGGCGCAAGAAGATCACGGCCGTGCACAAGGCGAACATCATGAAGTTGTCGGACGGCCTCTTTCTCGAATGCTTCCGCAACGTGGCGCGGGATTATCCGGAGATCGCGGCCGACGATAAGATCGTGGATAACGCCTGCATGCAACTCGTCATGCGCCCCGAACAGTTCGACGTGATGCTGCTAGAAAATCTCTACGGCGACATCGTCTCCGATCTGTGCGCTGGATTAGTCGGCGGTCTTGGGCTTGTGCCCGGCGCGAACATCGGCGAGCGCGGCGCGGTCTTTGAAGCGGTGCACGGCTCTGCGCCCGACATCGCCGGGCAAGGCGTCGCCAACCCGACGGCGCTTTTGCAATCAGCTATCCTCATGCTTCGTCACATCGGCGAGCGCGACGCGGCCGAACGCATCGAACAAGGCATGCTCGCAGTCTTCCGCGAAGGCAAGGTGCGCACGCGCGACATCGGCGGCACGGCGAAAACCTCCGAGTTTGCCCGCGCCATCATCGAGGCATTCAGCGACCGCGCGGCCGGTGTGAACTAGGCTGCGCAAGTGCCGGGCGCGCGCCTATTGACGCTGGCTTGACCCTCGTTCTGCTTTCAATTAGATTCATTCTCTCCCCCACGCACATCGGTGCTGGCAAGCGTCTTTAACGGTCGTGGAGTTGTGGTCGGTTTGTTGCTCAGTTCGTGCTTTCGTTGGCCCGCCCGTCTGACTTGCACCCCAGTGGCAAAGTTAGCGGCGTGCGCCCGGCAAGTTTTAAGGGGACGCACCCGTCGAGCGCCTCGCGTGCGTATCTTGCATGCACGCATTCGTTCGCTTGTAAATTGACGACGGGCCGAACGCGGCGGCTGGCTCCCGCATCAAACAACCAAACCCGCGCGTGGCTTCGCCTTTTTCGGCCCTTCGCGCTTGAACAAGTAGCTTTTTAAGTCAAGAGGTTCGCTAGATGAATTCGACGAGACACTTCCGGGCGCGGTGGCAGACCGCGCGTCGCACGACCCTGTTGGCGTGCGCGTGCCTGCTCGCCTTGATCGGCGTGAACTTCAACTTCGGCGCGCAAAGCGTCGGCGCAGTCACGAAACAGCAAGGGCCGAAGCTGCCGTCGCCGACGCGCAAAGCCGGGCAGGTCAACCCGCAGCAGACTACAGCCAAGCCGGACAAGGGCGCGAAGTCTCTGACGGTCATGCCCACGTCAACGAGTTGCCCGACCAAGACGCCGATCACGCCCGGCTCGACGCTCAACGGCACACTCTCGGCCGGCGATTGCAAGTTGCCCGACAACTCTTTCTACGACGAGTACACCTTCAGCGCCAACGCAGGCCAGCAAGTCACCGTCTCAATGTCTTCGACCGCATTTGACACATACCTCTTCTTGCTCAAGCCGAGCGAGACCGCACCTAGCGGCTCAAGCTTCCAAGATGATGACAACACGCCCACCGGCGTTTGTGGGTTGAATGTCCCGAACTGTTCGACCGACTCGCGCATTCCAGTAGTTTCCGGCATGATCACGCTACCGGAGAACGGCACTTATTCGATCCTTGCCAACTCGTTCGACGTAGGTGCAACCGGCAACTATTCCGTCACGCTCACTTTCGGTAGCTCCAACGGCCAGGTCTGCCCGCCCAATCCAACCGCGATCACGAGCGGTCAGACGCTCAATGGCGATCTGTCCACTAGCGATTGCAAGCTCAACGATGGCTCTTTCTTCGATGCCTACTCGTTCACTGCGAACGCCAATCAACAGGTATCGATCACGATGACCTCAAGCAGTTTCGATACCTACCTGATCTTGCTCGCGCCCGATGGCACGGCCACCGGCACAGACATCGCAGAGGATGACAATGGCGGCGGCGGCACGAACGCGCGCATCCCTGCCGGTGCAGGCGTCGCCGTCTTGCCGGCCACCGGCACGTACACGATCTATGCTAACTCCGCTGCGGCGAATCAGACCGGCACCTACTCGATCACCTTGAGCATCTCGAACAGTAATTGTCCGACCACGCCGATCACCGTCGGGCAGAGCATCAACGGCGCGCTGGCAAACACCGATTGTCGTTTACCGGCCGATGGCTCGTTCCTCGATCAATATACCTTCAGCGGCACGCAAGGGCAGCAGGTCGGTATCTCGCTGTCATCTACAAGCTTCAACCCGTTCATCATCCTACTCGCACCCAACGGCACGGACATAGCTGACACATTTAATACCAGTGGCACTAACGTGAACAGTGTGCATGTCCCCGAAGCAGGCGGCTTCATACAACTGCCAACAACTGGTACGTACACCATCTACGCCAACAGCTTTACGGTGGCAGGCGCAGGCAATTACACGCTCAGCCTAGTTAGTAGCGCCTCTTGCACCTACACGCTCGCGCAGCCGAGCGCCAACGTCCCGGCCGCGGGCGGCAGCTTCAGCGTCGGCGTCACCACGCAACCCGGTTGCGGTCTGACGGCCTCGCAAGTCACGAGTAATGCGAGTTGGCTCACGGTCGGAACGGTGACGGTAACCGCGACCGGCGCAGGCACGGTCAACTACACGGCCGCAGCCAACACCACCGGCGCTCAGCGCACCGGCTCGCTCACCATCGCCGGCCAGACCTTCACCGTCCATCAAGACCCGAACTGCACCTATTCGATCTTCCCGGCGTTGCGTCCGTTCCGCTCCGACGGCGGCACGAATGGGCGTCTGACCGTGATCAGCAACGGCAACACTTGCCCTTGGACGGCTACCTCTGATGCGTCTTGGATCACGATTACCGCCGGCTCTTCGGGCACAGGCACAGGGCGCGTGCGCTACTCCGTCGCGCAGAACACAGACACGACGACGCGCACAGGCCACATCATCATTAATCAAGGCAGCACCAATAGCCTGACGTACACAGTCACGCAGACCGCAACCAATACGACGCCGACCGTGCAGTTCAGCGCGTCGGCTTACACTGTGGCGGAGAACGATCCGTCCAACGCCGCGACCATCACGGTCACGCGCACGGGCGACACGGCGGGCGCGGTCACGGTCGAGTACTCGACCGTTGACGATCCGGCCGCAGTCCCCTGCGACCCGACAGCCACCGCGCAACGCGGCACAGCTTACGCGCGCTGCGACTACATGACCACGATTGACACGTTGACGCTCGCGCCCGGCGACGCCAGCAAGACCTTCACCATCCCGCTCTTCAACGACGTGCACGTCGAAGGCAATGAGACTTTCCAGATCAAGCTCGCTAACCCCGAAGGCGCGACGCTCGGCGCGCAGACGATGGCGACCGTGACGATCACGGACGACGACACCGTCGCGCCGACCACCAATCCGATCAAGACGACCAACTACTTCGTCCGCCAACAGTACCTAGACTTCCTCTCGCGCGAGCCTGATCCGGGCGGCTTCAGCGCGTGGGTCGGTGTCTTGAACAACTGCTCGAACGTCGAGAATAATCCGGCGTGCGACCGCATCCTTGTCTCGTCTTCGTTCTTCGGCTCGCCGGAGTTTCAGTTGAAAGGCACGTTCGTCTTCCTGTTCTACAAAGCCAGCTTCGGCGCGGCCAACAATCCGACTTTCTTGCCTGAGTACGCGGACATCGCCACAGACCTGCGCCGCGTCACGGGCGCGACGGGTGACGAGGTCGTGGCCAAACGGCTCGACTTCACGGAAGACTTTGTGACGCGCGCCGCGTTCGTCAGTCGCTATTCGAGCTTGACCAACGCGCAATACGTGGACACGCTGCTCGCTAATGTCAACGCGACGCTCACCACAGCCGATCCAAACTCCGGCGCGACGCGCAACTCGCTCGTCAACGATCTAAGCACGAACGCGAAGACGCGCGCCGATGTCTTGCGCACCATTGTCGAAAGCCAAGAGGTAAATCAGAAGCAGTTCAACTTCGCCTTCGTCGCCATGCAGTATTACGGCTACCTCCGGCGCAAGCCTGAGACGGACGGCTATAATGCGTGGCTCGCGTACCTGAACGCGCACCCGACCGACTTCCGCACGATGGTCAACGGCTTTATGAACTCGGCGGAGTACAAACTGCGCTTCGGCCCGAACGTGCCATAAGCAAGCGCCGAACGGCGATCAAACCGCGAAGGGCCGCAAAGATTTTCTCTTTGCGGCCCTTCGCGTTTCCCTGTTGCGTTCTTTGCGGTGAGATTCTGTTACGCCTTTCTTGTTCATTAGCGCCGAGCGAACCTCACCTGCTATCATGTGCGGCTCGCTGAGCGAGCAATTTTTCATCCGAGTGCATCAATGAATCTGCGTCTGCTCTATCACGGCCACTGCTTCGACGGCGTGGCTTCGGCCGCCGTCTTCACACGCTTCTATCGCGCGCGCATTCACCGAGCGGCAGACGTATCTTACACAGGTCTGCTCCATCGCCCCGGTGCGCTCTTTGACGAGGCGATGTTCGACGGCGACGAGAACGCCATCGTTGATTTCAAGTATGCGCCCTCAAACAAACTGACTTGGTGGTTCGACCATCATCAATCGGCTTTCCTGACGCCGGAGGATGAAGCGCACTTTCGCGCCGACCGTTCAGGTAAAAAGTTCTGGGACGCGGAGAGCAAATCCTGCACCGAGTTCATCGCGCGCATCGCCCGCGAACGCTTTGACTTCAACGACGAACAACTTCAGCCGCTCATTCATTGGGCGCACGTGATTGACGGCGCGCTCTATGAATCGCCCGCGCAGGTGGTCGAACTGCGCGCGCCCGCGCTGCAACTGATGCAAGTGATCGAGAACGTGCCCGACGAAGAGTTCATCGAATGGTTGATTCGTGAGCTAACCGCGCGCCCGCTCGACGATGTGGCGTTGAGTGCTGAAGTGCAGACGCGCTTCCAGCCCATCCTCGCGCGCCACCGCGAGACTTTGGAGTTGATCCGGCGCAAGGCCATTTATGCGCGCGGCGTCGTCCAGTTCGATCTCGTGGCCGAAAATGTTGCGGCCTTCAACAAGTTCATCCCTTACTATCTACATCCCGAAACGACCTACTCGGTCGCCATTACGCGCGGCGCGCAACGCACCAAAATCTCCGTCGGCTCGAACCCTTGGAGTCCGCGCCCGCGCACACACAACATCGCCACGATCTGCGAACGCTACGGCGGCGGCGGCCATGCAGTCGTCGGCGCAGTCTCGTTCGCGCCCGAAGAGGTCGAACAAGCGCGCGCCGCGGCCCGCGAGATCGTCGCGGAGTTATCGCCGCCCGATTAAATTAAAGATTTGCCGACGAGCGGCCAGCGCGCTCCAAGTCAGTACCGCCTGCGGTAGCGGGCGGGTCTTCATCGCAACGAGTACCCGCCCGCTACCGCAGGCGGTACTGATCCGAATACGCAAGCACGGAGATCGTGATGACAGCAAAATCAACCGCGCTGCTTTTAGTCTGCTCGCTTCTTTTCGCTCCCACACTCTCTTTAGCTGCACCGCGCGAGCCAGCAGTTGATCGGCGCAAACTCGCGGCTGAAGTGCGCGCAGAGTTCTTGCATGCGTGGCGCGGTTATGAGCAGTACGCTTGGGGACATGATGATCTGCGCCCTTTGACGAAGACCTATCATGATTGGTACGCGCATACGTTCTACATGACGCCGGTTGATGCGCTCGACACGATGCTCTTGATGGGCCTACGCGATGAAGCCGAGAAGACCAAGACGTTTATCATCAATAATCTCTCCTTCGACCAAGACATCTACGTCCAGAATTTCGAGATCACCATCCGCCACTTGGGCGGGCTGCTCTCCATCTATCAATTGACCGGCGACAGACGCTTCCTTGCGCTCGCCGAAGATTTAGGCACGCGCTTGCTGCCGGTCTTTGATTCGCCGACCGGCATCCCTTACCGCTTCGTCAATCTAAAGACGGGCAAGGTGCGCGACCCCGAAACGAATCCGGCCGAAGCCGGCACGCTCCTCATCGAGTTCGGCACGCTCAGCAAGCTCACACACAAACCCATCTTCTACGACAAAGCCAAGCGCGCGCTCGTTGAAGTCTATAAACGCCGCTCAGCCCTAGGACTTGTCGGTAGCACAATCAATGTCGAGACGGGCGCGTGGACGGACAAGGACAGCCACATCAGCGGCGGGATCGATTCTTATTATGAGTACCTGCTGAAGTGTTGGCTCTTATTCGACGACGAAGATTGCAAACGCATGTGGCTCGAAAGTCGCGCGGCCGTCAACAAGTATTTGGCGGACGAACGCGGGCCGGAGCTTTGGTATGGTCATGCCGATATGTTGACTGGCCAGCGCACGGCCACATCATACGGCGCGCTTGATGCTTTCTTTCCGGCGGTGCTTGCTCTGTCAGGCGACATTGATCGCGCCAAGCGGCTGCAAGCGTCCAGTTTCAAGATGTGGACGATCTACGGGATCGAACCAGAGCAGTTGAACTATCGCACGATGCAGATCGAGTACCCCGGCTATCCGCTCCGACCTGAGATCGTCGAATCAACTTACTATCTCTATCACTTCACTGGCGACCCGCAATACTTACGCATGGGCGAAACACTCTTCAACAGCTTCGTCAAGTATTGTCGGACGGACACAGCCTACGCCGCGCTCCGCAACGTCCAGACCAAAGAGCAAGCGGATGGCATGCAAAGCTTCCTCTTCGCCGAGACGTTCAAGTATTACTATCTGCTGTTTGCCCCACCCAAGACCTTGAACTTCAAACAAGTGATCTTCAACACCGAAGCGCACCCGATCAAGAGGACTTGGTGACAATCGTAAGCTGCTTCCTCACTGCGCCATCAACTTTTCGATCTCTTCGAGCTGCTTCGGCGCTTTGGCCGTCAACACGCGCTGACCTGCGGGCGTGACGAGCACGTCGTCCTCGATGCGAACGCCGATGCCGCGATACTTGTCGGGAATGTTCTCAGCAGTTTCGGCGATGTAGAGACCCGGCTCAATGGTGATGATGATGCCAGCCTCCAACGGGCGATCTTGCCCGTCCACTTGATAGCGGCCCACGTCGTGCACGTCCATGCCGAGATAGTGCCCGACCATGTGCATGTAGAAACGTTTGTAGGTCTGCTCCTCGATCAACTTCTCCACTTCGCCCGTGAGCAAGCCCAAACGCACCATGCTTGCGGTCAACATCTCAGTCGCGCGCTTGTTCAACTCGCCCATCGTCACGCCGGGCTTGACCATCTCAACGCAAGCCAACTGCGTTTCGAGCACGGCACTGTAAACTTCGCGTTGCGCTTCTGTGTAGCGCCCGTTGATGGGAAACGTGCGCGTGATGTCTGAGGCATAACCTTGATACTCTGCGCCCGCGTCAACGAGCAGCAGGTCGCCGTCGCGCAAGGGGGCGTCGTTCGTGATGTAATGCAGCACGGTTGCATTCGCGCCGCCGCCGACGATTGAAGTGTAAGCGGGCGCGGCTGCACCGTTGCGTCGGAAGTTGTATTCGATCAAAGCTTCAATCTCATACTCGTTCATGCCCGGCCGCACGGCGCGCATCGCCTCGACGTGCGCTTCGGCCGCGATGTCTGCGCTGCGCTGCATCAACTCGATCTCTTCAGCCGACTTGACGAGCCGCAGCTCATGGAGGATGACGCCCGGATCGGTGATCGAGTCGGGCGCGCGATAGAGCCGCGTGCGCGCGCGCATGGCGCGGATGTGGTTGATGATCGCTTCGTCGAGTTCGGCGTTGACGCCGAGCCGGTAGTAGAGATTGCGCGCGCCGTTCAAGAGATCGCGCGCCTGCGTGTGAAATTCCGCGACCGGAAAAGCCTTGTCCGCGCCGAACTCCGCGACTGCGCCTTCGACGCCCGCGCGGCGGCCGTCCCAAGTCTCGCGCTCAGGATCGCGCGGCCGGACGAAGAGCGTGTACTTGTGCTCCGCGTGCGCGGGCGCGATGACGGCGATAGCTTCGGGTTCGTGGAAGCCGGTCAGGTAGTAAAAATCCGAGTCTTGCCGGTAGCGATATTCCGTGTCGTTCGAGCGCGTGCGTTCGGGTGCGCTCGCGATGATGGCGATTGAGTCCGGCTCCATGCGCCGCATGAACTCTGCAAGCTGTGTTCGTCGCATCTGTCTCTCCTGTCTGTGCGTTTGCTTGTATTGTAACTGACTAGCGCAGCGGCGCAGAAACGAAGGGAGAGGTCTCACGCGCTGGCCTTCCCCTCAAACGATTTTCGATTGATAATTCACCCGCACCCTCGCGCGGAAAATTTTATGGCGACACAAACCTTAGATCGCACGACGACGGACGCAACACGCGAAATCATCTCTTACGATCCGGCGACCGGCGCGGAAGTGGGCCGCGCGCCCATCGCTTCCGCCGCAGAGGTCGCGCGCGCGGTGGCACGCGCTCGCGAGGCGCAAGCCGCGTGGGGCGCGCTCTCCTTTCGTGCGCGCGGGCGCGTGGTGTTGCGTGCGCGTGAGCTTGTGCTCGCGGAGTTGGAAGAGATCGCGAAGCTCATCGCGCGCGAGGCGGGCAAACCCGTCGCGGAAGCGATTGCGATGGAGCTTGTGCCGACGCTCGACCTGATGCAGTTCTTCGCGCGCCGCACACAACGGCTTTTAAGACCGGAGAAGATCGACATCGGGCAGTACGGACTGATGGGCCGCTCGTCGCGCATCGTCTATCGGCCGTTGGGTGTGGTTGGCATCATCTCGCCTTGGAACTTCCCTTGGGCGATCCCTGTGGGCGAAGTGGTGATGGCTTTGATGGCGGGCAATGGAGTGGTCTTGAAGCCGAGCGAGTTGACGCCGCTCGTCGGCTTGGAGATCGCAGACGTGTTCAAGCGCGCTGGCGTGCCCGAAGGATTGTTCAGCGTCGTAACGGGCGACGGCGCGACGGGCGCGGCACTGGTTGAAGCGAGCGTTGATAAGATCATGTTCACGGGCAGCGTCGCCACAGGCAAGCGCGTCGGCGTTGCTGCGGCCGAGCGGCTCATGCCATGCGTGCTCGAACTGGGCGGCAAAGACCCGATGCTCGTGCTCGAAGACGCGGACGTGGAAGCGGCAGCGCGCGCGGCCGTGTGGGGCGCGTTTGCGAACTCGGGGCAAGCGTGCGCGTCGGTCGAGCGTTGTTATGTGCATGAGCGCATCGCGCCGGGCTTCTCGGCGCGCGTCGTTGAACTAACACAACAACTCAAACAGGACGCGGGCACGCACGCGGGCGCGGACATCGGCGCGATGTCGAGCGAGCGACAGTTGCAGATCGTCGCGGCGCACGTCGAAGATGCGGTCGCGCACGGCGCGCGTGTGCTGACAGGCGGGCAACGAACCGCAGGCGCACTCGCCAAAGGTTGGTTCTACGAGCCGACGGTGCTGGCGAATGTGAATCACGCGATGACGATCATGCGCGAGGAGACGTTTGGGCCGGTGTTGCCGTTGATGACGTTCAAGACTGAAGACGAAGCGATCAGGTTGGCGAACGATAGCATCTTCGGTTTGACGGCGAGCGTGTGGACGCGCGACACGGGGCGCGGTAAGGCGCTCGCTGAACAGATCGAAGCGGGCACGGTGATGGTCAACGAGGTGCTCTACACGCACGGCATCGCGCAGACGCCTTGGGGCGGCATGAAGCAGAGCGGCTTGGGCCGCACGCACGGGCGCGCGGGACTTTTGGAACTCGTCGCCGCGCAGCACATACACGTCAACCGCATCACGCTGCTGCCAGACCTCTGGTGGTTCAACTATACGGCGCGCGCCGCCGCACTCTTTCGCGGTCTGGCCCGCCGCTTCACGACCGGCTCTGTGTGGCCGACGTCGCTCCTACTGCCGCAGATGCTCAGGCGCTGGCGCGAGCGGCGCTAAGCTGCAACGATTGAGTCGGCAAATGAAACAAGCCACCGGCAAGCAGCTTGCTCGCCGGTGGCTTCTTTGTTAAGCGTGATGATCAGCGCGCCATCAGGCAGACGCACTGTCGCCGCGCGCGGGCCTCATTGGAATCCGTTGAGATAGTCCGTGTAGCACTTGTTGTCAATGGCTGCGAGGTTGCGCTGGATGAGATAGTTGCGCGTCACACCGCCGCCGCTCAAGGTCTGGTTGTAGATCGCTCCGTTCGGCGCGGTGAACTGGCGCGAACCGAATGTCCAAGCGCACTTGTCTGCGTTCTCTGCGCCGCCGCTGTCAGCCCAGCCGGAGCGCGGATCGGGATCGGTCGTAGCCTCTTCGAGTTCGTGTGCGACGACCGAGATCATGGCGTCAACGCCAGCGTTGCCGTTCGGCCCCGTAGTCTGTGCGGCGCAGGCGTTCAGGCAGCGATTAGCATTGCCGACGAAAGAGTAGCGCACGTGGCCGGCCGTAGGCGTGCCCGCCGTGTGCCAGCCGCAATACTGCGTGCAGAAGCCGGACCGCTCGGACACGTCCGACGAAGTGAGCACGAAATAGACGCCGTTGGCGTTGTAAGGCAGATGACCGCCGGTGATGGCTTCGTTGACGATGGTTTGAATGTTCGCATCGCTGAGCCGCGTGCCGTGCGTGTAGCCGGGGCTGGTCTCGCCGCCGAAGGCGACGTTGCCGCTGATGGTATAACCGCCAGCGTTATAGCCCTGCGTGTTGATGTTGAAGTAGTTTGAGCCGCCGATGGCGTTGGCGAAGTCGCGGACGATCTGTTGCCCGCTCGGCGTGTCGGAGCCGTTGGTTTGGTTCCAGTTGCCGTACCAGATCAGATAGACGGTCGGCGTGTTGATGAGCGCGCCGCCGTGATAAGTGATCGGCGAGAGGCTGCCCGTGCCGCCGGCCGTCAGGTAGCCCGTGTCCGCGCCGTGTGGATTCATGCGGTGCGGGATGATCTCCGGCGCACCACCAGCATCAACAGGGACGTGATCTTGGCTCTGCCCCTGAGCGTGTACGGTCGTGCGGGTCAAATGAGAAGTGCTCAACAGGCCGAGGATGGCGAGCAGAGCGGCTGCGAGGGTGAAACTAATGACTCTCTTCATCGAACCTCCTTAAAAGGTGTCAGGCTGATCCGTAGTTTGAGGTGGGAAACGCCGACAAGGGCAACCCCCTCTGCATGCACATGATGCCTTAAAGGTAATAACCTGAGGCCACTTGCGAACTTCGACTTATAAGTTATGAGAGCGGTCGCCGCGTGTGTTGAGGAGAACACACGACTGCAAGTGCAGCGAGGCGACAAGTAAAACCTGATTCAGTTTGAGTCTATGGAGCAAGGTATCTGTCACAGCATCGGAAGTTACCGCGTCAGATGAGGGCACTATAATCTGATTCCCGATCCGGCGCAAGCGGAGAGCAAACTGCGGCGCTAAAATTTCGCTGACAGGCCGCGCGCCTTTTGACCATTCCCGCTTTTACCCGTAAATTTCTCTCGGAGGTATTTGCAGACACTTTGTTAGCTCGGCTCATGCACGCACGCGAGCGCCAGATAGCGCGCCGCGACACCAACCGGCTCGTGCGCCCGTTCGAGTGGGGCGCAGAGCTTGTCGTCGCGCATGCAAACGGCGACGACCCGCGCGAGTTGCTGCACGCGCACAACGCACGCGCGCTCGCAGACAGCGCAGACTACTTCACGCCGCCCGCAATCGCAGACTATCAACTCAGAGACAACCTGCTAACTTGGACGAGCGCCCTCCACACGCCTGCGCTTGAGAACAACACGGTGCGCGCGCGCTTCTTCGCGCCCGTTAGCAAAGCGAAAGCGAGCGATGCGCCGCGTCGCGCCGTCCTCATGCTGCCCCACTGGAACGCGCCAGCCGAAAGTTATGTGGAACTCGGTCGCATCTTCGCGCGACTCGGCATCGCGGCCTTGCGTCTGTCGCTGCCGTATCACGACGAGCGGCGGCCAAGCGAACTTGAACGCGCGGATTTTCTCGTCAGCCCCAACGTCGGGCGCACGCTGCAATCAATGCGACAGGCCGTCTTGGACACACGCGCCGCCGTCCGTTGGCTCAACGCGCAAGGCTACGAGCGCATCGGCATCGTCGGCACAAGCATCGGCTCGTGCGTGGCCTTTCTCGCCTTCATCCACGAGCCTCTACTCAAGAGTGGCGTCTTCAATCACGTCTCCGGCTACGTCGCCGACGTGGTTTGGCGCGGGCTGTCAACTGAGCACGTCCGCGCAGGCTTCGACGGCCAACTCACGCTCGCAGAACTGCGCCGACACTGGCTGCCCATCAGCCCGTTCGCTTACATTGAACGCCTCGCGGCGCTCACTCCGCGCCCGATGCGCTTCATTGCCGCCCGCTACGATCTAACCTTCCCCCTCGACCTCTCGCGCGACCTAATCCGAGCCGTCCGCTCGACCGGCCACCCGCTCGACATGCAATGGCTGCCCTGCGGTCACTACACACTCGGGCACGCGCCTTGGAAATACATAGACGGCTGGAAGATCGTCACGTTCCTGCGTAAGCACCTATGAGAATGGATCAAATCCGTCTTACCGCCCGGCGGCTTGCGCTCACTGCCGGCTGTCCGCCTGCCCCTCTGCTTGCGTGTGTGGGTTGTCCTTGCCATACAGCACCGTGTGCAGCCGGCCGCGCTCGTCCGTCTTGACGATGCCCAACCCATCTCCGCCCTCGATAGGAAACCAACTCATGTAGAGAGCGCAGAAGCCGTAGCCGATGGTGTAATGCTCAAGGTCGAACGGTGGATGCTCATGGCTGCGACGGCAGTACGGGCAGGAGAAGCGTCGTCCGCCCTGATGAAGCCGCACCGTGATGTGAGGCAAGCACATCGGCAGTAAACATTCCGGGTGACGGCGGCGCGCATCTCTGCTATCTTTGCGCCCGCGTTCTTTCGATCACTGGCAACGGCCACATGCGTGACTTACCCCTCACAGACTGAGTGATGGGCGTCGCCACGAAACAGAGATGCCGCGATCTCTTGGCGACGATTAAGCGTGAAGCCCTGCTAGATACTATCGTATCTAGCACTGCCGTTAATGTTAAGCTCGACTTGTCATTGGGAGGTCACTCCCGATGACCAATCCTTCGCGGACTAAATCAGCCCGGCTCGCCGAAAAGCTGCAACGGATTCGTTTGGAATTGGGCTTGTCTCAAAATGGCTTGCTGGGCCAGTTGGGATTTACTGACGAGTTATTTCGCAGCAACGTCTCCCAATATGAACTCGGAAGGCGTGAGCCGCCATTACCCGTGCTCTTGCAGTACGCGCGGGCGGCGAATGTTTACGTGGACGTGCTGATAGATGACGAGCTAGACCTGCCCGACAAGTTGCCCAGCCCGACGAAGAGTGAAGGCATTAGACGCAAGTCGCCCGCCCGCAGCAAGCGCCGTTAAGCAACGGCCGCTAATTTGCATTCAAGCCTGCACCCAAACCCGCCGCCATCGGCGGCGCACTGACTTTAGCCCGGCGTTTTAACGCCGGGAAAGGCGACGTATCAAACCGCCGCGTCGCGCGAGCGACGCATGAATTGTGGTCGCCGGTTCATGCGTCGCTCGCGCGACGCCGGGCACATTCATCGTCTCGTTCCCGGCGTTGAAACGCCATGCTCAATTCACCGCGCCGCTCGCGCGGCGGCTTTATGTGCGAAGCTTTATCTAACTTGAGGTATTATCCGGCGATGTACTATCACTCATTCGCTCATCTCTCACCATTGTCAACCTCGCCCCGCTCGCATATCTTCCCCGCGCTAACGACTCGTTAGCCTCACGTCAATACTCAAAGGGCATCTATTCTGACTGACGTGAGGCAGCCTAATTCTGATCTATACATAGTTTTCTTGAGGCTTTGAACGGCAATAGAGGATTAGACGGCAAATTAGGCGTAATCCATGACGGCGATTAGTACACCTAAGTTAAGTTATGATCTAGATTAATAGTGGAAATCAGGCGAAGAAAGGATGTATATGACAAAGCAACTAGTTTCTCAACGTACAAGTTTGCTCATTGCGGTTCTTTCTATTGGAATAGGGATACTTTTTGTGGTGATCATTGCCCTTATTCTCCGCCCTCAATCTTATAGTACGCCAACGGGTATAGCATCGCTTTTAGTACCTGCTTTACTGGGAGTGTTAGGTGTTGTCGCTGGTTTCAAGGCCACCGTCGAATTTATCACCTACTTGATTTCAACTGATCGTCAAACTATAACAATAGACCAATCCGCAACTTACTTCTATGTGCCCTCAGACGAGAGGAATCTTGAAAACGGAATAGCCAAGTTCTCCGCTTTCCTATTCACTTTCACAATTCATTCTTCTTCTGAGACAGTCATACACAGTATAGATATGTTGATCGATCATGCCGGGTCTTGGAACGAAACTATCAATTGCGGAGAGCTTGGAAAGATACCGCAATTCTCTGAACACACAGCAGACTGGATAGAAGACTTCAGAAAGCATCACCCGGATTTTCAAAAAACAACGATTAAGGAAACCTCTGAGAAGATTTCTGTCCCTAAATGTAGTGTTACTATGACACCGATGCGTGGTTACAGTAGTCCCGGTGAGTTACCCTATAAGTATGTCATCGTAGTTCTCCAAATCCATACTTTCTATCTATGGTTGTTGTGCGAAGTATATGAGATGAGTCCTAGCATACATAAGTCAGTAATTATTTCTCACAAGGAGAGCGATGATAAGGATAGAGATAAGCTTGAGGAATGGGCAAATAAGCATAAGAAGAAAGTACTTAATAATGGAGTTACGGGAGAAACATTAATCCGAATTTATTTGCGTTAACCATGCAGACTGTTGTTTGGTTAAGTAGTGACTCTATTGGTTTGATTAAAGAAGCGCGCTCTAACTCATTCAACCTGACCACGCTCAGCTTGCCTTTTATCAACCTTGAATCCTACTGTCAGGTTGTGTTATTTCGTCGGGCGGCGGGTTAATCCAAGCGTTAGTCGTATTAAACAATATAGTAGGTCTCAGAGATAAGAATATGGATGAGTGGATGCAAGTTCTGTTCTGGCTGCGCGTAGGATATTGCGGGGCGTGCGCCGTCAGGCGTCGAGTAATTGCGTGAGCGCCGTTTGCTCGTCTTCGGTCAGGAAGGTGAAGGCGAGACTGAAGCCGACCTGCGGATCGACGGAGGCGACTTGCCCGCGCAGGCGCAACCAGCCGCCGTGCGGCAACGCCAAAGCGCAGAGAATGAACTCGCCCACGTCCGCTTTGCCGGGCGTGTCAATGAAGCAGCCGCCGAGACTCAAATCGCTCACGCGCGCCTCGTGCTTGCCCGATAAGCCTTCCCACGTCGCCGCGACCGACACGGCCCGACGCGCATCTTCTCTACGTTCTTCCGGCATGGTTAGTCAAAAGTCAGTACCGCCTGCGGTAGCGGGCGGGTTTTAGTTGCATCAACGTACCCGCCCGCTACCGCAGGCGGTACTGACTTGTCCTTTCATCTGATCGAATCCAACAACATCTCTTCGACGCGCGTGGCGATCTCGCGCGCACGTTCGCGCAGGTCATCCGCGCGCGCGCGATGTTCAGCCGTGAACTCTTCGTCTTCGATCTCGGCCGTGTTGACGAGCACGTTGTAGCGCGCGGCCGTCACGGCGGCGAGCGCGAGTTGCGCGCCGGTCGCCGCGTCTGAGAGCCAAGCCGCATCGCCCAACTCAGCGAGCGTCTCCAACAACTCGCACGCCTGCACCGCAAGGCTCGCCACTTCGAGCGGCACAATCGCCGCGCCCTTCAAAGCCTCTTCGATGGCATGCGCCCGCGCGCGTCTCTCATCATCACGCGCGCGCGGCAGCCGCCGCGCATCGAGCACGCGCGCAAACGCCGCCGCGTCCTCGTCAACTGCCTCAGCTAGTTGTTCACGTAGAGACGCGAGCGTCTGCAAAGTCTCGCCCGCCTCCTGCGCCGTCTCCGCGCCGCTACTTTTACGCGCCAACAGCCGCGCCACCATCTCGCCCAACGCCGCCGCCAACACGCCCGCCTGCGCCGCCGCCGCGCCGCCGCCGGAAAAGGCAGTAGGCAGATCGGTTGAGTCTAACGATGGTTGAA
This sequence comes from Acidobacteriota bacterium, assembly GCA_003223935.1. GTDB lineage: Bacteria > Acidobacteriota > Blastocatellia > Pyrinomonadales > Pyrinomonadaceae > QHXQ01. The sequence continues at coordinate 72,714 of QHXQ01000024.1, read as the reverse complement.
TGGTTGTTGGCGCTTGCTCGTTGATCATTAAAGATTGATTGCTGATCGTTGCTGACGGCCGCTCATCTGTTCTTAACTGCCTTCCGCCTTCTGCCTTCTGCCTACTGCTTTCCGCCTTCCGCCTTCTGCTTACTGCTTCTGCGATCCTATTTTCAAGCACGAGTTCGGGCGTGAAGTTTTCGAGCTGCAAAAAGTATTCAGCGCTGCGGTCGAGCGCGGCTTGCGGGATGAGGCCGACGATCTCTGAGCCGATCACATTGACGCCCCAACGCGCGGCCTCGCGGCGCACGGCCTCGAAGGCGTGATGCAGCGCCGTCTGCTCAAAGCGCACGAGGTTCATCGAGACCTGCGTCAGCCCGCGCTCCGGCAACGCGAAGCCGAGCGCCTTCAAATAACGCAAACCACCGTCGCGCCCGCGCACCACGCGCGCGATGCGTCGTGCGATGCTGACATCCTGCGTGTTTAGATTGACGTTATAGGCGATGAGGAACGGCCGCGCGCCGACAATACAAGCGCCCGCCGATTCGTGCACGCGCGCCGTGCCCACATCCGGCGCGCGCTCAGGATTAACGCCGATCTCCGCGCGCAACTGCTCGAAGCCTTTGCGCCGCACGTCCTCCAAGTTCACGCGGTCGGGTCTCAGCGCCGCCGCTTCGTAAAAATAGACCGGCACATCCAACTCGCGCGCGATCCTTTTGCCCGCTTCATGTGCAAACTGCACACAGTCGGCCAGATTCACGCCGCGCACAGGCACAAACGGCAGCACGTCCAGAGCACCGACGCGCGGATGCGCGCCCGCATGCTCGCGCAGATCGATCAACTCACACGCCAGCGCCGCCACACGCACCGCCGCCGCAACGGCCGCTTCTGGTTCGGCGACGAACGTAATCACACTGCGATTGTGATCCGCGTCGCTGTGCGTATCGAGCACAACTGCGCCCGCGACCGACTCGATCTCAGCGACGAGCCGCGCGACAACTTCCGGCCGCCGCCCCTCACTAAAGTTCGGCACACACTCGACGATGCGCGTCCAATCTGTCATGGTCTGCGTTACCAACCACGACGAGTTTAGAACGCCGCACGAACTGTGGAAAGAGTTTTTTGCGAAAAGTTTTGGCTGGCTCAGGCCGTTGTGGCCGCGTCCGGCGCGCGGGCGAGTCTCGCATCGTCCGTGCCTCGTCGCTCGCGCCGGAGACACGTTGCGGCGCGAAAGATGGCCGCAGACAGCAGCAGTAGCCCCAGATTAATGCAGCCCCAACTGGTCAACAACCGACTCAGATACATCCCCACGATGGTGTTGGTCGTCAGCGTGGCGAAGACAAACGAGAGCACAACCAAGCGGCGAAAGATGCGATCCTTCAGTTGCTCGACATACCAGAGGTGCACGACATAGAGGTAAGCAGGCAATAAGATGACGAGATGCGGAATCTCCGCGACGGGCGAAAAGTTTGGGATCAAGCTGAAGACGAACGCAAAGCCGCCCCATTGTGCGACGAGTTCCGGCGCATGGCGAAAGCGCACGGCATACAGAACGATGGCGAGCGCAACGCCAAGCATCAACAGTTGCCCGATGAGCCGGACAACAACCGGCGGCAGTTCAACCAACGTCACGCGATATAAGCGGCCGTGATATTCAAAGGCGTCGGTCTTTATGAAGAACCGATCTACTTGCGCGCGCAAAGAGACGTTGCCGCTATTGGCCCAGTTGCCTGTGCCCGCTTGATTGGCGAGCGCCACCGTCGCGACCCACTCGCGGTGATAGCTTATGTCCTGCCTGACACCGACGACGAGCGCAGGCAGCATCAGCCCAAGCAAGCCGCCTAAACATAGCCCCAACAGCACACGCCAACTGCGGCGCGCTAAAAACCAGAAGCCAAAAGGCAGCGTCGTCAGTTTCACCACGATTGAAAGCGCGATGGCCACGCCTGCGCGCACCTGTTGTTTGCTGTTCAGCCACTTCAAGCCGAGCACCGTTAGCGCCAAGACGAAGATGTTCGCCTGCCCGAATCGTAAATGCAGAAAGATAAAGCGGGCTGTCAATAGGATGGAAAAGAAGCTGAGCACCCAACGAGTTTTGATCGGCAGAGAGAAGAATGGCCGGCCCGTCATGCTGCTATAAAACGTGGTCATGCTCCAGCCGAGCAGCGCCACAGAAGCGAGCGCCCAAAGTACGATGACGACGCTGATTGGCAGCAAGGTTAGAGGGATATTCAAACAAGCGAAGAAGGGCGGATAATAATAGAACCTGGCATGTTGACTAGGGATGAGATAAATATCTCTGCCTTGCAACAGAGACCGCGCCGCAGTTACGAACACCTCCGGATCACCATCCCGCCGCGCAATCTGCTGCACGCAGCAAGTCGTGACCACGATTGCGATCAAGCCTGCGGCGAGCAGCCGATAGTAGGGTAGTCTTCGATAAAACTTGTCGTCCGTCAGGAGCGTTAACCCCTTTCTTCATCGCCGTCGCTTCGGTTGGCGGGCGCGTTAGATGAACTTGATGCGGCGCGCTGCGAATAAGACCATGCGCAAAAGCATCACGCCGCCGCTCCAACGCGGAATTTTGGTCGTGCCGTAAGTGCGCGCGCGATGGCGCACGGGCACGTCCATGATCTTCAGGTTCAACTTGGCCGCGCCGAACAGCAGGTCGAACTCGCCGAACGGATCGAAGTCGCCGAAGTAGGCACGCCCCTCGACGATCCGATCATAGTCGCGCCGCCATAAGACCTTCGTGCCGCAGAGCGTGTCTTTGAACGGCTGATCGAGCAGCCACGAAAAAGCGAGACCGAAAAACTTGTTGCCGACCAGATTGAAGAAGCGCATCGCCTCGTCCTCCATCGGATAGACGAGGCGCGAAGGGTTGGCGAAGTCCGCTTTGCCCGATGTGAGCACTTCGAGGAAGCGCGGCATGTCTTCGGGCGGCACGGTCAAGTCCGCATCGAAGATCATCAACACGTCGCCTGCGGCGTTAGCGAAGCCGAGCCGCACCGCATCAATCTTGCCCTTGCCTTTCTGCTTCAGCAGCTTGCAACGTCGTTCGGGCCGGCGCGCGATCTCTTCGGCGATCACTTCGTAAGTGCCGTCGGTCGAGCCGCCTTCGACAAAAACCATCTCCGTGCCCGCGCCCATCTCCGGCATGCGCGCGAAGATGTCCGCGACGTTGCCCGCCTCGTCGCGCGCAGGAATGATGACTGAGACGAGCGGCGGCGGGGCGGCATGTGCTTCGGGGCGTATGGGGCGCGCGACGATGAAGTGCGTCAGCGCGAGCAGGTTGAAGGGCCAGAAGCGTATGAGATAACGGTTCGCAAAGGTCGAAAGCGGCGGTACGGGCAGCGGCAACAACATCTCTTCGCGATGGCGTATGACCTCGAAGTCCGCGAGCGCAAGCAGAGACTTGACATCATCGAACGTGAGCCAGTTCTGCGTCAGATTCGGGCGCGCAAGGCCCAGTGCACGCGCGGCAGACAGCGGCCGCTCCCACAGATGACTCTGAAAATTTATGATCAGGCGCGTCTCCGGCGTGGCGAGGCGCGCGAGCTGTTGCAAGACCTGCTGCACGTCCCAGACATCATTGACCACATCGGAGAGAATGATCACGTCAAACGTCTCATCTAATTCGAGCGCGTGCGCATCGGCTTGGATGAAGCGCAAGTTTGGATACTTGCGTTGCGCGCGTTCGAGCATCGCGGCGGAAAAATCCACGCCGACGCCTGCGCCCGGCGCAAGCGCCGCCAAGAGATCGCCTTGCGCGCAGCCAACCTCAAGCACGCGCGCGCCACGCGGCACGAAGAACTGATAGACCTTCGTCAAACGCCGCCGATACGCGCCGCCCCAGCCCGTGCGCTCGTCCATCCAACGCGCGACCTTGTCCCAATGTGCGATCCGCTCGCGCTCATAGCGCAAGTAGTTCGCGTCCGCGCCGCTCCATTCAAGCGGCGGCGTGCGCGTGGGCGCAGCCGCATCCGCAATGTTTATCTCTTCGACCTTCATACAAACTCTGTCGGCATAAAACACAAAAACCGAAGCGCGCAATATAGTCGGCGGCGGTGTGGCATGGCAAGCACACCGGCGAGTGGCCGCTTGACGCTCGTTTCTGCGGGCGGCTAGACTGCGGCGATTCAATGGGCACGCCGACAGCCCCTTAAGAGCGCCGACCCCTTTCATCTTTAAGCTCCAACTTGCGACGGTCAGATTAAATTATGCCGGGCGGAACAAGAGAACTGATATTGGGCGGCGCAGGGTTAATCGGCACGACGCTCGCCGCCAGCCTGCGCGCGCGTGGGCACGAAGTCGTCGCGCTCGATCTCAAAGCGGGCTGCGACCTGCGGCGCGTTGATGATGCGCCGTTCCTTGCGTGTGACCGCGTCTGGTTTCTGGCTTGGGATACGGGCGGCGCAAAGTACATCGAAGCGGCTGAGAGCCAGCACGAACAGTACCGGCATAACTGCGAACTATCCGCGCGCATCTTCGACGCGCTTGCACGCACACGCAGGCCCTTTCTGTTCACGACCTCGCAGCTTGCCGGCCGCGCCGACGCATATGGGCTAACCAAACTGATGGCCGAACATTGGGCGCGTCAACTCGGCGGCAAACTCGCGCGCCTCTGGAACACATACGGCTGGGAGCAGCCGGACGCGCGCAGCCACGTCGTCACAGACATGGTGCTCGCAGGTCTCACACGCGGGCGCGTCGAGTGTCTGACCGACGGCGCAGAGCGTCGGCGCTTCGTTTATAAAGATGATTGCGCGGCGGCGCTCATCGCGCTGTTCGACAGTACGGCGCAGACGGCGGACATCGCCGGTTCAGAGTGGCTGACGATCCGCCAAGTGGCCGAAGAGACCGCACGGCAGTTGGGCGTCGAGACGAGATTCGGCACGGCGCGCGGCGCGGAAGTAATTATTGATCCTGAAAACCTGTTGCCGGATTGGCGACCGTCTGTCTCCTTGAACGAAGGTATCGCGCGCGTCATCGCAGAAGCGCGCGCATACATTCAAGCCGTTTAAGATTCAGCTATGGATGAGATGAGCAGTAAAGATTGGTGGGAGGCGCGGCGCGTCTGCGTGACGGGCGGCGCGGGGTTTCTCGGCTCTTATGTGATCGCGCGACTGAAGGAAGCAGGCTGCCGTTCGATCTTCGTGCCGCGCACCGTTGAGTTTGATCTGCGGCATGAGAGCGCGATTCGCCGGCTTTATGATATGGCGCGGCCTGATGTCGTGATTCATCTGGCGGCGGTCGTCGGCGGCATCGGCGCGAACCGCGAGAATCCCGGTCGCTTCTTCTACGATAACCTGATCATGGGCACGGTCTTGATGGAAGAGGCCCGCCAACGCGGCATCGAAAAATTCATCGCCACCGGCACAGTCTGCGCTTATCCGAAGTTCACGCCTGTGCCTTTCCGTGAAGACGATCTCTGGAACGGCTATCCGGAAGAGACGAACGCGCCTTACGGTCTCGCCAAGAAGATGCTGCTCGTGCAATCGCAGGCGTATCGCGCGCAGTATGGGTTCAACTCGATCTTCCTGCTGCCGGTCAACCTCTACGGCCCGCGCGACCACTTCGACCCGCGCGTGTCGCACGTCATCCCGGCATTGATCCGCAAGTGCGTCGAAGCAATGGAACGCGGCGAGCGCGAGATCGTCGTCTGGGGTACAGGCGCGGCGACGCGCGAGTTCTTGCATGCGGACGACTGCGCGCGCGGCATCCTGCTCGCCGCCGAGCATTACAACTCGTCCGAGCCGGTCAATCTTGGCTCTGGTCAAGAGATATCGATCCGCGCTCTCGCCACACAGATCGCCGAACTCACGGGCTTTCGTGGTGAGATCATCTGGGACGCGACCAAGCCCGACGGCCAACCGCGCCGCCGCCTCGACACCGCGCGCGCCCGAAGCGCCTTCGGTTTCACCGCCGCGATCCCTTTCGCCGAAGGTTTGCGCCAGACCATCGCATGGTATCGCGCTAACCGCGCGTGAGTGACATGCCCGAGCAAGCAACACAGACAGACACACCGACAATCGCACAGACGAAGCGTGCACATCGTCTGCGCATCGGCGCGATCTGCATGGCGCTCTTTCTGCTCGCGCTCGGCGTTCGGCTCTGTTACTGGCAGGACAATCGGCAGAGCTTCGTCTTCACAGGTATGGCCGAAGAGTACAAGGTGCACGCGCAAGTCTTGTACGCAGGCGATCTGATGCGCTTTCTGCGCGGCGACGATCCGCCAAGCGACGCGAACTTCGTTAAGCACCCGCCCGGTTATCCCGTCTTCGTGGCGGCGGTCTGGAAACTCTTCGGCCAGTCTGACAGAGCACTGCGCGCTGTCCACGTCACGCTCGATGCGACGGCTTGCCTCATCGTCTTCCTTATCGCCGCAGAGTTGTTCTCAATATCGGTCGCCACAATCGCCGGCCTGCTCGTCGCGCTCTCGCCGCAACTCGCTTATCACTCGATTGCGCTCCTGCCCGATCCGCTCGCGCCGCTCCCGCTCCTCGTCGCCATATGGCTGCTCATCCGCGCGCTCAAACGGCCGCGCCTGTTCGCGTTCATCTGGGCGGGCGTGCTCGTCGGCGTCTCTTGCTGGTTTAGATCGAATGCGCTCCTGCTCCCGCCGTTGCTTGCAGTGCTGTGTTGGTTTCTATTCGCGCGCGGGGCGCGACTGCGTTATGCGCTCGCGCTTCTTTGCGCGGCCGTTCTCGTGATGGCCCCGATCACGATCCGCAACTACGTCGCGTTTCATCACTTCATTCCGCTCTCTGTCAGCGCAGGGATCACGCTCGTCGAAGGTATCGGCATCTATGACAAGGAGAAAAAATTCGGCCTGCCCGATAACGATTACAACGTGACGAGGTGGGAAGCTGAGATGTACAACCGGCCCGACTATCTCGGCACGCGCTTCAAGCCGGACGGCGTCATGCGCGAACAGGCGCGCGTCGCGCGGGGCTTGGCTGTGATTCGGCAACACCCGTTCTGGTTTGGCAGCGTGATGCTGCGCCGCGCCGCAGACATGCTCCGCTTTCCCCGCGTGGAACTCGTCGTTGCGCAACCCGCCATCACGCACACGCTCGCAGACACAGAGGGCACACCGCCAACGTTCACACTCGCGCCGGCAGAGTTGCACGCGCACGGCGATACGCAAGCGCAAGCAACGTTGACGAGCGACACGTGCGCATTGCGCTTCGCGGGCGACGGACTGAGCGCGCTCTTAGTCACACCGCCATTGACTGTGCAACCGCGCACAGACTATTTGCTTCGGTTGCCGCTTAAGATCGAGCAGGGCAGTCTGGTCGTTGATGTGCTCGACGGCCGAGACGGTGCGCTGCTTGCCGCGACGCCCATTCTGCATCCTGTAAGCTATCTCGATCTGACGCCTGATGTGCAACCGGCCGTCACTGTCCTGCGTCCGTTCGTGAATGACGATGCGACACAAGTGCGCGTCCGCCTGCGCAACGGCGACCGGCACAATGCGCGCGTCGTGGCTGAGGTCGGCGCAGTCGAAGCGTTCGCTTTGGGGCCGGCAGCGCAGACGTGGACGCGCTACCCGCGTAGGCTGCTCAGATTTGTGCAGCAATTTTTCCTGACCGCGTGGATGCTTCCGCTTGCCATCCTCGGCGCGGTCATAATGTTTCGCGCGCGTCAACGGCGCGAGTTGCTGCTGCTGCTCGCGCTGCCGCTCTACTACATGTGCGTGCAATCAATTTTGTGGACGGAGTTTCGTTACATCATCGCCATGCACTATGCGCTTTTGATCTTGGCGGCGTTAGCTCTGCATCGGCTTGGCGTGATGCTCTGGCGGCAGGCGCAAAGAGTGCAGCGCAAAGCCGCCACATGAAGTAAGATGAACGAACGCCGGCCGGCATGTGTGGGACGACGACAGATTAGGCATTAACCGATCATAGTTTCATGTCAACAGGCGACCGTTTCATCAACGAGCGCAAGGGCGCGTGGCAGCAGCTCGAAGATTTGTTGGCGCTGCTCGACAGCATGAAGCTGCGGCGTCTGCACCGTGAAGAGGTGCGTGAACTTGGGCGCATCTACCGGCGCACCTCGTCCGATCTCGCCATCGCCCGCGCCGAATCGCGCGACCCGCGCCTCATCAACTATCTCAACAGTCTCGTCATCCGCGCGCACGGGCGCATCTATCGCGCCGAGTCGGCCGAAGGGCGACGGCGCATCCGCCAGTTTTTCCTGCTTGATTTGCCGCGCACCTTCCGCCGCACGTGGCGCTACACGGCGCTCGCCGCCCTGTTCTTCTGGGTCTTTTTTGCCGCCGGTTTCATCGGCACGATACGCGATGCGGATTTTTCGGAGTTGACCGGCGTTACCGCCGAGTGGCGGGCCGAGAATACGGACGCGGGCGAACGTTGGTGGCTCGGTGCGAATAAAGCGAATCAAGTCGCGGCGGCCGGCATTGCAACCAACAACATCATGGTTACCTTTTACGCCTTCGCCTACGGGGCGCTCTTAGGCGTCGGCTCGCTCTACATCATGGCTTATAACGGCGCGCAGGTCGGCGCAGTGCTTGCGCTCACCTATCGCGCGGGCTACGGCAACGAACTGCTAACTTTCATGGTCGGGCACGGTGTGGTCGAACTCTCTTGCATCTTCTTCGCGGGCGGTGCGGGCCTCATGCTCGGCAGCGCGATCCTCATGCCCGGCGACCTCTCGCGCTTCGACTCTTTGCGCTTGCGCGCACGCGAAGCCATGCACCTCGTCATCGCCTGTATCCCATTCCTCGCCGTCGCCGGCACAATCGAAGGCTTCATCTCGCCCGCGCCGATCAACCCCGGCTTCAAGTTCAGCATCGCCGTGCTGACCGGCATCGCGCTCTACACCTATCTGTTGCTGGCGGGAAGAGGGACTGAGCAGGAATGAAATTGGCGGCGTTATTGCTGTGACTGTGCTGGGGCGACTGGTTTAGGCACAGGAGCGGACGGGCCAGTTGCGGTCTTGAGCGCCTGCTGGCAGAGCGCAACGACGGCCAAGCCGCGCACTTCAGGCGCGTCAATACCGCGCAACACACTGTACACGCTCTCAAAATCCTGCGCCCCAAAACTCGCCAGCGCCGCATCCAGACTGAAGCCGTTGGTGACGTAATTGATCTCTGCGGGCGCGATGCCGGTGAAGCGTTGCACTGCCGGCGCGCGCTCCGCGAGCACAGACTCGGTGGGATATTGATTCAACGCGCGCACGGACTCTTGCAGAGAGTAGAGCGCCATCGTCGCATCGAGTCGGCCTTCGGCGGCGACGATCCCCAAAGCGATCTTCGTCCAGTTCTCATCGAGCGTCGCTTTGCGCAGTAAGCCGCTCGCTTCACGCAGCCACTCGCCCGCGCGCAACTTATCTTTGGCGGCGATCAGCTTTTGTGCGCCGACGACCAGACAGACGGCCCTTTGCGCCGTGTCTTCATTCTTGCCGTTCAGCGCGTAGGCTTTGTCAAATTCCTTTTGTTCGAGCAGACGTAGCGTCGCGCGATAAGTCAGCCAGTTGGTCAGGTCGGCGCTCAGTTGTTTATCGCTGATGCGTCCGGCAAGTCGCCAGCCGCGTTCGTAGTCTTCGGGTTCGGTCGCAGTCGCAGCTTTGGCGAATGCGATGTCGCGGCGAAGCGTGCTCGTCTCCTGTTCGGCCAGCTTCTCCAAATAATCCACGCGGCGCACGTTGTACTCGCTTGGCCGCTCGCCTTGTTGCGGCTCAATGTAACCGTCGGGCGGACTGGGCGGCGCGGCGGAAAACTTCGCGTCCGCCATTAAGACTTGGACGTGATTAGCCAGCACGGTCGCCTTATCGGGCGACATCTGTTGCAGCTTGCCGAGCAAGAGATTGATCACGCTGATCTGTGTGCGCGCGGTGGTTTGCGGATCGGCTGTGGCTGAAGGCAGCGGCGCATTGGTCAGCAAGTCGGCGGCGAGATTGAGGAACGAGGCCGCCAACGCCGGCCGATATTGTGCGGCCGGCGTGATCGTCGGCGTGTCGCGCCCGACGGCCAAGTTTATGTGCCCCTGACTATCGCTCGTATTCGCCGCGCCGATCCGGCCCGGACTATAGAGATAGGAATAGAGGATCAGCAACTCGTTCGGATCGCGCATGCCGGCTGTGGCCAAACGGTTCAGTGCGGCCTGAAAGACCGGTTCGGCTTGCTCGAATGATTGTGCTTGGAGTGCGATCAGCACATTTTGCAGCCCGAAGGAGATGCCGTCGTTCAAGCTCTCTATCGCCAGCCGGGCCGCCGTTTGCGGATCGTCTTTCACCGCGCTCATGGCCATTTGCAACAGGACGTTGCTCCGCTCAGTGCGGTCGTCGAAGAGACCGCCGGGCGCGTCGCCTTCGGCCCTTTTCTCCTGCGCCAACTCCTCGACCCATTTCTGCGCGAGTCGGCTGTCGCGCCGGCGGGCAATAAGTAAGACTTTACTGCGGGCTTCGGCCCGACGCGAATAATTGCGATAGCGCGAGTGCTCCTGTCGCGGCTCTGCGAACTGACCGACCGTCTCCCACGCTTGCGCGAGCAGTTCACGCGCCGCCGCTTCGTCCGAGTCCCATAGCAGATCGGCCGCGCGACTCTCGACGCTGGCTGCGATCTCTTTCTTCTCCCACTGCTTCGCTTCGCGCGCGGTCTGGCGCAAGACGTCAACGACTCTGGCGCGGAAGCGGTTCTTAGCATCTTGGCTTTGATCAATGTTCGACGCGGGCGCAGGCTTTGGCTTGGCCGGCCGAGTTGCAACGGGGGGCGTCTTTGTCTGTGCGGCTGTGGCAACGGGGCAGAGCAATTGCCAACCGAGACTGACAGCCAACGTTGCGCTCAATAAGAGCCTGTGCTTAAGCATGCGTCTTAACCTCCGGCCGCGCCCGCGCCAGTCGCAACGGTTACAACTTTTATAACTTCTCCAGCCAACTGACAAACTCAGCCTGTTTCGCCGCGTCCGTCGTCGCGCCGCCCCAAGCTTTCTTGATCACACCGTTTTCAATATACAGTTTGATCGGCACGCGCTTAATACCGAGTTGGCCTGCAAGGTGAAAATTCCGGTCGTAAAAAACCTTGAACGGGAACTCCGCTTGCGCCGCACGCAGCGCCGTCGCTTGCTCGCCGAATGAGACCACACCGTAGAAAGGCACATCGCTACGCTGCTTGACAACCGGCTGTAAAAATTTTGCTTCAGCCTCACAAGCGCCGCAGTCGGGCGCGACAAACACAAGAATGAGCCGGCCATTGTGCAGCGCCGCATCCGGCAGCACTTGATTAGCTTCGTCAACCAACTCCGCGTGCGGCAGCGTACTGCCGACCCCGCGCCGCGCGTCTGCCGCCGACTGTTGTTGGCGGGTATAGAAAAATGCGAAGCCGGCACAGAACACCAAGACGAAAAGGATGGCTAAACTGGCCAACCAGATAAGTTTACTCTTTGCATTAGCTGCCACAGTCTTAATCCTCGAACAGCAGAGTTCTCTGAACCTCTCTTTATTAATTGGGCCGCCACTGTGTGGTTTCGCTCGCGCTCTTACGGTTCGACTTGTAGAGCGCGCCATCATCCGCGACGTAGAAGTTTAAGTAGAGGGTTGTATTGGCTGTAAAATTCTCGCGGTCGTTTGTGTTGGTATCAAACGGCGGCACGACAAAGACGTCCGAACCATAGACGTTCTTCTTGAGTTTGGCGTCGTAGATTTTAACCGAATAGAAACACATGATGCTGGCAAACGCCGTCTGTTGTTCGAGTGGAATCTTACTCTTGAAGTCAATCCCCTGTCGCCAAAGGGTGCGATCCGGTAGCGTGCTCAATTTGCGTTTATTGAGTTGCCCGTCGGCCAGTAAAATCTTGGTCGGAAAATCTTCCGGGCTGAGTTCCCGCCCTTTGCCCTCTTTGTTCAGTTGCTTCACGACGCGCTCGAAATCCTGCTCCGCGACAAAATAGACTTTGTACTCTAGCTGCCAAGAGCTACTCGGTTCGCTTGCGCCGGGTAGATTTATCAACGTGAGTTTGAGCGCCAGCTTGTCAGCATAAAGTTCCGGGGCGGGACGGTTGGGGCTGATCGTGCGGCGATCAATTTTAACGCGCTGGCCCGGCGCTTGGGCCATGACGACCGAAGCGGCCAATAGCAGTACGAGCAGCCAGCCGAAGCGGCTGACGCGAGCCGGAGAACTTGTGTGTGTGTTCATATCAGAGGCTTGATCGTTACGGACTGTCAGGCGATAGGTATTCTATCTCATCGGACAAAGATGGCCGAAGTCTATAAGCTCCCACAGTGAAAAAGAACGGGTGAGACCGGACGAAAACTGACGGACAATCAACGGGGTCACGGTCTCACCCGAAACGACTCAACTGACGACCGAGCAGGAGCGCCGTCAACCCTTGCGCGTATTTGGGCCGCTTGGGCCTTTGATTGACCTGTAGCCGTTGGCAACTCAGTACGATTCAAACCCGTCGCGTGTGAGCGCTGCATCACATGCGGAGTCGCCCACCTTACAGTAGCAATCGTAGTAACAGTAGTTGGCGTCTGAGCCTGTCGCGTAACAGGTGTATTCATCCGCGACTTCGACGTGACAATCCCCAACCGCCAGCGCGGTGACGTTGGCAACCGTTAAGGATAGAACGGCGACGCCGATGGTAGCGACTAGGTATTGGCCAAGTTTTCTCATTGTGGTTTCCTCCTGAGTTTAAGGGTTTACGCCGGCAGGGCTTGCCGTGAGCTGCTCTCCCACTTCGAGTGGAGTTTGAGAGCGCGGGTGTTCGTAGCCTGAGGAAGGTATGCTTAAACCGGCCGCCAAGCAATAAGATTTGATTGGCCGATTCAACTATTTGTTGGCCGTCGCTGCTACGGCCGCGCTCACTGCCTGCTCGCCAGCCCGCTCAAGCGGATAACTCGCCCGATACTGTTTCGGCGTCAGCCCATAAGCGCGCTTAAACTCGCGCGAAAAGTGGCTTTTGTCTTTAATCCCAACGCGGCTCATGATCTGTTTAATGTTCAGCATCGAGGTTTCCAATAGCTTTTTAGCTTGGCTCAGTCTCAGGGCTTTGAAATATTGCGCGGGCGGCAAGCCCATCGCCGCTTTGAACAGATGGCAGAAGCGCGACGGCGAGAGATTGACCGCACGGGCTATCTCTTCAAGTGATAGCTCGGCGTGCAGTTGTCGTTCTATCAAGCTAATGGCCGTATGTATTCTTCGATCCATACTTCAGGCTTGCTCCGGCCTACGCAGCCTTGCAACACACTCGTTAGATATACTCGCGCCCCGGCTCGCAAGCGGAGTCCTGTATGCTCGGTTGCTGTTAAAGATTCTGCCGACCGGCGCGAGCGTATGAGGACAAACGCGCATGAGAAGTCTAGTCAACGGCGGCCGTCGTGAGAAGACTCCAGCAGATGGCGGGGATTATAGTGCGCTCAGCGCGAAAAGAGAATCAAAAAGATGCGCCAACGTGGACTTGCACGTAACCAGCTTATCAGGCGACAAGCTAAGCCAACGCTTCCGTGCGCCTGCTTATAGCAGGCCGCGCTCCTTCACGCGGATATAGGTCTCAAGCAAATTCGGCACGAGCGCGGCGGTCGTGACATCGAGCGCGAGGCCGCCTTGTTGTTCGACGAGCCGCAGTGCCGCTTCGCGTTGGAACATGATCTCTTCGGCGACGGATTGCGTGAAGAGGTCGCGCAAATTGTCGGGCGTGTCGCGCACCACCGCGCGCAGGTCGCGGTCGGCGATGCAGACGACGAGCGGCAGATGGCGCGGGCGCAAAAGTCTGAGCGACATGAGCAACTCACGCGAGCCTTCTTCGTCAACGAGGTCGGTTAAGACGACGACGAGCGCGCGCCGTTTGCAGTTCGCCGCGATATATCCGAAGGCGCGCGTATAGGACGGCTCGATCAGTTCCGGCTCAACCGAGTAGAGCGCTTCCATCACAGCTTCGGTCTGCTCGTGCCCGCGACCGGGCGGCACAAATATCTTGACGCGCCGGCCGAAGACCGCCAGCGCCGTATGATCGCCGCCGCGCTCGGCCGCAGACATCAAAGCGAGCGCCGCATGGATCGCAGAATCGAATTTCGATTCCTGCTCAATCCGCGCGGTCATCAAACGGCCCGCGTCTAACGCGATGAGCACGGTTTGATCGCGCTCGATCTGATACTGGCGCGTCGTCAGACGCCCGCGCCGCGCCGTCGCCGTCCAAGCGATGTGGCGCAACTCGTCGCCGGGCACATAGTCGCGCAGCGATTCAAAGTCGCGCCCCTCGCCGCGCCAAGCCGTGCGTCGCCGCATCGAGACGAGCGAACGCGCGCCCAAAGCCTTCAACTCTGCCTCGCGCGCCCGCCGCAGATTCGGATAGACCTTGATCGCTTCCGGCTCGCCAATCAAAGTTGAGACCCACACCAACCCCAGCCGCGAACGATAGCGCACAGCGATCCGCCCGAACTCATAGCGCCCGCGCTTCGGCGGCGTGAGGCCATAGACCAGCATCGCGCTCGTCTGACCTGCAACTGTTAGTTCGACCTCGCGCGGCGCTTCGAGCCTTAGTCCCGGCGGGTATTCATCCTTGATACGCGCGAGAAACGCGCGCGCCGAGTTGTTCTGCACAACAACGCGCACCTCCGTCTCCGCGCCGATGTGAAAGCGGCCAGCAAACTCACGCTCGACCGTGACGCTTGCGGGCCAACGACTAACGCGCGCGTCAATGAAGGCGACGGCGAGCAGCAACAGATCGTAGGCGAGCGTCATGCGGCGCAACACGGGCCAGTGCCAAGACAGCGACAACAGCACGAAGCCTGCGGCGAGCAGGACGTAGAAAAGTTTAGTGAAGACGAAGCGCATCGTTCGAGACCTTGGCCGCGAATCAAACGAACATTGGCATAGTATGGGTAAACGCAGCCGTGATCAATCTGTAAGTTGACGACCGACCTGATGCGCCGCTTGCGACCGTAGCCGCGAAAAAGATGATTCTGCGGCGCGTTTGCAGTTAGAATGCCCGCGCTCCCGGTTCAGCGCAAAAAGCTCATTCGCTGCCGCCAATCATTCGAGGGATAAATTATGAGACGTGTCTGTCTGTTGTTGTCGCTCGCGCTTTTCATCATTGTCAACGTCAACGCGCAGACCAAATCTTTCCGTGAACGGACGAAGGATTTGCAAAAGCTTGACGGCTACTTTCCGCTCTACTGGGACGCGGAGCACGGCCAACTGCTGTTGGAGATCGCGCGCTTCGAGCAGGAGTTTCTCTATCAGGTTTCGCTGCAAACCGGCGTCGGCTCAAACCCCATTGGGCTTGATCGCGGGCAACTCGGCAACACGCACGTCGTCTTCTTCGAGCGCACCGGCCCCAAAGTTTTGCTCATCGAACCGAACCAACGCTATCGCGCACGCTCGACGGATGCGAGCGAGCGGCGCGCGGTTGAAGAGTCGTTCGCGCGCTCTGTGCTTGCGGGCTTCAAGGTCGAAGCAAGTGAAGGCGACCGCGTGTTGGTTGACGCGACTTCGTTCTTCCTGCGCGACGCGCACGGCGTCGCAGACACCTTGCGCCGGACGCAACAAGGCAGCTTCACGCTCGATGAATCACGGAGCGCGATCTATCTGCCGCGCACGAAAAATTTTCCCTTGAACACAGAGGTCGAAGCTTTGCTTACGTTCGATGCGCAGGGCGAGCCGGGCCCGCTCGTGCAACAGACGACGCCTTGGCCGCAGAATGTCACGGTGCGCGAGCATCACTCGCTCGTGCAGTTGCCCGATGATAACTATCGCCCGCGTCGTTATGATCCGCGCGTCGGCAACATACACATAGAGTTCTACGACTACGCGACGCCCATCACCGAGCCGATCGAGCAACGCTGGATCATCCGCCATCGCTTAGAGAAGAAAGACCCGACGGCCGCCGTCTCAGAACCCGTCAAGCCGATCATCTACTACGTCGATCCGGGCGCACCTGAGCCGATCCGCAGTGCGCTCGTCGAAGGCGTGTCTTGGTGGAATGAAGCCTTCGAGGCGGCCGGCTTCAAGAACGCATTCCAAGTTCGCGTGCTGCCGCCCGATGCCGACCCGATGGACGTGCGCTACAACATGATCAACTGGGTGCATCGCGCGACGCGCGGCTGGTCAATCGGCGACGCGATCACAGACCCGCGCACCGGCGAGATCATCAAAGGCAACGTCACGCTCGGCTCGCTCCGCATCAGACAAGACTACTTGATCGGCAGCGGTCTCATCCCGCAACTCGCCGACGGCGCGAATCACGGCGGCGCAAGCGATGACGGCCCAAGCAACTTGTTCAGCTACAACGCGCGCGGTTGGTGCGACTTCGGCGCGCTGCCCGATGATGATTATTTGGCGGCGCTCGATCCTGCGACCGACGCCGCGCAGATGGCGCTTGCACGCATCCGCCAACTCGCTGCGCATGAAGTCGGGCACACGCTCGGCCTCGAACACAATTTCGCCGCTTCGACTTACGCCGGTCGCGCGTCCGTGATGGACTACCCCGCGCCGCTCGTTGAAATCAAGAATGGCAAACTCGATCTCTCGAACGCTTACGCGCGCGGCATCGGCGCTTACGACAAGTTTGCGATCACTTATGCCTATGCGCAGTTCGCGCCGGGCGCGGACGAGAGCGTGGAGCTTGAGCGTTTCGTCGAAGACGGCATCGCGCACGGCATGCTCTATCTGACGGATCAAGACGCGCGCCCTACGGGCGCGGCCAACCCGCTCGCCAATCTATGGGACAACGGCGACGATCCGGTCGCCATGCTCCGCCACGAGATGGAAGTGCGCCGCATCGGCTTGGCTCAATTCGGTCTCGACAACATTCCGCGCGGCACGCCGCTCTCTTTGCTTGAAGCGAAACTGCTGCCGCTCTACTTGCATCATCGTTATCAACTCCAAGCAGCGGTCAAGACGGTCGGCGGGCTTTACTACACTTATTCAGTTAAGACCGCGAACGGGCCTGTACCGAAAGACGTGCAGCAGATCGTGCCCGCCGCCCGACAACGCGACGCATTGAACGCCGTGCTCGATACGATCAAACCCGACACGCTCGCGCTCCCGGCGCACACGCTTGAACTGCTCCCGCCACGCGCGCCCGGTTATGAGAGCAACACGATTGAGCTATTCAACAAACGCACAGACCCGGCGTTCGATCCAATCGCCCCCGCGATCATCGCCGCAGACATGGCCGTTGGTGCGCTGCTCGAACCGCATCGCGCTGCACGGCTCGTCCAATATCATGCGCTCAACGCAGCCAATCCAGACTTCAAAGAGGTCGCAGACACACTCGTCCGCCGCACATGGTTCGAGGCTGCGCCGCGCGACGCTTATCAAGCAGCAATCGCCCGCGCAGTGCAGAGCCTCACGGTCACACGTTTGATGGACTTGGCCGCGAACGACACGGCCGCGCAGCAAGTGCGTGCCGTCGCCACGCAAGCCTTGCGCGAACTACAAGACCGACTCAAAGCACCTGCGCAAGCAAACGCGCTTGATGAAGCGTTTCGGCGCGCCACGCTCGACGACATCGAACGCTTCCTTACGCGCCCCGACGCGCCGCGCAAACGCACGCCGCCGCTCCAAGCGCCGCCCGGCGATCCAATCGGCGCGCAGAGTCAGCCATAAGGAGCATTTAACCGCAAAGGATGCAAAGAAGGGCCGCGCAGAACGCTGAGTAAAATCTTTGCGTTCTTGTCGGCCCTCTTCGCGCCCTTGCGGTTAAATCTCTCTGCCTGTTAATCCACCTTCAACCCATCAATCGCCTCGACCGTCAGCTTCTGCGTCTGCTTCTTCTCGCCGACGGTCAAGGTCACTGTGTACTCGCCGGGCTTGACGAACCTCGGTTGCTCGAACTGCCCGCGATCCTCTGTGCTGTCGGGTTGCAAGTTCCAGACGACGCGATTGATCTCAGGCACGGTCGTGCCCGTCAGTTTGCGCACCGTGTGATCCTGCGCGTCCTTGATCTCAATCGTGTACTCCTCGCCGTTGTAAGACTTCTGATAGAAGTCAATGTATGCGCCAAACGCGGGATTCGGCGCTTTGAAGACGCGCTTGCCCCACGTCGCGCCTTCGGGCAGGTAGTAGAACTCAAGCGCGGGGCGAAGCGAGAACAGGTGCACGTCAGAGTTGCGCACCTCAGGCGTCATCTCTTCGAGCGCGCGTATGTCGTCCATGACGAAGATGGAGCGGCCGTGCGTGCCGATGACTAGGTCGCGGTCGCGCGGATGCACGAGTATGTCGTCAACCGCAACGGTCGGCAGCCCCGGCATGAACTTGATCCAGCGCGCGCCGCGATCAAACGAGAAGAAGAAACCGAACTCCGTGCCGGCAAACAGCAGGTTCTTATTGAATGGGTCTTCGCGGATCACTTTGACGACGGTGTTGCGCGGCAGGTTCGCGCTGATCGGCTTCCAAGTCTTGCCGTAGTCGTTAGTCATAAACGCGAACGGCGCAAACACGTCATTGCGATGCCCGTCAATCGCCACGTAAGCCGTGCCCTCTTCAAAGTGCGACGCCTCGACGCGACTGACCCAGAAGCCGCGCACAGACGCAGGGAAGTTATTCGTCAGATCAGTCCAAGTCTTCCCCTCATCGCGCGTCAACCACACCTTGCCGTCGTCCGTGCCGGCCCAAATTAAGCCGCGCGTGACGGGCGATTCAGAGAGCGTGAAGATCGTGCCGTAGGTCTCTGCGCCTGAGCCGGTGGTGATGATCTTCGTCGGGTCTTGCGTCGAAAGGTCTGGGCTGATGGCTTCCCACTTGTCGCCGCGCTCTGTGAGTTTGAAGAGCCGATTGCCGCCCATGTAGAGCACCGTTCCGTCGTAGTGCGACATCCAGACCGGCGTGATCCAGTTGAAGCGAAACGACGGCGTGCCCTCTTTGCCCTGCGGTTGCAGGAACTTCTGCTCGCCCGTCTTGAGATTGAGGCGGACGATGAAACCGTTCTGCGATTCGCTGTAGGTGATGTTGGGGTCTGCGGGATCGAGCGCGTTGTAGAAACCGTCGCCGCCGCCCAAGGAAATCCAATCGGCGTTGGTGATGCCGTCCGAGTTGCGCGTCTGCGAAGGGCCGCGCCAGTTGAAGTTGTCTTGCAAGCCGCCCGCGATGTAGTAGGGCTTCTGCATGTCAACGGTCACGCGATAGAACTCGCCGAGCGGAATGTTGTTGATGAAATCCCAACTAGCGGTGCGGTTGTAGCTAGCGTAGATGCCGCCGTCCGTGCCGAGCAGGACGTGATCGCCGTTGGTCGGATCGATCCACATCGCATGCAGATCGCCGTGTATGTCCTTCGCGCCGTCGCCTCGGAAACTCTTGCCGCTATCGTCCGACACATGCAAGCCGTAGCCGAGCACATAGATGCGTTTGTCGTCGTTCGGATCAACTCTGACTTGACTGAAGTAGAACGAGCGCGGCGTCAATTCGTTCACGCGCTCCCACGTCTCGCCCTTATCCGCCGAGCGAAAGACGCCGCCCGACTTGCTGCGCAGTTGATCAATCGAGACCGCGCCGCCGTAATCCGATTCGATCACGGCATAGACGATCTTCGGGTCTTTGCGACAGACGTCGAGGCCGATGCGCCCGGTCTGCGGCGGCAGCCCGTTCGTTAATTTCTTCCACGTGCGCCCGCCGTCCGTCGTCTTGAAGATGCCGCCGGTGGGGCCGCCGCTCGTGAAGCTGTAAGGCGTGCGCCGACGCATATACATCGCGGCGTAGAGCGTGTTGTGATCCGACGGATCGATCACGAGATCAATCGCGCCGGTGTTCTCGTCCACTTGTAGCGAAGGCGTCCAAGTCTTGCCGCCGTCCGAGGTCTTAAAGACACCGCGCTCGCGGTTCGCGCCCCAGAGGTGGCCGACCGCCGCGACATAGACGGTGTTCACGTCCGCCGGATCGACGATGACGCGCGCAATCGTCTGCGTGTTGCGCAGGCCCATGTTCTGCCATTTGCCGCCGCCGTCTTCGGACTTATAGACGCCGTTGCCCCAAGAAGAACTGTTGCGCCCGTTCGGCTCGCCCGTGCCCGCCCAGACGATCTTCGAGTCCTGCGGCGCGACGGCGACCGCGCCGACGGACGCGACCGGCTGCTTGTCGAAGATGCCGCTCCAACTCGTGCCGTTATCGGTTGTCTTGAATAGCCCGCCTGTGCCTGTGGCGACGTAGAGCGTGTACGGCTTGTGCGGATCGCCCGCGATGTCTGCGACGCGCCCGCCCATGTTCGCCGGGCCGATGGCGCGCCAGTGCAGTTGCTTCGTTAGAAGCGTGTACGGCTCTGTGCTTGGCTCGACATCCTCGGTCTCGCCGGGTTGTTGCGCGGGCGGCGTGCCCGTCTGTGTGGTCGTCGTCGCAGGCTGCTCGGTCTGCGGCGTGGCGGTTGTACCCTTCGGCTTCTTCGCCACGGGCTTCTTCTGTTTCTGTTGCGCGAAGACGCGCGCGCCGGAGATGATTGACAGATTGAACGCGCACGAGAGCGCGACGATGAAAGCGATTGCGCGACGTTTCATGCAGGGCAGCACTCCTGTAGTTTGAAATTATTTTGCAGGCTCGTTTGATTGCGGCCGAATCATCTCACGCAAAGGCGCAAAGACGCAAAGATAAGACGCGAAGGGTTGAGCGTTTCTTTGCGTCTTTGCGTGAGAATGTTTATCTCGGCACTTCGACCGTGTTCAGAATATCTGTGATCACACTGTCGGCCGTCGCGCCGTCAAGCTCGGCTTCGGCGCGCAAGGTCAGCCGATGGCGCAAAGTGGCACGCGCGATGTCGCGCACGTCGTCGGGCGTGGCGAACTCGCGCCCGCGCATGGCGGCGAGCGCTTTCGAGCAGAGCAGGAGCGCGACGGCTGCGCGCGGGCTTGCGCCGTAAGCCACGGCCGGATGCTCGCGCGTGCGCCGTATGATCTGCACGACGTAATTCTGCACGCCCGGCTCCATCCGCGTGCGGCGCACTTCGGCGCGACAGTGCGGGATCGCATCGGCTTCGGGCAAAGGATGTATGTCAACTTGATCGAGCCGGCGCGCGTTGAAGCCTTCGTCCCAAGCAGCGACGATGCGCGCCTCTTCTTCAGCGCTCGGATAGTCAATGATGATCTTCAAGAGGAAACGATCAAGCTGCGCTTCAGGGAGTGGATAAGTGCCTTCATACTCAATCGGGTTCTCGGTCGCCAAGACTATGAAGAGCGGCGAGAGCGGATGCACCTCGCCGTCAATCGTCACCTGTCGCTCCTCCATCGCTTCAAGCAACGCGGCTTGTGTCTTTGGCGGCGTGCGGTTGATCTCGTCCGCGAGCAGTATGTCTGTGAAGACGGGGCCGCGGCGCAGAGAGAAGACGGACGTGGCCGTGTTGAAGACGTTCGTGCCCGTGATGTCCGAAGGCATCAGATCGGGCGTGAACTGGATGCGACTAAAATCCGCGCCAATGATGCGCGCGAGCGTCTTCACCAGCAGCGTCTTCGCCGTGCCCGGCACGCCTTCAACGAGCGCGTGCCCTTCCGCAAGAAGCGCCACCAAGACCTGCTCGATCACTTCGTCCTGCCCGACGATGACCTTGCGCAGTTCCGTGTTGATGTGTTCAATGGTTGAGGAGACGTTTTGTAGCATTCAAGCAGTGGCCGAGCAGCGCGGGTCAAACGTTTAATCTATGACGTTAGCGTTCCGGCCGTTCGTTTAGCCGTGTTCCTTTCGAGAAAAGTTATAGAGCGAAATTATTTAATGGGCCGTGACGGCTTTGGCGAGCGCGAGCCAATGCTCGTACTTCGCCTTTGTCTGTGTCAACCACACATTCATAGCTTTAGCTTTCTGAGTCTTATTACTTATATCTTCTAATTGCTGAGCGTCGATGAGCAGATTAGTCTTAACATCATGTTGTCCAGCGCGAATGAAGTTAGGCAGCGCGAAGGTTGCTTCCGGGCCAAGCGGCGGCAGGCTGTTTTCTAGTTCATCCACGATGTAAGAATCTGCTGTTTCGTCTATCCCTTCGGCTAAGTATCTCAACTGATAGATTACTACTGCGGGGATTGATTTCTCGTTCTCACTTAAATTGTTCAGCGTCGCCACCACGCGACCCAAATGCTTTTTGTTGCCGAGTGCGACGCCTCTGAGCAAGGCCGCAAGGCCCGGCTCGCCTTCATAAGAACCATCCGTGAAGACGGCGCTGACGATGTCGAGCCTGTTCGATTGCGCGGGCCGGTAACCGTCTGGATCAGCACAGGTGTGAGCTTCGCTCAACGCTTCCAGCCGGTAAACCTCGCCCGCCTTGATTAATGGGCGCGGCAAGCCCATGCCAAGCCATTTGAGAAAGAGGAATTGCCCGTTTTTGTAAGTGTTGTATTGGATGGCCAACACGTCCTTACTGGAATTATTTTTCAACGTGAGACGGTAAGGCTCAGGCAGCATGTTGGCTTCTAATTTTTCTACAGAGATGGATTGAACTCTGCTGTTGACGCGCGGCTTACTCGCGGTTGCGCCGAGCACCTTAACGACTCCGACGCTGAACGGATTGAGGCCGAAACGCGCCACCTCGCGCACCTCAGCCCGTTCGTTTGTGCGGAGCGTTAAAGCGGCCACTTGCTGCTCGCCCGCGTCGTAAAACTCGCCGACGCCGACAACGACGCTTAAGCTCCAGAAGTCGCCGTTTTGCTGCGCGGAGAATGTAACCTTCGAGACGATTGGATGGCCCGCACTGTCAGGTAAGTAGTTCACAGGTCTTGGCAACGTGTACACAAGCGAGCCGCGATTCGTAGTTCCCTTGATCGGGGCAAACAGACATCCGTCGGCCCTACTGACTTCAATAACATATTCAGGCTGTGACGTTGCGCCCTCACGTTCTTGCGCTGCCACTTTCGTGATGCTGACTGAACAGGTAAGACAGACGACAACACAGATGATTAGGCGCAAGTGAGACATGTCGCGTGCTCCTTTCCAGTTGAGCAATGGTAATTGTGGCTCAGCAGTTTTACTCCAAACGCGCCGCTATAACAATCCTAAAGCTGCGGGCAAAGTTTCCGCCGCAGCCAGCGCAGAAAGCGTCATACGGCAAACTTGCATGTACTAGCGCGCTGCCGCTTGCTTGATCTCACGCGAACGCATGCGGATGCCGAGCGTGCGTTCGAGTTCGCGCAGGCGACCAACGAGGGCGAGCGCGTGGCGCGCGGTGGTTGGTTCGCCGCTGATTGCGTCTTCGCATTCGCGCATGAGCGCTTCGAGTTTCTCTTGCGGCAAGCCGGAGCGCGCGGCGACGCGGGCGGCGATCTGTTCGCGGGGCGTGTTCTGCCCGACGCCGCCGTAGCGTGCGAGCGCGCGACGTGTGCGCGCGTAGATGTTTTCGATGGCGAGATCGTAAGCGCGCGCGCGTTGTTGCAACTCGGCCATCGAGGCAACGAATTCGAGTTTCGAGCGCCGGTCAACGTGTGGCGCGGGCAAGGGACGTGCGAACCTGCGCCCGCGCGTCCAGACGATGGCGATGACGACGAGCAGAGCCTGTCCGCAAAGCGCCAAGATGGGTGTACCGGCGAAGTAGGCGACGAGTTCGTTCTCGGTCGCGGCGCGCCCTTGATGATACTCGTCGAAGGCGACGAGGCCATCGCCGGACGCGATGAGGTTGAGCGCAAGTTGCAGATTGTCCGCGCGCTCGATGCCGTTGTTGGCAACGATGAAGGGATCGCTCAAGACAACGACATGACCGCGCCCATACACGTAGTCTGCGAGCACTGCACCGCGCTCGTCTGTGAAGTTAAGGACCGGCGCGGTCGAAGGCGGCGGCTCTTTGCTCTCCGCTTTATCCTGCGCTGAATTGGTTTTAACTTCCGGCCCGCCTGCGCCTATGCCGTTGCCGTGTGCGGGCGTCGGCTTAGGTGTGGGCTGTTGCTGCACTACGTTTCGCGGCGTCGGGTTCACGGGTGGCGGCGGCTCGGCCTCTGCGCCCGTCTCGTCTTCGTCCTCTGCCTCGTGCGTATTCGTCTTAGCATTGGCCGGGCTGAAGGGTCTGAGTTTCAAGCGACCGGCGAAGCGCGAGGGCGCGATCTGTTCGACGGCGCGCGTGAGCAAGGTTGGTTGCGTTGGCACGAGCGTCTTTGTGCCGGCCGTTAAGTTTTCTAAATCGTTTGCGCGCGTGTCGCCGGGCGTGGTCATCACGGCGGAGAAGAGTTTGAAGTCACGGGCCGGCGGCAGCAGTTCAACGTCGGGCGCGCGATCAATCACGACGAGGTGCCCGCCCGCTGCGATCCATTGCCACAGCTTCAACGTCTCCTCTTTCGTGTAAGGCACGCGCAGACGACCGACGACGACGAACGTAGCGGGCCGGCGATGCTTTGCATCTGTGAGCGCCGCGACCGGCGCGCGCCAACGCACCACCTGTCGCCCGGATTCGATCAAGTATTCGTAGAGCGCGCGCGTGCCCGTCGGGCCTGCATTGTAAGTTGAGCGATCAGGCTTCGCTTCCAACTCCGGCTCGCGCTCAACTTTCACGTAAGACGCCGCATTCAAACCTACCAGCAGCGCCAGCAGCACCGCGCTTGAGCCAATGATGAAGAGACGTTCGCGCATGGGATACAGTCTGGAGTTTGGAGTCGGAAGCAAGAACTTGTCTTTGACTCCAGCCTTTCGACTCCAGCCTCAGGACTCTTTAGTCACTGCTTTTGACTGCGCTTGAAACTCATTCCAGTCCGCTTCGCTCGCTGGCGTGAGACCGTACCAGTGGCGCTCATAAGCGTTGGTGAGCGGTTGCACGGACTGGAAGAGGCGCGCGTGTTCGCGCAGGGCGCGCAGGTAATCGCGGTTGGTTTTGTGCGGTGCGAGGCGCAAGATTTTGCGGTCGCCGAGTTCGCACAAGACTGCGATGTAAGCCTTGCGTATCGCGCCGCGCAGGTCGCCCGCGCGCGCGAGTCGTTCGGCTTCGGTTAAGAGATCGGCGGCCGTCTCGTCGGGCGCAAGTTGTTCGCCGAGCACGACGCGCGACTGTTCTTCGCGCTTACGCGTGAGCTTGCGCTGCCAGAGACGCGGGCCGAAGCGCCAGACGATGAAGGTGATGACCGCGATGCACAGCGCGTAGATTAGCCCGCGGGCTGCGCGCGACAGAAACATGGCCGTGCCCGGCTGCATCGGCTTCGGTTCGGGCATGAGGCTGCGCAACCAGTTGAGGAAGCGCGTCCAGAGTCGTGCAAGCGCACTGTCGCTCGCCGCCCCTTCGTTGTATTCAGGGCGTTGCAAGATGGCGTGCAGCCGGCCCTTCTCGGCCGATTTGTCGCGCGCCACATTGGCCGCGCGTTCGACTTCATCGAGCCGCTCATAGAGCGCGTGCAAGCGCGCGTCAATGCGCGTGAGCGCGGCGCGGCGCGCGGCTGTGGGCGTGGGCGGCAGTTTTTCGTAAGCGTCGAGTTCGTCTTGCAGCCATTGATTGTTTACCTCGGCCGCGCCGCCCGCCCATTCAACCTGCTCCGTCACGGGCAGCGCCGTGCGCAACGCGCGCAAGTCTGTCGCCTCTTCGCTCTTGAAGCGCGGCGTGGTCGCTTGTTGCTCATCCTCTCGCGCTGCCTCGTAGAGATCGAGCAGACGTGCGAGCGCGCCGCCGGCCTGCAACACGTGCGCGCGATAACCGGCGAGCGGCAGCCCACGCGCGCCAACGCACAATAAGGCAAGCGCACCGATGGCGAGCAGCACGCGGGCCGAGTGAAGTTGAAGAACGCGCAAGATCATTTTGTGGCGCTCGTCGGCGCGGCCGTCTGCACGAGCGCGGGCGCAAGCGGCGCGACGCGCCCGTCGGGCAGCGCCGGCATCTCGCCGAGCCGACGCGCGGCCAGCAACTCTATGTCGTAGCCTTCGTGGCGCACGCGCTCGTCCACATAGAGCAGCGACAGGCCCAACATCCAGACCGGCATTAATAAAATCGAAGCTATCTCATAGACCACTTGATAGCCAATCGCGTACCAGACGGGCCAATCTGATTGCGACCCCGTGAGCGGGTTGATGTTGATCCCGTGTGCAATGCCATACCAGCCGAGCGGGATCAGCAAGAGCATCAGCGCCGAGTAGGTGGCAAAGGTCGTGAAGAGAAACATCGCCAGCAGGCGGCGCGCATTGCCGCGCGCGAGACTGATGCTGCGACTGACGGCGTCGAACACCTTGCGCCCTTCGATCATCATCACCTGCGGCACGTAAGCCAGATGCCCCATGACCCAGAAGAAGCAGAGCAGCGCGACCAGCCCGTATAACGATATGAGCAGAATGATCAGGATGCTCAATGCTGCGCTGCCGCTCCCGCTCATCATGACCATCGAAAAAACAGTAACCGTCAAGCTGAACGCGATGAGAAAGATGAAGGTGACGATGAAGCCAACGAGCAACGCGCAGATAGCCGTCAACACCATCGCGCCGAACAGACCCCAGAAGCGCGTCCGCACGTTCCGATAGATCGTGCGCGCGCTGACCGGCTCTTGCCACAGGAGGTGCGCGACCAGATTGCGCGACGCGCCGCCGAGAATGATGAGCAGGAAGAACGGCCCCGACACGGATAGTATCCAACCGAGGATAATGCCAACGACGTAGAGCGCCAGCCGGGCGCTGCTGCTGGTTAGTGCAAATCCGCGCCAACTGATCGTGAACATGACCGAGCCGATGGCCGAAGCGACGACGGGCGGTGCAGCCGTGCGGATGAGCGTCAGGAAGTGCTGACGATAGAGACGGATCGTGCGGTCAATCAGATCGCCTGCACCGAGCGGTGCGAGCGCGAGGCTATCGGCAGCAAGGCTCATCTGATTAGGCATCGTCGGGCGCGGCGTAGTCGAACGTCAGCGCATTCTAGCACAGCCTTGCCGTGCCTCTTGGCCCCGATGTGCGTCGTCTGCCCGAGCCAAATTTTCGCTCTCAAACCCAAACAAAAATCGGGCGGGCGCATGGGCTATGTGTTACGCTGGCGCTTACGCACAATCGGTCGGTTGCTCTATAATCCCCGCGTCAGTAAAGTCGCAGACCCAACCGCGCTTCGGACACACACTCTCGCAGTAGTAGGAGGCCACCAAATGAATAAGCTCTTCGCAACTCTCTTATCCTTAACCTTGACGTTCACCGTTGTGCTGGCTCAGACAGGGCCAACGGCGCAACAACCGCAACGGTCGCAGCCGCCCGCCGAGCCAGACGAGGACATCGTCCGCATCACCACTGAGTTGGTGCAGGTGGACGCGGTCGTGACGGATAAAAACGATCAGGTCATCCCCGATTTGAAACTTGAAGATTTCAAAATCTATGAGAACGGCAAACGGCAAGACCTACAATTCATGGAGTACGTCAGTGCCGACGCAGGGCCGCGCACCGAAGGCACGATCACGGTCGCGGGCCACGCGGTCGAACCCGAAGCGGCGCGCAACCTCTCGGCGCACGACCTGCGCCGTGTGTTCGCCTTCGTGGTGGACGACCTGACGATTCCATTTGAGGACATCGTGACCGTCCGCAATATGCTCACGGACTTCGTGGATAACAAGATGCGTGAGGGCGATCTGGTGGCGATTGTGCGCACGGTCGGCGGGAGCGGGCTGATGCAGCAGTTCACTTCAGACAAACGCATCCTGCATCGTGCTATCTCGCAGATTAGGCCGCAACTGCACGCTTACTCGGCCTTCAACAACCTACCCTCGGCGGACAAAATCAATACCGACAGGGCGCAGGCCGTAAGCGAAACCCCGCTTGCGACCAACTTTACGCCGGAGGCTTTCGGTGCTGATAACGCGAACCTTGACGACACGGAGGAAGGCACTACCAGAGGTCTGCGCGCGCTGGCTACGCTCGTGACGGCCGGCGAGATAGTTAATAGCATGAAGCTGCTGCCCGGCCGCAAAAATATGGTGCTGCTCTCGGGCGGGATACCACTCTTCGAAACCGGCCCGCAGCAAGTCACGGTGGGCGGTGCGCCCGTAACCATCGAAGAAGGCCGCTCCTACTTTGGCAACATCAATTATCTGCTCCGCCAACTCACCGACCAAGCCAGCCGGGCCGGCGTGGTCATCAACACGATGGATATTCGCGGGCTGAAGTCGCAACGCGGCGTCTCGCTCTACACCGATCCGGGAAACGAAGCGACCAGCGCTCTATTTGGCGGGGCAAATGGTGGCGGCGCGGGCGTGTTCGGGCGGCGGGCGAGTCCGGGGATGTTCGACAATCTGGCGCTCGATACTATGTCCGCGCATCAAGGGCTACAGGCGCTCGCCGACGCCACCGGCGGCGTGTCCGTCATCAACACTGATAACTTCGGCGCGGGCCTCGAACGGGTCATGGCGCGGAGCAGCTATTACCTGCTCGCGTACCGGCCGAGCGAGCCGTTCGATGGCAAGTTCCACAAGCTGGAGATTAAGGTCAACCGTCCCGGCGCTAAGGTGTACAACCGCGCCGGCTACTTCGCCACGGCGGATGCGCCGCCGAAGGAAGCGACCAGAGAGCAGACCATCATCAAGGCGGCCATGTCGCCTCTGGCCAAACGCGAGGTGAACCTCGCCGGCACGCTCCAGTACAGATTCATGCCGGACAATCGCGCGGACATTGACATCAATCTGGTCATAGACGCCAACAACCTCGACTTCAAACAGGACGCAACCGGCAAGTATCACGCGACGTTCGACGTGGTCGGCTTCGTCGTTAATAGTCGCGGCCAGTCGCAGGACGGCTTCAGCCAGACGATCATCACCAGTTTTTCGCCCGAAGAGTACAAGCAGGCGCTGGCGAACGGGATCAGCTTCACGGGTCATGCCGCGTTGCCGCCCGGCAACTATCAGTTCCGCGCCGTCGTGCGCGAAGGCGAGACGGGCCGGCTCGGCACCGCGTCGCAGTATTTGGAAGTGCCCGATCTGAGCAAGAAGCGGCTGACCATGAGCAGCCTCTTTCTCTACGGCGTCGATCTCGCGCAGGGCAACAAAGCGGCCCCACAGCCACTCAACGCGCTGCGGCAACTCCCGCGCAAACTAGACCTGCGCTATGCCGCAGTGATCTACAACCCGAAGCTCGAAGGCGGCAAGCCACAACTGCGCTCTCAGTTGATCGTTAGTCAGGGCAGCAGGATAGTGTTTAAGGCTCCGGAACAACTCGTGGCCGGGCAGGTGCAGAACGGGCAGACGGCCGAGGTGGGGCAGGTAAGTTTGGCCAAAGCGCGGCCGGGTCGTTACATGCTGACGCTGGTAATCACAGACCCTCTGGCGGACAAGAAGGCGCAAACCATCGTGCGCAGCATTGACTTTAACCTCGTGGACTAAGAGCTAGTACCATTCGCTCATGAGACGGTGGCGGAGCGCGCGCTCCGCCACCGTTTTGTTTTGGCTGTGCGCTGGCAAAAAAACGGGAGAGCCGCGAACGACTCTCCCGGTAAAGCGCTTTCTAGCTAGAAGCTCAGGCTAGAAGATGATGCGGATGCCAACTTGGACCACGCGCCGCGCGTAGGTGATGTCTTGATTCTCACCAAACGCAGAGCTTTGCACGCCCGCATCGCTGACTAAGATATCGGGCAGGTAGCCGCCGCCGACGACATTGCCGACGCCCGGGGTCGGGTGGTTCAAGACGTTGAAGGCCTCGCCGCGCAGTTGCAGCGTCAGGCGCTCATACACCTTGATGTTCTTGAACAAGCCCATGTTCAGTTGGTTGAATTTCGGCCCGCGCTCGGCGTTGCGCGGAGCGCTGCCGAACGGCGTGCCGAAGATGCGCGCCGAACCGGGGGCGTTCAAGATGTACTTCACGTCGTTGGGCGTGACGGACACTATCGCGCCGGTGGCGTTAAGTTGCGTCAGGCTGATGAAGCCGTTCACGTCGGTGACGGTGGCGATGCGCCCCAAGTTGAAGGCATCCACCTGACTGATACCAACCAGTCGCCGGTCGGCGTTCGGGTTCGTCAAAAACGGCCGGTCGCCAGACGTCAGGTAGCCAGCACCGAGTACCGAGTTGTACGCGGTGTTCTGCCCCGGCGTGAACGTCGCGCCGCTCGTCAGGAAGTACGTGCCGTTGAGCTGCCAGCCGCCGAGCAAGTGGCCCACGATTCCACGCTGTTCCCTGAAGTAGGGCACATCGTAGATGAAGTTGGCCGAGAAGGCGTGCGGCCGATCAAGCGCCGAGAGTGAACGCTCGCAGCGATTGATGCAGAACGGGTTCTGCGCGTTCGGCGATTGGACGTCGGTGCGGGCGAAGATGTCGCTCGCATCGTCAATCGTCTTGCTCCATGTGTAGGACAAGCCCACGTTCATCGAGTTCTTCCAGAAGCGGCCGTTATAGCGCGCCTGCATCGCGTGGTAGATCGACTGCGAAGTGTTCGCGCGGATGGTCAAGCCCCCTTGGCGGAATTGACGATTGTTGCATGCGCCCTCGTTATCCGGCGTACCAGCAACATCCGTGCAGACTTGCGCGGTGGTGCCCGCCGGCAGGAGATTCGAGAAGCTGGGGAACGTCACGACCTGTGTGGCCGTGCATGTGCCGGCAGAGTTGCGCGCCGTGCAGACGGTTAGCGGGGCCACTCCGTTGACCAGCGGCCCGACAAAGAAGTTGCCGTTGATGCTCTGGAACAGGCCAATGCCGTGCGTGCCGACATAGCGGACTTCGCCGACGTGCCGCCGGCCGAACTGGTGCTGCACGCCCAACGACCACTGCTCAGCATACGGTGCGCGGAAATCATTCGCGACCGTCGTCTGGGACAGGAAGATCGGGTTCAACTGTCCCTTAGGCAGCACGCCGGCCGCCGCCGCCGCTGCGCGCACCACGTCGCCTGTCGGATTGGCCGGCAGCGGATTCGGCGAGGTGGTGGTGGATGTCAAGGATGCCGAAGGGATAGCCAGTGCGGCCGAGAACGGCGCAGCGTTCTGCACGTTCAAGAGAATGTTGTAGAACGCGGCATCGTAAGCGATGGAGAAACCGCCACGAATCACGGTCGCATCTTCGCCGAGGAAGCTCTTCCAGAAGTGCGGCGAGTAGGCGAAGCCGAGCCGCGGCGCAAAGTTGTTCTTGTCGGCCGGAGTCTTCGGCACGGTGCGAATGCTCAACGGCAATGCCGGATTGAAGAGCGCCGTTGCCGCATTGCTCTCGCGCGCCACCGTGACATCGTGCAGGATGTTGATGGGCTGGCCCGTGTACTCGTAGCGGATGCCGAGATTCAAGGTCAGATTGGATTTGAACTTGAAGTCGTCTTGGAAGTAGGCGTACTCGTCGTTCTCCTTAAAAGCTAGGGTCGGATCGCCGAGGGTGATCGAGACCCCGCTCGGTGCGTCATTCGCGAGGCGGACTCCGGAGTTGAAGCTGAACGCCCCGTTGAAGTTCGGGAGGAACGGCACAGTTTCCTTCAGGTGTTTGTATTCAAAACCGAAGATGAGCGAATGCCGTCCGAGCGAGTAACTCATGTCCACAGGGATTTGGTCAACCGTGCCAGTGCGCCCCTGCGGTAGGTTGGTTGCAGGTCCGAAAGAGCCGAACGCATTAGATTTGGTCAGCCCGAACGAGCCGCTGAAAGCGATGTTGGCCAAGGCCGTGGCGATGTCGGCCGAACCCGGGATGCAACCCGGAACGCCGTTGGTGCAGCCACCGCCGAAATCAACGCTGATAATCTGATGGTTGGGGCGCGTCGTCAAGACAAACTTGTTGCCGAACGTGTGCGTCCAGTCGCCGCCGAGGTGCTTGCTGAAGGCCGGCACGTCGCCATTCCAACCGCTGGAGCAGCAACTGAGTTGGTTCACGCTGTCTTGAGTCTGTTTCAGGAAGCGCACCGTGACGTTGTCCCGCTCCGTCGCTTTAACGTCGAAGCGCACGTTGTAGTAGTTTTCCGTGTACGGGGTCGAGACGGTGCGTTGATACTGCGCCGCTTGGAAGAGTGCTGGAGCAGCAGCCGTTCCTAAGTTGACGATGTCATATGGGCCGCGAATCAGGAAGTTGCCTTGATTGGTATAGCCCGTGCACACCGCATTAGTCGTGCTTGAAGTGACGGTTTCGCCAACGCCGATGGCTCTCGGACACCCTGATTGCGGACTCAAATTAACCAACGCTTGCACAGGGGTGTTAACTCCAGTCTGGGAGACGAAGGAGTTGGGCACAGCCGGGCCGCGCAGGGTGACGGCGAACGGGCTATTCGTGACGTAGGCTCTAATCGAGGCGCTGTTGGGGAAGGTCGAAAGCAGTCGCGGAAATTCCGACGACAGAATGTTGAGCGAAGTGGTGCTGCCCGTCGTGGTCGAGGGGTTGCGCACGTCTTGCAACCCGAAGAAGAAGAAGAAGCGATCCTTACCGTTGATCCACGACTTGCCGCCTTCGCCAAAGCGCGGCAGCCAGATCGGCCCGCCGATGGTGCCGCCGAACACGTTGAGCAAATTCCGGTTCGGCTTGAGCTGACCGCTACGCTTCTCAGTGTTATTCAAGCTGTTCAGATGAAAAGCGTCTTGGTGGTAATCGAACATCGTGCCGTGGAACGTGTTCGTGCCGCCTTTGGTCACGATGTTGATAATCGCGCCTTGATTGCGCCCGTACTGCGCCGAGAAGTTGTTCGTGATGACCTGATACTCTTGCACTTGGTCTTGGAAGTCCACGAACAGGGCGGGGCCGGTCACGCTCAGGTCGTTGTTGTCCGCACCATCAATCTGGAAATTGTTTGAACGGCCGCGATTGCCATTGACCGAGAGACCCGTGCCGTTCGTGTTCGCGCCGGTGCTGCGTTGGTTGATGACGCCGGGCGCGAGCAGTGCCAACGTGTCGAGACCGCTGGCTGCGCCGTTCGAGGGCAGGTCTGAAATCTGGCGAGTATTAACTGTGGTCGAGATCTGCGCTTGATCGCGCTGCACGACCTCTTCCGTATTCGCCGTGACCGTCACCGTCTCCGAGACGTTGCCTGCTTCGAGGGCAACGGCAACCGGATTGACGATACCGACCTTCACGACCACGCCGGTGCTGACCGAGCGTTTGAACCCGGTCGCCTCGACCGTCACAGTATATGTGCCGGGCAGTAGGGCCGGGGCGTCAAATGTGCCTTCGCCAGTAGTCGTGATCGGCGGCGACGTAGCGCCGGTGGCTTCATTTTTCACCGTCACAGTTGCGCCGGAGATGACGCCGCCTTGGGCATCCGTCACTGTGCCTCTCAGCGTACCGGTCGTGGCCTGAGCCAGCGCGGGCACGGCCGAGAGAGGCAGCAGCGAGACTAAAATAAATGCCCATGCCGTAAACAGCGCAAGGGCTTTCGTCTTTCGAGAACTATTCATATCGCTCCTCCATCGAACAAGTGATTGGGACAGGTGGTTGAACAGAAATTGGCTGCCTAAGAATGGCAGCTCTGTTCAAGGGTAATGCCTCTGTAAGTTAGTGCCGTCGGCCCACTATGCTCTCACAATCTGAGCGGGTTCTTTCGCGCGCTTGAACCCCCGAAGGCGTCTTTCGATTAGTGCTGGTATTTGTTAGGGCGCGCTGAATACAGCGGATTTATAGTCCTCTTAGCTTAAAGACTCAATGTCAGTCATTGAGCTAAGATTTGGAGTCGTGCGATAAACTGCAATAAGCGTACCAATGATTACGGGATGATCTTAAATTGTTTGCTCGACTACCCGGCCTAAGATCGATAATGGCCAGAGTCCTATATTATGTTAGTTTTCCGTAGGCTGATCGCTACCAAAGCGTAAGATAATGCCTTAATAACTACGGAAGCTATTCATTTTTTTGGATACATTTTTTTGGATTATCCACATGATTTGATAAGTTTTTATTGCTCCCGCAACCTGCCAATCAGTTGCCTCACCTGCGCGGCGTTGGTGGCGTCGGGCACTTCATGCAAGTAAGTCTCGAAGCTCTGCAGCGCGAGCAGCCGGTCGCCTTTGCCAAGATAAATTTGCCCGAGATGGAAGAGCGCCAAAGCATATTCCGCCCCGCCGGAGTCGTGCGCTGTCCGCAACTCCTTTTCTGCCCGGTCAAGTTCTTTGAGCATCATGTGTGCGATGCCCGCGTACAGATGCGCGGCCGGTGGTTGCGCGTCGAGCGAGATGGCTGCATCAAGGACGCGTGCCGCCTCAGTGAACTGCTCTTGCTTGAGCAGCACCAGCCCAAGGTTGAGTTGCGGATTGAAGGCTTTCGGATCGAGCTTAATCGCCGTGCGCAATTCGGCGGCCGCGTCAGCGAGGCGACCTGCTTCGAGTAACTGCGCGCCGAGATCATTGTGGGCCATCATAAAGTCCGGATAGAGCGCCACGGCTTTGCGTAGATGAGTGATAGCTTCATCGGTCTTCTTGTCTGCCGCCGCCTTGGTCGCACGGTCAAACTCTCTGCGTGCGTCCTTCGGAATGTTCTGATCCAACTCGCCGGTCGAGACAGTAGCGTGCGCCCCAGTCGGCCCCGTTGCCTCCTTCTCTTTCAATGTCAGATCAACTATAACGGTCGCGTCTTTAAAGACTTCTACGCTCTGCGCCGCGATCTCAAACCGCTGTGCATCTGCGTCAGCTTCAATTTGGTAAATGCCAATCCGCAGGCGCTTAAAATCGAACTGTCCCTGATTATCTGTGTAGATCACCTGCGTGTTGCCTGAGGGTGGGGTCAAAGCGATCCGCACCGCTTGGCTAAGGGGCGCGCCGTTGGGTAGCAAAATATGCCCGCGGATATTGCCAACAAGCTCCCTTCCGACTATCGGCGTGCCAGACTGCGCCATGACGAAATGCGCGAGCGCCGCCAACGCCAACCCGGCCACTAAAAACTTCCAGCGACTCATAGCTCAACCTCCTAAAGGAAACACGAAAGAACAGCGAGGTCAGTTAAGCGAGATTGTTGCGCAAAGGGGAACGATTTACATCTGCTACGAGCAGCCTAGGGCCCGCGAGCGCGAGGATTAAATTCCGCGAGTCGTCAGTTATGCTGGCCGCCCGGCCAGTTTAATCCAAGTTTTTGGCTACGCTCAAATAATTTTCTGCTACCGGCGGCTCAGCGGGCGCGGCGGACAAGGCGAACATGCGTGTGAAGGCGGTGAAATCCGTAGGGCGGACGACGCAGCCGAGGCGCTGTTGCAACTCCGCGTGCGTTGTGCCGTCGAGCATCACGGCTTCGTCGCTCTTGAAGACGGAGGCGGGCACGATGACGAACTCGCCCCTGATCTGAGCGCGCGCTTTGAGGATGCACGAGCCGGTCAGCAAGCCGGCGACGACGATGTCAGGGCCGAAGTATTCGTTCACAACGGCCGCGACATGCAGGCGCGTCTTGAAGCGTTCGTTCAAGCGACCGATCAGTTGACTGAGGATGGGCGCGAAGAGGGTGCCAGTTAGGATCGTGCCGTGCAACTTCGCAGCTTGCGCGGGCGGGCGGCGCTCAAGCTTGCGCCAAAGTTTATTGAATACCTCTTGGAACGAACGCACCATGCCGACGCCGTCCTCGATCTGCGGATAGTCGCCGTAATGCCGCCGCGTTGGCACAGCGAGACCGGCGCGCAAATAAATCTCGTCACCGAGAAAAGCGAAGGTGGTGCCGAGCCGCGCGCGCAGGTCGCGCTGGATGGGCGCGAGTTCTTTGATCGTGCGGCGGCAGAACTCTGCTGTGACCGGTGTGAGTCGTTCGTCTGTGTTGTAGCGCGTCAGTCCAAGCGGCACGATGGCGACACTTTTGATGCGTGGATGATCGGCCGCGAGATCGTAGATCGTGCGGCGCAGGATTTTGCCGTCGTTGATCTCAGGGCAGAGCACAACCTGCGCGTGTATCTCGATCTCTGCGTCGAGCAAACGGCGCAGCTTTGCGCTGATGTCCGCGCGCCGTTTGTCCACGCCGAGCAGGTAAGCGCGCACATCCAAGTCGGTCGCATGCACAGAGACGTACTGCGGCGTCAGACGTTGTTCGATGATGCGCTGCATCTCGTCTTCCGTGATCGAGGTGAGCGTCGTGTAGTTACCATAGAGGAATGAAAGTCTAATGTCCTCGTCGCGCACAAACAGAGACTTGCGCGCATCGGGCGGGTTGCCCTTGCAGAAGCAGAACAGACATTCGTTCGCGCACTGGCGCGGCGCGATCTGCTCGAACTCTAAGCCGAAGTCTTCGCCTTCACCACGTTCAAGTTCGATCTCCCACTCCTCGCCACTCTGTTTGCGCACCGCAAGCGTCAACTCCGTCTCGCCGCCCGTCAGGAAACGAAAGTCCAGATAGTCGCGCACCGCGCGCCCATTGATCTTGATGATGCGGTCGCCCGCCGCAAGTTCCAACTCGGCGGCGAGACTCGCGGGCGCAACGGCTGCGACCATGACGCCGCGCCGCCGAATCTGTGTCACCGCCGGTTCTACTGCAAACTCGTACATCTTTAATCAAACCGCTAACGCTTCAAGCACTATAGAAGAAAAACTGCGCGCCAGACGAGCCTCATAGTATCGCTCATGCAAGCCGCCGGATTCAACCGATGAGCGCAGCCGTGCGGTATCATTGGCGTGGCGGGCGAAAAGTTTTTGACGAAATGGCAGGCGCGGGCGCAGAATAGGTTGGCCGGTTTGAGCGGGCCGCGAGCGGAGACGGCGCAGGGAAACCTGAACGGCGTGCGCGGCGTATGGCATTGATATGGCATTGACGAGAGAGGAAGCGACGGCGCGGGCGCGAGCGGATTTGGCCGCACGGCTGGGCGTCGCGGAGAGCGAGGTCGCGGAGGAGTCCGTCGAGGATGCAGACTTCCCTGATGCCAACTTCGGTGCGAACATGGCCGGCGAAGTGAGCGCGCAGATGATCACGCCCGGCTGGCGCATACGCCTGCGCGCGAACGGCAACGGTTATGAGTACCGCGCCAATCGCAATCGGCTCCGGCTCTTCAATTTCAAGGGCGCGAACCATCGCGTGGTTTGAGTTTCAGTTTTCGTCCGCGTTGGAATGAGGTAAAGTTGTAGTGAGGTAAAGGCAATGAACCGACACAATCTTTTCGGGCATCTGGCACTAGCCATTGCCGTCATCATTCTCGCTGCCTTCATCGGGCAGATGCGCCACATCAACTGGCATACGAACGACAAACCCGTCGTGCGCGACGAACCGCAGCAGACCGCCGAGCCAGAGGACGCAGACGCGAACGACGGCGACGAGGCGAAAGATAAAGATGATCAAGACGACGCAGAGGTGCTCGTGCGCTTCAAGCCGGGCACGTCTGACGAGACGATCAATCGCATCACGGCGCAGTTGAACGACCGCGTCGAGGATCGTTTCGAGAACATTGATAAAGAAGAGATGGTCATCGCAGATGAGGACGGCTTGGACGCCAATGAGGTCGCCGCCGAGTATCGCAACCAACCCGAAGTGCTCTACGCCGAGCCGAATGTCGAGATCAATCTCGATCCGTCGGACGAAGACGCCACGAGCGCGGGCGAGGATAATG
The DNA here is from genome assembly GCA_003223935.1 of Acidobacteriota bacterium. Taxonomy (GTDB): domain Bacteria; phylum Acidobacteriota; class Blastocatellia; order Pyrinomonadales; family Pyrinomonadaceae; genus QHXQ01. The sequence continues at coordinate 35,494 of QHXQ01000024.1, read as the reverse complement.
ACAACGCCACCAGCAGCCCAGCTAACCACGCGCATCCGAGCGATCCGATGTTCGACGAGCAGTGGTCGCTCGATAATCACGGCACGCGCGGCGGCAAAGAGGGCGCGGACATCAGCGCCGTTAAGGCTTGGACGAAAACGCAAGGGAGCCAGAAGGTGGTCGTCGCCGTGCTCGACACGGGCGTTGATTACACGCATGTCGATCTCGTCCACAACATCTGGACGCGCCCCGCAGGGATGGCTCCGTATCACGATAACGAGCTTGGCACGTTCGACGACGCGCACGGCTTCGATGCCTCAGATATGGACGGCGACCCGATGGACGACAACGGGCACGGCACGCACTGCGCTGGCATCGTCGGCGCTGAAGGCGACAACAACGACGGCATCGCGGGCGTCAACTGGCAGGTCGAGATCATGCCGTTGAAGTTCTTGGACGCGAATGGCTCAGGCTCGGTCAAAGACGCGATTGAGTGCATCAACTATGCGATTGCGCGCAAAGAAGCGGGCGTGAATTTGCGCATCATCAGCGCGAGTTGGGGTTCGACGATGTACTCGCGCGCGCTCGAAGACGCGATCAAACGCGCGGGCGATGAAGGCATCCTGTTCGTCGCCGCCGCCGGCAACTCAAGCTCGGACAACGACCGCCGGCCGCACTATCCGTCGAACTACAATCTGCCGAACGTCATCAGCGTCGCCGCGCTCAATCGCAAAGACGAACTCGCCTCGTTCTCGAACTGGGGCGTGAAGAGCGTGCACATCGCTGCGCCGGGCGCGGAGATTCTTTCGACGTGGCCGAACAATCAATACGAAGAGCATTCGGGCACTTCGATGGCGACGCCGGAAGTCTCAGGCGTGGCGGCGCTCGTGCTCTCGCTGAACCCGGACATGCCGGTCAAAGATTTGCGCGAACGACTGCTAACCTCGGTTGACAAACTGCCCGCGCTCGACGGCCGGATCGCAAGCGGCGGCCGCATCAACGCCGCCCGCGCCGTCAAAGCTGAATGATGAGCGGCGCGAAAAATATGTTCATTCAATTAACCCCTCCGAACCGCGCAGGTCGAAGGGGTTAATTGTTTGTGGGCGCGCCTGTGCGCAACGGATGACAGGCGCGCGGAATTGATCTATAAAGTTTGCGCCGATAAAAAACTCAAGCGAGAAAGAGGGACTGAAGCGAGATGAGTGCGTCCACACAGCCGACCGTCACGAACACGACGCCTGAACTAGATCAACTTTGCATCAACACGATCCGTGCGCTCTCGATTGACGCCGTGCAGCGCGCAGAGTCCGGCCATCCCGGTTTGCCTTTGGGCTGTGCGCCGTTGGCTTACGTGTTGTGGACGCGCTTCATGCGCTACAACCCGAAGAATCCGAAGTGGGCGAACCGCGACCGCTTTCTGCTCTCGGCCGGTCACGGCTCGATGCTGCTCTATTCGCTGCTCCACCTGACCGGCTACGATCTGCCGCTCGAAGAGCTTAAAAACTTTCGCCAATGGGGATCGAAGACGCCGGGTCATCCTGAGTATGGGCTGACGCCCGGTATTGAGATCACTACGGGGCCGCTCGGTCAAGGCTTCGCCAACGGCGTCGGCTTGGGCGTGGGCGCAGCACATCTGGCGGCGAAGTTCAACAAGGATAGCTTCCCCGTCATTGATCATTATGTTTACGCCATCGTCTCGGACGGCGATCTGATGGAGGGCGTCGCCTCAGAAGCTGCGTCACTTGCAGGTCATCTGAAACTCGGCAAGCTCATCTATCTCTACGACGACAACCACGTGACCATCGAAGGCTTCACCAAACTCGCCTTCTCCGAAGACGTGCCCAAACGCTTCGAGGCTTACGGCTGGCACACTTCGACGGTCGAAGACGGCAATGATCTCGAAGCCATCGAGCGCGCGATCCGCGATGCGCAGTCGGTCGCAGATCGCCCCTCACTCATCTCCGTCAAGACGATCATCGGCTACGGCATGCCGACCGCCGGCACACGCAAAGCGCACTCGGACGCGCCGGGCGCAGACGCCGTGCGCGAGACGAAGAGACATTTGGGCTGGCCCGAAGACGCAGAGTTCTACATTCCCGAAGAGGCACGCAAACATTTCCGCGAAGCCATCGAGCGCGGCGCACGACAAGAGGCGGACTGGAATGAGTTGGTCAAGCGTTACGCGCAGCAGCACGAAGATTTGGGCCGCGCATGGCGCACGTTGATGGCGGGCGAACTGCCCGAAGGTTGGGAAGAAAAGTTGCCGACGTTCGCGGACGCGAAACCGATGGCGACGCGCGCCGCATCCGGCGAAGTCATCAACGCGCTCGCGCCTACGTTGCCGATGCTCATTGGCGGCTCGGCCGATCTCGGCCCGTCAACTAATACAGACATCAAAGACAGCGGCAGCTTCGAGGCCGGCACATACGACGGGCGCATCCTGCACTTCGGCGTGCGCGAGCACACGATGGGCGCGACCATGACCGGCATCAGTCTCAACGGCGGTCTAATCCCTTACGGCGGCACGTTCATGTGTTTTTCGGATTACATGAAACCGGCCATACGCCTCGCCGCACTGTCTGAGGTACAAGTCATTTACGTCTTCACGCACGACTCCATCGGTCTCGGCGAAGACGGCCCGACGCATCAGCCCATCGAACAACTCGCGGGCTTGCGCGCCATCCCACATCTCTACGTGATCCGGCCCGCCGATCCGCACGAAGTCCGCGAAGCTTGGCGCGTCGCCATCCTGCGCCGCGCCGCGCCGACCGCGCTCGTCTTGACGCGCCAGAAAGTGCCCACGATTGATCGCAAAGCTTACGCTTCAGCCGAAGGCTTACGGCGCGGCGCATACATCTTGGCCGATGCGACCTACACGGGTGCGCGCCCGATTGCGGCCGATGCTGCGCCCGACTTCGTCGAGAACGAACCGACTACGCCCGAACTGATCATCCTCGCCACCGGCTCTGAAGTCTCGCTCGCCCTCGAAGCGCGCGCGCGTCTGCAACAGGACGGCACACCCACGCGCGTCGTCTCGATGCCCTGTTGGGAGTTGTTCGAGGCGCAGGATCAAACTTACCGCGACACGGTGCTGTCGCCTCGTGTGAGCGCACGGCTCAGCATCGAAGCAGGCGCGCGGCTCGGTTGGGATCGCTACGTCGGCCCCGCAGGCGATTGCATCGCGCTCGAACGCTTCGGCGCTTCCGCGCCCGGCGACGTGGCCCTGCGCGAACTCGGCTTCAACGTCGAGAACATCGTTAAACGCGCGCGCACGTTGCTGCAAAGATAACTGGAGTTACTTATGAAGATCGCAATCGGCGCAGATCATGGCGGCTATCCTTTAAACGAGCGCGTGCTCAAAGAACTGCGCGCGGCCGGGCATGAGTTTGAAGACTTCGGCACGCACGATGGCTCGCAGCCGGACGATTATCCTGATTACGCGCAACAGGTCGGCGAGGCTGTGCGCGAAGGCAGAGCGGAGATCGGGATCGTGATCTGTGGGAGCGGCGTCGGCGCTTGCGTTGCGGCGAACAAGATCAGAGGCGTGCGCGCGGCACTTGTCGCCGACACATACTCGGCGCATCAATCGCGCGAGCACGACGACTGCAACGTGCTCTGTCTGGGCGCGCGCGTGGTCGGGAGCGAGTTGGCGATGGAGATCGTGCGCGCGTTCGTCAATGCGCGCTTCACAGGCGAAGAGCGCCATCAACGCCGGCTCAACAAAGTGCTCGCCATTGAGCGGCGCGAGATGTCCGCGCCTTGATCGTCTGAAGCCTCATAAGGCGCTGGCTCATTCAGCTTCACGTCTGAGTTATCGGGTTATGACACGCGCCGCAAGAAGTCTGCTTCGGCGGCGGCCCCTTGATGAACTTCGCGGCATTAGGGGGCTTGCGTGCGTCAATGGCTTTTTCGTGACAAGCGGTGCAGTTGCGGTGGTAAGCCTCGAAGTTGGTCAGCGTCACTGTCTCAGGCTTTGAGTCCGGATCATCCGGATCGGCGGCCGGGTACGTGACCAACGGGATCATCTGCCCAACGGCCGGCAGCTTGCCTTTCTGTGCATGGCAGGCGCGGCAGGAGAGCACCGGGCTGGCGGCGGGCGTTTTGGTAAACAGGTCAGCCGTCAGCACGTCTGCGCGTTGCGAAGTCTTGAGCCTGCCGGTCAGGGCTGACTTGGGCTGATCCGTGTGATGGCATTCGACACACCCGACCGGCTTTACGCCATCAATGCTGTACGCTGGTTTGGTGTGGGCTTCATGCGTAAACAGTACTGGCCCGATCCGCTTACCCGGCGCGGCCAGTTCATATAAGCGATCCAGAATACTGTCCTTACTCAGCGTCGAAGTTGTCGGCTGCTTAGTGCTGCACAGAGGGATGCCGGAGGCTTGCACTTTCCCGGCGCAGTCTTTCGTCGCATTGGCGTAGGGGTCATCGGTCGGCCCGGGCACGGGTGTAGAGGTTGCGGTAGGGCTGGCCGTCGGCATTGCCGTTGCTGTGGGTGATAGCGGCGGTGTTGCAGTGGTCATCACAGCGGGCGAAGGCTGCGCAGGCGGGGTCTGTTGCGCAGGCGTCGTGGTCGGAGTGGGACATGCACACGGGCACGTGCAGCCGGGTTGCCCTGTCTGCTGTGGCGCGGCGTTGGTTAGCATGAGCGCGGAGTAAACGAGGACGACCGCGAGGACGATGATGAGTTTCATTATTGTTCTCCTCTCGACGTGGAATGAGCTGCGGTGCGGTTGCGGACGAGTGTTCGAGTCGGAATTGAGCAACGAGCCGTTCGCTTACAGGCTGATGTCGGATTATAGTTCGGCCTGTCTCAGTGTCAATCTTTTTTGTCAGCAGACCACACGCAACGCGCGCGGGAGGACGCGGAACTCGACCGGCGTGCGCCCGCGCACATCGCCGTCGGCTTCGATGGGTAGCGCGTCCGTTGGCGTTAAATTTTCGATCCGCACACGCGCGCCGCGGGTGATGCGCACGCGCGGATTGGCGAGATGGCCGCCGCGATGTATGCGCGTCATCTCGCGTACAACCTCAGCGCGTTCGATGCCGCAGGCCGTGACCACGTCGAGGCGTCCGTCATCAATGCTCGCTTCAGGCGCGAACATCATGCCGCCGCCCGCAAAGCGACTGTTGACCACAGCCACGAGGTTCGTCCGACACTCTTGCGGCTCATCGTCATCAACTTGAATCCGCAGACGCCGCAGCCGCCAACGTGCGAGCGCCGCCACAGCCGCCACAGCGAAACGCGCTTCGCCCGACAGACGCCGCGTGAACCGGCCTTGCGCCGCCACGCGCCCAGCGACCTCCGCGCCGATGCCGAGTGTGGCCGCATTGAGACAGAGAAAGTTGTGCGCGCCTGCGTCCGTCTGTGCTGTGCCGTGTAATAGATCGACGGCGCGCGTTGTCTGTTCATCGGCTGTGTCGCGTTGACAGTGCGCAATGAGGCGCGCGAGCCAGTGCGCGAGTGTGGCGCGGCGGCCTTCGAGGCTACGCGCGAAGTCGTTGCCCGTGCCGCCGGGCAGGACGGCGAGCGCGGCGTGCGGATTGATTGGCGTCGGCAGTCGCATCACATCTGTCTCATCTTTGCGCGCGAAGAAGCCCGCTGCCACGTCGCTCAAAGTGCCATCACCGCCGACCACAGCAATCGTGCGATAGCCTTCGTTGAGCGCCGCGCGCGCACGCGCCTGCGCGTCGCCTGTGTGCCGCGCCGCGTGTGCGTCGAAGCGCAACTGCGCGCCGACAAGCGCAGGTTGCACGACGCTCCAAGCCTTGCGTGCGCGCGCCGCTTTGTAGTTGACGATGACGAAGAGTTCCGTTTGAGACATGTGTTGCGCCGAGCAGCGCGCCACTTTATCACACGCACGGCAGTGAGCACTTCGGCGAGTGACAAGTGCGCGGCAAACTTTTATCTTGCTCGCACGAGCGGGACGCGAAAGGAGGCGAGAAGATGCAGGTTGAACGGATGCGCGCCGTTGTGATCGCGCAGCATGGTGGCGTCGAAGGGCTTGAGGTGCGCGAGGTCGAGCGACCCATTGCGGTCGGCAATCGCGTGCGCGTGCGTGTGCATGCGGCGGCGCTCAATCGCGCCGACCTGTTGCAGCGACGCGGTCATTACCCTGCGCCGCCGGGCGCGCCCGCCAATATTCCGGGGCTTGAGTTCGCAGGCGAAGTTGAACAAGTGGGCGCGGACGTGCGCACGTGGCGCACAGGCGCGCGCGTCTTTGGTATCACGGGCGGCGGCGCGCAGGCTGAGTATGTCGTCGTGCCTGAAGACGCGCTCGCGGAGATTCCCGATACGCTCGATTGGACCGCGGCGGCGGCTGTGCCCGAAGCGTTCATCACGGCGCACGACGCGCTGTTCACGCAAGGCGCGTTGTCGCTCGGCGAGCGTGTGCTGGTGCATGCGGCCGGATCGGGCGTCGGACTGGCCGCGATTCAACTCGCGCATGCGGCGGGCGCGAGCGTCTGCGGCACGGCGCGCACGGCGGAGAAACTGGCACGCGCGCGTGAGTTTGGACTTGATGCGGTGGTGACGGTCGGCGATGAGCCGCAAGTCTTCGCTGATGCCGTGCGCGCTTGGACGAACGGCGCGGGCGTGCAGGTCATACTCGATCTCGTCGGCGCGTCGTACTTGGCCGCGAACCTCGACGCGCTCGCCCGGCGCGGTCGGCTCTTGCTCGTCGGCACGATGGGCGGGGCGCAAGCGCCGCTCAACTTCGGCGTCGTTATGAGCAAACGCCTGCACATCATCGGCACAGTCCTGTGCGCGCGCTCGGCGGAAGAGAAAGCACGCGCCACACGTCTCTTCGCCACGCACGTCGGCCCGTTGCTTGCGCGCGCCGTCGTGCGCCCCGTCATTGATCGCACTTACGCGCTCAACGACGTGCGTGCCGCGCACGAACGGTTGGAGAGCAATGAGAGTTTCGGTAAGGTTGTGTTGCTTGTGTCCGAGTGATGAATCAGACGCAAGCGCGAGGTTGAGGTGCAAGACAGTTAATGCGATTGCACGCTCCAGTCATAAGCGGCGCGCGCGATCTTAGCGATCACATCATCGCGCGTCGCATCGTCGGCGGTCGAATCCGAAACGAAGACGACCACAAGCAGGTGTCGTCCGTTCGGCAGCGTGATGACGCCGACATCATTCGTCGCGCGCGCAAGGCCATGCGCCGTGCCTGAACTGCCGGTCTTATGCGCGACGACTGTGCCGGCAGGCAGACGTCCTTTGAGCCGGTGCGGGAACGTTGTGGTCTCGGTCATAAATTGCAGCAGGAGCGCACGACTCCCGGCGGCTAGCCCGCGCCCCTGTTGCAACGCGCGCAGTAGTCCGGCCATCGCTTCCGGCGTCGCCCAGTTCTGATACTGCACCATCTCGCCCTGCGCCATCTCCTGCTCCGAAGTGGCCACGACGATCTCTGTCACGCCTAGCCCGCGCAAGTAATCGGTGACGCGCCGGGGCCCGCCTGCGAGACGCAATAAAATATCGGAAGCTGTGCCGTCGCTTTCGACCAACATCGCGCGCAAGCATTCGCGCACAGTCAGCGTCACGCCGCCCTGCGGGTACTTGTCTCGAATCGGACTGTGAATCCGCTCGGAGACGAGATCGCTTTTCTCCACGCGCACCTGCTGCTCTAGCTTCAACCGCCCGCGCTCGACCTCGCGTAGCGTGGCCATCCCAATTGGCAGTTTATAGACGCTCTGCATGGGGAACTGTTCGTCGCCGTGAACAGCGACCGTCTCGCCCGTCTCGACAATCAACACAGCCGCGCCGACGCGCCCTTTAGCCTCGCGCGCAATCTGCTCGATCTGCCCGCGCAAGTCGGGCGGCGCTAAGATTGTCGCCGCCAGCAATAGAATAAGTCCGTAGTTCATTTGCGCCGAGTGTAGCAAGCCGGGTCAGAAGTTGGAAGCATGCGGTTTGCACGACGAAGAGAGCAAGCTGCATATCTACAAGCTGAACCAAGACGAACCCCTGCGCGCCCGTCAATCTCTCGTTTCGCTCGTCACTTGTCACTCATCACTCGTCGCTGTTATGATCCGCTTTGGCGCGTATGGCGTGCCGTAGTGTTGGAGGGGAGACAAGAGTGAAAGCAGAATTGACACAGTTAATTACTTTGCAGAATTTGGACACAAACGTCCGCAGGCTTGAAGCCGAATTGGAAGCCATCCCGCAGAGGCGCGCTGAGATCGAAAAAGAGTTCGAACAGCGCGCCTCTGAGTTTTTGGCCCTTGAAAATAGCCGCGACGAAGCGCGCACCACCCGCGCGCGCCTCGAAACCGAATTAGCTGAGACACGCACCAAGGCCGAGCACGCCGACCGCGCGCTGATGGCCGCGACAAACGAGAAGGAGTACACCGCCGCCATCCGCGAAGGCGACGCCGCGCGCAAACATAGTTCCGAACTCGAAACCAAAATCCTCGAACAGATGGAAGCCTTCGACAACGCCGAGAAAGCGATCAACGAGCGCACGGCCGACGTCGAGAAACTGCGCGCCGAACGAGATGCGCAACTCGCCGCGCTCGAAGAGCAGGCGCGCGCGCGCGCCGCGCAGATCGAGGCGCAACGACAGGAGCGCGAGCGCGTCTTCAACGCGCTGCCGAAGCAGATGGGCGCGCTCTACAATCGCATCAGCGCACGTGTGCGCGGCGGCAACGCCGTGGCCGAGGCGCGCAACAGCTCTTGCACCGCCTGTCACATGACGCTCCGCCCGCAAGTCATGGCCCAAATCCGGCGCGGTGAAGAGGTCATCATCTGCGACAACTGCGCCCGCATCCTCTACTACGCGCAAGCTGCACCGCAGGCGACGCAAGCCGCGACTTAAGCTAGATTGAAGTTTAGCAGCTTATGGCAAACAAAACTCTGATTGCCGCTGCGGGTGAACATTACGTCGCATATGCGCTTTCATGTTTGGGATTTACTGCGGCACTGGTTCGACAGGGCGCTCCATCAATCGACATCCTTGCATCAACTCTAGACGGTGGTAGAACCATTGGTATTCAGGTCAAAACTACGGAGTGGGCTGAAAGAACCCGGGGGAGAGGAGAAGAAAAAAAACCATTTGAGCTTCAGTTTCCGCTTGGACATCGCGCTATCGAACAGGCTTCGCCCAATACAGTCGTCTGTTTCGTTGACTTACGAGGTCTAGATTTCAATGAGCAGCCTAATGTATATGTGGTGACTACACGGACTCTCATTGAACAGTATCGTGGAAAGGACATTCGTCAGTATTCATATTTTCGCTATCACCGTCCAATCGAAGAAATGGACAAGTTCAAAAATAACTGGCAGCCAATTATCGAGGCGTTATCGTGACGTCAACAACTAACAAGATATTCCGTTAGATTATCTTGTATCCTTTAACTCTTCCTCTGTTCCTTCCCCACATTTCTCCCGTCATAATTTCGCAACCGGCGCGCGGCAACATGCGCGCGCAAGTTTTTTTGGCGCACGAAGGGCAGGGATGGCAAGCGCGCAGACAGAAGTTCAAGAGAAGGTGACGACAAATGCGCTGGCGAGTGTCGGGCGCGGGCGGCGCGCCCATTGGTGGCGACGGCGCGGCTCGAAGCGACGCGGCTTCTGGTACGAGGATGCGGCGGGCCGGCGCATCACAGACGAGGCGGCGCTCGAACGAATTAAAGCTCTGGTCATCCCGCCCGCTTGGCGCGAGGTGCGAATTGCGCCGGGCGCGCACAGCCGCGTGCAAGCCATCGGCATAGACAAGAGCGGGCGCGTGCAGCGCGTCTATCATCCCGCGTTCGCGGCTCGTCGCCAACGACTCAAGTACGAAAAGATCATCCGCTTCGGTGCACAACTCGGCGCGCTCCGGCGGCGGACGAACGAAGACATCGCGCGCGATGATCTCTCGAAAGAGCGCGTGCTCGCCGTCGTCATACGCCTCATCAACGATCTCTATTTTCGCGTCGGCTCGGAGCCGAGCGTCCGACGTTATCGCACCTACGGCGTCACGACCTTGCGCAATCGCCATCTCATGATCAAGCGCGGCGGCCGGTTAGTCTTCAACTTCGTCGGCAAACATCACATCCGCCAACGCCGCATCCTCGTGGACGAAGAACTGGCCACGCTTATGCGCGACATCCAAAAACTCGGCGGCGCAAAACTGTTCCACTATTACGACGAGGAACAGAAGCGCGCGATCCCGATTCGGCCGCGCGACGTGAACGATTACATCAAGTCGGCGACCGCGCCCGATTTTTCCGCGAAAGATTTTCGCACGTGGGGCGGGACGCTGTTGGCGGCCGTGGAGTTAGCCGAGCTAGGCAAGGCTGAAGATGAACAGCAGGCGAAGCGCAACATCGCGAAGGCCGTCAAGCGCGTGGCCGAGCGTCTAGGCAACACGCCGACCGTGTGTCGCAACTGCTACGTGCATCCGACGGTGTTGGAGAGCTATCAGGCCGGCATCACGCTTGAAGAGTTTCGCCCGCGCAAGGAGCGGCGCATTGGCCGGCAGCAACCCGAATACCTGCCCGAAGAGCGCACGTTGCTGAAACTGCTGCGCACACAGTCGAACGGGAAATAGATCATTTGGCGGTTGAAATTAACGAGAGGAGAACTCTGCCTTGTGGTCGTCCTTATCTGAGGGCGCGGACGATGTACTCCAACGCCGTGTGCGTGGCGGCGAGCACGCGCGCGTCTGTGGCGATGAAACTCGCGGCTAATAGCAATGCGCAAGCGCAGGCCCAGACACCTACGCCGAGCACGTGCGCAGGTGCGCGTCGGCGCGTCGGCGCGCCTGCGAGTTGCGCTAGACGACGCACGCGCCAAGCGAGGTTGCCATCTGCAAACTCGCCGATTAGAAACGCGCCGGCGGGCATCGCGGGCTGTGCGTCCGTCGGAATGAGCCGCGCGATCTTGATCAGGGCCGAGGCGAGTTCGAGCGCCGTCGCGGCGTCGCCCACCTGAGCCGCATGCTCGTCGGCTGCGGCTTCGACGCTCTCAGCCCAAGCACGGTCGAGTGTGCGCCCGGCGGGCACGAGCAGCAACACGTCGCGGCAGGCGCGCAGCAGCGTGCGCTTCAGATTGTCGCGCGCAACCAAGTGGCCGCGTTCGTGCGCGAGTGCGGCGCTGAGTTCCACGGGGCTGAGCGCGTCGAAGAGTTGTTGCGCGATGAAGAGGCGCGGGCGCAAAGCGCCGACGACTGCGACGACCGGAAACTTGTGCGCGATGCGAAACGCGGGCAGCGCGACACCCGGCAGCGTGATCGGTTCGGCATGACGCAGCCAGTCGGCGACGAGTCGGCGTGTGGTGCGCCAAGCGGCGAGGCCGCGCCAGACGGCGAGCGTGAGACCGATGATCGAGACGGCGGCGAGCGCGGCGAGTTTTAAGCTGACCGCTTCGGCTGTCGCTTCCGGTTCATAACGTAAGTATGAAGGCACGATGAGCGCGGCGACGAACAGGAGCGCAAGCGCGAACGGCGCGAGGCGCAACGCGAAGAGTAATTGCGCGCGCGCGGCGGCCGACCAATTGCGCGTCCGTCGTGCGAGCAGGCCGCGCCACAGGACTGCGACGCCGCACGCGGCGAGCGCGTTCGCGGTCAGCAACGTTGCGAGTGCGAGGCACAAGCCGAGCAAGGCATACATGATCAGGCGTCCTCACCTTTCGTCAATGGCGCATCGCGCCGCAGTTGCCGCCGTTTTTCTTTGACGAGCCGCTCGAGTTCGTCCAACAACTCGCGGTCGCGCTCGCTGACCGCTTCCACGATACAAGCGAGCAACGGTTCGGCCGCGTCGCCGCGCCCCAGCAGTGCGTCAATTACGTCTTGCGCGATGCCGCGCTCCAACTCTTCAGGCGAGACGCGCGGCGCATAGATGAAGGCGCGGCCATCTTTGCGCCGGTCGAGCAAGTTCTTTTTGTAGAGCCGGTCGAGCGTGGTCATCAAGGTCGTGTAAGCGATGCGGCCGCCAAAGTCTTCGTGCACATCACGCACGCTGACCATGCCGCGTCGCCACGCGGCCTGCATCACTGCACGCTCCAGTTTGCCGAGCGCGGGCAGCACCACGTCCGACGGGCGCTGAAAGCCAAAGAGACGAAAGGCTGGCACTCTCATATCGGTTGCAAGTTATAGATTGAATCGCGCCGCGCGGTCAACAGGGCGGCGGACGAGTGGGCTGAAAGTTGATTGGCCGCCGGATGTCCCCCAACACCCGGCGGCCAATACTGCGAAGGCGCGCTGCTGTTCACCCTTAACTGACGCGCGTTTGAAAAGCAGCGTCATGAGCCGACATGAACTATGCGTCGCGTGTGGCACATCTTGCGGTGTCGCACGACGGCGAGCGTGTTGCCAGCCCCTGACCTTCGCTTGCCTGTCAACGGTCACCTCCCCGATTGGTGACCGCCGACAGAAAGCGCATGCTTGGAGCGTCCTTGCACCCTGAATCTCCGTTTTTGCCGGCGCTCCAAGCGACCCTACCCAATCACGCGCGCATCATCGCCCGCCTCCCTTGAGGAAAACTTGAGCCGAAGCCTGCAATGGCATCGCCTTTTCGCCTTACCTTTTTATTTAGGCGATGTGCCAAGCAGCAAAAAATTTTTCCGCAGCCTCGTTTGATCAAGTAGCGGCAAGAGAAAATGGAAGGAAGAGACGGCTCGAACGAGCGACTTCATCTTAAGTCTTCGGCGTCACCCTTTAATCTTCCGTCGCCATGCTTGTCTGCTTGTCTTTCAGTGCAGACGAAGCCGGACTCATACGATATAGTGCCGACGCTGCACCATCTCGCATAAATCATTTTATCCTTATTATAAATTTCACGGCGAAACACTCTGAGAACTTCGCGCGTCTAGTCAAAGCACGACGCGGGCACAGGCTTTGCTCTCGCGGCGTGCAGCGAAGCCCCTTCCGCTCGTGCGCGTCACAAACCGGGCGCGCCAGTTGTTCGCACGTGTTCTCGTGCCCGGCCCGTCTTGCGCTCTAGCGAAGCGACTCCGACTTCGGCGTCCACCAACACAAAGGAGCGTGAGCTATGCGCTACAACATCGCCCGAATTCTCTTGCTCTCAACTCTACTGCTGACACTGACTGCGGTCACTGCCGCCGCGCGGCCCGCGAGCGACGAAGATGATCATTACGACTACGACGAGACGGCGCGCGTCGCACGCATCAGTCTGCTCGGCGGCGACGTGAGCCTGCGGCGCGCGGGCAGCAACAAGCGGGAGCGCGCTGCCTTGAACTTTCCGCTCGTCGAAGGCGACCGCATTGCGACCGGCGCAGGCGCGCGCGTCGAGATTCAGATTGACGCGCGCAACTTCATACGCCTCGGCGAGTACACGACGCTTGATGTCGTGACCTTACGTCCCGAAGGCATCGCCCTCAGTCTGCCCACAGGCACGGCCACACTCAGGCTCGCGCGCTTCGAGCACGAACATGAGTATTTCGAGATCGACGCGCCAAAGACGACCATCGCCGCCGAACAGCAAGGGCTTTATCGCCTCGACGTGGCCGAGAGCGGCCACGTGCGCGTCACCGTCCGCGAAGAAGGGCGCGCGCGCATCTACTCCGATACATCCGGCTTTACCTTGCGCGATGGGCGCACGGCCGAGTTCGCTTACGACAATAACGGCGAAGGCGATTGGGAGTTCACGGCTGCGCGCGATTTTGATAGTTGGGACACGTGGGTCAACGACCGCGAGCGTTACTTAGCCGAACGTCTGCACTTCGATAATCGTGATCGCTACTACGATCAAGATGTCTGGGGCGCGGAAGAACTCGACGCTTACGGCGACTGGGTCTATACGAACGACTACGGCTTCGTCTGGCGACCAAGCAACGCCGTCGTCAACAATTATGATTGGGTGCCCTATCGCTACGGCCACTGGGTCTGGTGTCCGCCTTACGGTTGGACTTGGGTTGGCGACGAGCCTTGGGGCTGGGCCCCTTATCACTACGGGCGTTGGGTCTATTACGATAACTACTGGTGCTGGGCCCCGCGCGGTTACTATCACTACCAGCATCGCAGTTGGTGGCGGCCCGCGCTCGTCGTCTTCGTCTCCTTCGGCAGTTCTTACGGCTCGGACATCTGCTGGTATCCGCTCGGCTACCATCAACCCGATCCGCACGCGCGCTACTATCGCCAACGTGATCGCCTGCGGCCCTTGCGCGCCGACGAACTCGCACGCCTGCAACGCACCAACCCGATCTATCAACGCGCCGTCACGACACTGCCCGCGCGCGACTTCGGCACGCAGACCGCTCGCGCGCGTCCCGCTTCGCTCGAACTCGCCCGGCGCGCGATCACAACCGAACCGATGAATGATCGTCTGCCAGTCCGGCCCACAAACGACAATGCGAACACAGGCCGGAATGCAAACACCGAGCGACCGCCGCGCGGCGGCTTAGCTGTGAAAGACGATCCGAACAATCCGACGCGCCATCTGCTCGAACGTCCGACCGGCGCAGCCACACGGCGCGCGGGCGAACCGCTCGATCAAGAGTTGCAGCGCGGTCGCATCTTCAACAACCGCGAGCCGCGCACACTCAAACTCGACGCGACGGGCGGCGCGGGCAACAACGCGGGCAACGATGCAAGCACAGGCGAACGCCCGACCGGCGCGGTCGCGCGCCCGGCGCGTCCGCCGCGCGAGACGCCGTCCGGCTCGACCGACAATAACGGCACAACCGTGACCCATCCGCGTGATCTGATTCCTTCAGATGACGGCAATGTGCGCCAGCGTGATCCCATGCTCGACGGGCGCGAGCGCAAGCGCACGGACGAGCGCAAGATTGATGACGGGCGCACGCAACCCGATCTGCGCACAGAGCGACCGGCGCGCACGGAAACGCCACGCGAAGACCGGCCCGAGCCGCCCGTTGAGCGTCGTCCGGCGCACGTCGAGCGACCTGAACCACGCCCTGAGCCGACGCGCGAGCGGGCCGAGCCGAAGTATGAACCGCATATCGAGCGGTCTCAGCCGCCGCCACGCGAGGAGCGGCACGAAGAACGTTCATCGCCACCGCCGCGCGAAGAGCATTCGTCGCCGCCACCTCGTGAGGAGCATTCTTCGCCACCGCGCGAAGAGCGACACGCTGAACCGGCGCGCGAAGAAAAGCATGCGGAGCCGGCGCGTGAACACGAAACGCGGTCGAAGCCACCGCGCGCCTGAGCCGTTAGAGAAAACGATGAACGATGAATGCAGAATGATGAACTGAAAGGATTGATTCATTGATCCATTTGTTCATTGAATCAATGAGGCAATGAATCAATCCTGCTTCATCGTTCATCATTCTGCATCCTGCATTCATCATTTCCGTTGTCGCTCCCCGGAAAGGTCACGCCCCGATGTTTCTCGTCCGTCTCAGCCTGCGCCTGTGTGCGCTCATCTTCTTGCTTGCGCTCATCGCGTATCTGTTCGCCTGCATCTCGAACGCGCAGGAGCAGTCCGCGCACGGGCTTCGTCCTGACATGCGCCGCGCTTTGGTCACGCGCACAGCCCCAGACAAAACCAACGAAGCGCGGCCCGGCGGCTACACACCGCAACGCAACCAAGCCGCACTCAAGCAGCGGCCCGCACGCGCACCAGACGCGAACGACAGAGCGCGCACGCCCGCACATCCGCCCGCGCATAACGTCAACACAGAAGCGACAGAGACAAGCATGAGCATCGCGCAGACCGGTGTGATGCCTGCGCTCATCACCAATCGTATCGCGCCGGGTACGCCTTTGCGGCGCGTGCTGCACACGTCGCAGTTGAGCACCAGTTCGGCGGCCGGCACGGACGAACAGTACGCCGATGCGACCAACGACGGTCGCGCCGACGAGCGCGCGACCTTTGACACAAACGGCGGTTCGTTCGACCTCGCGGTCGGCCGCACAGGCACGCGCTACGAAGTCTTCTCTGCGATTGATGATCGCAGCACGCCGACGCCGAGCGACGACATTCCCGTCGGCGTCCTCGTCACAGCCTTCGACACGAACGGCGATTTCGTGCGCGATTCATCGGCCACTTTCGATCTGCATCGTGATTTCAATCTGCCCTCGGCCGTTGCGGTCATTGCCGGTACATCGCGGAGCGGCAGAGAGTTTGTCTGCGTCTCTTCGAGCGGCTTTTTTGATCGCAGCAATCCGAACAATCCCGACAACGAACCGAGTGCGGGCGTCGTCTTGCTCGTGCGCGATCCAACGACGGGCGGCTTTGATAACTCGCGCTCGCGCACGCTCGTCGCGGTCGGCAGCAATCAGATCAGCTACGCCAACGCGCTCGCGCTCTTGCCGAATAACGATCTGCTCATTGCCGATTTTGATTCAGACGAACTGCGCATCGTGCGCGACACGAACGCGGACGGGCTACCCGACACGCTCGACCCCGTGCCCTATTATTCCTATCGCTTCTCAAACGATGCGCCGCTCGACATCGCGGTCAACTCGCGCGGCGTCGTCTTCTCGCACTCGACGGGCAACAACACGGTCATGCTCGCGCTCTACGACACGAACGGCGACGGCCGCGCAGACATGGATGAAGTAGTTGTCGAAGGTCTCTCGCTTGACAACAATCTGATCCTACATGGGCTGACGGTTGATCGTGAGGGCACAGTCTATGTGATCGAAGACGCGACGGGCGCGGCCGATACGACGGCGAGCGGCGGCAACGGCGGCGTGCCTGCGATTGATGCTTTTCCCGATCCCGCTTTGAACGGTTTCCTGCGCGACGGCACGCTCTACGCCACAGCCGACAACCCTACGTCGCAGGCGCTCACAGGTCTCTCGTTCGGTCAAGACGCTGTGCTTGCGCCGGTCGCGCATCTCACGCTTACGAACAGCGCGAGCCAGCGCGGTGATGCGACGCGCGGCGGACTCGGCACGATCCTCGGCACGGGTTTGACGTTGGGCCGTAGCGGCAGGGCGGCGGCGGCAGCAATCGCAAGCGGCGTCCGCGTTACCGTTGAAGGCGTGAGCGCGCCGGTGCATTCGTTCAACGATTCGCAGCTATACATCTACGTGCCGAATGGAGTGGGCACGGGCGTGCGCACAGTTGTCATCTCGGTTGATGGTACAGTGCTCGCGGCTGAGGATGTGAACATCACGAGCGCGAATCCGGGTCTTTTTACCAACACAGGCACAGGCGCGGGCGAAGCTATCGCACTGCTCGCCTCAGATATGCGCTACACGCCGTCGCCCGTCCCCGCGCGCTTCAATAATCAGCCGTCGGTCGTTGCACTCTTCGGCACAGGTTGGCGGAACTCCGTGCCTGCGAGCGCGACCGTCGGCGGGCGTGATGCCGTGATTGAATACGCCGGCCCCGCCGCAGATTTTCCCGGTCTCGATCAGCTCAACCTGCGCCTCCCCGACGGCGTGACCGGCGCAACTGCGGTCGTCATCCACACAGCCAATGGCGCGACGAGTCGCAGCGATGTCACGCTGACGATCCAATGAATGAAGGGCGGCGCTGGCATGTCGAATGTTTGCGCCGCCTTGCCTACCAAGTTTTACTTGCACGAGTTGCCTACTGCGTCGGGCCAAATCGCAGGCGATATTCGGTCGAGTTCATAAAGCCGTTGACCATCGTGCGGAAGTCCGACGGGTGCGCAGTCAAGTAGTTGACCCAACTGTTGAAGCCGCCCGTCTCCGGCGTGCGCCTGAGATAACCATAATACTGCGCTGCCACAAACGCATTGATCGCTTCGCGGTTCAGACTCACTTCATCCGATTGCACGATGGCGCGCAGCACTTGCGCGCGGGTGAGCGTCTGCGCGTTCAAGCGTGTGACGAGATCGTTTGTCGTCAACGTCACTTTAACGTTGCCGTCCGGGTTGGCCGGATCGGGCGTCGTGATCTGCGTCAAGCTGTAACGATTCAGCAACTGCGCGACGTAAGCCGCATTCGACAGCGCGCCGTAAGTGCTGACGAACTCCTGTCGCTGGACGAAGTTGTTGGCGAACTCTGCGCGCTTGGCGAAGGTCTCAGCGGCGGTCGCGCCGGTGACCGAACGAAGGTCGGGCGCGAACTCCGCATAGTCGGGCAGCCGCCCAAACGCCACGCGATAGAAGACGATCACATAGACGCCCTTCGTCAAAAATTCCGGCGAGCCGAAGAACGCGCCCGACACAGTGATGCGATCACAACCGGCTGAGGGCGAGGACGGATCGGTGTTATTCACATCGGCGCAGTTGTTCAAGACGTTCGACCAAGGCTCTGTCTGTTCGGGTTCGCGCGCGAGGAAATCCAAGTAGTGTTGGCGGACGAAGAACGGCGTCGCAAACACGGGGTTCGGTCTGTTCGGCGTGTCGTTGTCCGCGATGTTGATTGTCGCAGTGCTTTGTGCGCCGAGCGACGCGCCCTGCGCATTTGTGAGCCGCAACGTGAAGCTCTCGTTTGGTTCGACGTGCGCGTCGTCAATGATCGGCACAGTGAAAGTCTTGCTCGTCTCGCCGAAGGAAAAATAGAGCGTGTCCACGCTGGTTGCGTAGTCGCAGCGCGCAAACGCAACACCGGGCATTGTCGTTGTGTCGTCGCAACGCACGGCGGCCGGATTATCCACGGTCGCGTAAGAGACAACCGCGCCGCCGGGGATGACTGCATTGAGCGTCACGGTGACGGTCGCGCGCGCGTCGCCTTCACCGACGTTGTAGCTGGCGCTGCTGAACTGCACGCTGTTCAAATTGATCGGAATACTTGAGGCGATGAAGTCCTGCGTCTTGTTGCCTGTGACCGTGCCGGATGAGATGAAAGTGACTGAAGCCGGATTAAACACGAAGCCCGATTTGACCGGCGTTATTTGCACACGATTGTCGGGCGCGTAGGGGACGCTATAGTTGCCGTTGGCGTTGGTCTGTCCAATCTGCGTGCCGTTATTGTCGGTGCGCACGATGATCGTCACGCCGGCAAGATTAGCGCCGTCTGAAGTCGTGACATGCCCGCCGATGACGCTAGTGCCGCGCCAGATGAACAGAACGCTCTGATCGGTCGAAAGATTCGTGAACGTCTGGCTGGGCGGAATGAAAGTGAAGCCCACGCGCGTCGGCGTGATGGTGTAATTACCCGGTGCGAGACCGTTGATGAAAAAGAAGCCTTGCGCATCCGTTTGTGTCGTCGCGCTCTGCGTGCCGTTGAGCGTGATGGTAACGCCGGCCAGAGCCGAGCCGATTTCGTTTGCGACTGTGCCGGAGATGGTCAGCCCCGCCGGCCCCGCTAATATGATGGCGGAGCGCGGCGGGATGGTGACGTGGACGACGTAATTGGCGACGGTGTATGTACCGCCGTTTAGTACATCTTGTAGGACTGTGCCGTTGAAGAAGATGTTCAGGCCGTCGGGTGCAGCAGTGACAGGGATGTCGGCCGTGTTCGTCACGTCGCCATTGTTGAGCGCGACGATGAGTTTGTCGCCTGTGCTGATGCGCGCGAAGGCGTAGGTGTTGTTGTCGGACGAGGCCGCGGTGGTGTCGCCGGTCAGCAGCGGGCGGAACTCGCCGGTGCGCAGAGCCGCGTGGTTTTTACGCAGGGCGGCGAGTTGGCTGTAGTAAGCGATCAGGTTGTTGTCTGCGGGGCCATAGACGTTTGCGCTGCCGCTCTCGTCCGCCCAAGGATAGGGCGCGCGATTGTACGGATCATCTTCGGGGCCATTCTGGCCGTTGGCGAGCGAGGGCGCATTAATGCCCGCCTCATCGCCGTAATAGATCATCGGCGCGCCGATGTAAGTGAACTGAAAGAGCGCGGCCAGTTTCAGACGATCTTTCGCCTGCGCGAGACCGCTGTCGCCCTGCTCGGTCAAGACGTAGAGAGCGCGGTTGGTGTCGTGCGAATCGAGTAGATTGAGCATCGCCGCCGTGGCCTGCGGCGGATAATCTTCGCGTACAGCGCGCAGGGCATGATCAAATTGGCTCGGTGTGAGTGCGACGAGTTGATTGCTGCCGTTGTTGTCGTTATCAATCCAGTTGGCGTTGCCGCGCGCAAAGCCCAAGACGTTTTTGCGGAAGCGATAGTTCATCACCGAGTCGAGTTGATCGCCGGCGAGAAACTGGCTCGCGTCGTCGAAGATTTCGCCGACGAGCGGGCCGTCCGTCTTATAACCCTTCGCGTAAACGCGATACTCATGCCACCAGTTGTGCGAGATGCTGGGCGCAACGTCGAAGCGCCAACCCGCCGCGCCGAGGTCGTACCAATGCTTCGTCACGTTGTCCGCTCCGTTGCGATAGAAGAAATCGCGCACCTGCGCGCTCTCATCAACAAACTCCGGCAGAGACTTGAACCCGAACCAGCCTGAATAATCGTTGTCCGCGCACGGCACGACGCTCGTGTTGAAGCTGAACCAACCGCGATACTGCGAGTTGAGATTTTCGCACGCACCATCGGTCGCGTAACGATGATAGCGATCAAAATAAATGCTGTCGGACGAGGCGTGATTGAAGACAGCATCGAGGATCAGATGCATGCCGCGTTGATTGATCGCAGCGATGAGCGATTGAAACGCGGCATCGCCGCCGAGCGCCGGATCAATGTGCAGGTAATCGTCCGTGTCGTAGCGATGATTCGAGCGCGCGGCGAAGATCGGGTTTAGATAGATCGTGTCTATGCCAAGACTTTGCAGGTAGTCGAGTTTCTGTTCGATGCCTTTCAGATCACCGCCGTAGAACTGCGTGCCGTAAGTGCCGTTGAAAGGGCCGGGCTGGCGCGGGTCGCCGATCTGCTCGTTCCAGACCGTGTGCGGCACGACCGCTTGATTGCCGTAAAAGACCGGACAAGGTACGGTGCTGCCCGGCACGCAGTAGTCGTTCGTCTTGTCGCCGTTGCGAAAACGGTCGGGAAAAATCTGATAGACGTTTGCGTTTTGCAGCCACGCTGGCGTTTGAAAATTAGAGTTGTAAACCGTGAGTTGAAACGCGGGGAACGGTTCGGACGCGCTGGGCGCGCCGTCGCCGCCTTGATTCAGATTGTCGTTGTCGTCCGCGTAAGCGTCGCTGTAATAAACGTTCGCGCCTGCGTCCGTGATGCGGAACTTGTAATAGAGGATCGCGGGCACACTCGGCGTCGTCAGGTTCAACTCCCAGATGTCATAGGTCACGCCGTTCTCGACGCGCGTGCCGGCCGCTGTCATCGGCAGAGAGACGGGCGAGTTGGGCGTGTTCGCGCCCGTCGCCGGATCGAACTGGTAATAAAAGAGCGTGACGCTCTGGACGTCCGCTTGCGCGGTGCGGAAACGTAAGCGCACGCTCGTGCCCGCCGCGACCGCGCCGAAGGGCGTGCGATAAAAACTGTCAAACGTGTCGTGGCGCAACGCCGCCTGTTGAATCTGCCCGTCGCCGACCGCCGCCGAGACAAATCGTTGGCCCGTGAACGCCACGACAACAAAACAGATGACGGCGAGCAACAAAGTGCGCCCACGAAATTGCGAGGAGATATTCATGCGAGTCCTTTAGCGGTTAAATCCGACCGACTGAACCGGCTCATCTTAACCCGCCAAGGCTGGCGTATGAAAATGCGAAAAGGCGGCGGCGCTTCGATGCGCGCGGCGCTGGGCGCGTTCGATCAGAGCATAAAAGTATGAACCACGAAGTCACACGAAACGACATGAAGAAGCAACAGACACGAACCAATGTTGCTGATGTTCATGGGTTTCGCTTCGTGTCGTTTCGTGTGACTTCGTAGGTTGTCTATTCCGCGCATGTCCAGTTCGCTTGCTCGGATTTGGCGAAACGCCCGCGCGCTTTTATGTTAAGCTGTGCGCTCAAGAGCGATGACACTGGCGCTCACAACTCACTCGCGCCTGCGAGCCAAGACGAAAGGGCAGATGAATGCGACGACGTAGAGGCGACGGTTGTCCGGTGGCCGGCATACTGCAAGTGCTGGGCGATAAGTGGACGCTGCTTGTCGTGCGCGATCTGGCGCGCGGGCCGCGCCGCACGAACGAACTGCTCGCCGCTTTGCATCCGATCAGCAGTCGCACGTTGGTCGAACGCTTGCGCGAGATGGAGCATGACGAACTCGTCGAGCGGCGCGATTACGGCGGCAGTCCGCCGCGCGTCGAGTACGCGCTGACGGCGCGCGGGCGGCTGTTGCTGCCTCTGCTTGACCTGCTCCGCGAGTTGGGCGAAACGCTCGGCTGCAACGAATGCGCCGACCGCAAAGCGCGCCGCGAAGACTACTGCGACATCTGCCCGCAACGCGCCCGCCCACAACCCAGACAAATGCCCTCTCGCGCGCGCGACGATTCAATCGTGCTGCTCTGAGCTTGTCGTGTAATTAACTTGACAACCCGCGCGCCTTTCAAAGATCATCTGCGCCGATCAAGCTTCGTTTGATCATCTGCCTATGATCGTCTCCTAAATTTGAGTCGCACGACTATCGCGTGAACAACGCACGCGGCTGACGTGTGCCTTGGCGCACCGGCGACTCAAAACATCTCGCACCTCAACGAAAACTAAAACAACAACACGCGGACTGAGCGCGCGCATTCGTGCGCACGGGCCGCCACAGATTTTAGGAGACGACGAAATGACCAAGATCGAACATTATCAACCGCACGGCCAATCGCTGCTCGATTATTTGCGCGGCGACACCGAAGCGGTCATCCACGTTCACAGCGATGGCGGGCAGCGGACGGACGTGCCCGTCAGCATCTTTTTCCGTGAGCCGGATCATTTCCCGTTGGAGTTGCAGGCCATCGAACTGTGTCGCGGGCGTGTGCTCGACATCGGCGCAGGCTCAGGCTGTCACACACTCGCCTTGCAAGCGCGCGGGCTTGAGATTGTAGCAATTGATTTTCTGCCCGCATGCGTCGAGGTAATGCGCGCACGCGGCGTCCGTGCGGCGCAGCAAGGAGACATACACACGTTCGCGTCCGAGCCGTTCGACACGTTGCTCAGTCTGATGAACGGACTCGCGCTCGTGCGCGATTTGCGCGGCCTGCAACCGTTCCTCACACACTTGCGCCGTCTGCTCAAACCCAATGGTCAGTTCTTAGTTGACTCATGTGATCTGCGTAAGACAGGCCGGCCGCAGTCGCAAGCCACCATCGCGGCGCGGCGGCGCGCTGGGCGCTACTTCGGCGAGTCCGACTTGCAGTTGGAATATAAAGGCCGGCGCGGCGCACCGTTCACGCAACTCTGCGTTGACGCAAACACGCTCGTCAAACATGCACGGGCTGCCGGTTGGACATGTGAGATCGTCGTGCAGGAAGCGACGGGCCGTTACCTTGCGCGACTCGAACCGCAAGGATGAAAGACAAATAACAACAGTAGGCAGTAAGCAGTAAGCAGCAAAAAGCAATTTTCACTGCCTACTGCTTACTGCCTCTTAATCGCTGGCCGTTGCGCTTTCGCTCTCGGCCTTGTTCGGCACGACCTCGCCATCGGGCATGATGACGATCTCGTGGTCGGCCGTGACGCGCTCGCCTTCGATGGTGATCTCTTCGCCGGTTGGCGTGGGCACGGGCAAGTGATCTAGGAAGCGTTCAGCATCAATCGCGGCCATGCAGCCCGTGCCGGCGGCGGTGACAGCTTGCCGATAGAATGAATCTTGCGCGTCGCCGCAGGCGAAGACGCCAGGGATGTTGGTGGCCATCGAACGGCCGGCGGTTTTGAGATAGCCGACCGCGTCCATCTCCAACCAGCCGCGAAACATGTCTGTGTTCGGCTTGTGCCCGATGGCGATGAAGACGCCTTCGCACTTGAAGATGCGTTCCTCTTTGGTCACGTTGTCGTAGAGGCGCACGCCCGTGACGCCCGTCTCCGACGTGCCGATGATCTCTTTGATCTCTGTGTTCCAGATGAAATCGATCTTCTCGTTATTGAACGCCTTCTCCTGCATGATCTTCGACGCGCGCAACTGTTCGCGTCGGTGGATGACTGTGACGCGCGAAGCGTAGCGCGTCAAAAACGTCGCCTCTTCCATCGCCGTGTCGCCGCCGCCCGCGACGATGATCTTTTTGCCTTTGAAGAAGAAGCCATCGCATGTGGCACACGCTGAGACGCCAAGCCCGCCAAGCCCATGTGGCGCGGGCGCTTCACCGGGTATGCCGAGCCACTTGGCTGATGCGCCCGAAGCAATGATCAAAGTCTCCGCTCTGATCTCGTGGTCTTCTGTATGGAGCGTGAAGGGACGCTTCGAGAGATCAACTTGATCGATCCAAGAGGTAATGAACTCCGTGCCGAAGCGCGCCGCTTGCGCGCGAAACTGTTCCATCAGTTCAGGCCCCTGTATGCCTTCGGCGAAGCCGGGATAGTTCTCCACATCGGTCGTGATGGTGAGTTGGCCGCCGGGCTGCGGCCCTTCGATGACGAGCGGTTTTAGGTCGGCGCGGGCGGCGTAAATAGCGGCGGTCAGACCGGCGGGGCCGGAGCCGATAATCACGACGCTGCGATGCAGTTGCTCTTTCATTGCGCTTCTGGTTCGTGCTCCTTCGTGGATCGGCTGACGCACGAAGTTGTGCCTTCGAGGGCGCGCTTCGCATGTAGCCTTTCGCTTGCGCGTATAGTATAACTTCTCGACTCTAAGGTAGTCGAATCAGACCGGATGAGACGCGCGGATGAGCGGCGTCGCTCCTGCGGCTCATGTTGCGCGGGAACACTGTTGAGCACACCGGGAACGCAGACCAAAGACATTGAAGTGATCGCCGTGCTCGGCGCGGGCACGATGGGGCACGGCATCGCGCAGGTGGCAGCGCAAGCTGGCTTTCGTGTGATCCTCTGCGATGTCGCGCGCGAGCCGCTCATGCGCGGCATCGCCGCCATCGAGCGCAACCTTGAACGCGGCATGCAACTCGGCAAGGTCACCAAAGCTGAGCGCGACATGACGCTGCAACGCATACGTGGCGCAACCAACTTAAACGAAGCGCGCGCCGCAGACCTCTTCATCGAAGCCGTGCCGGAGCAGATGGAACTCAAGCACGAAGCCCTGCGCGCGGTTGCAGAGATCGCGGCACGCCCGTTCATCTTTGCCACCAACACCTCATCGCTTTCTATTACAGAGATCGCCAGTGTCGCCGAGCGGCCTGAGCGCGTCGTCGGCATGCACTTCTTCAATCCCGTCCACATCATGCGGCTGTTGGAGATCATCGTCGGCCAAGAGACGAGCGCGGAGGCGGTCGCGGCTGTGCGCGCTGTCGGCCTGAAGATGCGGAAAGAGCCGATTACAGTGCGCGATGTGCCGGGCTTTGCGTCGAGCCGTCTGGGCGTGGCATTGGGCTTGGAAGCGATGCGGATGTTGGAGCAGGGCGTGGCGAGCGCAAAAGATATAGATACCGCGATGGAGTTAGGCTACAATCATCCTATGGGGCCGTTGCGTCTGACTGATCTCGTCGGCCTCGATGTACGCCTGCACATCGCCGAATACCTGCACGGCGCGCTCGGCTCCGAGACGTTCCGTCCGCCCGACATCCTGCGGCGCATGGTCGCTGAAGGGAAGTTGGGCAGGAAGAGCGGCGAAGGCTTCTACAAGTGGAACGAGTGAACAGGTTTCAGTTTTCAGCCGGAGGTTAAGCTCGCTGAAAACTGAAAACTGAAAACCGATGATGAGCACTTCTGATCAAGAAGAGAGACGTTTCGCGCTGCGCATGGCGCTGCGCTTGCCCATCGTCGTGTCGGGCCGCGCGGAGGACGGCGCGGCTTGGAGCGAGCCGACCGAAACCGACGACATCTCCACCAACGGCGCACTCTTCCATCTCAATCAGAAAGTCAATCGCGGCGATCAGCTTTACCTGCGCGCGCACAAACCCGACGGCGCGCCCATCGAAGCGACCGCGCGCGTCGTCCGCATCGCCTCGGCCATCTACGGCACGGCCCGCATCGGCGTCGCCATCCTCGAACCGACCGAAAACTGGCTCCGCCTCTTCGTCTCTTGGGTCGCAGACGAACAGGCGACTGCGCCGGAAAACGAACCACAGCAATAGCTCGTGCCAAGTGACAGTTGATGAGTGACAGGATAGAATTCGTGCTCGCTCCTGTCAGCAATCATCTGTTAATTCTGTTTGAGGAGAAACTATGCCGCAGACTTACGAAACTTTGTTAGTCGAACGGCGCGAGCGCGTCGCCATCATCACGATCAACCGGCCTGACAAAAGAAACGCACTGAATATCAAGACGCGCGAGGAGGGCGCGGCGGCGCTTGAAGAGTTGCGCGCAGACGACTCGGTGCGCGTCGTCGTCATCACGGGCGCGGGCGACAAGGCGTTCATCGCAGGCGCAGACATCGCAGAGTTCGCCGGCCGCACCGCCGTCACGCAACGCGATGTGATGACCGGCCAGTCTCTGTTTACCGCCATTGATAGTTTTCCGAAGCCGGTCATCGCGATGGTCAACGGTTACTGTCTGGGCGGCGGCTGCGAGTTAGCGATGGCTTGCGACCTGCGGATTGCGAGCGAGCGCGCTTCGTTTGGTCAACCTGAGATTAACCTCGGCATCATCCCCGGCGGCGGCGGCACACAACGCCTCACGCATCTGGTCGGCGAAGGCAAAGCGATGGAGTTAATCCTCACGGGCGAGATCATCAACGCGCAGGCGGCGCACGCCATCGGTCTCGTCAACATGGTCGTGCTGCATGAAGAGTTGGAAGCGAAGACGATGGAACTGGCCAATCGCATCGCCGAGAAAAGCCCTATCGCCTTGCGGCTCGCCAAAGAGGCCGTCAAGACGGCCGCGCGCTCGTCGCTCGATGAGGGCTTGCGCCGCGAGATCGATCTCTTCGCCCTCTGCTTTTCGAGCGAAGACAAAGACGAAGGCGTCAAAGCATTTCTCGAAAAACGCAAACCGGAGTTCAAAGGCCAGTAAGCGCCGACCCGTTAAATTGAATTCCGTTGCCTTGCATTCGATAGCGAGCGTGGTTAGCTCAATTTGTCATTGGCGAGTATGCGCGCAGTCCTGATCATCGTCGGCATCGTGTTGGCTGCGACGGGCGGCGTCATCGCTTACCGCGCGGCCTTCGTCGCGCCGCCCGCGTTCATAGTCAACCCTGAAGGGGCCGTGCATGAACTGCCTAACATCTGGCGCATCATGGGCGGTCTCGTCCTGCTCGTCGCCGGCCTACTCATCGCCTTCTGCGCCGCCCGCCGCCGCGCCTGAAGCACGCTTGACGTACTTTTACGCGCTACGCTACTCTCTATTCCCGTCCTTCGTGACGCCAACAATTAGGGGGCCGTAGCTCAGCTGGGAGAGCGCATGACTGGCAGTCATGAGGTCAGGGGTTCGATCCCCCTCGGCTCCATCAGGTAAATAAACAGCACAAAGGGATGAACAAAACAGTCGCCAAACTCAATGCTTCTGTAGCACGCTCACCCTCTACAGACGAACAGGTCAACTCCTTGTTGGCTTCGAAGTAAGCGGCTCCAATACTGTCACTCACTTCCAGTATCACGGAGCAGGATCACATCGGACACAGTAGTTCCTCGCTCGCACACTAATCGCCCATCTCTGAACCAGTCGATGCGGTAAACGAGATCAGCTTTCCAGTCGGTCAGGGCTTTCGGCGCGCCGCCGGCAACGGGCTGACTCCAGATGTTCGACACGCCCTGCTGCGTCACCACGTAAGCCAGCATGCGGTCGCCCGGCGACCATCTGAGCGCGGGCGTGCTGCGCAGAACCAGCGCCTCAAACTGTTTGATGATGCGCCCATCGGTTAGAGAGAGAGGAGCGAGAGCTTAGCTGGGCCGGGCGCACCGTTCGGCAATAGACAGGCGTCAACTTGCCGCTCGTGCGCGCGAAGAGTCTGCCGCCGCCGAGATAGGTGACAAAGACGGCGCAGGCGACGATGACCACTAACATAATCGGCCGCCAGTTGATCGGACGACGAACAGGGCGTGCTTCAGCTTGTGCTTCCGTGTGCGAGGTGACTTGACTTGCAGCGGCTGGCGGCTCAAACACCGCCGGTTGCGTGTAAACGCTCGTCGGCTTAATGGCGGCGCTATCTTCCTCAGCGTGCGCAGACGCTTGCGCGGCTGGGGACTATTATTTTGTCTCGCGCTCATCCGTTACCGTCGGCGGTATCTTATTCTCATATCCCTATAACATCATTCAGCCAAAATCGCTGAGCCAGCCCACCTGAGTTGGCCCGGCTCAGTTGCTAAAGGCGTGTGTTTACGCGCCTTCGCCGCCGCCCTCATGTCCCGGCATACGCATTGCCACTCGCCGACGCACAGTCCGGTTCATTAAACCGTGCGCTTCATTAGCTGCGCGGACAGTTCACTAGCTACCAAGCTGTTAAGCCGCCGCCGCAAACGAGAGCGAACGAGCGCGCGGGCACGCTCGGCCGCGTGAACAGATAAGTCTGAGCCAACCCGCGTTCGTTACGTTGACTTGTGCGAACAGTATAACGACGAGGCCAACTTCAAAGGAGAGAGTAGATGAAGATGAGATTTTTCCTGCTGCTTTGCGCGCTCTTTAGCGCGGCGTTCGTCGCCAACGCGCAAACCAGTCGCGGCACGGTGAGCGGCACTGTGACCGATACCAACAACGCCGTGGTTGCCGGCGCAACCATTACGCTGACGAACACGCAGACCACCGTCACGCGCACGACCACAACTAACAACGAAGGCTTCTATCGCTTCGACGCCGTTGACTTAGGCAACTACACTGTGACACTTGCCGCTACAGGCTTCGGCACGGTAACTAAGACCGACGTGATCGTCAACGCTAATCAGACCGCCACCGTGGATACACAACTCCAGCCCGGCGGCCAACAGGTCACTATTGATGTGGTCGCGGAAGCGGGCGCAGCCTTGCAGACCGAAGCGCCGGTGCGCGGCGGCAACATCACGCAACAACAGATCACAGAACTGCCAATTGCCGGTCTCAACCCCAACGCCCTTGCGCTCACGCTGCCCGGCGTCAGCACGAACCGCACAGGTGTCGGCGTCTCCACCTTCGTCGTCAACGGCGCACGCGGACGTTCAAATAATTTCTTGATTGATGGCGTCGAGAACAACGACATCTCGGTTGCTGGTCAAGCTCTCCAGATCATCAACCCGGACGCCGTGCAAGAGGTCTCGATCCAAACAGGAAACTACGATTCGGAGTTCGGGCGCGCGGGCGGCGCAGTCATCAACACGATCACGCGCTCCGGTACGAACAACTTTCACGGCACGCTCTGGACTTTAATTGATTCGACGCGCGACGATGCGATCACCAGTTCACAGGCCCGCGACCCGAGCATCATCGCGCGCGGCTATCCGCCCTTCGGCATCCAGACCATCTATTCAGCCACGCTCGGCGGCCCGCTCTACTTGCCGCGCTTCGGCGAAGGCGGCCCCTCTGTGCGTAGCGGCCGTGATCGCACCTTCTTCTTCGTCGCATATGAATTCAATCGCGCCCGCTCGAACGCGCAGACGACGTTGACCACGCCGACCGCCAACGGGCGCGCCACGCTGCAATCGCTCTTCGGAAATACGAATGCCAACGTGAATCTCTTACTGAACGCGACGCAGAACACGATTGGCACCGCGAATCCACAACTGATTGCGCTCGGTGTTGCGCCCGGCGTGGCGGGCACTTCGTCCACCGCCTGTCCCGCACCGGCCGGCAATCGCCCGTGCGTCGAGTTTGGTTCGTTCGTTAAGAACTTCGCGACCGTCTTCGATGAGCGGCAGTTTCAACTGCGCATTGATCATAAGCTCAGCGAGCGCGATCAGTTCGCCGCGCGCTTCTTGTCCGACCCGCAGAAGCAACCCTTCGGCGGCACAGGCACGGGCTTCCCCGGCTTCGAGGCCGACTTTACAGCCACGCTCTACAACTTTCTGCTCTCTGAGACGCACGTCTTCTCGTCGAGCCTGACGAACGAGATGCGCCTCGCTTACAATCGCATCGGCTTTACTTTCCCCTTGCATGATCCGAGCGTCTCCGGCACGCTGCCACAGATTCTCTTCAACGGTTCGACGGCGAATATCACTGGGACGCCGACCGCAATCGGCACGGCCGCGACGTTCCCGCAAGGGCGCATCGCCAACAACTACGTGATCCAAGATACGGTCACGAAGATCATCGGCAACCATACGTTTCGCGGCGGCATAGACTTCCTGCGCCAGATCGCGCGCCAGATCGCGCCCTTCAATCCGCGCGGCACGCTGACCTTCTTGGCCAGCACGGGCTACAACGCTTTTGGCAACTTCGTGGATAACTTCGGCGGCTCCGGCGGTTCCGCCACACGCGACTTCGGCAGCGGCATCTACACGCCATCGCTCTATCGTACGGCGCTCTTCTTCCAAGATCGTTGGAAAACAACAGAGGCCTTGACGCTTACGTTGGGCGTGCGCTACGAAAACTTCGGCACGCCCTTCAACACGTTGCGCACGCCCGCTTACACAGGTCTCTTCAACGTCGATCCGGTGACGCTCGCGGGGCCCTACAGCCAGCCGAATAAGGTGGCGTCAGACAATAACAACTTCGCGCCATCAATCGGCTTCGCCTACTCGCCCAACTTCCAGCATGGCTTGCTCGCACGCTTCTTCGGCGAGCACAAGTCGGTTGTGCGCGGCGGCTACCAGATCGGCTACGATTCGTTCTTCAACAACATCGCCTCGAATGCAGCCGCCTCTTCGCCCAACCTCGTCTCGACGCAAGTGACCTCGACGACCGCATCGGGGCCGCGCGGGCTTAGCAGTTTCACCACGCAGTTCCCGACTGTGGCGCGCCCGCTCTCGCCCTTCGATACGCAGACCTTGATCACGCCCAACTTGGTCAATCCGTACTACCAGCGTTGGTCTCTGGGGCTGCAACGTGAATTGCCGGCCAAGTTTGTCTTGGATGTCTCTTACGTCGGCTCGAAGGGCACGAAGCTCTTTATCAACGAAGACGCCAACCCGCTTGTGCTGATCCCGTCGCTCAGGCATCCTGTGCCCGCCGGTTTTACGGGCACACCGCAGACGCGGCTCGACCCGTTGCAAGGTGCGCGCACGATACGCACCAACGGCGGTTCGTCGAGCTACAACTCCGGGCAGTTGTTAGTGCAGCGACGCTTCGCTAACAACTTCACGCTGACCGGCTCTTACACCTACTCGAAGTTGATGAGCAACAACGACGAGGTCTTTGCGGTGGGCGTGGCGGCAACAGTCACCTCCTTCTACGCCATCCCGGCCGTCTTCGGCGGGGATCGCAACGACCGCTCCGTCTCGCTCAATGATCGGACGCATCGCGCGTCGATCACTTACGTCTATGAACTGCCATTCATGCGCGCGCAACACGGATTCGTCGGCCACGTGCTCGGCGGCTGGCAACTCGCAGGCGTGACGACGTTCGAGAGCGGCGTGCCCTACACGGTGACGAACGGCTTGGATGCAGACGGGCTGGGCGGCTCAGGCGGTGATCGGCCCACGTTCAACCCGTCGGGCCAACATCATGTGCGCGCTGTGCCCGTGGTGAACTCTTCAGGGGTCATCACAGGCTATGTTAATCCAGATGCGGGCAACGCGCCGATTGATCCTTTGACGGCCGAGTTCATCGTCAACCCGACCTTCTCGCCCACGCTCGCGGGCAGCATCCCGCGCACCGGCAACCTTGGGCGCAATACCGAGCGCTCGCCCGGCATCAACAACTGGGACATGACCATTCAGAAGAGCACGCGTCTGAGCGAGACCGTCAGGGTCGAGTTCCGCGCGGAGTTCTTCAACGTCTTCAACCACCCACAATTCTTGACCGGCAGCGTCAGCCCCTTCTCGCCGGTCGGTGGGTTCGTGCCGACTAATGCTGCGACAACGCCAGCCGGTCGGTTCTTGAATCCCGACACGGTGGGCACGGACGGCGGTGGGCGCGTCGTCCGCTATCAATTGCGACTGCGCTTCTAGCCGCGTCTCATTGATTAAGCGGAGCACGCGAACAAAACGACCGGAGCAGGTTTTCGGTATGAACTTGAAACCTGCTCCGGTCTTTCTTTCTGCTCTTGCTGCTTTGTTACGCGCGTGCGAACACATCATCGGCATTGTCTGTCTAAGTAATTAGACAAACTGTCCGCTAGCGCTGCTTGTCTTTCTCCAAATTACGCAATCTCTCTCCGATTGATGATAAATCTCATCAACAGTCGCTCAACACTTTCAGTCTTAACAGCAGAGAAATCAGAGCCGACGTGCGGCTGTCGCGCGTGCGCTGTAGTCGGCATGCGTGTTGCCCCTCAGTAAGTTCAGGTGCAAGCCCTGACTGCCGACTGTTCCAACTCTTGAACACCGTGCGGTCGCGCGCCTTGCACTCGCGCGAAGTTCGCGCAAGGCGAAGCTTCACTTAGATAGAGATAAGGAGCAACTGGCTATGAAGAATTATCCGAACGCTGTGGTCGCGCAAGCACCGCAGGCAAATTTAACTAGCGCGCGCCGTGCCGGCCGAACGACTTTGTGTCGGCGCATCTGCGCGCTGCTCGTGCTCGTCATGGCTTGCGCGCTCGCAGCCAGCGCGCAGGTGACATCGGGCAACGTGCGCGGGATCGTCACCGACCCGAACGGCGCAGTCGTGCCGAACGCGAAGGTGACGATCACAGAGAAATCAACCAACGTCTCGCAGACGACGCAGACGACCGGCTCCGGCGAATACGAGTTTAAGAACTTGTTGCCGGCTGATGACTACAGCATCTCGATTGAAGTGCAAGGTTTCAAGACCACGACGCTCAACGACGTGCGCGTGCAGTTGAATCAAACGACCGACGTGCCGGCCCAATTGCAGATCGGGCAGGTCGGCGAGACGGTCGAAGTCACGGCGGGCGGTGCAGAGCTTGTGGACACGACCACGCAGAATCTCGCCAAGAGTTTCAGCGCGCGCCAAGTGGTCGAACTCGCGCAGACGAGTACGGGCTTGGGCGTCTATAACCTCGCGCTCATCGCGCCGAACGTGTCGAGTACTGGTGGCGTCGGCGTCGGTTCAGGCGGCTCAGTGGGCGGGCAACGACCGCGCAACAACAACTTCGTCGTGGACGGCATTGACAACAACGACAAGGTGAATACAGGCCCCTTGGTCTATATCTCACCCGAAACGATCAGCGAGTTCACGCTCTTGTCGAATCAATACTCAGCCGAGTTCGCGCGCTCGACCGGCGGCCAGTTCATCATCGCCACCAAGTCGGGCACGAACGAGTTTCACGGCACAGCCTTCTTCTTCGGGCGCAACCGCAAACTCGATGCGATTGACACGCTCAACAAGCAGCCGGGCAACGTCTTCGTGCGCGATCCCAGTCAGGTGAACGAGGCGGCCGGCATCACGCGCCAACCGCGCGCGGATTATTTCCGCACGGGCGGGAACGTCGGCGGCCCCGTCCTGAAGAACCGGCTCTTCTTCTTCGGTTCATACGAGCGCATCGGGCAAGGCCAAGCGGCCGGCACGTCGTTCTTTTCGCCGACGGCTGCGGGTTACGCTCAGTTGGCTACGATCCCCAATGTGCGCCCGGCGATTCTAAACCTCGTCAGGCAGTTCGTGCCCGCAGCTTCGAGCTTCGCAGGCACCATCTCGGTCGGTGGGCAAGACATTCCGGTCGGCAGTATCAGTCTGCCCGCGCCGCAGTTCATCATCAATAAGAACTACGTCGCGAACATTGACTGGACGCAGTCGAGCACGACGCAGCACCGCTTCCGCTTCAACAAGAACGACTTCAGCGCGACCGACATCGCCGCGACGCTGCCGCAGTTCTTTACCGTCATCCCGCTCAAGCAGGTGCTCTTCTCTTACACCAACATTCACACGTTCACGCCGAGCCTGACGAACGAAACGCGCTTGGCGTTTCGCCGGAGCAATATAGACTATCCGGTGCCCGGCATCGCGTTCCCGCTCTCCGGCTTCGATGCTTTCCCGAACGTCACTGTTGACGAACTCGGCTTTAGCATCGGGCCTGATCCAAACGCGCCGCAGTTCACCATCGAGAACAACTACCAAGTCATTGACAACTTGACTTGGCTCAAAGGCAACCACTCGATGAAGTTCGGCGGCGACTTCCGCAAACTGATCTCGCCGCAACGCTTCGTGCAGCGCGAGCGCGGCGACTACGATTATGCGAACCTTGAGACGCTCCTTTTCGACAGAGCGCCGGACACGCTGGGCGAGCGCAACGTCGGCGGGAACACTTATTACGGCGACCAGCGCCTGTTCTTCGCCTTCTTCCAAGATGACTGGCGCTACCGGCCCAATCTAACCTTCAACCTTGGCTTGAACTATGCTTATCAGGAGATTCCGTTCGGCGCGAAGCAACAAGAGTTGAATGCGGTCTCCTCTGTGCCGGGCGTGCTTGAGTTTCATCGCCCGCGTGCGCAGAAGAAGAACTTTGCGCCGCGCGTCGGCTTCGCTTATTCGCCGAATTACACAGAGGGCTGGCTCGGTCGCTTGTTCGGCGCGCAAGGCAAGACCTCGATCCGTGCCGGCTTCTCGATGGCGTACGATGTGATCTTCGATAACATCTACACGCTCTCGTCGCCGCCGCAGTTCCAGCAGACCATAGATGTGCAAGGCAACGAGACGAACTTCCTCGCGAGCGGCGGCATCCGCAACGTGGTCGGCGGCACGCTGGACGCGGCCAGCGCACGGTCTGTGACCGGCACGTTCATTCCCGATCAGCAAGTGCCGTACTCGGTCACCTACACGGGCAGCATTCAACGCCAGTTCCTGAAAGACTGGTCGGTTGAGTTGCGCTACCTTGGCACGCGCGGCATTCACCTATTGACGCAGAACCGGCTCAATCGGGCGGAGCGCATTTCGAATACAGACTTCGTGCCGACTTTCCTGAGCGCGCCATCGGCGTCCGTGCTTGCAAGTCTGGATACGCTGCAAGCTATTCGCGCGCGCCATCCGGCCTTCGTGCCGCAGTACGTGACGGCGGGTTTCAGCGTGCCGACGGCTGCGAATGGCGGCGCGCCGCCGAACATCGTCGCCTTCCTATCGAACGGCAACTCGACCTATCACGGCGCATCGGCCGCCTTGACGCATCGCTTCACGCGCGGCTTCCAGATGACCGCCGCTTACACTTGGAGTCACTTGATTGACGACACGACGGCTGAAGTCTTCTCGACAGTGCTCAGTCCGCGCCGCGTCGAAGACTTTCAGAACCTGCGACGTGAACGCGCCGACTCGGCGCTTGACCATCGTCATCGCTTTGTGACTTCGGGTCTCTACGAACTGCCGTACTTCAACAAGAGTCAGAACCATTTGGTGCGGCTGCTCTTGGGCGGCTTCAACTTCGCCGGCACTCTAACCTTCGAGTCCGGCGAGAAGGCTGCGGTGCGCAGCGGCGTTGACTCGAACCTGAACGGCGATGCGGCGGGCGACCGCACGATCATCAACGTGAATGGCGCGCGCAACATCTTCAGTCCGGTCTGTGCCATCGGGCGCAACGGCCAGTGCATACTGGTTGATCCCAACGGCGAGTTCACCACGAACACGAGCATCGGCACGATCACCAGTAGCCCCGCCACCGCGTCGGCGCGCTCGGCCACAGTCGGCTATCTCGCGCTCAATCCGAACGCGCAGTACATTCAAGCCGGCGCAGGCGCACGCTCGAATGCCGCGCGCAATACGCTGCAACTGCCGGGCATTCGCAACTTGGACTTCTCTGTGTTCAAGAACTTCCACATTACGGAAGGCAAGTTCTTCCAACTGCGCGCTGATCTCTTCAACGCTTTCAACCACCCG
>QHXQ01000058.1 GCA_003223935.1 Acidobacteriota bacterium | reverse complement strand
CGTTAAAGTGTCGGCGTGCAATTTGAACTGACATTGCTCATCACATCCTTTAGACAAACTGCATAGTAGCACAACGCTATAATTAACTTGCGCCTGTGGCGTTCTTCAGACATTGTCGTGCTAGTGCTTTGCTATCATCTGCTCGACGTGCGCGAAGAATGTTTCGACGTTCTTTCTGTTTTTGCCAAAGTCAAACAATTGCAGACGAAAGCCGGAGCTAAGGCATTTGCTGTCAGCTTCAATCACTCCGCCCGGAAGAATCCTGACCTTGACCTCTTCTCCCCATGTCCATCCGCTAAATGGCAGCGATGCGAGAAATTCCTTGTCCGACAGCACATCATACGACCAGCCTACATTCTTCAATGCGGATTTCACGACGATGACCAATTCATCTCCCATGAGATGGTATGTACGGCTCCTCTTAAAGTGTGCTGGAAATCCAATTGCCATATCATTAACTATACAAGACGCCTAACGCCCGGCATCACCCGCGCCCCGAACTTCTGAAAGAACATGATAGGCAGCGTGTCGGCGGCCGGATGCATACCGTTGTTGCTACCATCATCTGCTCTGTGATTCGCGCCATGCTTTGGCATCAATAAGCGATTTAAATTCATCCCGCACAATGCGCTTGTCAGCGTTGTACTCACTCCGCTCATTGATATAGAAGTGCTCGGCGAGCGAAAGATTATCGGGGTGGACGTGATAATTTGTCGCCGCACGATTGTCAGGCACAATTTCCAGAACAACTATCTCGAAAGCCTCACGCCCAAATTCATTCCATGCATTTTGCAGGAGCCGTTTTTCACTGGTGCGATGTGTGCCTTTATCTAATTCGCGGACATGAGACCGGACGCGCGCGTTCATATTTTTCGCCTGCCCGACGTAGCGATGCCCGTTAAGCATGTTGACGATGGCGTAAATCCCGGCAACAGGTGGGATGTGGTCAAACATCTTTCCTCCTTAAAACTACGCCATTGTTTCATGCAGCCAAGCGGCGCGCGAAACGGTATAACTATTATTAGACCGAATCATTCGGTCTAACTAACTTTATGTGCATATTATACCGCGAAGCTTGGATTAGATAGAGGGCGTTGTATTGGCGCTTGGCCAGTATCGGTGTAGGCAGTTGCAGCGTGTTATAGCGTGCCCATGTGGGAGGGAAGTTGATTGGGTTGGGACGGGAGCTTGTTGGGTTGCGGGATATGTTAATTAATTCGCTACAGGAATAAGTTCGGTTGCAAGAAAAGTAAGTTTGGTCGCTATGTGAGCGAGTTTAAGCGCAAGGTGATTAGGTTTGATGAGAACGAAATTTAGTTTAGCTGGCGTGTGGTTAAGTTCCATTGCAACTGAATCAAGTTTGGTCGCAATCGGAGTTAATCCGGTTGCAATCAAACTTAGTTTGGTTGGAGCTGAAGTAAGTCCGGCTGCAACTTGATCGAGTTTGGTCGTAATAAAAGTTAGTTTAGTTCTAACCAAATCAACTTAGGTTCTAACCAAACTTGATCAGATTGCAACCGAACTTAATTAGATTGAAACTGAAGTAAGTTTGGTCAGAATGTTTGTTAAAAAGCTTACCATCTGTGTCGCTTGGAAATACGAAATGGTCTGTTGACAGGTGGGCGCAAGGGGCGTATATCGTGGTGCGTCAAGCGATACGTTGTGGGCATGACCTCAGGTGCCAGACTGATATGCCTCGCAACCCACAGTCCAAGCAACTTGCGAGCGGCAGCTTATAAGGTGGCTGCCATAGAGCGTCTGCCCTTTTGTCTCTCTAACCTGACCAAACGGAGGAACAAACGATGCCACGTCGCAAACGTAGCTCAAAAGCTCTCGACGAAGCCTACACACGCATCAACGGCATGACCACGATTGACAAGGACTTGGATCTCGGCGGCGACTTGACGCTGGCGAAGTTCAAGCAGGCGGCCAATAAATTCAGCACAGACTTGGACGCCTACAATCAAACGCTGTCGCAACTCGACCAACTGGCCAATGACCTGAACACCGACGAGAAGACGCTCGGCGACTTCGCGGAGCGCATGCTCGCGGCTGTGGGCGCGCGTTGGGGCAGGAACTCGAACGAGTACGAACAGGCGGGCGGGACACGCAAGGACGAACGTAAGCGCAAGATCGCCGCCAAGAAGGTGCAGCCCGCTAAACCGTAAACAAGGGCAGGGAACAGAGGATGAAAGCGCGTAAGGCGCGCAGGTCGGTTCACTGGCCTGCGCGCCTTATGCGTGTTGTGAGAGCAGCAGATGCCATCTCTTGAAGCGATGGGCGCGAGCTATCATCTTTGTTTAGTGTGGCCGCAAGCCGTGAGCTAAGTTCTTAAAGCCTTGTTCAAGTAGATAAGCGGCGAAGGCTTTGCCGAAGCGCGGGCCGGCGATGGTGAGTGTGCAGCTGTCGTCGCCGCTATCATAGTCGAGATGCACCGCCGCGCCGTCCGCAAAGACGTTGTGCGGCGTGTCTTCAGACGCTGCCAACTCAAACTCTTGGCGCACGGCGGCGGCGAGTTCAGCGCGTGTCGCGCCGCAGTGCATGAAGCGAAGCGAGAGACCTTCGAGTCGGTTCTGGTTGTGAAAGAGCCGGACGAAAGCTTTACGCCCGAAGGCCTCAACCGGATGGTCTATATCGAAGCACGCTTCGTAGCCGCGACCGCCTTCCCAAGACCCCCATTCGTCGCAACTCACACCCAAGCGGGCCGCCGCGCTGTTCGCGTCGTCGCCCCACTTGACGCCCAAGAATCCTGCGGGCGAACTCATGCCGCACCCACGTCGAGCGCACGGAGCATGCTGCGCCACAATGAACCGAGCTGACGGACGTACAGCCGCATAAGCTACTTGCCGTTGATGAGCTGCTTGAACGGCTCAAGCTGCGAGATGCTCATCACTCTGAACAATCTGTCACGGCCTTTCACGCCATGCTTGAAGTGCCCCTCCCACGGATGCCCTTCGACTTTCTCATAGATCGCCGGCCGCTCCTGCGGCGACGCAGTTTGGAAGAGCTTGATGATCATCTCTTGATGCTCGTCAGAACCTTCACCCGCTTTCTGATTGAGTATGTCCACGATGAGCTTGGCGCGCTGCTCGACGTTCAGATTAGCGAAGTTCTCTTTGGTCTCTTGGCCCACGTCTCTAGCGGTTGCTTCTCTACGCTCAAGCTCACGCGCCGTCTCCATGCCCGCGTCGCCGCTGTCCATGCCATGGGGGGCCCAATTGATGATGTCGAGCAGACCGGCCTTTGGGTTCAGTTGCAGTTGATAGACGAAGCCAAACTTGTAGGCGTAGCGCGGATGCAGGCCAGACTCCTTCTCAGGAAAACTATCTCCTAGCGCGTTGAGTTGATTGGCGATTGCGCCGCCCTTCACCCGCGCTGTGATCTCATCCCCAACCATCGTTTTGTTGGTGCCGAGAAAGGGCTGATCCCAGAGCGCGTTGATGTCCGGCGCTTTCCAGTTCTGCGTCGGCTCATCAGTGTCAGGCATGGGGATCAACAACTCAGGGGCGTACAGGAACTCGTTGCCGCCGTGGTTCTGCCTGACCTGCGCGAACAACTCGGCGTCGGGCAGCGCGCTTGCTGCCGCTTGGCCGATCTTGTGCGCCGTCGTGACATCTTCATTGCCGGACTTGATCGCAGCCACCGCCCTGTCCACAGTCTCCTTGCTCTCGTTCAGATGTGTATCACCCACCACCTTGCCCCCGCCCACGAGTTTGACGCCCCGCTCGTTATCCGCATCGTGATAGACGCTGGCAAG
Source organism: Acidobacteriota bacterium (assembly GCA_003223935.1). Lineage (GTDB taxonomy): Bacteria > Acidobacteriota > Blastocatellia > Pyrinomonadales > Pyrinomonadaceae > QHXQ01. The sequence goes on along the minus strand of QHXQ01000058.1, from coordinate 63,699 downwards.
GAGGTCGCCGAGCGTCACATCCGGCAGGTCTTTCTCCATCTTTTCGATTGAGCCTAGAATCTGCGTATAACCATAGTGCGCCGTGATGGGCGTGCCTTTCGTCATCTCAAGCGCGGTATCGAGCGCGATCTTATGCCGCAGGTTGAACCAGAACATCGGATACTTCTTGCCCCAGTAGTCGCGGATGAGGGCGATGGGCGTGCGTAAGTGGCCGGCGGAGAACGCATCCGTCAGATAGTGTTGCGCGGCCGCCTCGCGCGCCATTGGCACGTCAACTTTCTGCTTGGCATGGCCCGCAGTGCCGGCCAAGGAAAGAGCCTTTTCGTGCCACTTGCGATAATTGCGCCCGGCGCTATTGCGCGAAGGGGTCGCGATGCCCGTCGCCTCGTCGCGCCCTTCGGGCGACACGAAATGGCCTACGTTGGCCGCACCGAGCTTGCGGTAACGATTGAAGACGGCATTCTTGACATCTTCCGAATAGATGTAGCCATCGTAAAGCCCGCCGGGTTGGAAGCGCGGGTCTTTCTTCCCCTCATAGGGGGTTTTCACTTTAGTCCCTTTCTCCTCCTCTTTCTCTTCTTTCACCTTCCGCATCTCCCAGATGCGCTCGTCCTGTAGCGCCCACAGGATTTCGTCGCGCGTCTCCTTTTTCTGTCCGAAGTGGCCCTTGATGCCAGCCAGCCGGAATAGCTCATCAGGCTCGAACACGTCGCCGCTCAAGGCCAAGATGTCGCCGTGCGTCAACTCAAACTTGTCTTTATCATCTTTGCCCAAGTTGTACGCGGCTCCTTGCGGGGGAGTGGGATGCTGCCACGTGGGGGTATCGGTTCGCGTGGCCACGTCGCCCAAGAATTGGTGCTCATCCGACTCGAAGCGTTGAATCATGCCGCCCTGCGCTTGCGTCGGCCCGCCACCGGCATTCTGTTGCACGACGTGCGTCAACTCGTGCGCAAGCAGTCGCTGACCCTCCGTTGTGGCGGGCGCGTACTCACCTGAGCCAAACACAATATCTTGCCCGATGGTATAGGCGCGCGCCCGCACCGCGCGGGCCGCGTTCGCCGCTGCGCCGTCCGTATGCACACGTACTCGACTGAAGTCATGCCCGAAGCGCGGTTCCATAAACTCGCGTGCTGTCGGGGGCAGTGGTTGACCGGCTGCATGAAGCAGGTCTTGAACGACGGGCGGTGCGTCAAACTCTTGAGCAGGGTTTGGCTGGACGTGTTTGGCTTGCAAGTGCGTATGTGCAGCTTGCTTGCTCTGGCAACTGGAGCAGCCGCCGCCGCAGGCGCAAGCGTGCTGCGGTTCAGACGTACCAGTCACCTGCGCAGAGACACGATCAGCCTCCTGCTCGTAGCTGTCGCCCGGCGTGTTGACTGTGAGTTTCGCTTGAAGACCGACCGGCGCTTTGGCGTGCACCGGCAGCCGGCTGAAGTCATGACCGAAGCGAGCGGGCGCAGAGATGTCCGGCCCCATCGGGCGACCTGCGACCTGCGCCTGCGGCAACACCGATACAGTTTGCTGTCCAAACGTGTGCGGCTTTTGTCGGTTGGTGTGAAACGATGCCTCTTGTTGAGGCTGGTTCAGTTTCTGCGCGTGTGCCTTGATAAGCCGTCTCCCTTCCGAAGAAACTCTGCTGCCCGGCACCCTGGTTCAGCCGCGCCTTATATCATCGTTCCGATGTTGGTTCAAGATAATTCGGATAAGAGGCTCAATGTTCGCAACAAACAACGCGGCGCTTCCGTGTGTCGAACTCCCTTTTGACTTAATAGAAATGCGCTCGATGAAGCTCAACGTGGCATAAGTTAATTCTGCCGGGCGTCGAGCACGCTACGCACTTTGGCGGCGAGCGTGTCGGGCGTGAAGGGTTTTTCGAGGAAGGCGAAACCGGCGTCGAGGACGCCGTGATGGATGATGGCGTCACCTGTGTAACCGGACATGTAGAGGATGCGCATGTCCGGGCGTTCGGGTTGCAAACGCGCGGCCAGTTCGGCGCGGCGCGCATCAGCCGCCAAGCCCGGCGCGGTCAAGCGCGCATGCACCCAAGACTGCGGGTCGCGCACCTCGACCGCGAGCGGCTCAGTGCGACTACGCAACAACTCAAGCGTCAGCGCCTCCGCGGGCCGACTGAGCGCGTTCGTGCTCTGTTCGTCCACGTTAATGCGCACGCCCGTCGCTTGCTTGTGTGTGGCTGCGTTGGTGCAACGATATGCGCCCGTCGCTTCGTCGCGCAGCAGCACTGCCACCGTCTCCGTGTGCGGCGTGCCAACCACGAGCGTGAAGCGATAGCTCAAGGGATAGCTGACCGTGCGCAACGTGAACTCTTGTAACTGCCCTTCGCGCCGGATGACGACGGCATACTGATAACCGGATGGCACAGGCCAAGGCGATACATCTGCTGCGGGCGCGGCCGGCGTCTGCAAGCTGCGCACTGCGACGATCTCATCATCGCGGCGCAAGACGGTCGCCGGCCCCTTCGGGTTGACGGAACTGACGCGCAGCCGGCCGTCGGTATCAGCCTTCACATTCCACCCGCGCATGCTCGAACGCATGACCGGCGCGAGCGACAGGCTCGCGTTCACGCAGACGAAAGTGAACATGAGCGCGAAGAAGAGTGCGAGCAGCAAGCGGCGTGAAGACTGTTTCATGAGAAGCTCATTTTGGACTATGGCGCTATCGGGCGGCGTCGGGTTGGCGGGCCGAGGGCAAAACAGGGCCGGCGCGGGTAAAGCGGTCGTCTGTATCGCCACAACGTACCGACGCAATCGCGCAGTCTGCGCGACTGTGGAGTGGCCATGCGTATGTCGTGCCAGAGCGAGCCGATGACTTGGACGCGCACACGCTTTTGTCGTCACGCATCGGTTGCCGCTATAATCATGAACTTTTAATAGACACGCACACGCAAAGGTATTGATCTGAACTCATGGCTTTCTGGAGACGCAAAAGTTCCGACCGCTACATCACGCTCGGCCTCAACGAACCGGCCGCGCCGCAGCCCGCAACGCCGCCCACGCTTGAGCCGCCTGCATCAACCGTAGAGCAGACACAAGCCGCGCCCGATGCGCCCACGCAAGACCGAGCGCGCCCGCACAACCCGTCGCGCCGCCCAAATCCACAGCACCGAAGCCCGCGCCCGTGCCTTCGCGCTCGCCGTTTACGACTTCGATCCTCGGGCTTGATCGCTCGATGGAGGAGTTGCAGGCCGAAGAGGCTGCGCTTGAACGCACGTTCGAGAAGCGTTTTCGCAACGCCGTGGCCGCGACGCGCGCCTCGCTCTCCGAGACGATTGACAACGTCTTTCAAGGGCGCAAAGAGATTGATGCCGAACTGCTCGATCAACTTGAAGAAGCTCTGATCGCCGCAGACATCGGCGTGCCCACCACGCTCTCGATCCTCGACACCGTGCGGCGCGGCATTGATCGCAAACAGATCAACGACATCGCTGCGCTCAAAGCAGCGATCAAACACGAACTGCTCACAATCCTGCACGCGTCCACGCGCGAAGGCGTCGCCACAGAAGCGAGCGTGCCTGAAGATGTGACGCCTTACGTGATGATGATCGTCGGCGTCAACGGCGTCGGCAAGACCACGACCATCGGCAAACTCGCGCAGCGCATCAAGGCTGAAGGCAACGACGTTCTGATCTGCGCCGCCGACACCTTCCGCGCCGCCGCCACAGATCAACTCGCCATCTGGGCCGAGCGCACAGGCGTCCCGCTCATCCAACAAAAGTCGGGCACAGACCCGGCGGCCGTCCTCTTCGACGCGCTCAAAGCCGCGAAGGCGCGCAACTCCGACGTGCTCATCGTGGACACTGCCGGCCGCTTGCACAACAAATCGAACTTGATGGCCGAGCTTGAAAAGATGAAGCGCGTCGCCACGCGCGAAGTCGCGGGCGCACCACACGAGACTTTGCTTGTGATTGACGCCGTCACGGGGCAGAACGGACTCGAACAAGCGCGTCAGTTCTTAAAGGTCGCAGGCGTGACCGGCATCGTCTTGACCAAACTCGACGGCACAGCCAAAGGCGGCATCGCCATCGCCATCGCCAAAGAACTGAACCTCCCGATCCGCTACGCCGGCATCGGCGAGAAGGTTGACGACCTCGTCGTCTTTGATCCTGAGCAGTATGTCAAGGCGTTGTTTGAATAGTTCAAGGTTCAAGGTTCAAAGTTATTTTAGTCCTGCGGATGAAACCGCCGCGAAGCGGCAACAGAGTTTAGCCCGGCGTTTCAACGCCGGGAGAGAGAGCATGTGAATTGATCGTCGTCGCGTCAGCGACGATTGATTATTGCTATTCATTCATCGCTGACGCGACGGATTGTTTACGCCATCCAACCCGGCGTTGAAACGCCGGGCTAAACTCAATTCGCCGCTCGCGCGGCAGATTGACGCACAAATCGCATAACCTTGAACCTTGAACTTGAAAACGATGAACGCTTGCTGCGCCGCGCCCTTGAACTCGCGGCGCAAGGCGCGGGGCAGGTGAGTCCGAGTCCTTTGGTCGGGTGTGTGATTGCCGATGCACGCGGCGAAGTTGTCGGCGAAGGGTTCTATCTTTACGAACAGATCAAACACGCAGAGACTCTGGCGCTCGAACAGGCTGGCGCGCGAGCGCGTGGTGCAACCGCTTATGTCTCGCTCGAACCGCACGCGCATCAAGGGCGCACGCCGCCTTGCACGACGGCGCTGATTGAAGCTGGCATACAGCGCGTCGTCGCACCGATTGAAGATGCGAACCCACTTGTCGCCGGGCGTGGCTTTGCGCACCTGCGCGCCGCCGGCATAGAGGTGCAGACGGGCCTCTTGGCGCGTGAAGCCGCGCGGCTCAACGAAAAATATATTCATGCACAACGCCACGCGCGCCCGTTCGTCCATCTGAAACTTGCCACGTCGCTCGACGGGCGCATCGCCACGCGCACCGGCGACGCGCGCTGGATCACAGGCCCACAGGCGCGCGCGCGTGTGCACAGGTTGCGCCACGAATACGACGCCATCCTCGTCGGCGCGGGCACAGTCGCGGCGGATGATCCGCTGCTCACAGATCGCTCAGGTCTGCCGCGCCGCCGCCCGCTCGTCCGTATCGTCCTTGATGACAGATTGACACTCACGCCACAGATGCAACTCGCTGAGACCGCACGCACAACGCCGGTCATCGTCTTCACCAACGCGCAGGCAGATGCACGTGCCGCCGTTGCGCTGACCGATTGTGGCGTCGAAGTTGTGCGCTTGCCGAAGGGCGCGCGCGATCTCAACGCGGTGTTAGCGCATCTGTACCGACGTGAGTTACAAAGCGTCCTCGTCGAAGGCGGCGCAACGGTCGCCGGCCGCTTCCTCGATGCTGCGTTTGTCAACAAGATCAGTTTCTTCATCGCGCCGCTCATCATCGGCGGCTCCGACGCGCCCCCAGCCGTCGCCGGCACAGGCGCACAACTCGTCGCCGACGCAACCAGACTCCGCGATGTAGAGATCACGCAGCACGAAGAGGACGTAGAGATCACGGGCTACCCGAAAAAGCAGAGGTCAGAGGCTAGAGGTTAGAGATCAGTAAAAACTGTTCTCACTAACCTCTGACCTCTGACCTCTAACCTCTGCTTTATGGCGAAGAAACGGCTCGGTCAGAATTTTCTCGCGGATGAGCGCGTGGCAGCGCGGATCGTGCGTGAGTTTGCGCCGACGGCGGCTGAGACTGTGATCGAGATCGGGCCGGGGCGGGGCGCTCTGACGGCGCGCCTTGTCGAGCAGACGGGGCGCGTCGTGGCGCTTGAGTTTGATCGTGAGTTGATCCCGTTGTTGCGTGAACGCTTCGGCGCGCGTGAGAACTTTGTGCTCGTTGAAGGTGATGCGTTGGCGGTTGACTATTGCGCGCTCATCGTGCCGGCAAAGACGGCGCGCGTCGTGGCGAATCTGCCTTACAACATCTCGACCGCGATTCTGCAACGCTTGATTGCCGCGCACGTCTGCGTCAGCGAGATGGTCTTGATGTTGCAGCGCGAGGTGGTCGCGCGCATCATCGCGCCGCCGGGTGCGTCTGAGCGCGGCTTTCTGTCTGTGCTCGTCGAAGCCTATTGCGTAGCGGAGCCGTTGTTCGATGTCGCGCCGAGCGCGTTTCGGCCCGTGCCGAAGGTTTGGAGCACGGTCGTGCGTCTGCGCATGCGCGAGCGCGGCGCGGCGGACATAAGCGATGAGTCGTTGCTCTGGCAATTGGTTAGCGCCGGGTTCATGCAGAGACGCAAGACGATCTTCAACAACCTGCGCCACGCGCCCGCCCGTCTCAGTGCGTGCGTCGAGGCGCATGGCGGCGCGCGCGCCACACTCGTCGCCGCCGAGATCGAGCCGCAACGCCGCGCCGAGACGCTCACCCTCGCCGAATGGGTGCAACTCACGCGCACGCTTGAAGAAAGGGATATGGGATGAATAGGAAGTAAGCAGTGAAGACAAACTGCTGTTACTGCCTACCGCCTTCTGCTTTCTGCCTTCTGCTTTCTGTTCTTATTCATCCCTCGTCCTTTCTCTTGCTGTGGTCGGGAAAACGGATTAAGCTGCGCAGGTTGCCGTTGGCTTGCCGGTTTGGTTGAACGCTGCCGGTGTTCAATCATTGCCCCGCCGCTTGGCACTCCGAGGGAGTCTTAAACGAATGGCGCAGTCCTCCCGAACTCCTTTGCAACGCTATGGCGTCGCAGTGCTGGCCATCGCGCTGGCTACGGCGCTGACATTGCTGATCCCGCTCGTGGCCGAGCGCATCACTTTTACCCTCTTCCTTGCTGCCGTCACCGTGAGTGCTTGGTATGGCGGGCGCGGCCCCGGCCTCGTCGCCACCGCGCTGTCAATCATCATCACCACGTTCTTCATCCTGCCGCCAACCCACTCGATTGACATCGGCTTTGCGGCCCTGCTGCGGCTCGGTTCCTTTGTCTTCTTGGCGCTGCTCGTTAGCACGCTCACGGCTGCGCGCCAGCGTGCTGAGGCGGCCGCGCGGCAAAGCCAGCGCACGGCCGAAGAGGGGCGCGCGGAGCTTGATATGGCGCTCAATGCGGCGCGCATGGGCACGTGGCAGTGGAACTTTGAGGCGGGCAAGATCACTTGTACGGGCATCCTTGAAGAGATGCACGGGTTGCGGCCCGGCACGTTCGACGGCGCTTATGGGAGTTACGTCAAACTGATCCATCCAGAGGATCGCGACCAAGTGCGCGCCGCAATCAAAGCTGCGGTCGAGTCGGGCACTGAGTTCAACACGGAGTTCCGCGTCGTCTGGCCCGATGGCAGCATCCATTGGCTCGAAGGCAAAGGGCGCGTCTTCACCGATGCGGCGGGGCGCGCCGTGCGTATGACCGGACTGGGATTGGACATCACTCCGCGCAAAGAGGTCGAGCAGACGCGGGCGCAACTGGCCGCTATCGTCGAATCTTCCGATGATGTCATTATCGGCAAGACGCTCGACGGCCGTATCACCAGTTGGAACACGGCGGCCGAACGACTCTATGGCTACACGGCGGCCGAAGTGATCGGGCAACCGATCTCCATTCTTGTCCCGCCCGACCGGCCCGACGAGTTGCCGCAACTGCTGGAGCGACTGCGGCGCGGCGAGCGGAACGCGCACTTGGAGACGGTGCGCCGGTGCAAGGACGGCACGTTGCTCGATGTCTCTCTGACGATCTCGCCGATCCGTGATCAAGCAGATCAGATCGTTGGCACTTCAACCATCGCGCGCGACATTACGGCGCGCAAGCGTGCGGAAGAAGAGTTGCGCGCCGCCGAAGAGCGTTTGCGGATCGCCCTCGAAGCCGCGCAAATCTACTCATGGGAGTTGGATCAAGCGACACAAAAGATCAAATACTCGCCCAATACGGCCGACGTGATGGGCTTCGAGCTATCTGAGGACACGGCCCAAACCAAAGCGTGTATTCATCCCGATGATCTCGACGCCGTAGTGGCCGCCTACGAGCAAGCGATGCAGGGCGCAGGGCGGTTCGTCATAGAATTTCGCAACGTCAATCCGCGCACGGGCGAGATCGTCTGGGTGCGCGTACATGGGATGCGCATCGGCGGGCAAGGCATGGAAGCGCGTTTCGTCGGCGTGACGCAGAACATCACCGAGCACAAGCAGGCGGAAGAAGAAAGGGAACGCCTGCTCCGGCGCGAACAAGCGGCCCGGGCCACCGCCGAGAGCGCGAATCGCATGAAGGACGAGTTTCTCGCGACCGTCTCGCATGAGTTGCGCACGCCGCTCACGGCCATTCTCGGTTGGGCGCGGCTGCTGTGCACGGACGGCTTGGACGGGAAGGTGGCGCAACGTGCTTACGAAGTGATCGAGCGCAACGCGCGCGCGCAGGCGCAACTGATTGAAGACCTGCTCGACATCTCACGCATCATCACGGGCCGGCTCAGCCTCGAACGCCACACGGTTGAACTCGCGCCCATCATCGAAACCGTCCTCGATTCCGTCCGGCTCGCGGCTGAAGCGAAAGAGATTCGTTTGCAGACGACGCTCGACGCTGGGGCCGTCGCAGGCGACGCGGCACGCTTGCAGCAGGTCATCTGGAATCTGCTCACGAACGCGATCAAGTTCACACCCCAAGGCGGCAGCGTTGCGGTCGGACTGGCGCAGGCGGACGGGCACGCAGAGATCACCATCAGCGACACAGGCATCGGCATCGCGCCAGACTTTCTGCCTTACGTCTTCGACCGTTTCCGTCAGGCTGATCAGACGGCGAGTCGGCTCTTCGGTGGTCTCGGCTTGGGGCTGGCCATCGTGCGCCATCTGGTCGAACTGCACGGCGGGACGGTTGCGGTGCACAGCGCGGGCGAAGGGCAGGGCGCGGTCTTCAAAGTACGCCTGCCGCTCGCGCAAGTGCGGCAGACGGATTCCGGCTCGCTGGATGCTGCGTGTGCCGCAGATGAGCAAGCAGCAAGCAGCAAGCAGCAGCCCGCAATATTAGATGGTCTGCGCGTACTGGTCGTGGAAGACGACGATGATGCGCGCGATTATCTCGCGCTCACTTTAAGTCGCAACGGCGCGACCGTTGAGTCGGCGGCGAACGTCAACGCGGCCTTTGAGTCGTTCAAGCAGACGCCGCCCGACGTGCTTGTGAGCGACATCGGGATGCCCGGCGAGGACGGCTACGAGTTGATCCGGCAGGTGCGCGAGTTTGAGGCGCAGCACCAACGCGCGCACACACCCGCGCTCGCTTTGACCGCTTACGCGCGGCCCGAAGATCGCGCGCGGGCGCACGCTGCCGGCTACGAGACGCATCTCGCCAAGCCCATCGAACCCGCAACCCTCATCAACTGTCTCGCCAACCTTGCCGCCCGCGACGGACAACAAAGTAAGCAGAAGGCAAAAGGGCAGTAGGCAGTTGAAGACAAGACTGTAAGGCCGCCGGTTGACTCATCCTGATCAGCTCTTGAGGTGCAGACAACCGACGGCCTTTTTTTATCTGCCTACTGCTTACTGCCGTCTGCTTTCTGCTGTGTCTGATCGCCAACCATGCACTTGCCTGTTATACTGTCCGTTCTAACCCCGCAACGTTTCGATCTGTGGTGAGCCGCGCTCGCCGAGAACACGGGAGATAATTGGACGACAGTGAGTAAGGTGATTGAGATTATTCCGCTCGGCGGGATCGGCGAGTTCGGGATGAACTGCATGGCTGTGCGCTACGGCGACGAGATGATCGTCGTGGACGCGGGGATGGGCTTTCCAGAAGAGTCGGCCTACGGCGTGGACGTGTCCGTGCCCGACTTCGATTTCCTCGAAGAGTACCGTGACGATCTGACCGCCATCGTGCTCACGCACGGACACGAGGATCACTTAGGCGCGCTCCCCTACATTCTAAAAAAATTCAACGTGCCGGTTTACTGTTCGCACTTCACGGCGGGCCTTGCCGAGAGCAAATTAGAAGAGCACAACTTGCTTGATCGTGTCTTGCTGCATCGCGTCGAACCGCGCGAGACGGCAGAGATCGGCGTCTTTCAAGTCGAGTTCATCCGCGCCTCGCACTCGCTCGTTGATTGCTTCTCGCTCGCCATCACGACGCCGCTCGGCACGATCATACACACAGGCGATTACAAGGTTGACGAGACGCCCGTCATCGGCGAGCCGATTGACTTGCGCACGCTCCGCCGCTACGGGCAAGAGGGCGTGCTCGCGCTCCTGTCAGATTCGACGAACGCGACTGTGCCCGGCCGCACGCCTTCGGAGCGCGCTGTCATCCCTGCGTTTGAAGAGATTTTTGCCGAAGCCGAAGGGCGCATCATCGTCGCCGCGTTCGCGTCTTCCATTCATCGTTTGCAGATCGTCTTCGACGTGGCGCAGCAGTTCGGCCGCAAGGTTTGCGTGCTCGGCCGCTCGATGGTCAAGAACGTGGAGATCGCCAACCGGCTCGGCTACTTGGACGTGCACGAGAACGAAATGGTCTCGCTGCAAGAGGCGCGGCAGTTAGGCGACGATGAGATCGTCTATCTCGTTACCGGCTCACAAGGCGAAGGGCGTGCCGCGCTCGCGCAGATGGCGACGCAAACCTACAAGGGCTTGAGCATCGGCGACGGCGACACAGTTGTGCTGTCGGCGCGCATCATACCGGGCAACGAGCGCGCCATCTCGCGGCTCATCGGCGACATCTACAAACGCGGCGGCAAGATCATTGACGAGAAGCGCCGCTTGATCCACGTCAGCGGTCACGCTTCCCAAGAAGACATCAGGATCATGACCGAAGCCGTGCGCCCGCGCTTCGTCGTCCCCGTGCACGGCGAATATCGCATGCTCTACCGGCACAAAGAGTTTCTAAAAATTCACATGGGGATCGCCGACGAGCAGATCATCCTGATCGAAAACGGCGACGTGCTCGAACTCGACGGCGAACGCGCCTCTGTGATCGATCAACGCGAAGTGGGCCGCGTCTTCATTGACGAGACGGGCTTTGAAGAGATTGACCGCGAGACCGTGCGCGAGCGCCGCCAACTCGCCTGCGACGGCGTGGTCACGCCCGTCGTCACGCTCAACGAAGAGAGCGGCGCGCTCGAAGCGCCGCCTGAGATCGTCACACGCGGTGTCATCGGCATGGACGGCACAAACGGCGCGGCCAATTTCACGCGCGAACTGCAACGCATCGTCGCCGCAGCGGTCGAGAGCGCGCCCTTGAACGAACGGCGCGACACGACGCTCCTGAAAGAGCGCGTCCGCCTCGAACTCAAACGCTACATCCAAAAACAGACCGGCTCGCGCCCCGTCATCGTGCCGGTCATCGTGCAAGTTTAAGCCTGCAAGATTCGCCACCACGTCAGCGCGCTGATGCCCGACACACAACAGAACATGGATGTAGTCGAGTTGCTGCGCCGCACGAAGGTCGAGATCGCGCCGGCCGCGTTCGTGCTTGTCGGCGTCTCGCATCACGACTGGGCGCGGCTGCTCGAACAACCGGAACTCAGCCCACGCGCCGGTGCGCCCTTCATGCTCTTGCGCGACAAGTACGAAGTCACACTATTACTTGAAGAGGCAGACTGGCAGACGATGCGCCACGCCGTCCGCGATGCGCGCGCCGAAGCTGGCTTCCGTCTCGTCACGCTCGACATCGAACTCGGCTGGCACGTCGTCGGTTATCTCGCACTCGTCACCGAACTGCTCGCGCGGGCCGGCATCTCCGTCGGCGCGCTCTCCGCTTTCTCGCGCGATCATCTGCTCATCAAGCAGGATGATTTAGGCACAGCCTTGCGCGTGCTCGGTGAACACGTCGCAGAGTTGTGCTGACTGTTATGCCTATTGATTGGTTACAACAAGTCGTCTTGATAACCGGCGCGTCGAGCGGCATCGGGCACGCGCTCGCTGTTGAGTTGGCACGGCGCGGCGCGGCCGTCGGCTTGCTGGCACGACGTCTTGAGCCGTTGCAGGAGATCGTGCGCGAGATCGAAGCGACAGGTGGACGCGCGCTCGCGTTGCCGGCGGACGTGACGGATCAAGATGCTGTGCGCACGGCGGCTGAGAGTTTGCGCGCGCGCTTCGGACAAGTTGATGTGCTGATTGCTAACGCGGGCGTCGGCGGGCGGATCGGCAACGCGGAGTTTGATGCGCAGGACGTGGCGGACGTACTGAAGATCAATGTGGTCGGCGCAGCCAATAGCGTGGCGGCCGTGTTGCCGGAGATGCGAGCGCGCGGGCGCGGGCAGTTGGTCGCCATCTCGAGTCTCGCCGCTTATCGCGGCGTGCCGAAGTCTGCGCCTTACTGCGCGAGCAAGGCGGCGCTCACAGCGATGTTCGAGAGTCTGCGGCTTGATCTGACGGGCACGGGCGTTGACGTAACGATCATCTATCCCGGCTTCATTAAGACGCCGCTCACCGCCGGTCGCCACGCGCGCATGCCCTACTTGATGGAACTCGATGACGCCACACATAAGATCGTGCGCGCGATTGGGCAACGTCGCAAATCTTATGCCTTCCCTTGGCAACTGGCGAGCCTTGTCCGGCTAGGGTTAGTCATGCCCGTCTCGTTGTACGACCGCATCGCTCTGCGCAATTCATTTCGAGAATAACAGTCAAACGATATGACCATTATTCAAGCCATCATCATCGGGATCGTGCAAGGGTTGACCGAGTTCATTCCGATTAGCTCAACCGCGCATCTGATCTTCGCGAGCCGCGCGCTCGATCTGTTCGCCGGTCAGCCGCAACGCGCCGAGCAGACCACCGCCGCCATCGCCGTCGTCCAACTCGGCACGCTCGTCGCCGTGCTCATCTACTTCGCGCCCGACATACTGGCGATCACCGTCGCCTTCATACGCGAGCACATCGCGCTCATCGGCGGCAGCCGCCGACCGAATCAAACGCGCGCCGCCGACGGCCGGATCGTGCAACGACGCATGCGGCTCTCGGACGATGCGCGGCTCGGTTGGCTCGTCATCATCGGCTCTGTGCCGGTCGGCGTGGTCGGGCTGTTGTTCAAACGTCAGATCGAGGGCACGTTCACGAAAAATCTCTGGGTCATCGCGACGATGATGGTCACAATCGCGCTCTTGCTCGCGTTGGCTGAGAAGGTGAGCAACAAGCGGCGCGGCATGGCTGAGCTTGGCATCAAGGACGCGCTCGCGGTTGGCTGTGCGCAGGTGCTCGCGCTGATTCCGGGCGCGAGTCGTTCCGGTTCGACCATCATGGGCGGATTGTTTGCGGGCGAGAAGCGCGACGTGGCCGCGCGCTTCTCGTTCCTGCTCTCGATCCCCGCGATTGCCGCCAGCGGCCTGCTCGAACTCAAAGAAGCGATCCACAAACTGCCGCCGCACAGCGCGCTGCCGCTCGCCGTCGCCACGATTGTTTCGGGTCTCGTCGGCTACGCCACAATCTGGTTTCTCCTGCGCTACCTGCGCAAGCACTCAACGGCCGTCTTCATCATCTATCGCCTGATTCTCGGCGTCACACTATTAATCATGCTCTGGCGCGGAATCATTCAAGCGAGATAAAGATTGATCCATTGAGTCATTGTTTCATTGAATCAATGAACAAATGAATCAATGGATCAATTCTTTCCACTCGCCCGCGCCGCCCGATTCAGTTAAACTCATAGTTGCCCCTCCTTGCCATAAGAGACTTTAGAGAAGAGAGGGCTTAACTCGGTCATGAATGACGAAACGAACCGCGTGCCGGCGGGCCGCACCACGCAACGCCCGCGCAGCCCGCGCGTGCCCGTCAACTTCACTGTCGAATTGCAAGGACGAACGAGCGACGGCAAGCCGTTCAACGTCCGCGCCGAAGCCGTGCGTGTCAGTCGCGGCGGTGCGACGCTCATCAGCGAGGCGAGCGTGCAGCTTGGCGCTGTCGTCCAACTGACCGCGCCGTTCGGGCGCACGCTCGCGGCGGAAGTCAACGGCATCTGGACGGATGCGGAGGACGGCCGCCAACGCATCGGCGTCAAACTGCTCGACCCGCACGGTTGGTTCGCGGAATAACGGATGAGAATTGCTGGCCCCAAACACTGGCACGTGCGCGACTACGATGAGACACAAGCGCGCACACTCGCACGCGAAACAGGACTCACAGCAATCGTTGCCGGTCTGATGCTGGCGCGCGGCCTCGAAACAAGCGCGGCCGTCGCGCGGCTGCTCAATCCTTCCTTCGCGCATCTGCACGACCCCGCGCTCATGCTCGGCATGGGCGATGCGGTCGCGCGCGTGCTGCACGCTGTTGATGCAGGCGAACCGATTCTCATCTACGGTGATTACGATGTTGACGGCACGACCGGCACGGTCGTCCTGCGTCGCGTCTTGCAACTGCTCGGCGCGCGCACGAGCTTCCATGTGCCGCATCGCTTCACCGAAGGCTACGGCATTCGCCAAGACGTGTTGGAGCGCGCACACGCTGAAGGCGTCAAGCTCGTCATCAGCGTGGACTGCGGCATACGCGCACACGAACCGCTTGAATGGGCGCGCTCGAACGGTCTCGACGTGATCGTGACCGATCATCACTTGCCCGACGAAGCGGAAGGCACGCCGCCTGCGTTCGCCGTCTTGAATGCGAACCAGCGCGGCTGCAACTATCCCGACAAGCATCTCGCGGGCGTCGGCGTCGCCTTCAAACTCGCGCACGCGCTCTTGCGCGCACGCGGGCGCGAGCATCTGATCAAAGGCTTCTTGAAGATTGTCGCCATCGGCACGGTCGCAGACGTTGCGCCGCTCGTCGGCGAGAACCGCGCGATTGTCTCGCTTGGTCTAGCCGATCTGCCGAACGCGACCAACATGGGCCTGCGCGCATTGATGGAGGTCGCCGGCTGCGGCGACGGGCGCGACATGCGTTGCAGCGATCTAGGCTTTCGGCTGGGGCCGCGCATCAACGCTGCCGGGCGCATGGATGCAGCCCGCGCTGTCGTCGAACTATTCGAGACAAATGATCCAACGGAAGCGCGTCGGCTCGCACAACATCTCGACGCGCGCAACCGCGAGCGCCAAGTGATACAGCAACAGTTGACCGCGCGCGCGCTCGCTGATTATGAACTGAGCGGCGATTGCAGCGCGGTTGCGGTGGTTGCGGGTATAGGTTGGCATCGAGGCGTCATTGGTCTCGTCGCATCGAAGCTGGCGGAAAAACTTGGCCGCCCCGCCGTCGTCATCTCGCTTGATGAAGATGGCACGGGGCACGGCTCGGCGCGCAGCATCGAAGGCTATCACCTGCTTGACGGCTTGACCTCATGCGCCGATCTCTTCACGAGCTTCGGCGGGCACGCGCAGGCCGCAGGTCTCGTCATCCAACGCGCGCGCATCGAAGAGTTGCGCCGACGCTTGCATGAGCACGCGAGCCAGCGTCTGACCGAAGCCGACTGTCAACCGACGCTCCACATTGACGCCGAACTGCCCGCCGCCGCGCTCACGCTCGAACTCGCGCACGAACTCGAACGGCTCGAACCCTTCGGCGCCCAGTGGCCCGCGCCCGTCTTCGTTACGCGCAGCTTGCGCGTCGTGCAAGAGCCGCGCGTCTTGAAAGAGCGCCATCTGAAACTTCATCTGCTCGGCGACGATGGGCGCGCGCACGAAGCCCTCTGGTGGGGCGGCGCAGAAACCGCCACAGCAACGCCGCGCCCCGGTCAGCGCATCGAACTCGCGCACGAACTCGAAATCAACACGTGGCGCGGCGAACAGCGTTTACAGTTGATCGTGAAGGACATTAAAAAGCAGTGACAAGTAACAAGCGACGAGTGACAAACAAGAGCTTGTTTTAACTCGGCACTTGTCGCTGTTGTTAACATGCAGGAAGTCAGACGCAGACGAGACGTGGTATTGATTGGTGCGCGCGCGCGTGCGCCTCTGGTGGCGCGCGTGTTGGCGATCTTGTTGCTGGTGGCGGGTCTCGTCTATGTCGGCATCACATACAACAAGGCGCGGAAGCAGAAGCAATTTATCATGCACGGCGGGCCGGCCGAGTTGTCCACGCGCGTCGTGAGTCGCATCGAAAACTTTGAGCGGCGCGTGACCGATGGCGACCGCATGACGATGCTATTGCGCGCGTCGCTCTATCTCTCTTACGACGACGGGCATCACGAATTACAAGACGTACACCTCGAATACTATCCGAAGACGGGCGGCACGGACACGGTGAACGCCAAGCAAGCGCTCTATTTTTCTGAGAGCGAGAATGTGCAGTTCAATGGCAACGTGCAGATTGAGACGCGCGATCATTTGCAAGTGCAAACCGAGCGAGTCGCTTACGATGTGAAGAACGAACTAGCGCAGCTTGATGTGCCGTTGACGTTCGTGCGCGAGAACGTCGAAGGGCACGCTGACGCTGCGACGGTGCAATCAAAAGAGAAGCAGCTTGACTTGCGCGGCAACGTCGAGATCACGGTGCAGCCCAAAGCGAAAGGCGAACAGGCGCAGGCGAGTCCGCGCAGCCGGCCCGTGACGATCCGTTCGGCGAGCGCGCATTTTGATCAAGCCCAAGGTCAACTACAGTTCTTTGGCGGCGCGACCGCAGAGCAGGAGCGCGACGTGATGAGCGGCGACACGATCAACGGTTGGGTCAACGAGCAGAAGAAGCTCAACCGCATCGAATCGCGCGGCAACGCTTACCTGCGCACGATGGACGAAGGACGTGCGGCTGAAGTGCGCGCCGCCGAGATGAATTTTTACTTCGACGCGGATCAGCGTCTGGAGACGGCCGTCGCCACGAAAGACGTGCAAGCGCACACGCTCGACGCCGATGCGGACGCGCAACTGAGTGCGCCTGCGAGTGTGCAACTCTTCTTCGTGGCCCAGGGCGAGCGGAGTCTCTTACAGCAGATGCGCGCCGAAGGTCGTTCGGTCGTCACGCTGGCCGCGCCGAAATCGAAAGCGAACGATCCGCGCGCCGCCAATAAGCGTCTGACGGCCGACAGCGTGCGTCTGTTCTGGCGCACGACGGGGCGCGACCTCGAACGCGCGGAAGCGACGGGCAATGCCGAGTTGATCGTCGAGCCAGTGCAGTCAACGCCCAAAGCGGATCGCAAGACGCTCAATGCGCCACGCTTCGATTGCGACTTCTACGAAGTGGACAACCTTGCCAAGAGTTTTACCGCGACCGGCAATGCGAAGGCCGTCTTCACGCCGATGCAGCCGAGCGAGACGCGCGGCACACGGACCTTGACGGCCGAGAAGATCATCGCCGCGTTCGTGCGCGAGACGCAGGACGTTGAGCGCGTGGACGCGCAAGGCAGCGCGCAGTTCAACGATGGCGACCGCAACGGGCAGTCGGACAGCATGAGCTACACGGCCGCCGATTCGACTGTCCGCATGCGCGGCGGCGAACCTGTCGTGTGGGATTCGCACGCGCGCATCAAGGCCACAGAGATTGATTCCGACACAACCACACGCATCTCTTACGCGCGCGGCAAAGCGCAGACTACCTATTATAGTCAAGAACAGACCGGCGGCGCGTTGCCGTTTCAGAAAGTCAAAAGCCCTGTCTTCATCGTCTCGGCTAATGCAGAATTTCAGCACGACGCGGGCGTCGGCATCTACACGGGCGATGCGCGCGCTTGGCAGGACGACAATTTCGTGCGCGGCGATAAGCTCACGCTCAGGCGCGAACAGAAGCGCATGGAAGCGGACGGCAACGTGCAGAGCGCGCTCTACAATGCACGGCGCAAAGACCCGTCAGGCAATCGCGTTGTCGTGCCCGTCTTTGCCACGGCGCAGCGAATGTTCTATTCGGACACGGATCGCATCGTGCACTACGAGACGAACGTTGACATCAAACAGGGCACAGAGCGGATCACTTGCGACGTGGCCGACGTCTATCTGGCGAAAGATGCGAACGAGGTTGACCACACCATCGCGCAGCGCAACGTCGTCGTCACCCAACCGGGCCGGCGCGGCACGGGCGATTGGGGGCAGTACACGGCCGCCGACGAGACGGTCATCCTCAAAGGCAACCCCGCGCACGTCGAAGACGATCAAGGCAACTCCGAAGGGCCGCGCATGACCGTCTATCTGCGCGAGAACCGCGTCGTCACCGACAGCCCCAACGGGCCGCAATCAACGGGGCGTATACACACGACGCACAAGATCAAGAAGCAGTAGTCGGTTGAAAAATCTCGCCATTTAGTTTTCAATCAATGACCGTGAGCGCAGACTTGCAAGTTGATGAGCTGACCGAAGCCGCAAGCCGAGCGGCGCGGGTGGAGGAGCGCGAGCGGGCGGTGTTGCGGCCGTCGCAGGCGGCTCTGGTGGCGGTCGATCTGGTGAAGACTTACGGGCGACGGCGCGTGGTGGACAACGTGAGTTTGCACGTCGAGCAGGGCGAGGTCGTGGGTCTCTTGGGCGCTAATGGAGCGGGGAAGACGACGACGTTCTATATGATCGTGGGCCTTGAGCGAGCCGAAGCCGGGCTGGTGCGTCTGGGCGAGCGCGACATCACGAAGTTGCCGATGTACTTGCGCGCACGGCTCGGTCTCGGTTATCTGCCGCAGGAGCCGTCGGTCTTTCGTAAGATGACGGTGGCGGAAAATATCTTGGCGGTGCTTGAGACGATGCCGCTCAGGCGGCGCGAGCGGTTCAAGCGGCTCGAAGAGTTGTTGCAGGAGTTCGGCGTCGAGCACGTGCGCAACACGCGCGGCGATGCGCTCTCAGGCGGCGAAAGGCGGCGCACGGAGATCGCGCGCTCGCTTGCGACAGAGCCGCAGTTCATCCTGTTGGACGAACCGTTCGCCGGGATCGATCCGCTCGCCGTGGACGAGATTCAAAAGATGATTCTCTACCTGCGCGGGCGCGGCATCGGCATCCTGATCACAGATCACAACGTGCGCGAAACTTTGGGCGTGACCGACCGCGCCTACATCATGGCCGACGGGCGCATCTTCCGGCAGGGGCCGCCGCTTACGCTCACGGAAGACCCGGAAGTGCGGCGCCTCTACCTCGGCGAAAAATTCCGGCTCTGAACCGGCGCGAAGTTCGCTGCACGCGGCCGGCAAATCGGTTATAATCTCTCCGTCGCAAATTTTGCGGCGCAAGCCAAAACAATTGAAAGCGTTTTGTGCTGGCGGTTTTAGTGCAAAGGTATGTCCGTTAAACTCACAACCAATCTGTCGCAGCGCCTCGTGCTGACGCCGCAGTTGCGCCAGCGCATCGAGATGTTGCAAATGACCTCGCTTGAGTTGAGCGATCTAATCCAGCAGCAGTTGTTGGAGAACCCCGTGCTTGAAGAAGTGCCCGCGCAGGAAGAGAAGCGCGAGTTGGAAGAGCACATCATCGATCAACTAGCTTCTGGTAATAACAATCTCGAACTCGCGGGCGGCGACCCGGTCGTGGCCGAGTTGAGTCCGCCCACATCAAACGGCGCAGGCGACGCGGCTGCGGTTGAGACGATGACGGCGAGCGTCGAAGCGCCAGAGGCTGCGCCGCCTGAAACGGGCGAGGAGGTTGAAGAGCGCGAGCGCGATTCGTTCGAGGAGATAGATTTTGGGCGCGAGTTTCAAGAGTATCTCGATCCCGGTTACAAGACGCAGGAGTGGGAATACAAAGACGACGAGCCGACCTTCGAGCAGTTTCTCACGCGCCCCGTCTCGCTCTCGGAACACCTAACGGAACAGTTGCACTTAAACGATGTGCCGGACGAGTTATTGCCGGTCGCCGATGCAGTCATCGGTAATCTCGACACGGACGGGCGCATCAACGCGACGCACGAAGAGATCGCGGCGCTGGGCGGTTGGCCTGAGAGTCTTATTGAAGAGGCGCGGCAGATCGTCATGCGGCTCGATCCTTTAGGTTGCGGCGCGCGCGACGTGCGCGAATGTCTGCTCATACAACTCGAAGCATGCGGCGAATTGGATCGTCTGGCGGCGCAACTGATCCGCGAACACGCGCTCGCAGACTTGCAGCAACACAAGCTGCCGAACCTCTCGAAACAAATCGGCGTGCCGATTGAGACGCTGCTGAAAGAGCTTGAGCTGATCCGCTCGCTTGATCCTTATCCGGGTCGTCGTTATTCGTCCGAAGAGCCGATCCTGATCGTGCCCGAAGTCTTCATCGAAAAGATTGACGAGGAATACGTTATCTATTTTGCCGACGACGGCAGCCCGCGCCTGCGTCTGAACGTCGGCTATCAACAGATGTTGGGCCAGCCCGACACGACCAAAGAGACGCGCGACTTCATCAAAGACAAGATGCGCTCGGCGGTTGATCTGCTGCGCAATATCGAGCATCGCCGGCAGACCATCTATCGCGTCGTTGATTGCATCGTGCGCCGGCAACGCGAGTTCTTGGACAAGGGCGTGCAGTTCATCAAGCCGATGATGTTGAAGGACGTGGCGGAAGAGACCGGCATGCACCTTTCGACCATCTCGCGCGTCGTCAATCGCAAGTACGCGCACACGCCGCAGGGCGTGATTGAGTTGCGCCGCTTCTTCACCGAAGGCATGACGAACGAAGAGGGCGAAGAGGTTTCGACGCGCATCATCAAATTGCGGATCAAGAAGCTGATCGAAGAAGAGGACTCGAAGAATCCGATCACGGACGATCAGATCGTCAAGATTCTGATGAAGGAAGGCATCAAGCTGTCGCGCCGCACGGTGGCGAAGTATCGCGACCAGATGCAGATTCCCGGCTCGCGCGAGCGCAAGGCGGTCGTTTGAGACCGCGCGCTGGCGCGCCGAAAAAGTTTTAAGCAGTTAGATCAATCAAGCAGGTCGGCACGAAGCGGCGGAAACTCTCTGTTCCGCCCGCGAGTCGTTTACTTGTGCCGGCGCGAGGGGAGGAGCGAGTTATGAAGTTTGAGTACACAGGTCGGCATGTAGAGGTGACCCCCGCCATCCGCCGTCACGTCGAAGATCACTTCAGCAAGATCGATCACATCTTCAACGACACGACCGCACGCGCGCACATCATCATCGAGGTGGAGAAGAATCGGCAGATGGGCGAGGTGCTTGTCCATTGGCGCGAGCACACTCTGACTGCCCGCGACATCAACGCCGATATGTATCAGGCTTTGACGCGCGCCATCGCCAAGATCGAAAAGCAGGCCATCAAACTCAAAAAACGGATCATTGATCGCAAACAGAGCGCCCGCCCGCTCGCCACGCTTGCGCCGGACAATGGGCGCGTCGAAGCCGCCAGCAATGCGCCGCGCATCATCAACGCGCGCCGCTACACGGTCAAGCCGATGACGCCAGAAGAGGCCGCGCTGCGTCTGTCAGCAGACGCGAATCAGTTCCTCGTCTTCCGCGACGCAGACACGAACCGCCTCGGCGTTCTCTACAAACGCAAGGACGGCAACTATGGTTTGATCGAGCCATGAAGATCAAGTTGAGTTAAAATCGAAACGCGACAGGGCAGGGCATTCGTCCCTGCCCGCGTTTTATGGGCTGATTGAAGATAGGGAGTCAGTACCGCCTGCGGTAGCGGGCGGGTCTGAGTTACGCCGCCAATCACCCGCCCGCTACCGCAGGCGGTACTGACAAACAAACATAGTTCGATGAGTCAAGCAAGCGAGCAGCCGACGATCAGTGTGCGCGAATTTGTTGAGCGCGCACCGGCGCAACTCTCGTTGCGTGTGTTGGCGGGCGCAGTAGGGTTGGATGAGCGGCGCATCACGCTGCCACGAATTCAAAAACTCGGTCTCGCGCTCGCGGGCTTCACGCACTACATTCATCCCGGGCGCGTGCAGATCGTCGGGCAGAGCGAAATCTGGTACTTGGGCCAACTCTCGCCGGAACGACGCGCCTCGGCGATTGAACTGCTCGCGCTTGAACAGATCAGTTGTGTGTTAGTGACGAAAGATTTATTACCGCCCGCCGAGTTTATCGCCGCCGCCGAACGTGCCGCGCTGCCGCTGCTGCAAACGCCGCTCGTCAGTTCCATCGCCATCAATCTCGTCACAGAATTCTTGGAAGCGATGCTCGCGCCGCGCGAGTTGCGGCACGGCGTCTTGCTCGACGCTTACGGCGTCGGCGTGCTGCTCGAAGGCGAGTCGGGCATCGGTAAGTCTGAGTGTGCGCTCGATCTGATCGGGCGCGGCCACAGATTAGTTGCGGACGACACGGTCGAAGTGCGCCGGCTCGGCCCCGAATATCTGCTCGGCGCTGCGCCCGACCTGTTGCGCGAGCACATGGAGATACGGGGCCTCGGCATCATCAACATACGCGACCTCTACGGCGTGGCCGCTTTGAGCGGGCCGAAACAGATTGGCCTGACGATCCGTTTTGCCCGTTGGCAGCAGGCGCAAGAGGTTGACCGGCTCGGCGTGGACGCAAACAGCATTGAGATTCTGGGCGTGCGTGTGCCGCACGTGCTCTTGCCGGTCAGTCCCGGTCGCAATCTGGCGACGCTCGTCGAGACGGCCTTGCGCGTGCATCTGTTGCGCGTGCGCGGTTACAATGCGGCCGAGCGGCTGGTCGCACGACACACGGAGTTATTGCGCGCGGCTGAGCGTGCAGACGTAGGCGCGAATGAGTTGAATGAGCGCGAGGCGGCGGATGACGGGGAAGCGAAAGCAGACTGAGACTGCGCGGGCGCGTGTGCCGGACATCGTGGTCATCACGGGTCTGAGCGGGTCGGGTATGTCGTCGGCGACAAACGCCTTTGAAGACCTCGGCTACTTCTGCGTGGACAATCTGCCGCTCACCTTGCTGCCAACCTTCGCGCGCCTCGTGCGCCCAGACGACGAGGAAGAAGAAGGCCCCTACATACGCCGCGCCGCGCTCGTCATCAACATCCGCGAAGGCCATTTCTTGAGCGAGTTCGAGGGGCAGTTGCGCCGTTTGCGGCGCGATAATAGTCGCAGCGTCTTCGTGCTATTCTTCGAGGCATCGGACGACGTGCTGCAACGCCGCTTCAGCGAGACGCGCCGGCCGCACCCGTTCGATACGGGCGACGGCCTCGCCGCTTCGATCCGCGCCGAACGCGAAGCGATGGCCGAGATACGCAACGCCGCCGATCTGATCATTGATACATCCGAGCATACGGTTCATTCCTTGCGCCGCTTTCTCGTCGAACGCTTCAGCCCCGATACGCAAGGCACGCCGATGCGCGTACAAGTTATTAGCTTTGGGCACAAGTATGGCGCGCCGCGCGATCTCGATCTGCTATTTGACGTGCGCCATCTGCCGAACCCGCATTTCGTGCCGGAGTTGCGTCATCTGTCTGGGCACGACCGCCGCGCCGTCGCTTACATCAAAGCCAGCCCTGAG
The DNA here is from genome assembly GCA_003223935.1 of Acidobacteriota bacterium. GTDB lineage: Bacteria > Acidobacteriota > Blastocatellia > Pyrinomonadales > Pyrinomonadaceae > QHXQ01. The sequence goes on along the minus strand of QHXQ01000058.1, from coordinate 40,573 downwards.
ACAGACGAGACTTTGCGCCGCTTCGGCGAGTTGCTCGATTATCTGTTGCCGCTCTATCAACGCGAGGGCAAGTCTTATGTGACGGTCGGCGTCGGCTGCACGGGCGGTCGCCACCGCTCGGTCATGGTCGCCAATGCGCTCGCGCGCCGACTGCGCCGCGTCGGCTTTGATGCCATCGCCGTCCACCGCGACGTGCGCAAGACGCGCCCGCAGACGGCTGTGCGCCGCGCTGCGCGAGCTTGAGTTTTTCAAGCAGAGGATTAACTTGAATCATGCAGGGGAAACTTTATGAGTCAACGTGAGGATTGCGTCCGATGCAATCAGAATTACAGCTTTGCGTCGTTGACGGTCGAAGAGTTGACGGCGAACGACCGCGAGTTCAACATCTGCGCCGACTGTACAGCATATCTCGATCCTACGGCCGAAGAGACGCGCAACTGTCCGGTGGACGGCGAGCCGATGCGCAAGCTGGTGATCTACGATGTCGTGCTGATTGACAAGTGCTACCATTGCGGCGGCGTCTGGCTCGACAACAATGAACTGCGCATCATTGAAAAAGTGGTCTCGACCAACGCCGCGCTCGGCGGCTTCATGTTGGGGCGCGTGGTTGATTGAAAAGCCGTGACAGGTGACAAGTGACAGGTGACAAGATCAGAACTTGTCTTTCCCGTCACTTGTTACCTGTCACTTGTCACCGTCTTTATGAATGATGAATCCGTTAAAGCTGATCGGGCGCAGCGTGTCGCGGGCGTGATCGTGACGCACGGACAGTTGGCGACCGAGTTGTTGGCGGCGGCTGAGATGATCGTCGGCCCTGTCTCGCACATCGCGGCCGTCTCTATCGGTTGGCACGACGATGTGGACGCGGCGCACGATGAGATCGAGCGGGCGATTGCGCGCGTCTCTGCGGGGCGCGGCGTGTTGATCTTGACGGACATGTTTGGCGGCACGCCGACCAACATCGCGGCGATGTTTCTCAAGGAGACCGAAATCGAAGTGGTCACGGGCGTTAATCTGCCGATGATCATTAAACTGGCGAGCGAGACGGGCGATGAGGCGTTGATGGCTGTCGCACAGCGCGTGCGTGAACAGGGGCGCGAGGCCATCTATCTCGCGGGCGAACTGCTGGCTGCGCCGAGGAAGAGTTGACGTGTTAGAGCGGCGCGTGTTGGTCACGAATCGTCTGGGCTTGCACGCGCGTGCGGCAGCGCACCTCGTCCGCACAGCCTCGACTTTCAAGAGCAACATTAGACTCACCCGTACAGACGGGAGCGCCACGGCTGATGCAAAATCAATCTTGAGCGTATTACTACTCGCAGCGGCGCGCGGCACGGAGTTGCTGTTGACGGTCGAAGGTAAAGATGAAGCGGCGGCTTTGGCGGCCGTGTGTGAGTTGTTCGAGTGCAAGTTCGGGGAAGAGCGAGTGTGAGCAGACGAGTTAAGAGCGTGCGTGCAGAGCGCTTCTGGCGCGGCGTGGCCGTCTCCGAAGGGTTAGCCCTCGGGCGCGTGCTGCGCCTGCACGGCGGCGAGTCGCAGAACATCTATCGCGCCACGCTCGACCGGCAAGACATCGAACGCGAAGTCACACGCTTTCAGGCGGCTGTGGAACTATCGCGCCGGCAGTTGCTCAGCATCAAGGAGCGCGCCGAACTCGCGCTCGGCGCGGAGCACGCCTACATCTTCGACGCGCACCTGCTCATGCTCGAAGACCGCAAGCTGCTCGACGAAGTTGAAGCTTACATCCGCCGCGAACGCGCCAACGCCGAATGGGCCGTGCGCGTCGCCGCCGACCGCTTGCTCGCCGTCTATGAAGAGATCAAAGACGACTACTTGCGCGAACGCAGTTCCGACATCGAAGACGTGACGCGCCGCCTGCTCGTCGCCTTGAGCGGCGCGCCGCACACGCGGCGTGTGACGGCGGACGCGATCATCGTCGCGGAAGAGTTGCTGCCCTCGGCCGCGGCCGAGCTTGACTTCGCGCACGTGCGCGCCGTCGCGACGGACGCGGGCGGTTGGACTTCGCACACGGCGATCATTGCGCGCGGGCTGGGCGTGCCGGCGGTCGTCGGCTTGCGCGAACTCTATCGCCACGCGCGCACGGGCGACGAGATCATCGTGGACGCGCTGCGCGGCGAAGTGATCTTGCATCCCGCGCCGCGCACGGTGGCGCGTTGCCGCGAAGAGATGGCGGGGCTGCGCCGGCCTGCGGCGCGACGCAGCGGGCTTGCGTTGGCGCAGGCGAGTGAACCGTTGCGCACGCTGGACGGCGTCGAGATCGCTTTGCGCGCGAACGTCGAGTTGCCGGCCGAGTATGAAGGCGTGCGGCGGTTTGGGGCGCAGGGCATCGGGTTGTATCGCACGGAGTTTCTGTTGTCGCAGCGCGGGCGCATGCCGACGGAGGATGAGCAGTGCGAGGCGTATCTGGAAGTCGCCGCGCTCGCGGGCGCAGAGGGCGCGAAGGTGCGTCTGTTCGATCTCGGCGGCGACAAATTAAGCGCGGACGATGTGGGCGCGGAACGCAATCCGGCGTTGGGCCTGCGCGCGATTCGTTTCTGTTTGCAACGCGAAGACGTGTTACGCACACAGGTGCGCGCGCTCTTGCGTGCTGCGGCGCGCGGGCGGCTCGATCTGGTCTTGCCGATGATCTCGGATGTCGCAGAGGTGCGGCGCGCGCGACGCATCATCGAAGAGGAGCGCGCGCGTTTGCAGCGCGAGGGGCGCGAGTTCGGTGCGCTCAAGACCGGCGCGATGATCGAAGTGCCGTCGGCAGTTGTGATGGCCGACGCGCTTGCGCGTGCGGTTGATTTCTTCAGTCTCGGCACGAACGATCTCGTCCAATACTTGCTCGCGGTTGATCGCGGCAACGACGAAGTGGCCGATTGGTTTCGCACCCTTCATCCGGCGGTGTTGCAGAGCATACGGCGCACGCTCGCGGCGGCCGAAACGGCGTCCATTCCGGCAAACGTCTGCGGCGAAATGGCTGCGACGCCGGCTTACGCCGTCATCCTCATCGGCCTCGGCGCACGCGACCTCTCAATGGCCGCTTCCTCCATCCCACGTGTGCGCCGCGCGCTGGCGGCTGTTGACGCAGAACGAGCGCGCGAAACTGCGGCCGAGTGCCTTGCTTGCGAGACGGCGGACGAGGTGGAAGAGTTGGTGCGCGTGCGACTCGGCACGGCGTGGCCGCAACTGTTTCCGCCGAATAGCTTGCCAGCGCCGAAGCGCGAACGATAGAATCATATTTGTCCGTGCGGTGTGGTGAGCGACCTCGTGTCCGCGATGAACTTCCGACCGGCTATGTGAACGCCAGCCCGCGAAATTTTCCGACTCGCCGTTGCTAACCCAAGCACAGGAAAATAACGGAAAGTCTTTGCGAAAAGGGCCGGTTTCGTCGTTTAATTGAAGTAGAATGGAGCGTGTCCGAATGGTTCGGACGCGGGCGCTGAAGAGAAAGTGCAGCCGAACCATTCTGTTTTTCACTCGCTCGCCAAACAAGAGACGCGCATGCAAGCGACCTTTGCCCGGTTCGTTCATGTTGCGTGCTGAACGAGCGACAGAAAGTTGCGTGTCATGGCCAGTAAGATTCCAGTCGTAATCGCGTTCGCGTGTTGTCTGTCGGTCGCGGCCGTGCGGGCACAGTCGTCTGTCGGGCACGTCGGGCCGGTCGAGGATGTGCCGGCGGCGACGAATGCAACGGGCAGCGTCGAGAGCAAGAAACCTGCGGAGAAGTCCGACCCGAAGAGCGCGCCGAAGAAGGACGAGAGCAGCAAACCGAAAGCGAACGACGCGAAAAAAGACGAGGACACAAAGGCCGAGCCGAAGAGCGACCCCAAAGTCGATCCCAAGAGCGATGCCACAAACGAGCCGAAGAACAATCCCAAGACTGATCCCAAAGTCGAGCCGAAGAACGAGCCGACACCCGCTCCATTAACCACCGCCGCGGCCAATACCAACGAGAAACCGCAAGCCAACTCGACCACCGACGCGCCGCCCAAAGCGAACGAAACGACCGCGCCCGTGCGCGAGGCGCAGCCCCTCGGCCTGATTCCACCGCCGCCAAAGTACGAACCGCCCACGCCGCTCAATACAACTGAGAACACGAGCACGACGGCGGCTGCGAGTGCGACCACTGCGCCGGCCGCGCCAGCGCCCACGTCAATCTATCGCGTCGGCATCGGCGACGTGCTCGACATACGTCTGGTCAACGGCACGTCGCGCGATTCGACGCTCTACACGATCCTGACCGGCGGCCTGCTCGACTATCCGCTCGCGGGCGATCCGGTCGGCATCGCCGGGCTAACGACCGATGAGATCGCCGTGCGGCTCTCAGCCGAATTGAAGCGGCGCGGGTTGTATGACCGCGCGCAGTTTCACGTCACTGTGCGCGATTACGCGAGCCACACGGTGATGGTGAGCGGGCTGGTTGATCAGCCGGGGCAGAAGGTCTTGCGCCGCGAGGCCGTGCCGCTCTATGTCGTGCTGGCCGATGCTCTGCCGCGCGCAGACGCGGGTCGCGCTGTGATCATCTCGCGCGCGACGGGCACGTCGAAGACCGTTGACTTGGGCGATCCGAGCGCCTTAAACGAACTTGTCTCGGCGGGCGACGTGGTTAACGTGCAGACGCGCCCGCCTGAGTTCTATTACATCGGCGGACAGATCGGCACGCCGGGGCAGAAAGATTTTCACGCCGGGCTGACCTTGACGCAGGCCATCCTTGCCTCGGGCGGACTGACGCGCGACGCGGGCAACAAGGTGAAGGTGACGGTCTCGCGGCAAGGCGCGGACGGGCGTCTGATCGCAACCGATTATCTGTTGAAAGATATTGAGTCGGGGCAAGTGCCTGATCCGCGTCTGCAACCGGGCGACCGCGTCGAGGTCGGGCGCAGGCACTGAATTGCGCGCGCTCCGACACCCTTGTCGAACTAATTGTGCTCCCCCGTCTTGTCCGTTCTGGTATAAGGTTGTATCATCCGGCGCGTCTCCGACTTCCAGTTGCCGGTCGCCGACACGGCCGCGAAGTAGCTCTCAAGACAAAATTGAATAGCTCGATCATTCTTTGCAGGCTTTCTGCCGTGAGGAGTTCTGTTCGATGAAGCGACATAAGATCGGTGCAGTGGCGCTGGCGGCGGCGCTGCTCTGCGCGCCGTGCCTGTCCGTCAGTGCCGCCATCATGGCCCGCGCCATCCCACAGAGTCAGGACACGCCCCCGGATGTCGAACAGGCTATGTTCAGTCGCGGGCAGAAACTCTACAACGACGGGCGCTATGAGCAAGCGGCTTCGGTGCTCAACGATTTTCTCAAGACCTATCCGAACAGCATCATCACAGATTTGACGCTGCTCTGGCTCGGCCGCGCCTACATCGCGCTCGGTCGGATTAAGGACGCCGAACAGGTGGGCGACCGTCTGCGCAGCATCAAGGACACGCCCTTCATCGAAATTTATGACGACGAGTTGGGCGCGGCCCGCAAGGAATTAGCCGCGCGCGGGCCTGTAGCGCCGCAACCCGTCGCAACGCCACTCGTGCGCCCGACGCCTACGCCCCGCACGACAACTGCGCCCGCGAACACTTCAATCGCCGCAGCTTCGCCGAGTCCGACGCCTGTGCGTACGACAGGGCGGCAGCAGCAGCAACAGCAGCCGCGTCTGATCAGCGAAGCGCCACGCGCGACGCCCAGCCCGACGCCCGCACGAGTTAGCCCGACACCGCGCCCCATCCCAACTTTTAATAATACGCGGAGCGCAAGCAACGCCAACACAAACGCAACCGGCGCGAATACGACAACGCTCGCCGGCAACACCCGTCCGGGCCGGCGCAGCATTGGCCGCCGCAGCCAACCCATAACGCAACCTGGTGGCGAAGGCAACCGGCCGGCAATGACTGCATCCGTGCCGACTGTCAGACCGACGCCACAGCCGACGCCGCGCCGCACGCCGACGCCCGCGCAAGTGGCCGTGAACGTACCGCCTGCGCCGACGCCGACGCCGTTCGCGCGCGTCGAGACGAACGAGTTTGTCACGGCCGCGCCGCCGCTGAGCAGTGCGCCTGCCGATGGCCAGACGGGCATTGTGCTGACGGTGAAGCAAGTGCCGAACCTCGCGCTGGCTTTGCGGCGCGTGAGCCTTGCCGCCTCGCCGGGGCAGCAGGTGCAGTTGCCTGTGACGGTGACGAACATGGGCAACAAAGAGGATCAGTTCCGGCTCGAAACCGATCTGCCCGCCGAATATCAACCGACCTTCAGCGTGCAGCAGGGCGGCCAAGACACGGGTCTCCCGATCCTGATCACGCCGACGCTCGCACGCAATCAATCGCTCGATGTGTTCATGAATCTGCGCGTGCCGGAAACGGCGGGCGATGCGCAGCAGAGACCGTTCATCGTGCGCGCCGCCTCGAAGTCTGATTATCAGGTCTTCAAAGTGGCCAACGGCTCTTTGAACGTCGTGGCGGCGGCACTCGCGGGCGCATCTTCGATCTCGCGCGAGAGCGTGCAGCCGGGCGAGAGTTTTTCGCAGACGATCACTGTGCGCAATCAAGGCAGCGCGCCCGCACGCAACGCCCGCGTTGATTTCGTCTTCAATCCTGATTTCGAGTTGGTCACGGCAAACCCTGCGCCCCTCGTCTATGATCGCGACTCGCGCACAGCCGTCTGGAGTCTGAGCGATTTGGACGCGCGCGACACACGCGACATCACCGTGACCTTGCGCGCCGTGCCCGATGCACTGGCCGCGAATCATCCGCTTGGGCGCGGCACGATGCGCACGTCGAGCCTGCAAACGGCGGCGAACTTCGACGGCCCTTCAATCGAAGTCGGGCGCGTGCCCAAAGCGCGCATTGACGCTGTCTCGACGGGCCTCACGGCCACGCCGGGCGACACGATCTACATCCCGTTCGTCGTCCGCAATCCCGGCAACTACGCGGAGTCTTACGAACTGAAAGTGACTGCGCCGGGCGCACCGTCGGGGACGCTATTTGCAGACTTGAACGGCGACGGGCAGCATCAAGAGAATGAGCCTGCGGTCGCGCAGACAAGTGCGCTTGAACCGCGCTCAGGTCAGTTCCCACTGCTCTTGCGCGTGGACATTCCGCGCTCGACGCCCGACCGTATGCAGTTCGCCTACAACATCGTCTCGCGTTCGCTCACGACCGCGCGCATTGCCAGTGAAGCGAACTCTGTGTTGACCGTCGCCACGCCGCGCGTGCGCGTGCGCACAGAGCAGGTGACGGACGCGCCGAATCCGGGCGATCTGATCTTCTACCGGCTCGTGCTTGTGAACGAAGGCGGCGGGCTGGCAAAGAATCTGACGGTGACAGAGTTGTTGCCGGAAGCTTTGCAGTTCGTCAGCAGCGACCCATCGCTCGACACACACGACGCAACGGGCGGCACACGTCGCATCGTCTGGCATGTGGGCGAGCTTGCGCCGAACGACACGGCCGTCTTGCGCATCACCGTGCGTCTGGGCGCGAACCTATCCGCCGACACGGACGTGCGCACCTCGCACACGCTCACGTATCAAGACACGAACGGCAACAGCTACGCGCAAGGGCAATGAGCGAAGCCGGAGCGCACACGCCCGCAGAGGCAAGCAGCGCGGATGCGGCGCAAGCAAGAGCAGAAGAGAACACAGGGACACAGGAAGACGCGGCGAGTCTCGACGGGGACGCGCCGCGTCTCTCTGTCTCGACGGAGATGCAACGAGCAGACGACGCGCAGATCGTTGAACCTACGGGCGCGCAACTGAGCGTGCGCGCGCGTGCGCGTCTGACGCAACTGCTCGTCGGCAAGTCAATCGTTGAAGCACTATTTGTCTCAGCCCTCGCGGTCGCATTTATTTATCACGCCTTCAGTCCGTTCTTTCGCGGTTCGGTTGACAGTGCAGAGAACGGCGCAGTCGTCGGTTGGGTCGTTGACGAGTCTCGGCCGGGCGCACGTGTCGAGGTGCAGCTTTATATTGACGGGCACTTCGCCGGGCGTGGCCGCGCAGATCAATATCGGCCGGACGTGCGCGCCGCCGGCCGCGCGGCGGATGAGTTTCACGGCTTCAAGTTGCAACTGCCGCCGCTCCCTGCGGGCGCACATGAGGCGCACGTCTATGCCGTGCATGCAAGCGGCGGCGGGCAGCGCATCACTTTGCAGCAGGTGGACAAAGTGGCGCACTTCAACGTGCCGTCAAACGAGATGAGCAAGACTGTGCCGGCCGAGTGGTGGGCGACACAGGGACAGCCTTGAGCGTGAGCGCGATGAACGTTGATCTGAATGGGCTGAACGATGAATTGAGTTGAATAAATGAGCGAAGAGTTAAGTTTTAGATCGCAGCCGACAAATCTCGTCGCGCCGGGCGCGCGTGCGCTGCTCTTGTGGGAGATCGCTTCGGTCGTGTCGTCTGCGCTTATCGCGGAATGGATCGTGTTGGCGTTGACGGATTGGAAACTCGCGCTCGTTGTGCCGGTCGGTTTGGCCTGCGCTTTGATGCTTATGTCAAAACGAGCGCATGGCGAGACGCGCCGCGAACTCGGTCTCAGGGGCGACAATTTCTGGCGCGCTTGTCGGCTGCTGGCGCTGCCGATGACGGGGAGCGCGATCCTGTTGGCGCTCGTCGGCCGTTTCTGGTTCGGCGTTGCGCCGACACTTGGTCGCGGGCGCGCGGGCTGGGCACTGTTAGGCGTCCCCGTCTGGGGCTTCGTGTGGGGCTTGTTTCAGCAATACGCGCTGCAAGCTTTCATCAATCGGCGTTTGCAAATGTTCTGGGGCACGGGTTGGCGCACTACCTTCGTCGTCGCCGTACTCTTCGCGTTGTTGCATCTGCCGAACCCTTGGCTGATGGCGGCGACCTTTCTCGGCGGTCTCATCTGGGCCGCAGTCTATCAACGCGCGCCGAACCTCTGGGCGCTTGCGCTCTCGCACGCCGTGATGACTTGGGTGCTCGTCTCGACGCTGCCCGCCGTAGCGCTCGGGGGCTTGCGCGTCGGCTACAAGTATTTCGGTTGAACTCGATTCAGTTGATCGCACTGACAGATCATGCGCGTGACATTGATCCACAATCCCAAGGCTGGCAAAGGGCATCCGACCGGCGACGAGTTGCTGACGCTCGTTAAGGAAGCGGGGCACAAGGTTCTCTATCAATCGGCGAAAGAAAAAAAGTGGAAGCGGGCGTTGCAGACCAGTGCTGATCTCATCGCCGTCGCTGGCGGCGATGGGACGACCCGCAAGGTCGCCACCCGACTTGCGGGTAGCAGTGTGCCGATCACCATCCTACCGCTCGGCACAGCCAATAACATCGCCAAGTCGCTTGGCATCAATGGCACGTTGGAGCAACTCGTCGCAGGTTGGGATGAAGGGCGGCGGCGGCAAATTGATGTCGGCATCGTCTGTGCCCCTTGGGGCAAGACGCGATTCATCGAAGGGCTGGGCTGCGGCCTGTTCACGGATGTCATGGCGGCGCTCGACGCGAAGCAAAAGAAGCGCCCCAAGCTCTTCAAACGGACGAACGATCCGATGGGCTTGGCTCTGCGCGCGCTGCACGACGCGCTCACAGATTACCGCGCGCTCGAACTGCAAGCGACGCTTGATGGCGCGGACATATCGGGCCGCTACTTGATGCTCGAAGCCATGAACATACGCCACCTCGGCCCGAATCTGCTGCTTGCGCCCGACGCAGACCCCGGCGACGGCCTGCTCGACTTCGTCCTGCTCACAGAAGCCACGCGGCAAGAGTTTGCCCACTATCTCGCTTACCGTTTGGAAGGGAAGCAAGAGGCTCCCTTTCTGCCTGTGCGGCGGGGCAAATGTTTAAAGCTGAATTGGTCGGGCTTGCTCCTGCGCCTCGACGATATGTTGTGGCCAGAGGTGGAGAAATATAAGCGGCACAAGAAGAAGCGGAAGAAAGAACAACCGTCCGCTCCCGCCCTGATCGAAATCAGATTGAAGAAACGGGCGCTTGAGTTTCTGCTACCGGCATAAGCCGTGCAGCCGACAGCACTAAAGACTTCGGCCCGGCTTGACCAACTAATAAGCGTAGTCGCACATCAAAATAGACCTGTTCAACAGTGGTTTGCTATAATGCTCACGCCGTGTGAGAGCAGGTCGGGCGGTCGCCGCTTCCGCCGCAAGGCGGGAGGGGAGGAAAGTCCGAACACTACAGGGCAGCGAGCCAGCTAACGGCTGGGCAGCAAAAGAGCAACGCGCAGGTTTGGCCTGCCAACGGGCTTTATTGCTGACGACAAGTGCAACAGAGAACAGACCAGCCAGCGGGCCATCACTGATGGCAGCGGGTGATGGGTGAAACGGTGCGGCCCGCTCGCGGGCTTAAAGTAAGAGCGCACCGGCGCGCTTGGTAACAGGCGCGGCCAGGCAAACTCCTCGCAGTGCAAGACCAAATAGGGAGAGGTCAATCAGGGCTGCCCGCCCGAAGTCGCAAGGCCAGCAAGGCTTCGCGGCTACCGTCTCCGGGTAGGTCGCTTGATCCGTCTGGCGACAGACGGGCTAGATGAATGATCGCCGCTCTGCTTCAGGGCAGAGCACAGAATTCGGCTTACAGACCTGCTCTCAAACACACGGCACAGACAACTCTGATTAATTTGCGCGAGTCCCGACAGGCACGGCGCAAGCAAATTCTTCAAGGGAGCACAGAGAAACCGCATGGCCAATCGTAAAGGAGTCTTCATCGGCGCTTACGTGCCCAACGATCTCAAAGAGACGTTGCGCCGCCGCGCCGCCGCCGAGCATCGCACGCTCTCGCAAGAGATCACGCGCATCTTGACCGAGGCCGTGCACGGTAAGACGCTCCCGCCCGGCGCAATTGATCGCCGCAACACCGGCTCGATCCCGCGTCGGCGCGCCACTGATCCGCCCGAACGCCGCCGCCGCGACGATCTGTCCTACGTGCCGCCCGGACAGAACGGCGAGAACGAATAAGCCGAGTCGAGAGAGTCCGCCGTGAATAAGAGTCAACTCGTCTTCGCGCTCGCGGCGTGTCTCATCGTCGGCTTCGCCGCCGGTTTTTTCTTCGCCAACCGCGCCAATCGCCAAGAGCTTGATCGCCTCCAAGCCGAAATCGCTCGCGTGCACAGCGCACACGCATCGAGCGACGAGACCAAAGCGGGTAACAACGCCACAACCAACACAGAGAAGACTTCGCTGACCGACGATCAATTACGCGCTGTCATCGCCAAAGCCGATGCGCGCCCGGATGATCACGAACTGCAACGCAAAGCCGGTCAAGGTCTCTATCTCTACGCCGTACAGTTCGGCAAACCCGATCTGCTGCCCGAAGCGATCCGTATTCTCAAACGCGCGCACGACGTCGCGCCGCAGGATTACGACACCACAGTCATCTTAGGCAACGCGCTCTTCGATCTCGCGCGCGCGACCGATCCCAAACGCTTCAAAGAAGCGCGCGCCTACTTCACGCAGGCGCTCAAACAGAAACCCGACGACATCAACGTCCGCACAGAACTAGGCGCAACCTACTATTTCGACACGCCCGCCGATCCGCGCCGCGCCATCAGTGAGTATCGCAAGTCGCTCGCGCAAGACCCGCGCCACGAGATGACTCTGCAAAGTCTCGTCGCCGCGCTCATCAGCACGGGCGAACTCGCGGAAGCAGAGCAGCGCCTCAACGAGTTGCAGCAGGTCAACGCGGCCAACCCTGCGCTCTCCGACCTGCGTGCGCAACTCGCGCAACAACGCAACGCCGCCGGAGGAGCGAAATGAAGTACCTCATCATTCTCATCATCCTCAGCTTCTGCTTTGCGCTCCTGTACCTGCGCCTACGACCCTACATCGCCACCGCCCGCCGCATTCTCGACGTCTTCCGCGAGGCGCGCCGCCTTAACGTCAACCTCAAGCCAAATGACACACAGGCACGCCCGCCCGCAGCGACGAACGAACGACTCGTCCACTGCGCTGCTTGCGGCGCATGGCTGCCCGCCTCGCGCGCGCTCGTCCTGCGCGCCACCAACACCGTCTATTGCTCGCCCGATTGTCTCGAACGCGCCGCCGGTCAAGCAGAGAATCGCAAGACCGCGAATTGAAAGTGGTCAACACATATCTGCTTGCGTAACCTGCAAACCGATCTAGTGCGCGATATTGGCCGGCGCATCGTGCTTGGTGGTCTTTGCGCCCCAGAGGAACAGCAGGGCGGAGATGAGCATGGCGACGGGCGCGATGAGCAGGGCGGTGGTGAGATGCTGCCGCGTCGGATCAATGCCGAGCATATGCGCAATCATCGCCAGCGGCATCAAGCCGCCGGCTTTGAGCGCATCGGAAGCGACGCCGACGGCCGTGCGCGAGATGGCATCGCCGAAGGTGTGTATGACGACGATGTTGAGCGCCACAGCCATCGCGCGCACGCGCGTCGGCACGCTCTGCAAGAGGATCGCGTGGAACGGCGCGTTGTTGACGAACAGAAGCGTGACGGCGATGAAGATGGCCGGCAAATAGATGCGTGCGTCGTGCGCGATGAGCGCGATGAGCATCGGCCCAATGCTTAAGAAGGTGCTAATGGAGCAGAGCATGAAGTAGGCGCTGCTGCGTCCGCGCGCGACGCGGTCTGCGACCCAGCCGCCGCCGAACGTGCCGAGCGCGCCCGCGCAGAGCGCGATGATGCCGAGCGTCACTGGCGCGCTCGACTCAGACATGCCTTTGTCGCGTTCGAGAAAGAGCGCGACCCAAGTGGCGAACGCGCCGAGCACGAACGTGAGCGCCGTGTAACCGGCCGTCGAGAGCAGCCAATCGTGATTGCGGAAGATATTCCAAGCCGCGCGCAAGCTCGACTCGTTGGCCGCAGTCAGCGCGATTGAACTGCCCGCCGCTTCATCAAGTGAAGCCGTCGGTTCGGGTTCGTCGGTCGCGCCGCGCTTTGGCTCGCGCAGCCGCCAGACGAAGAACGCGGTGATGAGACCCGGCACAGAGACGACCATGAACGCGCGCCGCCAACCGAAGTAGGCAGCCAACACGCCGCCGATCACAAAACCGAGCGAGAAGCCGAGCGGAATGGCTGCTTGAAAGATGCCGAGCGCGGTCGCACGCCGGCGCGGCGGATAGTAGTCAGCGATCAGACTCGGCGTGATCGTCGAATAAGCCGACTCGCCGATGCCGACGAGCGCGCGCACGAGACAGAGCGTTACGGCCACGCTCGACATGACGACGCCCCAGCCGACTAACGGGATATGAAAATTGACGCCCGGCAAGTACGCGAAGTGATCCGCGACGCCCGTGAGTGCCGTTGCAAAACTCCAGATGACGGCGGCTGTGGCCATTATTTTCGCGCGCGGGTAGCGGTCGCCCAGACGCCCGAACAGCGGCGCGAAGACGGTGAACGAAAGCAGCAACGCCGATTCCATGTAGCCGATCTCTGCGTCGGTCAACTGCAAATGCGCGTCCTTGATCATGTAGGACGCAACCGAAGGCAGCACTTGCCGGTCAACGTAATTGAGCAGGTTAACGGTGGTCAGAACGACGAGCGCGTAGTGCGAATAGCGCGGCACGTCGAGCGCAGGGTTTTGCGGCGCGCGGATCGTTTCGGAGGTGGCATCGGGCATACGGGGTTGTCAGTCCTCTCTGGTGAGCAGTTCGATGATGACGGGTGTAATGTCTGCGAGTGAACGGACGCGCGCACGCACGTGTTCGCGCCCTGCGCCCCACGCGAGCGTGGGGACTTGATTGAGCGTGTGGTTGCGTATGCTCAAATCTTCGATGTTGCCATGATCGCTCGTCAAGATAACGGTCGTGCGCGTGAGCTTGATGCGCGCGAGCACCGTGCGGATGAAGCGCGCGAGATTGGTTAAGACATCGAGCGCGGCGTTCATATCTTGCGCGTGGCCGACGCGGTCTGTGATGAAGTATTCGTAGAGCGTGAAGCGATGCTTATGCGCAATGTCAACCAGCACGGCCGCGGCCTCTTCGGGCGTGCGCGGCGCGACATCAAAGCCTGCTCCGATCAGCATCTCGTTCGTGAAATCCTGATAGACGGCGCGACCGGCGCGCAGATCATCGAGTTGCCGAAAACTCAAACCGGCCGCTTCGACCGCGACTGTCGTCGCCGAAACCCAGCGCGGACGCGCGTTGAAGAAGCGCGGCGTGTAAGCGTTGGCGAAGACATTGGGTCGGACGCCCGCGCGTTCGAGTTGTAGAAAGAGCGAATGCTCGCGGATGATCGCACGCATCGCCTCATTTGGAAACCCCTGCTTGTGATAACCGAGCGCGGCGGGCGCGTTGACGCCCGTCAGGATCGTCGTCTGGCCCGACGCACTCTGCGGCCGGCCTTCGACGCCGAGTCGCGCATCGGTGCGCACAAGTACGCCGTCGTGCGGTAACGCCGGTTCTTCGTCCGCGAAGACGGCAAGCGGCGCAGCCTCTGCGTCGAGTTGTGCAAGCGGGTTGTGCGTGCCGCGCGAGCCGATGCCTAACCCGTCAACGAAAATAAGTAAGACAGACATGCGCGGCGATAAGTAGCATTAGGCGAGCGCCGGAGGCAAGCGCAAATGCGGGCGAGCAGCGCGCGTTGGCGGCGGAAAAGTTTTTCGTCCCTGCCGCTTTGTCTGTTATATTGCCGTCACCCTTACGGAAAATATATTCGTAGTCAATGCTGCGCACGCTGGCATCAACACTTGCAATCAACCATCTTCTGCTCGCATTGGAGGCACGCATGTCCTGTTTCCGCAAGCTATTTGTTTGCCCACTCGCATTGAGCTTGACGCTCACGTTCACGCTCAGTCTTGACGCACAGACGCAGCCGAGCAGCACGCCAAGCGGCGCGGCAAACACGGCGACAGCTTTGCCTTATTTCACCGAACCGGCGCTCGCGCCTGATCGCACGGAGATCGCTTTTGTTTCGGGCGGCGACATCTGGACTGTGTCGTCATCGGGCGGCGCGGCGCGTCTGCTCGTCTCGCATCCGGCGAACGAATCGCGCCCGCTCTATTCGCCCGACGGTAAACAACTCGCCTTCGTCTCCACGCGCACCGGCAACGGCGACATCTACGTCTTGACGTTCGACACGGGCGACCTGCGCCGCCTCACTTTCGATGATGCCTTTGATCAACTCGACGCATGGTCGCGCGACGGCCGCTGGCTCTACTTCTCTTCGACCAGCCGTGACATTGCGGGCATGAACGATCTCTTCCGCGTCTCTGTTGACGGCGGCACGCCGATGCAGGTCAGCGCCGACCGTTATGTGAACGAATATTTTTCTGCGCCCGCGCCCGATGGCGCGACGCTCGCGTTCACAGCGCGCGGCATCGTCTCGCAGCAATGGTGGCGCTACGGGCACAGCCACATTGACGAATCGGAAGTGTGGCTACTGCGTGGCACAGACAGCGCGCAGCCGACTTACGAGCGCGTCACACAGGGCGGCGATGCGAAAGAGGTCTGGCCGATGTGGAGCGGCGACGGGCGCAGGCTTTTCTATGTGTCTGATCGCACGGATGGCAAACTGCAATCAGTGCGCGGCGGCGCGCAGAACATCTGGCGCGTCACCGTCGGGCGCGATGATTACACGCGCCTCACCAACTTCACAGACGGGCGCGTGCTCTGGCCCAACATCTCTTACGACGGCCGCGAGATCGTCTTCGAGCACAACTTCCGCATCTGGAAATTGGATACAGAGAGCGGCCGCGCGAGCGAAGTTGCGATCACGCGGCGCGGCGCATCTGCGGGGCCGGCGATTGAACACGTGCGCATGAGCGATCAGATTCAGGAGCTACAGCTTTCGCCCGACGGCAAGAAGGTCGCGTTCGTCGTGCGCGGCGAAGTCTTTGCGGCCTCTGCCACAGATGGCGGCGATGCGGCGCGCGTCACAGTCAGCGCAGCCGACGAATCGCAGATCGCTTGGTCGCCCGACAGCCGCCGCCTCGTCTATGTCTCAGACCGCGACGGCCCGACGCATCTCTTCCTCTACGACTTTGCGACAAACGCCGAGACGCAACTAACGCGCGACGCGGCCGACGATTCCAAGCCGCTGTTCTCGCCCGACGGCAAATGGATCGCCTTCCAACGCGGCGCGAAAGAGTTGCGCGTGCTTGAGGTGAGCACAAAACAAGAGCGCGTGGTTGCGACCACGCCGCTTGAGCGGCAACCGTTCATCTCTGATCGTCCTTTCATCTGGTCGCCCGATAGTCGTTGGCTCGCTTACATGCCCGTCGAGCAGTTCAGAAACGTCTTCGTCGCGCCCATTGATGGCGGCACGAGCCGGCCCGTCAGCTTCATTGCGAACGCGAACAGCAACACGGTCTCTTGGAGTCCCGACGGCACGTTCATACTGTTCGACACAGGCCAACGCACCGAGAACAATCAACTCGCGCGCATTGATCTGATCCCGCGCACGCCGAAGTTTCGCGAAGATCAGTTCCGCGACCTCTTCAAAGAGGAGACGCCGAAGACCGTCACGCCCATCACGCGCCCAGAGAATCAACCGACCAGCCCTGAGCCAGCGCGCGAAGCACCCAACGCAGTGCCGACGCCAACCGCACAGCCCTCGCCTTCGCCTTCACCTAGCCCTGAAGGCAGAAGGCCGAGCGTGAAGCCCGTGCAGATCGACTTTGAAGAGATACGTCGGCGCTTGAGTCTGCCGCCGGTCGGCGTGGACGTGGGCTATCAGACGATCAGTCCCGACGGCAAGTGGGTCTTGATGATCGCGGCCGCCGCGAATCAAGAGAACCTTTACATCTACTCGCTCGATGAACTGGCGCGCGAGCCTGCGGTCGCAAAACAGTTGACCTCGACGCCGGGCGGGAAGTCTTGGGCGCAGTTTTCGCCCGATAGCAAGGATGTCTTCTATCTCGAGAACGGCCGCATCAACATCGTCTCGCTCGACGGCCGCGCGCGCGCGCTCGCCGTCGCCGCCGAGATGGACGTTGATTTCGCGCGCGAGAAGATGGAAGTGTTCCACGAAGCTTGGTCGTACCTGCGCGACAACTACTACGATCCCGCCTATCACGGCGCGAACTGGGAACAGGTGCGCGCCGAATACGAGCCGCGCGTCGCAGGCGCGCGCACGCCCGACGAGGTGCGCCGTCTGTTGCAACTAATGATCGGCGAACTGAACGGCTCACACCTTGGCGCAAGCGGGCCGCCCAACGCGAATCAACCAACAACGGGCCGGCTCGGCCTGCGCTTCGACCGGCGCGAGTATGAGACGAATGGTAAGTTGAAGATCACAGAGATCATTCCGCTCAGCCCCGCCGCGCTCGCAAGCAACATCAAGGTCGGTGATTATCTGCTCGCCGTTGACGGGCACACGCTTGACGCGCACACGAACCTTGACGACCTGCTCAACTATAAAACGGGCCGCCGTGTGAGTCTCACCATCGCCTCATCCGCCGATGGCGCGGACAGGCGCGAGGCGGCCGTGCGCCCGGTCAACGCGGCGACGGAGAAGGGCTTGCTCTATCGTCAGTGGGTCGAAGCCAATCGCGCTTACGTCGCACGCGCGAGCAACGGCCGGCTCGGCTACGTGCACATGTTCGACATGAGCGCCGCCGCGCTCGCCCAACTCTACGTTGACCTCGATGCGGAGAACAGCACGCGCGAAGGCGTCGTGATTGACGTGCGCAACAACAACGGCGGCTTCGTCAACGTCTATGCGATTGACGTGCTCGCGCGGCGCGGTTATCTGACGATGACGCCGCGCGGCTACACGAGCGCGCCCGCGCGCACAGCCCTCGGCCAACGCGCGCTCGAACGCCCCACAATCCTCATCACCAATCGCCACTCGCTCTCCGACGCTGAAGATTTCACCGAAGGCTATCGCGCCCTGCATCTCGGCAAAGTCGTCGGTGAACCGACCGCCGGCTGGATCGTCTATACCTCGAATCAAGCACTCATTGACGGCACGATCTTTCGTCTCCCCTTCATCAAAGTCACCGCCAACGACGGCACAGACATGGAACTCCACCCGCGCCCCGTTGACATACCCATCACCCGCCCGATTGGCGAAACCCTCGCCGGTCACGATTCACAACTCGACGCAGCCGTCCGCGAACTGCTCAACCAACTCGGCACACGCGCGCAACGTTGAGCTTCATCACCGATACATGTCGCATGCGGTCTAACATTCATCGTGGGGTTGTTAGACCGCATAGTGCGGTATAATAGTAGTTAGATGGCAACGGTGGTTGGATGAAGAAGATGAAATAAAATGCTGGATAATGCATAGAGAGGAAATATAGATGGCTGATTCAAATTCACTCCGGGTCTTCGTTGCTATGCCCGGCACAAATATGGGGCCAAATGCAATTTATAAAAACCCGGAAGCTGTGAAGGAGAATCTTCTTAAACCAGTTATAGAGAAACTAAGCGCAAAATTAGGACGCAAAGTCGAGTTGGTTATAGAGAAAGACAAGAGACAGGCTGGCGTCATTCATGCTTCTATGTTTAGTGAAGCTCGCGATGCTGACATCTACATCGCCGATCTTACAGGTGCTAACCCAAATGTTTATCTCGAACTGGGCGTGAGGTGGGCTTTACGTGATCGGGTCACCGTTCCCATCTCGCAAAACGTGGAAGACCTTAAATTCAACGTGTTCGCAAATCGCGCAATTCTTTATTATCCCGACATTCTTATCAAAGCCGTAGACGATATTGTGGCTGCAATTGAGGACGGGCTAAAAAACAACATATGTGACAGCCCTGTTCGTCTCAACAGTGAGTTTATCAATATAACCAAGGCTAAGCTCGAAAATCTTGAGGCTGAGATTGAGCGCCTCAGAAAGTCTCGCGGCGAAGACTTACTTCGTGCGGCAATGGCAACAGAAAAGCTGAGTGATCGTGTAGCGCTGCTCATACAAGCTGTGGAAGCTAATCCTGCATCGGTAGAGGCTTCTCTGGAACTAGGAAAGGCTTATAGAGGATTAAGCAGATACGATGAAGCTATAAAGTCGCTGGAAGTTGTGCGGAGGCTTGATCCTAATAACGCTATGGCGCATAGAGAACTAGGTGTCTGCTTCAGCAAAATGATGAAGCCTGAAAGCGCAGTGACCTATCTTCGTGAAGCTGTACGCCTTGCGCCTAACGATGCTGAGGCTTGGAGTAATTTGGGAGGCGCTCTTAGGAGATTAGGAATGGCTGGCGCTCCAACCCTTTATAATGAAAAATCATTGGAGGAGGCTCGAAACAGTTACAATGAAGCGCATAAACTTAACAAATATGATCTTTACTCAGGTTTGAATGTGGCTCGTTTGGATCTTTTGCTTTCAAAGTGGGACTCCAAGCTACTTGACCAAGCTAAAGAGGGCTTCCGCAAGCAAATTCATCTTTGCCGCCATATGGTTGTAGAAGAACCAGAAAATTATTGGCGCAGATTTGATTTAGCCGACGCACTACTTTTCGCGGAACAATTTGAGGAAGCGCACAAGGTAATAATGACCGCTATTGAAGCTGTGCCAAAAGAACAACGTAAAGATACCATTGCCTCTGTCCTTGGCCCTCTACGAGACTATCTAAAAGCTGATGTTGTTCATGGCAATTTGCGAACTCAGGTTGAAAGTATTATTGATAAGCTAGAGGCTGTCTAGCATGCCACCTAATAACTCATTGAACCCGACGCCTCAATAGCATCTCTTTCATCATTGTGCCCTAGCGGTTTAATAGGATGCAGTTCGCTCGGCGCGGGTGAATTCCGGCGCTATGTCATTGCCTCTACTCACATCTTAGAATAAATTACGTGATGAAGGAGTGAGACGCTTATGTCTTCTCAACGTAAAACTTTGCTATCGCCGGAAGAATATCTAGCCATTGAGCGGAAGTCTGAGATTAAGCATGAGTATTTTGCGGGTGAGATGTTTGCGATGGTGGGCGCAAGCAAGCGGCATAATCTGATCACGGCGAATATCATTCGTATTTTGGGCAATCAGTTGCTTGAGCGCCCGTGCAATGTTTATCCGAGCGATATGCGCGTGAAAGTGAGCGCGACGGGAAAATATACTTACCCGGATATGGTCGTGGCGTGCGATGAAGAGAAGTTTGCTGATGCGGAGAATGATACGCTGCTTAATCCGGTTGTCGTGATAGAAGTCTTGTCTGAATCTACAGAGGCTTATGATCGGGGCAAGAAGTTTGAGCAGTATCAGGCTATCGAATCGCTGACGGAGTATCTGCTTGTGGCCCAAGACCCGTATCGAATCGAGCAATACGTGCGGCAGAGTAATCGGGAGTGGCGGTATTCCGAGTATCACGATGCCGAAGACGTGATAAAGCTCAATGCTATCGGTTGCGAGCTTGGCATGAAGGATGTCTATGCCAAAGTTGAATAGTGCGGCACCCCACGACATCACAGCCTATTCACCCCGAAGTCTCGACAGCATTTCTTAAATCTCAAGTGTTTTATCTGCGTCAATGATAATCGGTCGTATGAACAAACCTAAGCTTGAACATTTGTTGGCTAATAATCGTGCGTGGGCTGACGAGATCAGAGCGCGTGACCCGGAATTTTTTGCGACGCTCGCCGAGCAGCAAGCGCCGGAGTATTTGTGGATCGGTTGTTCGGATAGTCGCGTGCCAGCCAATGTGATCGTCGGTCTGATGCCCGGCGAGTTGTTTGTTCATCGGAACGTCGCAAACGTCGTCGCGCACACGGACCTGAACTGTCTATCGGTGATGCAGTTCGCTGTCGAAGTGCTGCACGTCAAGCACATCATTGTGTGCGGGCACTACGGCTGCGGCGGCGTCAGAGCGGTGCTGCAAAATGAGCAACTGGGATTGATTGACAACTGGCTGCGCCACGTGCAGGACGTGCGGGAGAAGTATGCGGCGCATCTGTCGGCGCTCGGCGATACGGAGGCGCGGCTGACGAGTCTGTGCGAACTAAACGTGATTGAGCAGGTCGTCAACGTCTGCCAGACAACTATTGTGCAGAATGCTTGGGCGCGCGGGCAGGAGTTGACGATTCACGGTTGGATTTACGGGCTTCACGATGGCCTCATACGCGACTTACAACTTTGCATCACAGGGCCAAACGATCTGGCGGAGCAATACGAGCAGATGCGCGCAGTCTTGCGTTAGAACAAAGTTCAACTCGTTGTGCGGCTAATCAGACAGAGAGTCGTCTGTGCGTGTGTGTGCGCGTGCTTCGGGTTGTGGCGTCTGCGTTTTGGTGTCGAGCAGATTTAGCTCACGATAGAGCCGCAGCTTGTTGTGCAGGGTCTTGAGGCTGATCTGCAAAAGCTCTGCGGCGCGCGTCTTGTTGTTGTCGGTCTTTTGCAGCGTGCGCAGGATCATCTGGCGTTCGACCTCGAAGATGGGCGTGCCGACGGGCAAAGTGATCGTATCTTCGCTGCGGGCGCGGGCGCGTTGGTCGAGCGGATAGGGTGCGATGTGATGACGTTCGATGGTGTCGCCCGAACAGATAATGACGGCGCGCTCAATCACGTTGCGCAGTTCGCGCACGTTGCCGGGCCAGTGATGCGACTTTAGGACGTCGAGCGCGGCGGGGCTGAGAAAGCGCGCGGGGCGTTCGTGGCGTTCGGCGAGTTGATTGATCAGGTGCTGCGCAAGAAGCGGCAAGTCCTGTTTGCGCTGGCGCAAGGCGGGCAACTCAATCGTGATGACGTTCAAGCGATAGAGCAGGTCTTCGCGCAACACACCGGCGCGCACGGCCGCGTGCGGCTCACGGTTGGTCGCGGCGAGCACGCGCACGTTGATCGGAATCTCTTGCCCGCCGCCGAGTCGTCTAACGGTTCGTTCTTCAAGCACACGCAAAAGTTTCGCTTGCAGGAGCGCAGGCATCTCCGCGATCTCGTCGAGCAGGAGTGTGCCGCCGTTCGCCAACTCGAAGCAGCCTTGCCGGCGCATGCTTGCGCCCGTGAATGCGCCGCGCTCGTGCCCGAACAGTTCCGACTCCATCAACGTCTCAGGGATCGCAGAGCAGTTGATCGCCACAAACTCGTGCAACCGGCGCGGGCTGAGTTCGTGAATCGTGCGCGCGACCATCTCTTTACCCGTGCCCGATTCGCCCGTGATCAAGACAGACGCAGACGACGGCGCGACCTGCTCGATCAGTTGATAGACACGGCGCATTGGTTCGGAATTGCCGATCAGTTGGCGGAACGCACCGCGCTCTTTCAGTTCGGCATTCAAGGCTGCACGCATACGGCCCGCCGCACCTTGCACGAACGCCCGCGCAGTCACTTCAAGCAACTGCTCGTTATCAACCGGCTTCTCTAAGAAATGATATGCGCCCTCTTCGCGCACAGCCCGCAGCGCCATCTCGACTGAACCTTCACCGGTCAAGAGGATCACAGGCAACTCCGGTTCGCGCTCGCGCACTTTGCGCAACAGGGCGAAGCCGTCGAGACCGGGCATCTTCACGTCTGTGATGACGACGTCGGGGCGAAACTCGGCTAGATGCGCGAGCGCCGCGCGCCCGTCGGTTTCGGCATGCGTGTCGAAGCCGCCCGCCGTCAGAATCTCGCGCAAGGTGTCGAGCAGGAGCGGATCGTCGTCAACCACAAGTATGCGTCCCTGTGTCATCATTGGGAGTTTAGCATTTAGCGAAGTAGTCCGCGATAGCTTTTGCGAGCGCGGGGACGGTGAACTCATTGGGTTGAATATCGGTCTTGAGGCCAAACTCTGCGGCAGTGCGCGCCGTGATGTCGCCGATGCAAGCGACGCGGACGCCCGCGAGCAGCGCGCGCAGATCGTTCGTGTCGAAGAGTTGCGCGAAGTTGTTGACGGTTGAAGAACTGGTGAACGTGATGCAATCAACCGCGCCGCCCGCGAGCAGTGCTTCGACGCGCGCACGCTCGGTCGTCTGCGGCGGCACGGTGCGATAAGCGGGCACACAATCAACGCGCGCGCCTGCCGCTTCCAGCGCGCGCGGCAAAAAATCTCGTGCGATGGCAGCGCGCGGGATCAGAAAATTCAAACGGTCGAAGCGCGCCCGCCCGCCGAGATAACTCTCCAACGCCGCAAAGACGCCTTCGGCTTTGAACTGTTCAGGCACGACATCAACGTGTATGTGCGCTTCGTGCAGACGCTCCGCCGTCGCCGTGCCGATGGCGCAAACGCGCAACGCATCAAGTTCGCTCACGTCTTTGTCGAGCGCAGCCAGACGGCGCAGGAAAAAGTCCACACCATTGACGCTCGTAAAGATCAACCAATCGTAGCCGTACAGATTCTCCAGCGCCTGATCGAGCGGCGCATAAGTTTCCGGTTCGACGATCTCGATGGTCGGGCAAGCGACGACGCGCGCGCCATAGCCTTCGAGCAGTGCCGCGAACTCTGCGGCTTGCGCCCGCGCGCGCGTGGTGACGATGGTGCGACCGGCGAGGGGTTGAGACGATGACATAAATCTGTTGGGAAAACTTTCGCGCGTTATAACTGTTCGGCGAGCAGACGCTCTGCGCCTTGTGCGCATAGTCGTTCGGCCAATACTTCGCCCGCGCGCGCGGCTTGCGCTATGTCGTCTTCGATTGCGGCGCGGATGATCTCGTCGCCGCGCATGCTGGCGACCAGCCCTACGACATGCAAGCGACCGTCGTTGACCGTTGCGTGTGCGGCGATGGGCACTTGGCAACCGCCGCCGAGCGCAAACAGGAGCGCACGTTCGGCGGTGCAAGCGGCGCGCGTGGCTGCGTGTTCTAGTTGCACGATGAGCGCGTTGGTGTCTTTATCGTCGGCGCGCGTCTCGATGCCGAGTGCACCTTGCCCGACGGCGGGCAACATCACGTCGGTCGGCACGGGCGCGCTGATACGCGCGGCAAAACCGAGCCGGCGCAAGCCCGCAGAGGCGAGCAGCACGGCGTCGTATCGGCCCTCGTCGAGTTTGCGCAGGCGCGTATCCACGTTGCCGCGCAGGTCGCGTATCTCAACGTCTGGGCGCAGGAACTTCAACTGCGCTTGACGGCGCAGGCTCGATGTGCCGACGATTGCGCCCGCAGGCAAAGTCTGCAAAGAAGCGTTGTCGTTCGACGTACCGGCGCGGAGCACGAGCGCGTCGCGCGGGTCTTCGCGTTCGGTGATGGCGGTGATGGCGAGACCATCGGGCAGAGTCGTCGGCAGGTCTTTGAGCGAGTGGACGGCAATGTCTATGCGCGCGGCGAGCAGCGCCTCTTCGAGTTCTTTGGTGAACGCGCCCTTGCCGCCGATGACCGCGAGCGGCACGTCGCGCATCACGTCGCCCGAAGTCTTGATGATCTCGATCCGCGCGTCCGCGTCAGGCCGCAACGCGGCGAGTTGTGACTTGACCCAATTCGCTTGCCAGAGCGCGAGCTTAGAGCCGCGCGAACCGATGATAAAACTGTTCTTCATTCCGTTGGCGTTTGCCCGTTCTCTTTCTCGTCGAGCGCAAAAATTTCGCGCCATGCTTGCAAGTTCTCTTCGACGCCGGTTTCATGCGAGCGGCGCACGCGGTTAATGACCGGATGCGCGATCTTGTTGACGACCGAGAGCAGCAGCGATTCGACGGCGTGCTCCTGTTCGGCCGAGAGCGCGCCGAGCTTGTTTCGTTGTCGTTGATATTCGTTCTTGGCGATGTCTTGAAACTTCTGCCGGATCGCGCCGACCGTCGGCCCGATGTCCATCGCGCGCAACGCCTGTTGAAACTGCATCACTTCGGATGCGACGATCAACTCGGCGCGTTCGGCTTCGTGTTCACGCTCGCGTATGTTCGAGGCGATGACCGCTTCGAGATCGTCCACGTCGAAGACAAACAGGTTGCCGATCTCGCCGACCGCCGGGTCAACATTGCGCGGGACGCTGATGTCAATGTAGAAGGCGGGCCGGTTGCGCCGCGTCTCTAACGCTGCACGCGCCATCTGCGGCGTGATGATGTATTCGCGCGCGCCGGTCGAGCAGATGATGATGTCTGCTTCGGCGAGTTGCGCGGGCAGAGCATCGAAATTCACAACTTCGCCGTTAAACTTGGCGGCCAATTCTTCGGCCGTCGTGCGCGTGCGATTGGCCACAAGGATGTGCTCAGCGCCAGCGCCCGCGAGATGTTGTGCGGCGAGTTCGGCCATCTCGCCCGCGCCGACCAAGAGTATGGTCGTACCGTTGAGCGAACCGAAAACTTTGCGCCCAAGTTCGACCGCCGTGTAACTGATCGAGACGGCTGAATCGGCGATGCCTGTCTCCGAGCGGACGCGCTTGGCGACGTGCAGGGCGTGATGCATCAACCGATGAATGATGCGCCCGGCTGTACCGGCGGCGACCGCAATCGTGTAAGCGCGGCGCACTTGACCGAGCACCTGTGGCTCGCCCACGACCATCGAGTCGAGCGAAGAGGCCACGCGAAAGACGTGGCGCACCGCTTCGTCGCCCGCGTGCGTGTAGAGATGCTCGTAGAAAAAGTCTGCGGGCACGGCGCGAACTGTGCTCAGAAAATCGCTGATGCGGGTTGCGCCCGCCGCGCTGTCCATGCTGCCTGTGGTCGCCAACACCTCGACGCGGTTGCACGTCGAAACGATCAACCCTTCGCTGATCGCATCGCCATCCACCAACGCGCGCAGCGACTCCGTGCAATCCTCGTCCGAGAACGCCAGACGCTCGCGCACCTCCACGGGCGCGGATTTATGATTGAGACCGACGAGAACAATGGACATGGGGAACAGTTTTCGGTTTTCAGTCTTCAGTTTTCAGTTGGCAGCTTTGTTCTTGCCGAAAACTGAAAACTGAAGACTAACCAAACACGTGATAGCCGCCGAGCCAGCGCGTGCCTAAGAAAGTGAAGACGACGAGAACGAAACCAGCGACGCCGACCCAAGCGGCTTTGCGTCCGCGCCACTGGGCGCGATAGTGGATCATCGTCAAGTAAAGCAACCAAGTGAGCAGCGCCGAAACCTCTTTCGGATCGTTGTGCCAGAGCCGGCCGCTGCGTTCCGACGACCAGATGATGCCCGTCAAGATGCCGAGCGAGAGCAGCGTGAAGCCGATGCCGACGGCTGTTGCGCCGATGTCGTCAACGGTTGACAGCGATGGCAAGCGATGAAAGAAGGCGCTGAAAGTTTTTAATTTCAACTCGCGCTCCTGCCACAAGTACATTACGCTCGCGGCGAAGACGACGAAGAACGCGGCGTAAGCGCAGACCAAGAGCGTCGTGTGAATTGGAAACAACCAGACGGCGACGCCCTGCGTGACCGAGTTTGCGGCTGCGTTGTCGCCTGCGTGCACGAGTATGGCGACGAGCAGGAGCAGCGTGACGATGGGCAGAGTGATCGCGCCGAGCGCGCGCGCGTGATAACGATAGAGCGCCAGCCCGTAAGCGACGACGAGCGTCCATGCTAGAAACGAAAACGTCTCGCGCAGACCGAAGAGCGGGTAATGACCGTGCTGCACCCAGTCGAGCGCGAGCGCAACGGTGTGGCCCGTGAAGGCTGCGGCGAGCGTGTAGAGCGCCGTGCGTTCGGCCGAGCGGCGCTTGTTAATAAACGCGAGCAGTGCGTGAATCGCAGCGACCGCGTAGGCAATGAGTGTGATGATTAAAAGAGACTTCATCGGTGGTCAAACCGCTATGATGTGACGCTAGGAATTGTAAAGGATGGTCGGAGGTGCAGCAAGCGCGCCCCTCCGAACGGCGCTTGTTGAAAGCGGACGGCAGACGTGCGAAACTGCTCTTCGGCGACACATTCAGTGAAGTGTGCGAGGTGAGACTGCTTATGCCCACACGTGAGGATGCGTGGGAGCTATTGTGCGAGTACACGAAGGGCGAGAGCCTGCGGCGGCACGCGCTCGCGGTCGAGACGGCGATGCGCGCGGCGGCGGCACGCTACGGCGGCCCAGATGCGAACGTTGACGAGTGGGGCCTCGCGGGGATGCTCCACGATTTCGATTACGAGATGTTTCCGACCGCCGACGAACATCCATACAAAGGCGCGACGATCATGTGCGGGCGCGGCTATCCAGACCACATCATCCACGCCATCATGGGGCACGCGACCTACACGAATGTACCGCGCGACACACAGATGGCGAAGGCGCTTTTCGCCACCGACGAACTCTGCGGCTTTCTCGTCGCCTGCGCGCTCGTCAGGCCCTCGAAGAGTCTGGACGACATGGAAGTTTCTTCGGTCAAGAAGAAACTGAAAGACAAAGCGTTCGCGCGCACGGTCAACCGCGACGACATCTATCAAGGCGTCCAAGAACTCGGCGTGCCGCTCGAAGAACACATACGCTTTGTGATTGACGCGCTCCGGCCGGTGCAAGCGCAGATCGGCCTCAATCGTCTGGGGGTAAGTGAAGAAGCGACAAGCGCTTGATCGTTTCAAGTTATGTTGCGCGGCGTCGGGGTCGGTGCAGGTCTAACGGCGGACGCGCGCCGCGCGAGCAGCAACGCACTGGTGCTGAGCGCGGCAAGCGTGAGAATGATTGAGAGCAGCACCGTGAGCGTCGCTTGCAGTTTACGCCGTCGCGCCGTGTGACGATAGACGAATATAGCGGCGAAGGTGATAGCGATGAGCGGGATGAGCAGCGTGCTGAGCAGTAATGGATCGAGGACAGCGAATCGTTGCGGTGTGGCGCGCAGCCAGTAAGCTATGCCGAGACTACCACCCATACCGACCACTGTGGCGGCAAGCGAGGAGGCGAGAAGCAGTTTCCAGCGCAAGAGAGTCAAGCGTCCTTTACGGGCTACGCACGCAAATCAATAACGAGGCGGTACGAGTACATACGGCGGTGCAAGCGCCGCAAAGCATAGGAGAAAAGATCACAAGTGACAAGCGATAGGTGAAAAGAAAAGATCAACTTTTCTCTTGACACCTGTTACCCGTCACCTGTCACGCAAATAATGATTGCCAGAGATGCACTTTTATTCCTGTCGCGGCAGGAAGGGTTGAAGGATTTTGCGACGCGGTTTCGCCCATTCAAGAAGTTGACGACGCGCTTTGTCGCAGGTGAGAACATCGAGGAGGCGGTCGCGGCGATCCGCGAACTGAACGCTTTGGGCGCGACTGCATCGTTCGATCATCTGAACGAGGGCGTGACGAACAAGGCGGAGACCGAAGGCGAGGTGCGCGAGTACCAGCGTGTGCTCGCGCGGATCGACGAGACCGGCATCAAGTCGAACGTCTCGATTAAGCTGACGCAGTTCGGCCTCGACATCGAACCGGAGTTGACTTATCGCAACGCGCGGGCGGTGGTTGAAGAGGCGGCGCGGCGCGGCAACTTCGTGCGCGTGGATATGGAAGGCTCGAACGTCACGCAAATCACGTTCGACATCTTCAAACGGCTGCGCGCCGAGTTTGATCTAAATACGGTCGGCATCGTCGTGCAGGCTTATCTCCGCCGCACAGAGCGCGACGTGCAGGAGTTATTGAAAATCCCCGCGCGCATACGGCTTTGCAAAGGCGCGTACAATGAGCCGCCCGAAGTTGCGTTTCCAGATAAGCGCGACACGGATGCGAACTATGTGCGGCTGATGCGCGTGCTCTTGGCCAGTGGCATCTATCACGGCATCGCCACGCACGATCCGAAGATGCTCGACGCGACGATTGACTTTGCGCAGCGCGAGGGCATCCCGAAATCCGCGTTTGAGTTTCAGATGCTCTACGGCGTGCGCCGCGACTTGCAGGTGCAACTTGCGCGCGACGGCTACAAGATGCGCGTCTATGTGCCCTACGGCAAAACTTGGTATCCATATTTCATGCGTCGTCTGGCGGAACGACCCGCCAACGTCTGGTTCGTACTGAAGAACATGCTCAAAGGTTGAGGCGAGAGACGCGCGCGCTGTTCGGCCCATATTGCGGCGCGCAGTGCAGACGCGGAGAGAGGTTGATGGAAGACTACGTCTGGATCATCTGGGTTGTGCTCGGCGTGATTCTGCTCGTGGCAGAAATCTTCACGACCGGCTTCGTTATGCTGTGGTTCGGCATCGGCGCGCTCGTCGCCGCGCTCGCCAGCCTCGCAGGCTTCGGCTACCCATTTCAGTTTCTCGCCTTCTTCGTCGTCTCGATTGCACTCACCGTCGCCTCGCGCACCATTTTCACGAAATACTTCGCGCGCCGGGAACTGGAAGGCGGACTGAAAACCGGCATGGAAGCTTTGCCCGGCAAGGTTGGCACGGTCGTCACGTCGAGTCGCGGGGCGCTGCACGAAGGCGCGGTGAAAGTTTACGGCTCGACGTGGACGGCTTATCCGGCCGAAGGTGAAGGGGAACTTGAAGCGGGCGACCGCGTCGTCGTCGAGAGCGTACGCGGCGCTTCGATCTACGTGCGCCGCGTTGGGACTGCGCCCGACTGGCGCGGGCTGCCGGAAGGAAAAGAGCAGTAAAGAAACGATGAACGCGGAATGATGAATGATGAATGGAAACAGCTTCATCATTCATCATTCCGCGTTCATCGTTTCCGCCTTTATGGTGGCCCGAAGCGTGAGCGGTACTCGACGGAATCGAGGAAGCCGCGCACCATCGTGCGGAAGTCGGTCGGGTTGGCGTTCAAGAAATTAACCCATGCGTTAAAGCCTGCCGTGTCCGGGTCGCGCTCAAGGTAGCCGAAGTATTCCGCCAACACGAATGTGCGGTTGTAGGCAGCCAGCACGAATTGCTGGCTGCTCACGATCTCATCCAAGACCTGCGCCCGCGTCTTCACGCCCGCATCCAAATCGGCGACGAGTTGGTTGCGGTTCGAGAAACTGACGCCGGTGTTAGCGATCAAACGATCCACATAGGCTGCGTTCGAGAGCGTGTCGAAGTTCGTGCGGAACTCCGGCCGTTGCACGAAGTCGTCGGGGAAGCGCGCGCGGTTGGCGAGCACCTCTGTGTCAGTCGCGCCGCCGAGCGAAGACAAATCGCTGACAAACTCGCGATAGGTCGGCAACCGACCGAGCGCCGCGATGTAGGCGCGCATCACGAACGTGCCGCGCGACTGGAACTCCGGCGAGCCGAAGAAGGCCGAAGAGACCTGCACGCGGTCGCAGCCCGGCGTGTTGTATAGGTCTGCGCAGTTGGTGAGCACGTTGAACCAAGCGTTGAAGCCCGCCGTATCCGGTTCGCGGTTCAGGAAGTCGAGATACTGCTGGCGGATGAAGAACCCGATGTCGTCAATCGGGTTCGCGGGCGGGCTGGTCGCCGTGATGTCCGTAATCGGCGACGTGCTACCGATTGTACCGACGAGCGTGGCCGCGCCCGTCGTCAAGTTGATCGTGTAGAGTTGCGACGTGCCGCCGACCGTCAGCGACGCAAAGGCGACGCCGGACGGGTTGGCGATGTCGAACCCGACCACGTCCGAAGTGTCCACGCCGAGTGCACCGATGGTGAACAGTTGCCCGGAGTTGGGCGAGACGGGCGAGCCGCCCACAGACCCTTGCCGAACGAGTGTGTCGCGGACGGAGTCTATGCCGAAGAGCGTGACGCTCGTCGCGCCGGCAAAGTTGTTGTTGTAGGCCGCGCCGACGACGTTCGGATTCTGCCCGGCTGCGGGGTCGCCTGTGGCGTAGGCGAGCGTGGTATCAACCGAAGCCGCGCCGGTGTCAACGTTGATGCGTAGGTTTTGATCGGCATCCGAGACGACACGCAAGCGGTCGGGAATGGGGTTGAAATCAACGCCGAAGGACGTGCCCGAAAGCGCCGTGGAGAGCGTCGAAACGAGCGTCGCCGCGCCGGTCACGGGGTTGAGCCGGTAGATGCGGCCGGTGCTGCCGAGCGCGTAGAGTTGGCGCGAGGCCGGGCGCGTGTCCACGCCCAGAGATGCCGGGCGCGTGTCGAGGCCGAGGATGGTCTCGTTGGACTGGAGTCCGGTGATGGCAACGTTCAAGTCGAGCGTGCCCGGCGTGGCGCTGCTGAAGCGCACAAGGTTGCCCGCCGCCGTCACACCGAAGATGGTGGCCGAAAGCGCAGGTACACCGCTGTCGTTGTCAACAATCGTCACGGTCGCAGTGTTGGGCGTGCCCAATATGGTATTGAGGGGGCCGCTCAAAGTGACGGTGAATGTCTCATTCCCTTCAACACGGAAATCATCAATGATTGGGATGTTGACCGTCTTGCTTGTCTCGCCGACGCCGAAAGTAAGTTGGCGGAAGATGGGCACGAAGTCTGTGCGATCCGAAGCCGTACCGCTGACGGTAGCGATGGTCACGAAGGCCACGCCTGTTCCGCCCGTCCGCGTCACGGTGATGTCCACGCCGCGCTGCCCTTCGCCGACGGTGTAGTTGTCCGCGCTCAGTTGGACTGTGCCCAGAGTTGCGGCCGAAGGTATCGGCTGGATGGCCGGATCAATGTCGCTCGCCGGATTGTTCGTGAGTCGCACGACGTTGCTGCCGTCCGCGTTGGCGGTATAAATCTCAAGGTTCGCGGTGTCGTTGCGGTTGCTGACGAAGGCGAGACGCGCGCCGTCGCTGGAGCGCGCTGGATCGAGATCGAAGGCCGCGTTATTGGTAACGCGCGTCTGATTAGCGCCCGTGCCGGTCATCGTGTAAATCTCGTCGTTGCCGTCGCGGTCACTCTGGAAAGTGATGAAGCCGGGCGGCCACGTCGGCGCGACATCGTTGAAGCTGTTGTTAGTCAGGCGCGTCTGGCTCGTGCCGTCCGCGTTCATCCGGTAAATCTCGAACTTGTCGCCGTCGCGGTTTGAGGCGAAGGCGATGAGTGAGCCAGAGCCGGCGATGTAGGCCGGGTCAACGTCGTCGCCCGCGTTGTTCGTCAGGTTGGCCTGCCCCGTGCCGTCCGGGTTCATCGAGTAGACTTCGTCGTTGCCGTCGCGGTGACTGACGAAGGCGATCTTCGGCGTGGTGGTTGAGGGCGACCAAGTTGGCTCGATGTCTTCCGCCGTATTGTTCGTCAGGCGCGTCGTGCCGCTGCCGTCGGCGTTGACGACGTAAATCTCTTTATTGCCGTCGCGGTTGCTGACGAAAGCAAGCTTCGAGCCATCGGGCGACCACGTCGGTTGCGTGTCTTCGGCCGGGTTGTTGGTGACGCGGACGAGGCCGCCCCCGTCCGGGTTCATCACGTAAATTTCAAAGTTGCCGGCACGGTCACTGGCAAAAGCGATCTTGCCCTGTGGCTCTGGCACGGGCGCGTCGGGCGTCTGTTTGTTGCCCTGCGTCGCGGCGCTCTTGGCGCGAGTAGGGGCAGACTTGTTGCTGTCGCCTGAGACTTGCTGGCTCGGCGTCGGCGACTTGGTCGGCTTGTTCTGTGATAGCACAGGCGACAAGGGCACGCTCACAAGCAGCGCCAATGCGAATGCCAGCACGATCAAGTGTGTTACGCTTCTCCGCTTCTTTTTCATGGCCTTCGCTCCTCTCCGTGTGTGGGTCATCGCACCTTAACTGCCGCGCGTTTAGTTGCGCGTCAGGTCTTCCGCGCCAGCGCCTACGGGGCGCGGCTGGTGCGGCGGCGGGAAGAACGGGAACGCGCTGAGGAAAGGCACCTCGTTGACGTTGGCGTTGTCCGTAATCCCGCCAGAGGGTTGATTGGCAATAAAGAAGAGAAGCGTGTCCACCACATCGTCGCCGGGCCGCCGCCCATTCGGGTAGCCCACATAGTTCGCGGTCGAGTAAATCTCTTCGCCGAAGCCGAGGCTCGTGTTGGCCGTGTTCAGGTTCAGGCGCAGCATGTCGCCGTTGGTGACGGCGACGCCGGCCAGAATGTTGATGTTCGTCGTGTTCGTGCCGAGGGCTTGGAGCGAGGCGACGATGTCGGCGGCAAAGCGGCCGGCGGCGTCGTCCATTGTTGTGGCGGCATTGTATTCGTCCTTCCGGCCGAAGGGGATGAGCACGGCGTTGACCGCCGGGTTGCCGTTGCGGTCGAGTGTGACCCAGCGCCCGAAGCCGGTGGCCGGGTAGTTCGCGCCGGGTTTGACCTGATCGGGCGAGGCGAGGAACAGTTGCGGGCTGCGGCGCTGGAGCACGCCGTTGACGCCGATGATATTGTTCGTCGGCGTGCCGAAGAGCGACTTCGGAATCGAGAGGGCGATGTTCATGACGTTGTAGCCGGCGAAGGAGTCGCGCCCGCGTTGGAAGTTGGCCAGCGCGTTGTTGGCGCAGGTCTGGTCGGGCGGGTTCTGGGCCGCGACGCAGGCGCGCAGCGCGGCGGTGGCGGCGGCAAAGGCCGGAATGTCGAAGTTGAACGTGTCGTCGCGCATGCCGGCGTAGAAGCGGACGCCGGTCGTGCCGAGGTCGGTGATGGTCGGCGCGGGCGGGCAGTTGGCCGAGCCGGCGATGCAGACCGAAGGTGGCGTCGAATTCGCCGTGAAGGTCTGGCCGTTGAGCAGCGTGATGGTGGCCACTTGCGGGGCGGTCGCGCCGGTGCGCCGCGAGAAGGTAATGTCAATGAAGGCGTCCGGCTTCGGATCGCCGTTCAACTCGATCTCGAAGCGGTAGCGCACAGACGGGTCGAACTGCCCGAAGTTGTTGTTCTCGCCGGCGGCGATGAAGCCGCGCGACGTGAGAGAGAGGATGACGCGCGTGTTGTCCGTTGGATCGAGGAAGGCGTAGGCGTCAGCCCCGTCAATTGATTGATCCGAGCTGTTATAAGGGGCGTCGCCGTGGTCGGAGGCGATGAGCGACGGGGCCGGGGTCAAAAAGGCTACGACCGCGAGAGTCAGCGCGAGCGCGGCGAGCGCGGCGCGACGTGTGCGTGTGCGCAACATAATTCATCTCCTTAGGTCATTGATGTAGGCCGATAAAGATGCAAGGCCAACTAAAGCAAAGGCGCAGGCCAACTAAAGCTGTGCTCTTCATGCGAGTGCGAACCAAGCGCGGAGCGCCAATGCGTACTAACGCGGAAAGAACGATGCGTTTCTGTATCGAGTGCGGAGCAAGTCTGGAAAATGCACGAAGAATGACAGCCAGCGCCAGTTAAGAACTCTTACAAGTTAAAGGGTAGTTGCAATCTTACCCAAGACTTAGGTTTTGTCAACGATTATTGTACGGACGTTCGCCGGCCGCGGCGGGTGTGAATAAAGCAACTCGCACCTTTTAGCCTAAAGCGCGGCTAGCAGAACTCGTTGACAAACAGAAGGCATGGACACTAGCATCGCTCTTCAACGGCTTGACAAGGAGAGACGTTGGCCAAGCAACTGCAAGCATCAGCCAGAATCGCAAAGGACATCCGCGACGTAGAACAATCATCATGCGACGAGCCTCGCGCACAGTCTGTTATCTTCTGCTGCTCATAGCTGTCATAGTTTTTAATCAAGCGTGCGGCGGTTACGGGGGGCGGCCTAGGGCGACGACCGCTTCGGCCGTGCCGCCGGCCGCACCGCTGCCGAGCGACGAAGAGTTAGTCGCTGGCACGATCCGCTTCCTTGAAGCGCGTGTGCGCGACGACCCGCTTGACTTCATCGCCTATAACAAGCTCTGCGGCTATTATCTGCAACGCCTGCGCGAGACGGGCAGTGTGCAATATCTCGAACTCGCGCAACGCGCGGCTCAAGCCTCGCTCAAGGCCATCCCCGCCGAGCAGAATCCCGGCGGCTTGGCCGCCCGCACGCGCGCCGAATTTAACGCGCACGACTTCGCCACCGCCCGCGCCGACGCACGGCAGTTGACCATGCTCGAACCTAACAAAGGCAGCTCGTTCGAGTTGCTCGGTGATGCGCTGTTAGAGTTAGGCGACTATGCGGCGGCTGAGTTAGCGTTCGCCCGGCTCGAACGAATCAACGGCGTGCAGAGTCTGAGCGCAACCTTGCGGCGCGCACGTATCGCGCTGCTGCATGGGCAGTTGGCTGAAGCGCGCGGGAGCTATCAGATCGCTTTGGCGCTGGCGCTCGAACCTGTGCCACCGGAGCGTGAGACGGTCGCGTGGTGTCGTTGGCAACTCGGTGAGGTCGCCTTCGCTGAGAGCAATTATGCAGAAGCAGAACGCCAATACCGCGATGCGCTCACGACGTTTCCCGATTACTATCGCGCAGTCGCAGGTCTTGCGCGCGCGCGCGCCGCACAGGGTGATCTGCCGGGCGCGATTGCGCTCTACGAACAGGTCACGAAGCGTCTGCCCGACCCGACGTTCGTCGCCGCGCTCGGTGATCTCTATAAGCTCGCAGGGCGCGAGCGTGAGGCGCAGGCGCAGTACACACTCGTCGAACAGATCGCACGCCTCAGCGCGCTCAATGGTCAACTCTACAATCGGCAACTCGCGCTCTTCTACGCCGATCATGATCTGAAACCCGACGATGCCTACGCGCTCGCCACGCGCGAGTATGAAGCACGCCGCGACATCTACGGCGCGGACGCAGTCGCGTGGACGGCGCTCAAGGCGGGCAAACTTGCCGAAGCGCAAGCGGCGAGCAAAGAGGCGCTGAAGCTCGGCACGCGCGATGCGAAGTTGTTCTATCACGCGGGCCTCATTGCGCGTGCGGCGGGCGATCAGACGACCGCGCATGATTATCTCACGCGCGCACTCGCGCTCAACCCGCAGTTCGATCCGCTACAGGTCACGTTTGCACAGCACGCGCTCGCGGAGTAAGCTTGCGCCCCGATAGTTTTATGGACAGCCCCCGCATCAATCATTCACGGCGCATCGTCCGCGCGCTGTGCCTGTTCGCTATCATCGCTGCCGCCTTCGCGCCGGCACGGGCGCACCCGCTCGGCAATTTCACCGTCAATCATTTCGCGCGGCTCGACATCGCCGCGCCGCGCGTGCGCGTCCACTATGTCGTGGACATGGCCGAGATTCCGACCTATCAAGAGTTGCAGACGATTGATACGAACGGGGACGGCAAGCCCTCACAGGCGGAACTCGATCTTTACGCCGCACGCAACGCACGTGAATATGCCGACGGATTGACGCTCACTGTTGACGAGACGCGCGTGCCGCTCACGCTCACGGCAGAGCGCATCAGCTTGCCTGCGGGCGCAGGCAATCTGCCGACGCTAAGGCTCGAATGTGATTACGAGGCGGCGCTGCCTGTGGGCGCAAACGGCGCTTGGCAGATGCGCTTTGTGAACGCGAATGATCAAGGTCGCATCGGTTGGCATGAGGTCGTCGTCGCGCCCGCAGCCGGTGTGCAGGTCTTCGACAGCACAGCCTTCGGCGGCGCATCTTTGAGCGACGAACTGCGCGCCTATCCAACCGACCGCCTCGCCGCCCCGCTCGACGAACGGACGGCGCAACTCTCTTTCACTACGGGGCCGCTACCAGTGCATGCGCGCCCGCTTGTCGCACGCGACGGGCGCAAGGTCGAACCGCCCGCGCGCGACCGGCTCGCAGAGTTGATCGCCGTGCCGGAGTTGACCGTCGGCATCGCACTCGTCGGCCTGCTGCTCGCGGCTGTACTCGGCGGCTTTCACGCCATGTCGCCCGGTCATGGCAAGACCAT
Organism: Acidobacteriota bacterium; assembly: GCA_003223935.1. Classification (GTDB taxonomy): domain Bacteria; phylum Acidobacteriota; class Blastocatellia; order Pyrinomonadales; family Pyrinomonadaceae; genus QHXQ01. Next base: position 4,397 of record QHXQ01000058.1, on the reverse strand, counting down.
CGTCGCCGCCTATCTCGTCGGCGCGCGCGGCACGGCGAAGCATGCGGTCTTTCTCGGTCTGACGGTGACCATCACACACACGGCCGGCGTCTTCGCGCTCGGTCTCATCACGCTCTTTGCCGCGCAGTACGTCGTGCCCGAACGCTTGTACCCGATCTTGAGCGTCATCTCCGGCGCGATTGTCGTCATCATCGGTCTGAGCCTGTTCATCAAACGCCTCAACGTGGCGCTCGGCTTCGTCGCACATGAGCACGAGCACGAATCTGAGCATACGCACGGACCTGACCACGCACACGAGCACACGCATGATGGCCACACGCATCTGCCACCGGGCGCGGACGGCCGGCGCGTGACGTGGCGGACGCTGCTTGCGCTCGGCATCTCAGGCGGATTGTTGCCGTGCCCTTCAGCACTCGTCGTGTTGCTCTCGGCGATCTCTCTGCATCGCGTCGGCTACGGTTTGCTGTTGGTTGTCGCGTTCAGCTTTGGGCTTGCGTGCACGCTGACTGGCATCGGATTACTGTTCGTCTATGCGCGGCGGCTGGTGGAGCGACCCATGCAACAGGCCGCCACGCTCGTGCGTGTGCTGCCAGTCGTGAGCGCCCTCGTCATCACCGGCGCGGGCTTGCTTATCTGCTACGAAGCCGTCGGGCAAGCGGGCTACAACGTGCCGGGCCTACTTGCGTCCGTTTTCATGCAGACCAAAGCACTCTTCGCGGCCAAAGAACAGGAGTTGGCCACGGCGAGCGCGCTGACCGCTTTGACCATCGGTCTCGTCTTCGGTCTCAAACACGCGACCGAAGTTGATCACGTCGTCGCCGTCACGAACATCGTGAGCGAGCAGCGCAAGCTCTGGCGCGCGGCACTGGTGGGCGCGTTGTGGGGCACGGGGCATACGGCGTCGCTCGTCGTTGTCGGCATCGTCGTGCTGGTCCTGCGCATCGCCATCCCTGATCGCGTCGGCGCGTGGCTTGAGTTCGGCGTTGCGTTGATGATCATACTGCTCGGCACGAACACGTTCGTGCGTGCCTTGCGCGGGCGCGGCTCGATCCACATACATAAACATCGGCACGGCGGTCTCACGCACGCACACGTGCACTTCCACGATGAGGACACCGCGCACGAAGGCGCGCTGACCGCACCGCACTCGCACGCCATCCGCCGCATCGGCATCAAGCCGCTCTTGGTCGGCGCGATGCACGGGCTGGCCGGCTCAGCCGTGTTGACCCTGCTGGTGCTGGCACAGATCAACTCGCCCCTCATCGGCATCTTGTACCTACTGGTCTTCGGCTGCGGCTCGATTGTCGGGATGCTGTTGATGTCGGGACTTGTCGGCCTGCCCTTCGTCCTGACCGCGCGCAAACTCGACCGCTTCCATCACGGCCTGCAAACCATCGCCGGTGCGCTCAGCATCTGCTTCGGTCTGTGGTACGCCTACGAGACGGGCATAGTCAGTGGGTTGTTGATGAAAGGATGAAGGATTGATCCATTAAATCATTTGTTCATTGATTCAATGGATCAATTAACTTCAGTTGATCGGCGTCGTGTCATCTTCGTCGCCTTGCAAGCGACGTTCGCCATAAGGATGTTCGATGGTGATGGGGTCGGCAGAGGCTGATAGGTCGTCGCCGGTGAAGCGGGCGAGGACGACGGTGATGTTGTCTTCGCCGCCGCGCCGGTTGGCTTCTTCGATAAGTTGCTTGCAGGCTTCGGCCAGATCGCCGTCGCAGCCTGCGATAACGTCGCGTATCTCTTCGCCGCGCAACTTGCCGGACAAGCCATCACTACAGAGCACAACAATGTCGCCGCGTCGCAGGGGCACGTGCGACATGATGGGCGCGAGTTCGCTCTGTGCGCCGAGGGCTTGCAGGATGACGTTGCGGAACATGTGCGACTCGGCTTCCTCTTCGCTGATCTGGCCGACGTCCACGAGTTGCTGCACGAGCGATTGATCTTTGGTCGCCTGTTTGATCTCGTCGCCGCGTATGATGTAAGCACGGCTGTCGCCAACCTGCACGAAGTCGAGCGCGCTGTCAGACACAGCCGCCGCCGTCAGCGTCGCGCCCATGCCCTGACAGCGCGAATCTTCGAGGCTCTTGCGATGAATGGCGTAGTTGGCGTAGCCCGCAGCATTGCGCAGGCATTCGACGAGCGGCACGTCTGGATCGCAGCCGCCGCCCGTCTCTTCGTTACTGCCGAGCAGCATCTCGCGCACAGTCTCGACCGCCATGCGGCTCGCCACGTCGCCCGCGAGCGCGCCGCCCATGCCGTCCGAGACCATCAGCACCGCGCCCGGTTCGCTCAACTCAAACTCGCGCAGCGCGAGCGGCGGTTCGCTCTCTTGACTTGCTCCAGACCAACTCCGCGCCGCCGTGAGATCGAGCACGAGGAAGTTATCCTCGTTGCCCTGTCGTATGCGGCCAACGTCCGTCTGTGCGTGCAACTCGATCTTCATAAGCAGTTGTGACGAATGACAGGTGCCAAGAAAAGCGGGATGATTTTAACCTGTCACGCGTCACACGTCACTAAATTTTTCCAAGCGCCTGATCGAGATCGGCGATGATGTCCTCTGTGTCTTCGAGGCCGACGGAGATGCGCACGAGGCCATCTGTGATGCCGAGCCGGTTGCGCGTCTCCGGCAGAACGGATGCGTGCGTCATCGTCGCCGGATGCGAGATCAAAGATTCGACTGCGCCGAGACTTTCAGCAAGCGTCAAAATCTTCGTGCCTTCCAAAACCTTGCGCGCGTTCTCAAGCGAGCCGACGTCGAATGATACCATGCCGCCGAAGCCGCGTTGTTGGCGCTTCGCTAGTTCGTGTTGCTTGTGCGAGAGCGACCCCGGATAGTAGAGCTTCTGCACCTTCGGATGTTCTTCTAAGAACGCAGCGACGGCGCGGCCCGATTTATCGTGCTGCTCCATGCGCAAGGCGAGCGTCTTTGTGCCGCGCAGGACGAGCCACGAATCGAACGGCGCGAGGATCGCGCCCACGCTGTTCTGCACGAACTTCAACCATTCCGCATCCTGCTCGTTATTCAACACAACGATGCCGCCCACGCCATCCGAATGGCCGTTCAAATACTTCGTCGTCGAATGCAAGACGATGTCCACGCCGAACTCAAGCGGGCGTTGCAGGTAGGGCGACATGAACGTATTGTCGCAGACGACGCGCGCACCATGTTTGTGTGCGATGTCTGCGACGGCGCGCAAGTCGGTCACGGTCATGACGGGATTGGTCGGCGTCTCGACATAGACCATGCGCGTGTTCTCTTTAAGCGCCGCTTCGACGTTCGCCGGATCGGAAGTATCAACGAACGAGAACTCGATGCCATAGTTCGCGAGGATGCGCGTGAACAGGCGATACGTGCCGCCGTAGGTGTTGTCCGAGACGATGACGTGATCGCCCGCCTTGACCAGACGCAACGTCGCGTCAATCGCCGCCATGCCCGATGCAAACGCGAAGCCGTACTGCGCGCCTTCGAGCGCGGCGACGTTGCGCTCGCACGCCGCACGCGTCGGATTCTGCGTGCGCGCATACTCGTAACCGCCCGTCGGCTTGCCGAACGCTTCCTGCGCGTAGGTCGAAGTCTGATAGATCGGCACGGAGACCGCGCCCGTCGTCGCGTCCGGCTCGTTGCCCGCGTGGATTGCTGTCGTTGAAAAGCCCATAAATAACAGTGGTCAGTGGTCGGTGGTCAGTGGGCAGTGAAAGCAGTTTTTTAACTGATCACTGACCACTGACCACTTTAGTCAAAGATTCCTTGACTCATGTATCGCTCTGCGCCGTCGGGGAAGAGCGTGATGATGCGGCGACCGGGGCCGAGTCGTTCGGCGATGCGACGCGCGGCGGCGGCGGCCATGCCGGATGAGCCGCCGGCTAGGACGCCTTCAGTCGCAGCGAGCCGGCGCACATGGGCGAAGGCTTCGTCGTCGCAGATCATCATGATCTCGTCGGCTAGTTCGCGGTCGAAGTTGGGCGGGATGAATTCGTTCTGCCCGACGCCTTCGACCTTGCGCTCGCCCGGTTCGCCGCCCGCGAAGATTGAGCCTTGCGGCTCGACCAACACACAGAGCGCGCGCGGGTTGATCTTTTTCACAGCGCGCGCCACACCCGTGAACGTGCCCGCCGTGCCCGCGCCCATGACGACAGCATCAATGCGCCCGTCCATCTGTTCGATGATCTCGCGCGCGGTCGTCTGCTCGTGATAATCCGGGTTCGCCGGATTGGCAAACTGCTGCGGCAGAAAACTGTTCTCGGTCTGCGCCGCGAGCGCCTGCGCCAAATGGAGCGCGCCCTCCATGCCCGTCTCTTTCGGCACGTAACGGACTTGCCCGCCCAGAGCCTCCATCAACTTCATCTTCTCGTTCGAGTAGCCTTCGGGCACGCACAGGATAACA
>QHXQ01000009.1 GCA_003223935.1 Acidobacteriota bacterium | reverse complement strand
GGAAAGAAAAGCACGGCGAAAAAGAGGGCCGGCACACCGAGGAAGGCGGCCGCGCAGGCCGCGAGGGGTAAGGTCCTTTCACAGAGCATCATCAAGAGTATCCTTGACCGGCGTCAGTGGGTGATGTATGCCCAACCGATCTTCGACGTGATCGCTACCGGCAACGTCGCCGAGATGCGCCGCGCCGCAGAAGTCACGCGGAAGCACCTGGCGGAAGTCCAGAAGACGCTGGGGCAACTGGACGCGGCCATTCGCGCAGGCGGCAGGTGATAGCCGTCGGTGACGAACCTTCACACACTTGACCCACGGAACTCGACAGCGAAGGAGGATAGAATGCCGACACGTACAGGCACAAAGAAGAGCACGAAGAAAGCGGCGGGTAAGAAGGCCGCCACGAGGCCCGGCACAGGCCCACATGTGCTTTATGGCAGGCCGATTGACGATGTCATCAAGCGCGGCGATGCCGCCGAGATGCGCCGGACCGCCACCCAAGCGAGGAAATACCTCAAAGATGTGCAGGCTGCGCTGAAGGCGCTTGAGCGGAAGATCGGAAAGGCTGGGTAAGGAAAGTGGCAACAAGCGGCCGCGTCGTGGAAAAGCCGCGGCGCTTTCTCTCCGACGATGACCGTGAGGCGCTCAGGCCCGTCCACGTGGTCTGGGAGATCACCCTGGCGTGCGACCTCAAGTGCCAGCACTGCGGGTCGCGCGCCGGGAAGCGCCGCACGGGCGAACTGACGACCGAAGAGTGCTTCGACCTTATTCGCCAGATGGCGCGGCTCGGCACGCGCGAGGTGACGCTCATCGGCGGCGAAGCCTACCTGCGCCGCGACTGGACAGAGTTGATCCGCGAAATCCGCGCGCAGGGCATGGACTGTACGATGCAAACGGGCGGCCTGCATCTGACCGAGGAGCGGATTAGGCAGGCCGCCGAAGCGGGGCTCCAAGCCGGCGGCGTCTCAATCGACGGGCTGCCCGAACTGCATGACCGGCTGCGCGGGGTTAAGGGTTCGTTCGACGCGGCGCTTAAGGCTTTGCGGCTGATGCGTGAGTACGGTCTGACGACCAGCGTCAACACGCAGATCACCGCGCCGGTCATCCCGCAACTGCGCGAGTTGATGAACCTCTTCATCGAGGCGGGGGCCAAGAACTGGCAGATTCAGTTGACAGTGGCGATGGGGCGGGCAGCCGATAACCCCGAGCTACTGCTCCAACCCTACGAACTGCTCGAACTGATGCCGCTCATCGCGGAGCTTTACCGCGAAGGCGTCGGGCGCGGGTTCTTAATACAGCCCGGCAACAACATCGGCTACTTTGGCCCATATGAGTCGGTGTGGCGCGGCAGCGGCGACGAGCGCGTCCACTGGTCGAGTTGCAACGCCGGTGAGAACACGATGGGCATTGAGGCCGACGGAACGATCAAAGGCTGTCCCTCGCTGCCCACCGATGCTTACGCCGGGGGCAACATCCGCGACCTCACGCTCGCAGACATTTGGCTGAAGACACCAGAATTGAGCTTCACGCGCACCCGCACAGTTGAAGACCTGTGGGGCTTCTGCCGCACGTGCTACTACGCTGACGTGTGCCGCGCGGGCTGCACATGGACCACCCATGTCCTGTTCGGGCGCGCAGGCAACAATCCTTACTGCCACCACCGCGCGCTGGAGTTGGCAGCGCAGGGCCTACGTGAGCGCATAGAGCGAGTCGAGATGGCTCCGGGCAAGCCCTTTGATCATGGTCGCTTCCAACTACTCTTGGAGTCCATTGACGGCGGGGCGGCTTCTTCGATGAAGGCTCCGCTGTCGAACGAGGATGCAACGGCGAGGGGGAATACGAAGGACACGCCTGCCCCTATCATCGCGGTCACAGCCCAGCCGCTTGTGCAGATCAAGTCGGCTGGGAAGCGCGCGGGTCAAAAGGTCTCCGATCAGGCACACGCTCTCCCACCTCCTTTGGCCATATGCCGGGGTTGCCATCGCTACGTCAAGCCTGATGCCGCCGCGTGCCCACACTGCGGGGGTGATATGGCTGAGCTTACGCGTGCGCACGAAAAGAAAGTGCGCACAGCCCGTAGGGCCATGCGCCGTCTGCTCAAACATCTTCCGCAGTCCTAAGGGCAGTGTTACAAAAATAGCCTTTCAGGTATTATTCCTTCCTCACGCTCTCTCAAATTGTGCTATCAGGTCTATTCATGAAATGTAACTCCTCGCTCTTCAAATGGCGGCACTACGCGCCCGATGTCATTTTGCTATGTGTCAGATGGTACTGTCGCTATCAACTCTCCTATCGCGATGTCGAAGAGATGATGTGTGAGCGTGGACTCAATGTAGATCACTCGGCTGTCTTTCGTTGGGTACAACGATATGCCCCCGAGATCAACAAGCGCATCCGACCTCGTTTGAAGATGAGCGGCACCCCATATCGAGTGGATGAGACCTATATCAAAGTCGGGAAGTCATGTAAGTATCTCTACCGCGCCGTAGACAAGGAAGGGCAAACCATTGAATTCATGCTTAGCGCAAAACGCGATGGTTCCGCGGCAAAACGCTTCTTCGGGAAGATGATGAGAGCCGACCATCGTCGGCTACCGTTCTCTATATCGGTGGATAAGAATGCTGCCTACCCTGAGGCATGCGGCGCTTCTCAAGCGGAGACGATTGTGCCGAAGGATTGCAAGCTCAGGCGTGTGAAATACCTAAACAATGTGATCGAACAGGACCATCGTTTCATCAAAAAGAAGGTGCGAGCCGCGCAATGCTTCAAGCGGTTTCACACGGCGGGGCAAACACTGGAAGGCATCGAATCGGTAAACATGGTGAGGAAAGGGCAGGTCAAAAGGTTAAGTGGTAATGATGCTCAAGGACAGGCGAAGTTTGTCGCCGCGCTGTTCGGGATCGTCGCTTAGTGAAAAGCACTCGATGAAATTTCGCGCTTGAAAATTATCTTTGCAACGCAACCGGATTAAAGTCCCTGTTTGGGATCGGGCGAAAAACGAAATGGAACTCTTCCGCCTGCTGCCCAGTACTACAGCAGAGGCGAATCTCAGCGTCACCACGCATATAGTGCTGCGCGACGTTGAGTTCGTGGATGGCAAGCCAGTGATTGCCCTCTTCAACGAGTTCGTCCGCATAGTCGAGGGCATCGTCATGGCTGTTGAAGCTGAGGCGCACAGGCTCGGCCTGTAGCCCCGCGTCTTGGCTCGCGGGTGAGCCAAGTATATTATTGCCCAAGATAGATAGTTTAGCGTAGCGTCCGCTCTGATTAGCTCAGGAATAAGGTTAGCGACGAGCTTTCTTAGTCAAATAGCTAATTCCCATTGCAAAGGCATGTGCATGAATGCTGCAACGCTCTGCTGCTCAAAACCGAGGCGCGCGGATGGGCAAATTCCGCTTGTATTGCCCGCGTTGATAAGTCTCATCCAAATAACGCAGATGGTCTGCCGGCAAAATTGTCAACTCGTCTGCCGGTAACTCCCCTTCTTTAACTTTTAGAAACCGATCAATCCGCTCGACCCCAATCTCAGCCATCAACTCTGTCCGCCCGCACAGCGGGTCAGCCTGATGACTAGAAGCGATGATCTCCTCTGGTACTCCGATCAACCCGCATAGGTCTAACACTTCCGATTTCCACAAGCTCACAATCGGATAATACGTGGCGACGCGACTCGCTAGGCTAAAGGTGCCGAAGACATCTTCTGTCCGGTTGCGCGAGCCGACAAGCCAGACGCGCCTGCGGGTGCTGAGCGAAAGCAGCAGCGCCCAGCGCGTTAATTCTTTCTCCTCCTGCTCAGGTGGCAGCGGAATCGTCTCGATTGGGCCAAGACTTTCAAACCATGCATGACCCCGCAAAGTTTCTCCGAAGTGCACGGCCACAGCCTTAGCAGGCAGAGCCTGCTGACACAACCAGAAGCAGAGCGCGCTATCAGTGCCACCACTCACTGGCACTAACAGCCCGCGCTCGCCGGCGGTCGCGCGAATCCATTCCGCAAGCTGTATAAGAATTTGTTGCTTCATCTTCGCTCCGAAAGACCGCGCGGGCGTTTGGCGAGTGGTTGCGCCACGAATGGGCGCGGCCATTCTTTACTCCAACTAATGTGCCGTCTATTCACCGCCGCTCAAGATCAATGGATTACCGCTCAACGAGGGCACTCTGCCAGAGCAGACGAAGGCCACCATCTCGGCTACTTCTTCGGGCGGGATGATGCGTCGTTGCGGGTTCGCGCGCACGACCAATTGCGTTGCTTCTTCGGCTGAAATCCCGCGCCGTTTCATGACGCCGCGAATCGTTCTGTCGGTCATCTCGCCAGCGACAAAGCCCGGACAGACGGGTACTACCACCAGCCCGCGCTTGCCGTATTCCTGTGCCAACGCGCGGGCCAGACCGACCAGCGCATGTTTGCTGGTCGTATAGGCGGCCGTGTAGGCATAGCCTTTCAAGCCCGAGATACTGCTGAGCAGACAGATGGTACCCTGTTGCGCCGCCAGCAACGACGGCAGGCAGGCTTGGATGAAATTGAAGCTGCCTTCGATGTTCACTGCCATGATCTGTCGCCAAGTCTCCTTGGGGAACGACTCGGTCGGGCCACTCTTCCCTATGCCGGCATTACAGATCAGATTGTGGATCGTCCAGCCCGCCACGCGCGCCATCTCGACGGCCCGCTCGGCCGCAGCCGACGCGGTCACATCGGCCACACAAGCCTCAGCGACACCGCCATGCTGTCTGATCTCTTGACAAGTAGATTGCAGATCGCTTTCGGTGCGACCAACCAGCAGCACAGCAGTGTCTCTGGCCAGTCGCAGCGCAATGGCCCGGCCGATGCCCCGACCGCCGCCTGTGATGATTGAGGCGACTATCTTGTCACTCATCTCTTAATCCGCCCTGCGATGCAATAGGTCAACCTATCGCGAGCATGTTTGATATATCAGCTATTCAAGACGAAAGGGATTATCGACTCGACTAAGAAGGCGCGTGGCTAACCTTAGATTGCCAGAGCCAATGAGATCGAGTGCTGCGCTAATCTACCTATCTTGATGCAAGTAGATAATTCCCTTTACAAAGAGGGAATTCCGAACTTCTCAAGCACCATGTCGGCTGTCTGCAACGCGCCTTCGACCCAGCCTTGGGCGTCCGAATAGGCTTCGCCGCAGATGTAGAGTGGCCGATGGTCGAAAGGTTTGACGATCTGCTTTTTCACGTCCCAACTCTTCACGCCGATGTTCCAATTATTCCAGCCGCCGCCGAACGGATCGTCGCCCCAATCGCGGAACGCAGCGTTGCGCACGTCCGGCGTGTAACTGAGACCGTGGCTCACGCCAAGCTGGCGCGCCACCTCAGCTACCATCCGTTGCGATGCCTTGTATTGGCACCATTCACTGTCGGGCTGTTGCGCGCAATCGCCGAGGAACGGATCACCCGGCTCCGCAACCTCCTGTCCTGTCCGCCATGCTTGATGGCGTCGCGGACGAAGTCCATCCCAGAAGCCGATGTTCGTTCCGTCATCATAGCTCGCCATCAACATCGCCGGCCCGGCGGTCGCCGGTGTGCCGTCATCCTTCGGCCAGTAGTAAGTTTGCCGTACCGGCAGGTCGGTGACACTGCGTCCCGCTTCGACCGGGATGAACTTGCCATCTGTGCCAGTAAAACCCGCCGCGCGCCACCAAGGGCTGCTGTAGGTTGTGAAGAGCTTAAAGAGCGGGCGCGGTGTGACGCTTGCGATAAGCTCATGAATCTGCTGAAGCGGCGGACTCGTCGGCGTGAGGAGATCGAGCGAACGGCGCGGCATGGCGAGGATCAGCGACTGCGTACTGATCGTCTCGCCCTGAAGTTGCAACACGAACGCGTCGCTATTCCAATCGAAGCCTGTGATCGGTGTGTTGAGCCGAATGTCGCCGCCGGCCTTACGGAAGAGTTCTGCCAGCGACTTTGGGACCTCCTGAAATCCTTTCTTAAAGCCTTTGTATTGCGGGTTGACGCCGAAGTCGGAGAGATACCAAGGGATCGCGTCAGCTGCGTTCCAATTAGTCAGCGTCGAATTGTAACCGCCAGCGTCTACGCCGAGCAGATAAGCCTCGCAACTGATCGCGCGCAGCAGCACATTCCAGAAACCCTGCTGATACAATGGCTGTCCAGCGAACTCCGTGGACTGCGCCAAATGCCGGCGCTGGTGCTCGTCAAGACTTGGATTCGTGATCCCCGGCACGATCTGCTCAATAGCATTGACAATGATGCTGCCCGCCGTCCCGCCGCGCTCCAAAAACGAAAGGTGATACGGCACCTTGCGTGGCTCGGTGGTGAAGTCCGAGAGTCGTAGGTGCACGCCGCGAAGGTAGGCAATATTCTGCGGCTCATCAACTGGAAAGTCATACAGCTCGATCTTTTGGCCGCGCGGGAGCGTTCGATTCAGCACGTCAATCAGCCGCTTGATTCGCGGTTGTATCGCCGGCAGGATACGCATCCCGCCGAGTTCAGCGACCATGTTCGGGATGTCGGGAGGGCGAACCGAGAGCAGCCGCCCGCCGATGTGCCCGCCTCCCTCGAAGACGACGATCTTACGATCGGGGTAGGTCTGTTTGAGCCGCCACGCGCTGTACACGCCCGATACGCCGCCGCCGACAACGGCGATGTCAATAATTTCGTCAGTCATTATTCGTGCTCCTTACGTTGTATGCGTTGCGTGAGGGCGATGGTGCCCGCGTTCGTCTATGCCGCGTCCGGTTCTATCGTTCGCTGTTTAAAGTCTGCGCCAACTGGCCTAGCAATAAACGGGTAAAAGATGACAAGAGTAAACGGAGCAAGTAGCAATAGGATTCGTTCCATCACCGTTACTTCTGTGTGGTTGGATTTGAGAAGTGGAAACTGATCTACCGATGACCCGAAAGACGCACGCACGATATGCCCGCTGTCGACAGATGTCAAGAGTTAGGCGTGCCTGATCGCTTATCACTTTTGAGAGCAAGGAAGCATGTAATCATGTAGAGAACAGTCCGCACCACGCGCCTCCCGCCAGCCGTGTGCCGTCTCCCGCGCCGCCGCCCGCTGTCGCGCGCGTAAGGTGCCACCCCCACCAGCGCCGCGATCTGCTTCCGGTTCAAGCTGCCCAACTCGGGCAGCGAGGCCAAAAGCGTCAGGCTCATCACCGGCCCAACACCCGGCACCGACTGCACCAACTCATCCTGCTCTCGCCACACTGCTGTCCTGGCGAGACGTTGTCGCAACTCCTTGTCCGAGTCCGCAATGCGTTTCTCTAATCACCGCAGATGCTCCCTCAGTTGTTTAGCCACGACCCGAGGAGCGGTCTCCAGCCGGTTCTGCTCTGCCACGTGCATCTCGATCAACTGCCGCCGCTGCAATAAAGCTTCCAGTTCCGCCGTCTCCACGTCAGTTAAACGTGAGACCTGAGGGCGGCAGTCTCTCCCGTAGCGCGCTAGCAAACGAGCATCCAGGCGGTCGTTCTTTGCCAACTTGCCCACAGCCCGCGCAAACGAGCGCACACGCTACGGCGAGACGCGACAGACAGTCAAGCCACTCGCTGCCAGCGCCGTTACGAGCGCCGACTCAATGCCACCCGACGCCTTGACGACGACGTGATCGGGTGCGCTCGCCTTGAGTCTTTCGGCCAGAGCAGCGATGTCGCCCGTCTGGTTGGCTACGCGATACTCCTCGGCAGGAGCATCGATGAAGATGTCGAGAGAGTCTTTGGAGACATCAATGCCGGCGCTGCACCGCACGGTCGCAGGGTTGTCTGTCATGAGTTGCTCCTCTCCCACGCTTGCAAGTAGATGCGGGCTTCGGTGGCCCAGGCAACTGTTCGGGATCAAGAGAACAGATGAAAGCAACGTCACCTGCTTATCAGCGGTCTTGTAAAGACCAGTACGGTCTCGGACTGTTGCTTTCACGGAGTCGGAAGCTTACTGCCTCCTCCCGACTCCCGACAAACATACAAGCGGCCAGGTGAAACTTGCTGTTGACATTTTTAGCCGTCGGGAATATCGTAACGCCCTGTCTCAATCTGCCACGGGCGACAGACTGGAACCTCGCCCCTGTTAGCTTTGGTTTTGATCCTTTCCGCTGACGAAAGTCTTCCTTCGTTAGCCACATAGAGGAGAAAATGTCAGGCGATCCGGCCATTCATCTCACGCCACAGCACGTTACCCAGCCGGCCACGGCTTAACGAACTGGCGAGAATCACTGCCCCGTTCATTCCCGTCACCGGCATGACGCCGCTTACGGTGTTGTGTCCTCATCAAAGCTGCCGAGGGTATGGTGATGGCCTCGACAGTCGAGACCGCTAGTCGCGGCGCCGCCGCTGACTTCGACATGCTTAGATCGGGAGTCGGTATGGGTCCCATCGTCATCATCGGCAGGCACGAAGACCTCTGCTGCCAGCTCGTCCGTCAGCGCTTAACGGAGGCGGGCAGGGAAAGCCTCTTTCTGCCCGAAGACCGGCTCTTCCCGCACTTCGACTTCGCCTGGAGGGTGGCGGGCGCCGACGGCTGCGGGGCTCTGAGCTACGATGGTCGGGAGACGAACTTTCGGGACGTGGGCGGCGTGCTGGCCCGCTTCTACAGCATCCCGGTCTCCGCCGACGAATTCGCCACCAAGGACGGGCGCTACATCAGCGCGGAGTGGAACGCGCTAGTGATGGCATGGCTCCCCAGACTCCGCTGTCCCGTCGTCAACCGGCTGCGCCCAGAACTCTGGTACAAGTCGCACCTCAACGTCACGACCCTTCTGTCCCTGGTGCTGTCTATAAAGTTTAAGCTGCCCCGTGTGATGGTGACCTCCAACATCGAAGACGCGCGCCGCTTCTACCGTAGCTCCGGCGGTCGCATGCGGTACGTGCCGCTGACCCAGCCGTCCAGCTTCCGAATCACCGGCGAGGAATCGCTCGAAAAACTCGCTGCCCTGTCGGGGACTCTGCCGTTCCAACTGGTCGAGGCGGTCGAGGGCGTCCGGGCGGAGGCCTTCGTCGTCGGTGACCGGGTCGTGCTGGCAATCGAGGACGGCTCGCTCAATCACGAGCACGCGGCGGAGGTTACCGACCACTGCCTCGAAGTGGCCGAGGCGCTCGGGCTAGCCTTCTGTTCTCTCTCGCTGGTTCGGGCGCGGCGGGGCGACTGGTACTGCATGGGCGCAGAGCGCATGCCGCAGGTCTTCCAACTGGGTGAAGAGGCGCGGGCTGAGGTTACGGAGGGTCTGGTCGCGCTGTTGACTGCTGGCGAAAGGAGGGGGCGGGCATGATCCTGGTGTGCGGCATCCTCGGGGACGAGATGATCGAGCTGATGTGCGCCCGCCTCGATGACATGAGCTACGACTACCTCCTCTTCGATGAGAGGCACTTCCCCGGGAGGTACGGCCTGTGCTGGGAGGCGAGTCCCACCGGGGTGAGCGGCCACGTCTCGGCACCGGGGCGGACGGTCGGCCTCGAAGAGGTCACGGGCGTCTACGCCCGCTACGTTGAGTACAGGGACGAGACAAAGCGGAGCGCCCTGAGTCCCGGCGAGCAGAGGATTGCGGAGGCCGAGTATCAACTGTCCGTCATGGAGCTGCTCGACCTGCTGCCCTGCGTGGTCGTCAACCGACCGAAGGCATCCACCTCGAACGACTCTAAGGTCTACCAGGGTTTTTTGGCGAACGAGGTCGGGCTGCTGACGCCGAAGACGCTGGTGACGACGTGCCCGGAGGAGGCGCGCGCCTTCTACGAGGAGTGCCGCGGGCGCGTGATCTATAAGTCTTTGAGCGGCATCCGCTCCATCGTGCAGCGGCTTGACGAAGCTTCTTTATCCCGTTTGGGTTTGCTGAAGAACTGCCCGACCCAATTTCAGGAGTACGTCGAGGGGGTGGACATCCGCGTCCACACCGTCGGCGATGAGGCTTTCGCCACGGAGATCGAGTCGGAGGCGAGCGATTACCGCTACGCGAGGCGGCAGGGTGCCTCGCTCTCGGCGCGCGCCGCCGACCTCCCGCCGGAGGTCGGCAACTCCTGCGCCGGCCTCGCCGCGGCGCTCGGGCTGGAGCTGGCCGGCGTGGACCTGCGGCGCACTCCGGACGGGCGCTACTACTGCTTTGAAGTGAACCCATCGCCCGGGTTCCTGTTCTACGAGAGGGCGACAGCGCAGCCGATCAGTGAAGCGGTGGCCCGGCGGCTGCGCGGAGACTAACACCCCACCGCGGTGATTGCTTGCGACAACCTCAGAAGGAGGCAAAGAGATGAGTAAGGAGAGAGAGCCGAAGGGGCAGCCGTTCGTTTCGGGCGAGAGCCGCCCCGACCTGACGGTCGACCTGAATCAGAAGGTCGGCGAGTTGAGCGTCCGAGACCTCGCCAGCATCCTCGGCACCGGGGGCGGTGCCGCCATCAAGATCAAGGAGTTTTTCAAGGAGCGCAAGGACTTCAAGGACATCAAGGAGCACAAGGACCAGAAGGAGCACAAGGACCAGAAAGAGCACAAGGATCACAAGGATCACAAAGACCCGAAGGATCACAAAGACCCGAAGGATCTGAAAGACCCGAAGGAGCACAAGGACCAGAAGGAGCACAAGGATCACAAGGACATCAAGGACATACTCATCGAGAAGAACCCGCTGATCGAGGTGGCCAAAGACCTGACCAGCGACACCAAGGTGACGGCGGAGAATCCGGGCGACCCCCAGATCCCGCAAGAGGGGTTGCAGGAACTCATCAATCGCGTCAGCGGGCTGGAGGCTGAGGTCGCGAACCTCAGAGGGTCTTCGGGCGGTAAGGGCTGAGGGGCGGAGTCGCTCAGGCCCCACGTTTGACCGAAGGCTTTCCGTGTGACCGCTGCGGTATCCCGCGCTCTCCGGCTTGGCCCTAAGCGGGAACCTCTCAACTTTATGTGGCCGCCCTCCACGGAGCGGGCACTGCCGTTGTCTGCTCAGCCTAGATACAGTCGGCAGCAGTGCCCGCAAGGTCGGCGGGTGACATTGCCGGGCGGGAGTCCGTCTAAAGTACGATCTTTGGAAGCCCAGGATTCTACCCATTTCTGGGGGAAGGTCATAGCAGTACGAGCGGATGGATGCTCTGGTGTTGATGTGAGTTGATTCATTAGGAGAGCTTCAAGTTTGATCATACGATTGTTGGCAGTGTTGCAGAAATCGTTTCTCCGACTATAATCCGCTTGTTAGTTCATCCATCACTATTCCAGAATCATACTAATGAAGCAGACTAAATCCTCGTTCAAGTGGCGGCACTTCGAGCCGTCGCTCATCCTTTTATGCGTCCGATGGTATTGCCGCTACCAGCTATCTTATCGCGATGTCGAAGAGATGATGCATGAGCGCGGACTCGACGTAGATCACTCAACGGTCTTTCGCTGGGTCCAAAGGTGCGCTCCCGAGATCAACAAACGCATCCGTCAGCATCTGAAGATGAGCGGCACGTCATATCGGGTGGACGAGACATACATCAAGGTCGGGAAGTCGTGTAAGTACCTTTATCGCGCGGTTGATAAGTCGGGGCAGACAATTGAATTCATGCTCAGTGCGAAACGCGATGTTTCCGCAGCAAAACGGTTTTTAAGAAGCTGATGAGAGCAGAGCATCGCAGGCTACCGTTCTCGATTAGTGTGGATAAGAACGCTGCTTACCCTGAGGCATTTAGCACTTCACAAGCGGAGCGAATTGTGCCAAAGGACTGCAAACTGCGGCGCGTGAAATACTTGAACAATGTAATCGAGCAGGATCACAGATTCATAAAGAAGAAGGTACGTGCATCACAATGCTTCCGCTCATTTCATACAGCGGAGCGGACGCTGGAAGGTATCGAGTCTTTGCATATGATGAGGAAGGGGCAGGTCAAAAGATTAGACGGCAGCGACGCGGCGGGGCAGGCGAAGTTCGTCGCAAGCCTCTTCGGTGTCGCCGCCTAACGGAAAGCTCCGCGGAGCTTCATCTCGCCTCCAAGTAATTCCTGCAACACAACCCTGGGCTGTCCGATGTGCGATTATCTCGCGTCTTTATGTTGACCGATGGTTCGGATAGCTACAGCCAAGACCTGATAGCTGAAAGATTCCGATGCAAGCTCGTTCAGCTTCGAGTAATGAATGGGCGCGTTGTCGAAGAAGACGGCGGGTTGAATCACTATTCGTTCGGCGCTCATCGCACACAGCTTACCGCGCGAACCCGATATTACTGTCTTTGCTCAGACGCGAGGAAGCACCATCAGCTTCAGCTATGGACACCCGCCGAGACACGCGATGAAGGATGTGGGCGATCTGATGAGGAGCATGACACCGGAGATTCGAAAAGTCTTGCTGGCCAAATGTGTCAATTGCCAAAGGACGACTTTTTCTTGTGTACATTACAGCCGCTCACTTGAAGGATGGAATAGCCAGGACTTCCTTTAGGATAGCGCGCAGCAGACCGCGTTAAAACTCCGTAACCCGGTGTCTCTTCCAAGAGGTAGATAGTAAGGGGAAGCCTCGCCTGGAATCTTCGCTCCTGAGGCAAATAAGGAAACCAAATTCTGGTTCATAAGGATATATAGATCGCATGAAGCAATTGAAGGACACCTGTTATAAGCGATCCTAGAACCGGGCCTCTGGTTATGTATTTTGCTGAGAGATTCCTACAGTTTTGGCAATCGATGTCTCATAAAGTCATACTTATGATACACCAACTGAACGCCTTCCATGAGGGCGGCGCTGCTGCCGCGGTAGTGACGAAGCAGGCACTTCCAGCTTGAAGCTTCAAGCTGGAAGTGCCTGCTTCGTTACATCACTACCGGGTATCCGTCGGCAAGTCCCGCCGCCTGTGGCCCGCGCGGAGCGGGAAGGGGCGGGGAGAGGGTTCCCACCCCTTCCCGCTCACGCTCAGCCGGCAGCTTCCGAGAATGCTTCGGCCATCTGGAGGCCGCCGTAGGAGATGATGAGCCCGCCCTGAACCGCCGCGAGGATCAATTTCACCTTGGGCGCTTCAACCACCTGCACCGCGAACCCGGTGACGCGGCCGAGGTAGTTGCAGACGTTACTCGTCTCGTCAATGATGACCTCGGTGCGCTCCTTGCTGGCCTCGTATTTCGACAGCTCGTAGAAGTGGTAGCAGGTCGGAACCAGCGCGATGACCGCGATCAGCGCGTCGAACCCCGAGCCGATCTTCTTCATCGTCTCCGCCAACGCCTCTTTCTCCCCCGCATCGGTTATCCCGCGCTTCTTGGCGATGGCCGACGGCGCGATCTTGAAGGCTATCTTGCCGAGCAGCGTCGCGCCCGAGCACGTGCTGGAGATCTTCGACATCACCGGGTGCTGGATCGGGTAGGGCGCGGCCAGCACCGACGGCAAGCCGACCATCACCGCGCCGACCGCCCCGGAGACGCCCGACGCCGTCTCGTACTGCGGCCCCATGCTCCCCTTCTTGGCTTCGGCGATGACGAGCACCGCCGTCGCCACCGACACGATCCCTCCGAGCAGATGCCCGACCATGTAGACCGTGGACTGCCACGGCTTCGGAATCTTGACCGGCACGAAATCCGACGCTTTCTTGTCCGAATCAGTCAGCAGCGACGACGACCCGTTCCCGCCTGACACGTCCGCCCGCGCCAACGGCTGCGCCCCGCCGCCCGTGTCGGCGACGACCACAGCGCCCTCGTCCGTGGCGAGCCTCACGCCCGCGAACGCGTCCCGGAGCGCGTAGACGTCTTTGGAGTTGAGAATCTTGTCGCTGAAGCCGTCGCCGGGCGAGAACGGTGCCCGGTTGAAGATTCCCTTGTAGGCCAGCGTCGCCGGGACGGCACCGATCATGCAGACCACGTCGAGGATGGAGGTAGATTCAACCTTCACGCCGATGTCTTCGAGGATGTCGGAGACGACCGGAATCCGGATCGGCGTGTCGAGCGCGGCGACGGCCGCGCGGGCGAGGATGACGAAGACGTCGATCAGGAGATCGACCACGTTCTCCGTCGTGTTGAGCAGCGCGTCCACCACGATGGCCGTCAACTTCTTCAGCACCTCGCCGAGCGTCAGCGCCTCGTACCGCGAGTCGTCGAGCAGCTCCGTCCGGATGCGGTTGGCCGCGCCGACGAGCACGTCCCCTTGATCTTCGAGCGCCTGAATGACGCGGTTGATCAAGTCGTCGAGCACGTTGGTCGAGGCATCGGTCGTGCTCCGCGCGTGGTGAACGTTGTCGATGAAGTGTTGGGAGAGGAACATCCCCGGCGCGGAGAACGCCTGCCCGTAGTCGAAGAGGGTGCGCAGGAAGCCCAGGGGCTGGTCGCTGTGTTTGACGCCCGGCTGCCAGTCGTCGTGCTTGATCCCGGCCCAATCGTCGACGCTGTGTTTGGCCTTCGTGATGAGCGCGTTGAAGTCCTCCTTGAACTCTCCGACCTGATCGAGGACGAGGCCGAAGTGGAGGAGCAGGAGGCGCTTGAACACGTCCTTGGTGCGGACGAAGTCGTCCCAGTCGAACAGGAACTTGAGGTAGTCAACCAAGTCTTCGAGGGCGGTCTTGATGGCCTTGAAGATGTGCTCCAGCGCGCCGACTATCTTCTCCGCGGCGTCGAGGGCGAAGCGGTACGTCTTATCGGCGATCTCGACGACGAAATGCCACGCCTTGTCGAGCGCGTCTTTGACGACGTGAAAGACGTACTCTACCTGCGACGACAGGAATTTGAGCAGGTCGCCGGCCGCCACCGTGATGGCGTCGCTGAAGTCCATGAACCCCTCGCCCAGATCGACCGCGGCGGCGGCGTCCGCACCGACCCGGAACGACATGATGTTGGCCGTCGGCACACTGGCGAGCGCCGGGGCCTCCGCCTCTTCGGCCGCCGCCGACGCCGCGGCGAGTTTCGGCGCGCCGGCAGGGGGCAAACTCTGGTAGGCGGTCAGCAGGTTGCTGATCGCGCCGGCCACGATCTGCTTGTCCCCGTCGCTGGTCGCCGAGTCAATGAGCGGCTTGGTGCTGCCGTCCTGCCTCTTGATGACGGCGGCGGAGAGCTTCTCCTTCGTGTTGAGGCTCGCCGCTTTCTGGAACGGCTTGGCCATCGGGTTGATCTCGATGGGCGCGCCGCCGTCGCCGCGCACCTGTAGTTGCGTGGCCCGGAGGCCGTCCACCCACTCGACGATCACCAGCCCGCCCGTGTGATCCGTCTCGACGGGGATCGGCGTCGGGTCGAGCACGTAATAGAGGTTGTTGATGTAGACGCCGGCGCGCGACGACGAGCTGAGGTTCACCGGCACGCCGGCCAGCGGCTTCTTGGTCTCGTCGGTCACTTGCACGCGCGTCGTGTAGGAGTTGAACTTCTGCGCCTTGGCCGTCACGAGCGCCGGCAGCAGGATGTTCTCGAACTTCCACGTCGTCGTCTCCGGGTCTTGCACGGCCTTCTGCAACTGGTTAAGGCCCGTGTGCGCGAAGAAGGTGTTGCCGTTGTCGGCGCGGTTGACGTAGGGCGAGAGCTGTTCGACGTTTTGCAGGATGGGCAGCGGGTAGCTCCACGCCGCGGGGTTCCTGATCTGCGCGCGGTCGCAGGCCGTGTAGAAGACCTGATCGGCGCGGTTGAGGCCCCAGATGATGACCTGCGTGGGCGAGGCAAAGGCGAAGAGCCGATCCACCTTCTCGATGATCGGATGGTCGAGCACCTTGACGCCCTGGGCGTTGTCCTTCTGCGCGTCGGCGGGGAAGTAGTAGAGCGACTTGTCGCAGGCCACGTAGAGGTCGGTCGCGTTGTCGCTGTCGCTCATCGCCACCGCCGCGATGGCCGAGGGCGCGGAGCCTTCGGGCAGAATAAGCCGCGCGGGGTTCGCCGGAATTTTCGGTTTGAAGGGGTTGTAGAGCGGCTGGTAGATGAGCGAGGTGTGGCCGCCTATCTGGCCGAGCGTGTAGAGGCCATCGACCTTGTCGCCCTGACGCCGACCGAGGCAACTCGACACCTTTGAGGCGTCGAGGTCGGTCGAAACGTCGTGCGGGTTCCACGCCTGCCCGGTGAGCTTCTTGGTCGGGTCGATGAAGTGGCGGAAGACCACCTGCACGCCGCTCGTCGGGTTGCGCAGGGTGTCCACGGCGATGTACTCGCCGTCGGACGCTTGGCTGATGAAGACGTTGACGACCGACACCTTCGACAGCGGGTGGGCCGTATCGTCGTAGGGGAACCGCACCCAACTTGGGTTGCTTACCCAGCCGGTGTCGCTCGCCGAGTTGTCGAGACTCAGGTACAGATAATCGTTGTCGGGGACTGTGACGACCAGCGCCAGATCGATCTTTCCAGACTTGCGGTTCTGCGATACGGCGAACGTCCGCGTCTTGGGCGTCTGCCCGCCGAAGTCGCGCTTCAGCATGGTGCTGAGATCGGTCTTGTCCCAGCCGGTCGCCTGGCCGGGCGTCTCCTGCGTGACGTAGAAGACCCCGTCGGTTCCGACGGAGAAGAGCAGTGCGTTGCCGTCGTCAGTTTGGAGGGCCTCGAACTTGGCCTCGGCCGACGCCACCTCCGCCTGCTTGAAGTTGCTCATCAACTCGGACGAATACGTGATCAGCTTGCTAGACATGAGATGCCTCCTAGTCAGAGTAGATCGTTCACGGAGCGCCGGCGCGGGGCGGGCGCAAACGGCTGGCCCGCCCGCGGCGCAGGCTCAGGTGGGATCGACGTAGGTGATGTGCGTGACCAAGTCCTGATGGTCAGAGAAGTAGATGTCCTTGTAGACGAAGGTCTGCGCGCCGGGGAAGACCCACGCTGAGGAGCCGTTGATGATGTTGAGAATGGACTGGTCGTGCCCGGTCAGGAAGTTGCGGATGCCCGACAGGAAACCCTTCAGCTTGTTGATGTCGCTGGTGATCTGCCCACCGGAGAAGAGCTTCAATATGAAGTTGGGGTCGGGCGTCTCCGACTGGTCGTCCAGCTTGGGCGAGCCCTCCGCGAGCTTGACCACCAGGTTGCCTTGACTGTCCACGTTGATCAGGTAGGAGGTGTCAACCTTAAACCGCGCGTAGTTACCCTCCGTTGTGAACCCTTCAGCGTTGATGAAGACGTGGCAGTTGAACAGGGTCGAGGTGCGGATGACATTGTTCTCCAGAAAAACTTCCGACTGCGTGGAGCAATTGAAGCTGTATTTGCCCCACAGCGGTAGACTGACGCCCTCGTCGCTGGACTTGTTCTCGTAGGAGAAGGTCAGCACCTTCGACGAGCCGTCGCTCACGATGCGGTAGGTCTGCGACGCCCCCTCCCTCGAATAACTGGCGGTAAACTTAATCCCCTTGAACTTCGGGGGGGGGAGGTCGGGGAAGGAGACCGTGCAATGCGGCACGACGCAAATCTGGTTGAGCGATGGCGAGAGCACCTGATTGAGGTAGGAGGCGAAGCGCGCCTTCTTGATCGCCATCGCCCCGTGGAAGTCGGCCTCCTCCGACTCCGACACCCAGTTCCAGTTGAACGGTACCGGGGCCGGCAGCACGTGGTTGTCCGACATCACGAGGTAGTCGAGCGTGTAGAGTTCGTACTTCTTCGTCGCGTGCCCCTCCGCGTCAACGTTAGGCGAGACTTCGATGGTCAGATCGGTCGGGACGAGCGACGGCGTGCGCGGGTTCGGCTTATCCGGCGTGACGGTGTAGCCGAGCAGCACGTCGCCCCTGGCCTCCTGTAACTTCCTCCAGTAGGTGTTGAGGAAGATGCGCGTCAGGGCGACGTAGGCGGTGCTGCTCTTGTCAAGCCCGACGATGTCGGGCGCGCTCTGAAGCCCGGCGGTGTTTAGGTCGAGGTAGAGTTGCTGGACGCTGAAGGCCGAGCCGGGGTTGAGATTCTTAACCTTCTCCTGCACGCCCGGCGGCAGCTTGCTGAAGGCCGTGTCGCCGCCGGTGCGCATGTCGAGGCTGACGTTGAACTTGAAGACCCACGGCGCACCGGACGGCTGCGACAGGTTCGTCCAGAACAGCGCGCGGCGGCGCTCGTCGAGCACTAAGATGTCGAACTCCGCGAAGAACAACTGGTAGGTGACGGTGGCGCTGCCCTGATCGAGCACGACCACGTCGGGGATAGCCGTCGGAGCGAGGCCGGGTGGCAGGCCCATCTTCGCCCGGAACGCGAACTCGAATCCGAGGTCGTCGAGCGCCTTCAATTTCGGGTTCTGGTTGTCACCGTTGCGGATCGTAAAGGGATCGGTTCCGCCGATGGCCCGCTTGACTTCGTTGTAGTCCAGCGGCTCGGCCTGATGCCCCTCATCAACGAACTTGTAACAGGCGACAAACTCCTTGCCTGTGAAAGCGGAAAGGAACTCTTTGGTCGTGGCGTTGACGGCGTCTTGCGTCGTGGCGACGACGAGGTCGTAGCCGTACTGGGGGAGTGAAAGGTTGGATGCTCTGGCGTTCATGGTCGGCATGGTTGTTCTGCTCCTGATTTTGTAGCCCTTGCAACTTCACAGGGCTTGGACCGCAAGTGCGAAATGGCGCGGTTCTGTGGGAGTGCTGCGGTTGACCTATCAAGCAGTCTTGGTCGGGGTAAGACGCTTGAGCAGGCGGACATAGGTTTAGGTGCGATTGTTGGGCCATCAGAGCTTAACGCCTGACTTCCTCCATGCGAGATGCAACCCTCTGAGAGGGCGGCATGATAAGCCTTTCGCGTAAGTCTTGGCTACAACTATTTTCCTGCGTGTTATTAGCACATCAAGTGTCCGCTCTTATTAACACATCAACTGTCCGCATTCAGCGGCGTAAGGTAGTAAGTCAGGAGGCCAGACCTGCTGCACTACTCCGAAGCCGCCGTGGAGCGGGCTATGAACATTCAGGAAGTGAGGCTGCGCGCCATCGCCAAGAAGCTTACATGGTGGCAGGCCGCCGAGATACTCGGACTCTCTTGCCGGCAGATGCGGCGCTGGAAGCGCCGCTATGAGGAGCATGGCTACAACGGCTTATTCGATCACCGCGTAGGCTTGGGCTTCCCACTCAGCTCTCCTGATCGCACTATTACTTGGTTTGCCTGCGGTACTCACATCATTCCGACTATCTTTCGCTTCATGTCCGGTTGGATCAATTAGTCTCAATGGATTATTGTTGACATAGGCATAGAGGTTTAACGTCTGCGGATTCAACATTGAGCCGCTGACCGAGTCGGCACTGGTGAAGCGCCCTTGCACACTCGCATAGTAGCGTGCCACAAAGTAGTCTAAGCCGGTCTCAACGTCGCGTTCTTTATCAGTGAACTTCTGTCTGATGTTATCTGATGTATACCCTTGCGCCTGTGTTCTTCCACCAACACCAACTTGGAGTTCCTCACCAAATGGTAAGTACTAATACCAAGTTGCAAAACAAAATGAGGTTGAGTTTTCCGATTAACGTCGCCCACTCAGCAACTTGCGGGCATTCCCAACCTCATTTTTGAGCGCAATTTGGTATTAGTGGCTCCCTCTTTTGTTAATTTAACTCGCATCAGTCGTGATCAAGGTAAAGGTCTTCACTAGCATAGCTGCCTTCATACCTGGGCGGGAAATTTTCCGGCCCTGCCGCCAATATATCCATATCCTGCTCGAACTCTGCCAGCGACAGTTCAGCTATCGCGTCCGTTTGTTCTAGATGTGGACTTCGCGCAGTCGGAAGCCTGTGTGTAGCGCGTGGAAAACGCCTGGGCGAAGTCTAGGTGTCAGATCGAGCAGAACATGTAGGCGGCACTGTTCCGTTTGAGCACTCGGTAGGGCAGGCCCGGCAACGGGATTGTTACGGGCCGTCTTAACTCGGGCGTCTTCGCTCAGAGCGACTTGGCTCCTATATGTGTGGTGAGACTCCTTCCCGCCTCGTAGCGGTCGAGAGTCGGCGGGTTGCCACGCCCCGCGCTCCCGCCGAAACACCTTATCGCTCTTCGGCAACGGCCCGTCACATAAGCTTTGTCCGCCCACTTCGTCTCACCTAATCTCTCATGAAGTGGGTCATGAATCGGGCAACTCAAGAATTGTGTGGCGCAATGTCACCTTCACGATAAGTCTCCGGATGGAGACGGCCTTCGCGTCATCGCACTCTCCGCTCGGGGGCAAACGACAGACGCAAATACTCCGATGGCGAAGCGCCCCCGACGACGGCCCGGACTAGGTGGTCCGGGCCATGCGTTTCACGCGCCGCCTTAAATGTCACGCGCCAGCCATTTAGACATCTGCAGAAACGAGGTTACATGCTCATGCGTAATTTATCTGCGCGTCGCGCCGCGCTCATTCCGCTTGTCCTACTCCTCCTTTCGGCTTCGGCCGCGCTCGCCGCCGAGTCTAGATTCACGTTTGACTCGACGCCGGGACAGCTTCCTAAGACGGTCGTCCCGTCGCACTACAACCTCCGGCTCAAGCCCGACCTTAAGACGCTCACCTTCAAGGGCACCGAGGCCGTTGATATCGAGGTGCGCAAGGCGACGAGGATTATCGTCCTCAACGCTAACGAGTTGACCATCTCGCGCGCGGCGCTCGTCGGCGGGCCGGCGGCCGCCATCAAGCTCGACGAGGGGGCGCAGACTGCGACGCTCACCTTTCCGCATCCCGTTCCCGCCGGCCATCACCAGCTAGAACTCGCGTTCGCCGGCAAGATTGGCGAGCAGTCGCAGGGACTCTACTACGTCAAGTACGAGACCGATGAGGGCGAGCGCGTGATGCTCGCGACGCAGATGGAGCCTGTGGACGCGCGCCGCATGTTCCCCGGCTGGGATGAGCCTGTCTTCCGCGCCACGTTCCGCCTGACCGTCACCATCCCCGAAAACTTCATGGCGGTCTCGAACACGCCCGTCGAGCAGGAGAAGCCTCTGGGGAACGGCCAGAAGACCATCACGTTCGCGCGCACGCCGAAGATGTCGAGTTATCTCGTCGTCCTCTGCGCGGGCGAGATGGAGGCGATTAGCGGCGAGGCCGAGGGCGTGCGCATACGCGTCGTCACGACGAAGGGTAAGAAGGAGCGCGGCCGCTACGCGCTGGAGGCGGCCGAGAAACTCCTGCCCTACTACAATGACTATTTCGGCGTGAAGTACCCGCTGCCGAAGCTCGACCTGATCGCCATCCCCGGCGGCTTTGACGGCGCGATGGAGAACTGGGGCTGCATCACCTTCGGCGAGGCGCTCCTGCTCTTCGATCCCGCCACGTCCTCGCAGGACACGAAGGAGAGTGTCTTCGGCGTCGCGGCCCACGAGATGGCGCACCAGTGGTTCGGCGACATCGTGACGATGGCTTGGTGGGACAACCTTTGGCTCAACGAGGGCTTCGCCTCTTGGATGGCGTCAAAGGCCACAGACCACTTCAACCCCGACTGGCACGTCTGGCTGCGCGCCAACAGCTCGAAGAACTTCGTGATGAGCCGTGACGCGCTCAGGACGACCCACCCCATCCAGCAGAAGGTTCGCGATGCCTTCGAGGCCAACCGCAGCTTCGACGAAATCACGTACCAGAAGGGCGAGGCCTTCATACGGATGCTCGAAGAGTACCTCGGCGAGTCGGACTTCCGCACGGGGATTCGGTCCTATATGCGCTCGCACGAGTACTCGAACACCACGACAGCCGACCTCTGGGCGGCGCTCGCCGCCGCGTCGCGCAAGCCCGTCCTGAGAATCGCCTCGGGCTGGACCGAGCAGCCGGGCTTCCCCGTTGTCAACGTGAAGTCAGACTGCCGCGCCGGGTCGCGCGTACTCACGCTCGCGCAAGAGCGCTTCACAATCAACTACGCGAATGACGCGCCGCTCCTCTGGCAGATTCCTGTCTCGGTCGAGGGCGCGGGGGGTCGTCCTACCTACACGCTCCTGAGCCGCCAGACGGGGGCCATCACGGACGGCCCGTGCGGAAGCGTCATCAAACTTAACGCCGGGAACGTCGGCTATTACCGCGTGCTGTACGAGCCAGCGATGTTCGCCGAGTTGAAGCGCGCAATACGTGCGCTGCCCGAGGCCGACCGGCTCAACCTGCTCGGCGACACTTGGGCGCTCGCGGAGGCCGCGCGCGTGCCCGCGACCGATTACCTTGTGCTAGTCGAAGCGCTGCGCGACGAGACGTCGCTCGCGCAGTGGGAAGAGGTTCTCACGCGCATCCTCTTTATTGATGGACTCGAAAGGGGGCGGCCCGGCAGCGCAGCCTTCCAAGCCTACGCGTGCAGGCTCCTCGGCGGCGCTTTTTCCCGCGTCGGCTGGGACGCCAAGCCCGGCGAGCCGAAGAGCACGGAACAACTGCGCGGGCGGCTGATCGAGGCACTCGGCGTGCTCGGCGACCAGAACGTGATTGCCGAGGCGCGCAGGCGATTCCAAGCGTTCCTCAAGGGGCCCGAATCGCTTACGCCGGATCTGCGCTCGCCCGTCTTCACGGTCGTCGGCACTTATGCCGACCGGGAGGACTACGAGCGCCTCCACAAGCTCGGGCGCGAGTCGCAGTCGGTCGAGGAGAAGATACAGTTCTACTCCGCGATGGCCTCGGCGCGCGACCCAAAGCTCGCCGAAGAGACGCTCAAGATCGCCCTCACAGATGAGCTGCCGCCGGAGATGGCCCCTTATCTGCTCATCCCCGTGGCGGGGGGCGGCGAGCGCAGCGAGATCGTCTGGCGCTTCGCGCAGCAGCACCTCAAGGAGCTGACCGGCAAGCTCTCCGAGTTCGCCGCCGCCGCCTACGTGCCGTCGCTCTTCGGCAACTTCTCCGACGCCGCGCGCGCCGACGAGCTAGAGGCGTTCGCCAAGGCGCACCTCCCGGCGGAGGCCGCGCCCGAAGTGGCGAAGGCCGCCGAGAGCATACGCTTCCAGTCGGCCTTCAAAGAGAGGGAGCTACCGCGCATAGACGCGTGGGTCGCGAGTCGGGCGCGCGGGCGCTGAGGAAATGTACAAGCCGCAACTTCGAGCACGTCCGCCGCCAAGACTTGCACGTCGGGGGAGCCGACGGAAGAGGAGCGCCTCCGGGACTTATTAAGGCCGAGACGGCGACTGATAGCGCGAGAATTAAGGTACAGTCGGAAAGGCGGGCATAAAAACTCCTTCGCGTGTATGTCAAGCAAGACGACGAACGCAGTTGTTTTCAAACTTAAATCGGCGGGTGACCGTTAGAACTATGATGTCCCTCTTGTGCCGGCTGAGCCGTCAGCCGCGGGCAGAGGGGAATTAGAGTTGCAGAAGCTGAAGGGAACGTTTGTAATGCCGGACAGCAATAGTTGTTCGGCCGGGTGTTCCGAATAATCAAAATAT
>QHXQ01000057.1 GCA_003223935.1 Acidobacteriota bacterium | reverse complement strand
AGCGGGCTGCTTAGCGAACATCAGCAGACGACAGTGCGCTGAAGCAAGGCGTGTCAGCTAATGCTTTCAATTACGGCGCGCGGAGGGCTTTGAGTGCAAGCGGAAGATTACGAGTCCCTGTACGCGCTGGAAGAGAGCTTCTGGTGGTTCGCAGGCATGCGCGAGATCACGGCGGCGCTGCTCGACGCGGTCTGCCCGCCGGGGCGCGCCCGTCTGATTCTCGACGCGGGCTGCGGCACGGGCGGCAACCTCGCGTGGCTCGAACGCTACGCGGGCGGCGGCGACGTGACGGGTCTTGATCTGAGCGACGACGCGCTCAAGTTCTGTCGCAGGCGCGGCCACACGCGACTGGCGCAAGCCTCAGTCACGGAGTTGCCCTGCGCCGATGCGAGTTTTGATCTGGTCACGAGCTTCGATGTATTGGGGCAAC
Organism: Acidobacteriota bacterium; assembly: GCA_003223935.1. Taxonomy (GTDB): domain Bacteria; phylum Acidobacteriota; class Blastocatellia; order Pyrinomonadales; family Pyrinomonadaceae; genus QHXQ01. The sequence continues at coordinate 38,110 of QHXQ01000057.1, read as the reverse complement.
TGCCGGACGTAGGCGCGGACGAACAGGCTATCGGCGAGATGCGCCGCGTGTTGCGGCCGGGCGGCGTCGCTTTCGTCCGCGTGCCGGCCTACGAGTGGCTGCGGAGTGGGCACGACGAGGCGCTGGGCACGGCGCGACGTTACACGCTCAATGCGCTCTGCGGCCAAATGGCGCGCGCAGGCTTCCGCATCCGGCGCGCGACACACGCCAACAGCTTGCTGCTGCCGCTCGCCATCGTGCGCCGCCTCGCGCTCAAGCGCCTCGGTCTCGCCGACCGCGGCTCAGACGTGAAACCGCTCGCCCCGCGGCTGCAATGGCTAAACGGCATACTGCTCGCGGCCCTGCGCCGCGAAGCCCGCTGGCTGCGCGCGCCACACCACACGCTCCCCGCCGGCCTGTCCGCGATCTGCATTGGAGAAAAGGGATGAGGGATGAGGGCTGAGGGATGAATAAGAAGTGTTCTTTTCATCCCTCATCCCTCAGCCCTCATCCCTTCCCAGTAGTGCGCGCGGTGCTGTTGGTAGAATTCGATGGTGCGGGCGAGGCCGGCGCGCAAGGGTGTGCGCGGCCGCCAACCGAGGATGGTCTCGATCTTGGCGTAGCTGGAGTAGAAGTTGCCGATGTCAATCAGTTGTCGTTCAGGCGGGAAGGGGACAGAGCGCAGCGAGCCGCGGCCCGTCTGCGCGATTAACTCCGCAGCCAACTCGGCCAAGCTGATCGGCTCCGTACCGCCAAGATTGAAAATTTCGCCCTCCGCCCGCTCGCTCGCGCCCGCCAAGAGCAGCGCCTCAACCACGTCATCCACATAATTCAGATCACGTCGCTGCCGGCCTTCGCCGAACAACTCGATCACGCCGCCGTCAATCGCTTGGCGAATGAACCAAGCGATGAAGCCCTGCCGGTTGTGTCTGAGTAGCTGGCGCGGGCCGTAAGTATTCGTCAGCCGCAGACAGACGGTGCGCGTGCCGTAGATGCGATGATAGAGCAGGTGGTAGTGCTCGGCGGCGAGCTTGTTGATGCCGTTGATGTCGAGCGGGGCGACGCGGTGTTGCTCATCCACGGGTAAGTAAACGGGCTTGCCATAAACCTGCCGCGTGCTGGTGAAGACGATCTTCACGTGCGGGTTATAGCTGCGACAGGCTTCGAGGAGCGTCAACTGGGCCGCGCAATTGAGCGCCAGATCGTGGTGCGGGAAACGCAACGATTCGAGATGGCTGACGTTGCCGGCGAGATTGAAAATATAGTCCACGCCGCCGACAAGATGATTGATCACATAATCGTCGCCGATGTCGGCGCGATGCAGCCGCACGCGCTCCTCCAAGCCCAGAATGTTGCCGAGGTTGCCGCCCTGTCCGGGCACGAGCGCGTCAACGATTGCCACGTCCACGCCGCCCATCTCAACGAGGCGGCGCGCGAGATTGCTGCCGATGAAGCCGAGACCGCCCGTGATCAGCACGGAGCGCCCGCTGTATTCGTGGGCGAAGTCAGTCATAAGCGAAATTGTCTTTTGCGGTCAGTGCAGCCGACGCAGCTAGACAAGACGCAGCCAGAGCCGACAGAAATCGAAGACCGTGCGGGCCACACGCCGAGGCGTGAAAAATTGCGACCGGCCGTGCGTGCGCGGATAATGATGAACAGGCGTTTCCACGAAACGATAACCGGCCGTGTGTAACTTGCGCACGAGTTCGACGCAGATCACGCCGCTTGATGAAACGAGTTCGAGCTGCTCGATGGCGCGGCGTCTGAGCAGCCGAAAATCACAGTCAACATCACGAATAGGCAGGCGAAAAAAGAAGCGGGCCAGCCAATTATAAATCCCGCCCACAACCTTGCGGTAAAGCTTATCGGCGCGTTTTATCTTAAATCCATTGACCACGTCAACCCCATCGGTGAGCAGCGCGCGCAACTGCGTAAGCTCGCGCACGTCATACTGTCCATCGCCGTCCGTGTAGAAGATCAACTCCTTGCGCGCGTGCTTGAACCCGCTCCGCAGCGCCGCGCCATAGCCCATGTTGCGCGCATGATGGACGACACGCACGCGCTCGTGCGTGCGCGCCAGTTCTGCAAGCACGGCGGCCGTCGCGTCTGTGCTGCCGTCGTTGACGACGAGCACCTCGTAGTCGGCCGTGAGCGTGGGCAGCACTGCGAGCGCGGTCGCGACGAGCGCGCCGATGGCCGCCGCGTCGTTGTACGCGGGGAAGAAGACGCTGATGCTGGCGGAGCGTTGCGCGTCGGCCATGACGATCAATGCGGCGTTTGAGACGAAGCAGACGCGGTCGGCGGCGCGATGGTCTGCGTGCCCGCGAGTCTGTAGGCCCGGCCTGTGTCAACGTCAAAGGCCCACGCGCTCAAGCGGCGCGCATGGGGCGGTAGCGAGCGCCCGGAAAAAAATTTATGCCAGCGCGCGTCGCCCTGCACACCGCGCCGCAGCAGTGCGGAGACGAAATCGCGCTCCAGCGCCATGTCCGCGATGGCGAAGACGTGCGCCGCGCCGTCTTCGCCGTCGTAAGCCAGCAGCACTGCGTCAGCCGGCTCACCTCTATGCGGCAAGACGGCCCGACCCGTAGCGACGTATTGATCCGCCGATGTTTGCGTCAAACTCAGGAACGCGCCGTAGTTGTCCGGCGCTTGCGCGTCCGTAGCGGCGAAATCCTGCAAGCGGTCGCTGTGCGCCAAGCCGGGTCGGATGTAGCCTTGTCGTTCGAGCAGATTCGCTATCCGGCGCAGAATGTCCGCATCCCCATACACCCTCGGCGAACAATCGTCCCACACGACGTTGACGAGTTGCAGGCAGGCTTTCAGTTGCAACATCGTGACCCGCTGCTCGCTCATCTGACGCACGCCCAGCAGATAGATGGGGACGTGCAAGACGAGCAACGCGGCGACCAACAAGGGCACGAGTCGCGCGCGCGTCGTTAGCTGGTCAACGGGCGCGCGTTCGTGTGCCGCGGCGGCGCGGCCGAGCGTGAGCGGCAACAGATAGACGAGCGCGACCGGCAGATACAGCGTATAGGTCGTGTAACGCGACGACAGAGATTGGTCGAGACCGAAGCCGACGCGGCCGAACGCGATCAGCGCGGCGGTCAGGATTGAATAAGCGCCGAGCAGCAACCAGACGAGCAGCGCGCGCGCGTCAACGGCCGCACGCCAAGTTCGCCCAAACTGGCGCGCTGCCCAAGCGTAGAGCGCGAACGCGAGCGCGCCGACCGACACCGCGATGAGCAGTCGGCTGAAGCCGAGCGGCAGCCCCAGCACACTCAAAAAGTAGATGCCCGCGCGGACTGGATGAGTGAGCGCGGCCGACGGCGCGGGACTAGCAGGCGGCTTGTGATAGTCATAAAAATAGAGCGCCACGTTCAGCGCCAGCCCCAACGCCCAAGCGAGCAACCACCAACGCTTGCGCCGCAGTTCGGCGCGGTTCACGGGCCAAGCGAGGATGGGCAGCGGCAGCAACCAGCACAGCAGTCCATTGGCTGCGGAGAAGGTGCTGATGGTCGCCAGCAGTGCGCAGAGCGAAAATTTCGCGCCGGGGCGCAAGCGCGCAGAGCAAGCGATGAGCAAACAAGTGGTCAAGCAGGCGACGGGCACGAAGAAGACGACCTGTTGTCCTTGCAACCAGTTGTCGTACTGCGCGGGCGAGAAGATGAGCAGGTTCGCGCCGACGTAGAGCCAGCGCCGTTGCGTCTGACTGAAGCGGGCGAGCGTCAGCCGGCCGAGCCGATAGATGTTGAACGAGATGAGACAGGCGAGCAAGAAAGAGCAGAGCATCTCGTAACGCATGTCCCACTTCGTCAAGTGGCCGAGGCCGAGGAAGAGCAGGTTCGGGAAGAATTGCCGATACTCGTTTGCCTGCGCGAACAGATGACGAAAAGTGAGTGTGCCATAGATCAAACGCTCGAAGAACCGCCCGATCTGCCACTCGTCCGCGTAGGGCACGTCCACGGCGTACTTATAGATTAGTCCGCCGGTCAGACAGGTCGGCGCAAGTGCCGCGCCCAAGAGCAGCATGGACGCGAAGCGGCGATGTTGTGGCCGTAGTTTCAGCATCTCAACCCGGCAGCGAGCCGTAACGTTCGCTGGCGCTTTGACGCAGATGCCTTTTGCGCCGCCGTAGCAGACTATGCGGCACGACGAGACCCAACAAGAGGCGCGCGGCTTCCGCAGTTGACGGCACGCCGCGCAGGTTCGCGAGCAACAACTTGAGCGCAGTCAGCTTGCGGCCACGGCGCATAAATTCCTGTGCGCTGCGAAAGCGCGCGAGCGATTGATAATGGCTGAGCGCGTGCGCGCTCAAGCCGAGTTGCGCGGCGGCGTTTCGTTGCGCTGCCAGTCGTTCGTCGAGCATGAGCGCAAGATTGCGACTCGTGTTGGCTGCGTGCTGTCGCCAAGCCGACAGGATGCGCGCATCGAAAGCAAACTCGCCCTCTGCGCTCAGGCGTAAGTACAATTCATAATCTTCGAGCCGCGCCCGTTCGTTCCAAGCGTGATGCGCGAGCGCGGCGCGCCGATAGACGACCGTCGGGCTGAGCGGCGCAAGCGTCGAGAGCAGCATGCGCCGCACATCGCCGTCAACGTAGCGCGCCCAGTCGGTCGTGCAATCAATGATGCGCTCGCGCTCGTCAATGCTGTAAGCGTGACCATAAGCGAGGACGGCGCGCGGGCGCGCTTCGAGTAGCGTGACGCGCGCCGCTAAAAAGTCAGGCAGCCAGAGATCGTCTGAGCCGAGATACGCGAAGTAGCGTCCATCCGTACGTGCGAACCCGTCGTTGAGCGTTGCGGCCAAGCCTCGGTTATTATGATTCCTGACGAACGCCCACGGGACGGGGCAATCCGTCAGCGTGCGTTCGATGATCTCCGCCGAACCGTCAGTCGAAGCGTCGTCAATGACGACGAGCGCGCGCGGCCGCAGCGTCTGCTTGAAGATCGAGCGCAGACATTTTTCCACGAACCGCGCATGATTGTACGATGGCACGACGACCGAAACGTCGGCGTGCGGGGCGGATGCGCTTGTTGGTGTGCTGGTCGTCAACGGCGCTTGATTATATTGCGCAGCCGGGCGCAGTAAAAACAAATAATACACGGCTCGGCGCACACGAGCCGGAGCAATCATGGACTCAAGCCGAATGAAGGAATTGCTGCCGCGCTCTGTGCGCCGCCGGTTGGGTGCGCTGCGGCGTTGGCTGCGGGCGCGCCCCCAACGTACGCAACGACAGAAAGAGCAACTGCTCGCTTCGGGCGCGCTCAGCCCGGCCGAACATGAACTGCTCAGCCGCGTCGAAAGCGTAATCTCTTACGCGGATGGCATGTACAAAGGCGACGGCGCGCACTACTTCAACGTCGGCCTATCAGCCATTCACTGCATCGAAGCGGCGCTTAACGCAGCGCAGATCACTACGGTCAACAACATACTCGATCTCCCTTGTGGCTACGGGCGCGTCCTGCGCTTCCTCGTGCCACGTTTCCCGCAAGCACGCATCACCGCTTGCGAGTTGCTGCCTGACGCCGTGCGCTTCTGCGTCGAACAGTTCGGCGCTGTGCCCGCCTACTCTTCATACAAACTCAACAAGCTCTCGCTCGACGCACAGTTCGATCTGATCTGGTGCGGCTCGCTCATCACGCACCTCGATGCTCCGCGCACGCTCGACCTGCTCGAATTCTTCGCGCGCCAACTCGCGCCCGGCGGTCTCGTCATCTGCACCACGCACGGCGACTTCGTGGCGGAGCGCATTCTCGATGCGGCCGAGTTTTACGGCCTACCCCACGCGAGCATCCCGGCGCTCGTCGCCTCTTACCGGCAACACGGTTACGGTTATCTCGATTACCCGGAAGCGCCCGGCTACGGCGTCTCGCTGACCGCGCCCGCTTGGCTTCGCACACAAGCGCGTGCAGCCGGCGACTTGCGCGAAGTCTATTTCCGTGCGCGCGGTTGGGATGATCATCAAGACGTGTTCGGGTTTGTGAAGGAAGCTTAGCGCAAAGTCGCACACGGACGTTTCGCTGGCCATGAAAGTGCTGCACATTCTCGACTCGCTCAATCGCGGCGGCACGGAGATGCTGGCGCTCGACGTGTGCCGGAACGCGCGCGCGGGCGGCCTCGAACTGATCTGCGCCGCCACGGGCGGCGGCGCGCTCGAAGCTGAGTTTGCCGCTTCGGGCGTCGAGTTCATACGCTTCGAGCGTCGCCTGCCGGTTGATCTGAAACTCGCGGGGCAACTGCGCAGGCTCGTCAAGCAGCGCGGCATCCAAGTTGTGCACACACATCAAGCGGTCGAGGCGCTGCACGCTTATCTCGCCACGCGCAGCACAGACGTGCGCCAAGTGTTGAGCTTCCATCTCTGCGCGGCCGATGCGAAGAATCGGCGCGCGTTGAAATTCTTAACGCCGCGCATGGACGCCAACATTGCCGTCAGTCGCGACCTGCTCGATTGCCTGCGCACCAACGCCGGACTCGATACGAGCCGCAACTTTCATGTCATCTACAACGGCGTGGATGCCACGCGACTAAAAATTGCGGGCGGGAATTTGCGCGCTGAGTTGGGCTTGGCACAAAACGATCTGCTGCTCGGCATGGTCGGCAACTTCTACGCCGATGGGCGCAAAGATCAATTGACCGTCTGTCGTGCGCTACCGCAACTGTTCGCCGCCGTGCCCGCCGCGCATTTCGTCTTTGTCGGCGCACCCGGCACGGACGCGCCGCAAGCTTTTGACGAGTGTGTGCGCGTCTGTCGTGAGCAAGGTATTGCAGAGCGCGTGCGCTTCATCGGCCAACGCGCAGACATCCCCGACATCTTGCGCGCGCTCGATCTCTTTGTCTTCTCGTCGCGCGCCGATTCGTTTGGCGTGGCCGTCGTCGAAGCGTTGCTGTCGGGCGTGCCTGCGGTCGTCTCCGACATCAAGGCGCTGCGTGAAGTGACGGCCGACGGCCGTTATGCTGCCCTCTTCCGCACGGGCGACGCAGACGATCTGGCGCGGCAACTGATCGAGTTGGTGCATGATCCTGAGCGGCGCGCGGAACTCGGCGCGCGTGGCCGCGCATGGGCCTTGCGCCAGTTCGGCATCGCGGCGCACATCGCGCGTTTGCGGGAACTGTACAGCGCCGTCGCGGGCATGCCATGATCTAACGCCGCGCGTCCGATGCAGACATTCGAGCAGAGCAGCATAGACCACACCTTGCGTGTGTTGATGGGCATGCCGGAAGCGGCATCGCTCGGCGGCCCTGTTGCGTGCGAGCCGCCGTTTGTGGCGGAGTTGCGCCGACTCGGCGTCGCGGTCGCGGAGGAGACTTACGTCTATGGCGAACGGCTCGAAGGCACGACGCTCCGGCAGCGTATCAGTCGCGTGCTGCGCACCGCGCGGCGCTTGCGGCGGCGTCTGCGCAATGAACCGTTCGATGTGCTGCACCTGAACTCTTCGTTTGACGCACGCGCGCTCCTGCGCGACGTGACGACGCTCGGCATGCTGCGTTCGCTGCCCGCCAAAGTCTTCATCAAGTTCCACGGCTCAGACGCAGACCTCCTGCGCACAAGCGACCCTGTGCTGCGCCGCTTCACGCGCACACTGCTCGCGCGCACGGACGGCATCGGCGTCTTGTCATCAGAAGAGAAAGAGAATTTTGTGCGCGCGGGTGTGAATGAGCGGCGCGTCTTCGTCGTGAAGAATGTCGTGACGCCGATTGATGAAGCCGCGCACGAAGCGCCGACGACATCTCTGCGCGAGCGTCTGCACGTGTCGGCGGACACGCCGCTCTTGCTCTTCATCGCGCGCTTCATTCCGGCGAAGGGGTTGCTTGATGTGATTCGTGCGTGCGCCATTCTGCGTGCGCGCGGTGAGTCGTTCAAACTGCTCTGCGTCGGCGACGGGCCGGCGCGGCGCGAGGCAGAAGCAGAGGTCGCGCGTTTGCAACTCGACACGCATGCGCAATTATTCGGCTACATCCCCGAAGCCGAGACGCGCGCATTCTATTGTGAGAGCACGCTGCTCGTCTTTCCGACTTACCACTACGAAGGTTTTCCGATGGTCATCTTCAAATCGCTCGCGGCGAGCTTACCCGTCATCACGACGCGCATCCGCGCCGCACGCGACTACCTGCGCGAGCCGGACAACTGCCTCTGGGTCGAGCCGCGCCAGCCCGAACAACTGGCCCGTAAGATCGCGCACCTACTCAAGCAACCCGACTTGCGCGCCAAGATGAGCGAGAACAACCGCGCGCTTGCCGCGCAGTTCGACGCACGGACAGTCGCGTCTGAGTACGTCGCCGTTTACAATCAACTCATTAGTTAGTCTATGTGCGGTATCGCCGGATTGATCAGTCGTGAGCCAGACGCGCGCATCACTGCTATGCTGCGGAGCATTGAGCATCGCGGGCGCGACGACGAAGGTGTGTGGACGAGCGCGGCGATTGATGATGACGGGCGGCGTGTGTGTCTCGGTCATCGGCGGTTGGCGATCATTGACACGTCGGCGGCCGGGCATCAACCGATGAGTTACGCTGACGGGCGTTTTCAGGTCAGCTTCAACGGCGAGATTTACAACTATCGCGAGTTGCGTCGCGAACTCGAAGCGCGCGGCCAAAGCTTTCGCACCGACACGGACACGGAAGTCTTGCTTGCAACCTACGCGGAGTGGGGCACAGATTTTCTCGCGCATCTCAACGGCATCTTCGCCTTTGCGTTGTGGGACGAACAGGCGCGCACGCTCTTGCTCGCACGCGACCGGCTCGGCGTCAAGCCGCTCTACTACGCGGCCACGAACGGCACAAGCAACGACACTGCGCCGTCGTTCGTCTTCGCTTCCGAGATCAAAGCGCTCCTTGCGTCGGGTCTCATTAAACGTGAACTCAACATCGAGGCGCTCAATCAATATCTGACGTTTTTGTGGACGCCCGACCCGCACACGGTCTTTCAAGGCATCAAGAAACTTCCGCCCGCGCATATACTCATCTGGCGCGACGGCGAAGTGCAGGTGCGCGAGTGGTGGGACGTTTCGTTCGATGAGATCGAGACGGACAAGGATGAAACGTATTGGCGCGAGCGCACACTTGAAACGCTCGACCGCGTCGTCGCGTTAGAGATGGTCGCGGACGTGCCGCTCGGCTCGTTCCTTTCGGGCGGCGTTGATTCTTCAACCATCGTCGCATTGATGAACAAGCACAGCGCGGGCCGCCAAGTCTCGACCTACACGGTCGGCATCGCGCCCGAAGATTTACATTACGACATCATCCCCGACGACGCGCGTTGGGCGCGACAGGTTGGCAAGTTACTCAACACGGACTATCACGAGTTCATGCTCAGGCCCGACGTATGCGAGTTGTTGCCCAAGCTCATCTATCATCTGGATGAGCCGGTAGCCGACCCGGCCATCATCACAAGTTATCTCGTCTCGCGTGCCGCACGCGAAACATTAACTGTGTTGCTCTCCGGCGTCGGCGGCGATGAGGTCTTTGCCGGTTATCCGCGTCAACTGGCGATGCGGCTCGCCTCCGCGCTCGATCCTGTGCCGCAACTCTTGCGCCGGCCCGCGATGCGCGCGGTCGCACAGGCTCTGCCCGGCGGCCGGCCCGGTCGCTTCACCGCGCCGCTTAGGAATGCCAAAAAGTTTGCCACGAGTGCCGCGCTGCCGTTTGAAGATCGCTATCTAGGCTTCGGCACATATTTCACAGACGAGATGAAGCAACGGCTCTACACAGACGACTTGCGCGCGGCGACGCGCGACCTAGACGCATACGCAGAGCATCGCCGCCACTTCGCACGCGTGCGCCACGCCGCGCCGCTTAATCGGCTGCTCTACGTCGATCTCAAAACCTTCCTGCCCTGTCTCAATCTCGCCTACACGGACAAGACTTCGATGGCTGCGACCATCGAAGTGCGCGTGCCGCTGCTCAATCACGAACTCGTCGAACTCGCCGCGCGCATGCCGCCTCGTTTCAAGCTGCGCGGCCTCAAACGCAAGTACATCTTGAAGCGCGCGGCCGAACAGTTATTGCCGCGCGAGGTCGTGTGGCGCAAGAAGGCGGGCTTCGGTGCGCCGGTGCGTTCGTGGTTGCGTGGTGCGCTGCGCCCGTTGGTTGATGAGCTATTGTCGGAAGAGAACGTTCGGCGGCGCGGTCTGTTCCGCTCCGAAGAAGTGCGCCGGATCATCAACGCGAACCTCTCAGGGCGCGAGGATTACAACCTGCAAGTCTTTCAACTGCTCACGCTCGAACTCTGGCAGCGCACGTTTATGGATTGAGTTTAAGCTTGCGGCGGCGGCGAGGCGGCTGAAAGTTTAACCACGAACCCCACGCCCGCCGCGTCTGCGCCGCGCAAGCGGCGTTTGACTTTAGCCCGGCGTTTCAACGCCGGGAGAGTGGGCGGGAGAGAAATCGGCGTCGCGTCAGCGACGGTTGAAGGTGATAGGAGACCTTCCGCTTCTGGTTCAGGCGTCGCTAACGCGACGCGATGTTGTGGTGGCATGCCGTCCCCGGCGTTGAAACGCCGGGCTAAACTCATGCGCCGCTTGCGCGGCAAATTTTATGCTCTGCCGCGCGCCCGCGCTGCCGTGCGCGCCGCTCGCACACTCCGCGCGCTTCGCTTGATGGCGGCATTGTGCAGCGTGTCCGGCTCGCCGCCGGGCATTGGGTGCCCTTCCAGCGAGAGACAATAGAGGCTGAGCGCGGAGGCGTGCGCGCTCGTTCGCAGGTACACCAATTCAACCGCCATGACGAGCGCCGCACGCGCCTCGTTGATGCCACACAAGCCGCCGTCCAAGGCGTGCTGGAACATATCGAGCAGCCGCGCTAACTCGTCCGCCGCCCGCGCATCGCCGCTCAAGATCAACTCAAGCGACGCCGCCAAATCATCGCGGTCGAAGAACGAAATTTTCTCATCGTCTGGCAGATGATCTGCTATACTCACCGCAACCACCTCCTTTCGGTAGGTGAGTGATAAGGCAGGCGGGTCGCTTTAGCTTGACGGCGGGCGGCCCGCTTTTATCATTAGCTGTCTTTATTAGCTGTCTGAGAAGCGCGCGCCTGAATCCGCCGCAGAGCGGCGCGTGACTTTAGCCCGGCGTTTCAACGCCGGGAAAACGGCCACCAATCCACCGCGTCGCGTCAGCGACGGATGAATCAAAGGCCGCCATTCAAGCGTCGCTGACGCGACGCCGATCCATTCCTCACGCCTCTCCCGGCGTTGAAACGCCGGGCTAAAGTCATCTGCCGCTCTGCGGCGGATTTATGCGTGCCCTCCAAAGCAAAGTTATTATAGTGTATAAGCACTAGATAGCGCAATAGCACAGTCTATTGTCAATGCGCGGGCTGTGCTATAAGGGCCGCATGATTGAAGTCAGACTCAAGCAGTACCTTGAGGCTCACGGACGGACTCGTTATTGGTTAGCTAAAGAGTCGGGTATTGATTACAGCACGCTAGCTAGAATTGAACGAGCAGAGCACACAAACCGCATCGAACTTCGCGTACTCGACGCGATTTGCCGCGCGCTCAAATGCCAGCCCGGCGACCTGCTTGTCTGGGTGGACGACGCCAAAACAGAAAGCAAACGCACCCGCAAGGGCAAATAAGCTACGGTTCATTTCATATCATTCTGTCTTACGCTCATAACGTTTCCGCATACATCGCTGTTGCGGCGGCAGTTCGCTCATAGGCGAACGCCAATGGGTTGACTGACTTGTTAGACGCTTGTTACTGCTCTTACCCATTCAGGCAACCGCAAAATTGTTGACATATCTGTGCAGAAGGTATATTTAAGGCGCTATTAGGAATGAGAAGACCCGCGTCAACATCAATCTCACTGGTTACAATAATGAGAGGTGCACTCCCGCTAGGCTTTTTACTCTAGTACTCCTGAAAAGATTATTTGAAGGCAGTCATGGCTAATTACTTTGATGAAAAAGATGTAGACCTGCTGGAAAGTGCTTTAGAGTTGATCCCAGACCTGATCCCCACAGCTTTAATCGCGAAATTCGTCCGAGAGAAAATACCTTATCCAATTAAGAGCGTCGAGGTTTTCAAGCCCTATTTTACAAAAGGTAAGGTGTCACTTAAGGACAAGACAACTATTACATATGCGCAAGTAGAGAAATTCTTACCGAAAGAGTTTTTCCCTTTAGAAACGGAACGAGACCTGCTGTGTCGGCTGCTCATTGCCTTCCAACGGGGTCGCCTTTCTCATCTGTTAGATAAGCCGAAGCCTGTACAGCCGCAGGATTTCCCGCAAGACGTTCAGCCGACTATTTTACCCGCGCCGTCTCTGACAATTTCCGACTTGGTAAAACTGAATCAGATTGCTTGAAAGGAGTCATAGTATGCCAAGCTCTCCTCCCGCAGTTGGTATATTTCTTCGTGGTAGAACTTGGACTCAGGTTGAATGGTACACCGGAACATTAGGCCTGACCGTTTGCTTTACAGCACCCGAAGGAGTTGCGATAGACTGGCGTTGGTACGCTGTTGGTGTTCCTCCATATTGGTGGGGCACGTGGAGACGCATAGCACAGATCACCTTGCCCGCTGGTATTTATACCAGCCTTGAATTCAACCCATCCGTAGACACTGTCGTAACGAGAATCGCTAGCCCTTGTTAGGTAAGATTTATCCTAGCTTCTAGGTCTACTAATTTCGACGCTTCAGAATAATGAAGTCATAAAGTTGTTGCACCGTACGAGAGTTGGTTACTGCCTCGACATTCCACTCCCCTGCGCCTAACTATAATTAGACCGTTAGTAGCGGTAATTCGCGGCTGTAAGCTGCATTTTACCGTCACTAGCGGCATAACTCATCAAGCCCCGAGTTTTACCGCTCGTTGCGGTCTAATGCGGCTGAGACGAGCTGAGCATATACTTACCCACAGACTTTATAGAAGTGAAACTTAGGCAGCTTTCAGTATGGAGTTGGACTACAATCTGCAAGTTCTTAGCCTGCGCCCATTCAAGCTGTGGCAGCGCACGTTTGCAGACTGAGGCAGACCGCAGGACAATTTGGAACCGCGCACGGTATTGTGTCGTCTAAACAAGCGACGAGCGAACAGGCGTGACAGACAATTGGCTTGTGAGCAACTGACCGAGAACAACGGACTACCGACTTCAGACTTCTGACGGCCCTTTTTATGATTAGCACCTTTGCTCTGACGAAGTATTACGACACGAAGCCGGCGGTGCGCGATGTGAGTCTGCACGTGGCCGTGGGCGAGACGTGCGCGCTGGTGGGGCCGAATGGGGCGGGGAAGACTTCGCTGTTGAAGATGCTGGCGGGTCTCTTGCGCCCGACGAGCGGCAAGATCGAGGTCGCGGGCGTAGAGGTCGGCGTCGAACCGAAGCGTCTGCATGAGATCGTCGGCTACGTGCCGGATACATTCGGTTTGTATGACGAGTTGACGGTCGCGCAGTTCCTCGATTACTTCGCGCGCGCGCATCGCGTCGCCGCAGAGAAGATCGAGAAACGGATCAATGGCGTGCTTGAGTTGACTGGCTTGACGAGCAAGACGCGCGCGGCGGTCGGCTCGCTCTCGCGCGGCATGCGACAACGGCTCGTGATCGCAAAGACCTTGCTGCACGCGCCGAAGGTCTTGTTGTTGGACGAGCCTGCGGCCGGACTCGACCCGCATGCCCGCGTCGAGTTGCGCGATCTGATCCGCGAGCTTGGCGCGCTCGGCACGACGCTCGTCGTCAGTTCGCACATCCTGACGGAGTTGGCCGACTTCTGCACGTCGGTCGTCATCATGGAGCGCGGGCGCGTCGTGCGTGCTGGGCAGATCAGCGCGCTCGTCGCGGAGCTATCGGGCGGCATTCCAGTTAGAATTGAGTTGCTTGATGAAGCATCGGTCGGCGCGCTCATCGCAGAATTGCAAGCGCGTGAAGCGGTGCAGCAGATCGAAGCGCGCGCGTTGACGATTGATTGCGCGTTCGTCGGCGAACGCACGGCACTCGCTGCCCTGCACCGCGAGTTGGTCGGCCAGCACCGAGGGATCGTCTCGTTCTATGAACGACAGTTGACGGTCGAAGATGTCTTTCTCGCGGCCAGCAGCCGCGAGGTCGCGTGATACTTGGGGGAGAATTATGGACAGCAAACTCGCAGACCGTTTGAATCCTGAATTCGTGCGCGTGCTGCGCACCAGCTTAACGCCGAAGCGCACCCTCTTCATCGCCGCCACGACGCTCGCACTGCTCGCCGTCGGCGCGTTGCTGCTCTGGAACAGTTGGGCAGGCTGGCTGATGCGGAGCGACATAAACGTGTCGGTCGCGCAGATCGCACGTCACTTCGGTGAGGATGCGTTCAATAAATTGAGCATTGTATTGTTGGCGCTCGTCTTCGTGCTTGCACCCGCGACGGCTGCGCTCTCGTTTGTGCAAGAGCGCGTGCGCGGCACGGCCATCTTTCAGCAGATGACATTGCTGCGCCCGTTCGATCTCGTGCTGGGCAAATTCCTCGGCAGCGGCCTAGTCAGTTACTTCATCGCGGCGCTCGTACTGCCGTGCTACTTCGCGGCGGCCGTCATCGGCGATGTGAGCCAGTCGCTTGTGCTGCGCATGTGTCTGTTGCTGCTCATCGGTGGGTTGTGCTGTCAGGCGGTCGGCATACTTGTCTCGGCGTTGTTGTCTGGGCCGACGGAGCGTGCGCTGCGTGGTGGCCTACTTGTCGGGCCAGCGGTCGGCGGCGCGGGCGCGATCACGGCACTGGTGACGAGCGAGATTTTCATGCGCAACTGGTATCTGGAACAGACTTGGTATTTCTATGGCTATAGCCTCTATCCGTTTCAAATCATCCTCATCCTGTTCGCGTTCGTCGGCGCTTGGGCGTTCGTCGGGGCGGTGCGACAGGTGAAGGCTGTGCAGTTGATTCCGACGGGCGCGCGCACGATCTGGCTCTTCTTCGCTTCGGCTGAAGCGTTGCTCGTTGGACTGTTCTGGGGCTGGGAGCAGTATGTGCGCGTGCACTACTTCCACGAGTCGCCATACGAGGGGCTGATCTTTTATCTCACGCTGAACCTGCTCGCGCTCGCCGCGCTGGCGGGCGGCTCGGCCCTCAGGCGTGGGCGTCTGCGCGAATGGTGGAGCGGCGCGCGCGATCCATTGGCGCTGTTTCAAAGACGTGAGATCAGGAACACTTTGCAGACCTACGCCGTCGCGCTGCTCATCGCCGAGACGGGCTTGTGCGCTCTGTGGGTGAGTTATCATCTCAACTTGACGAGCTTCCCGGCGAACCTGTCGCTCACGACGCAACTGCTGCCCATCGCTTTGGGCTTCGCCTGCATCGCGGCGGGGCTGGCCGCCTTCGTGCAGTTCTGTGCGCTGCAACGCTTCCGGCTCGGCGGTTGGGCCGGCGTGCTATTCGCGTGTCTCTTCTTTATCACTATGCTTGCGGCCGGCGCGACGTTCACGGATAAGAACAACACGCCGACGCTCGTCAACCCACTCACTTATGTGACCGCGATCTGTGAAGGCGATCCGTATCTCGACAAGACCGTGCCGGCCGAGTACAAAGACCTTGAGTTAAAGCAGGTCATACAGCGAAACGATCATTGGTACAACAAGCAGGCAGAGCGTCCGGCCGATGATGTGCTGCTTGCGATGACGATGCACGGGTTGCTCGCGCAACTCATCCTCGGCTCGTTGTGCTTTGGCGCGGCGGCCTTAAAATGGCGCGCGACGCGCGAAGCGATCTTGCGAGAACCGTGATGCGACGACGAAACGTCAAACTATTATTGCTCGGACTCTTCCTCTGCTGCGCTGCCTGTCAACGCAGTCGGAGCAATGCACCGGCGCAGGCGAACAACGCGAACATGGCGAACACAGAGAACGCGAACAGCAACACGGGCCCGTCGGTCAGTCTGCCGGTGACTAGCACGGCGTTCAAAGAAGGCGAGCTGATCCCTGTGGAGTTCACCTGCACGGGCGCGGACAAGTCGCCGCCGCTCGCTTGGGGCGATGTGCCGACGGGCACGAAGACGCTCGCGCTCATCCTTGAAGACCCGGACGCGCCGCGCGGTACGTTCGCGCATTGGCTGCTCTACAATCTGCCCGCGACCGCGAAAGAGTTACCGGCCGACGTGCCGAAGCAAGAGACGCTCAACGATGGCGCGCATCAAGGCAAGAACGATTTCGGGCACATCGGCTACAACGGCCCGTGCCCACCGCCCGGCAACCCGCACCGTTATTATTTCCGGCTCTACGCCCTCAACGCCGATCTCAATCTCCCGTCCAACGTCACCCGCGACGACCTGCGCCGCGCCACGCTCGGGCACATCCTCGCCGAAGGCGCATTGATGGGGCGATTCAAAAGATAGTAGGCAGAAAGCAGAAGACAGTAAAAAGCTGGTTGAGCTTTACTCGCCACAGTGAGTAAAAATTCAACCGGCTGTTTTCCGCCTCCTGCCTACTGCTTTCTGCCTACTGCTTCCTGCCTTCTGTTCCCCCACTTGTCCGGCGCGCATGGCGCGTGTTAGTTTTTCAACTTTCGTGCAGTTGCGGCGCACGCGCCCTGTGGCGGCGCGCGCTGAACTGCGCGCTTCAGCCGTTCGGAATGTCAAAGCACTCCGCACTCTTTTGATGGATAAACGAGACATACTCGTCACCGGCGGCGCGGGCTTCATCGGGTCGCATCTGTGTGAGCGTCTGCTCGCCGAAGGGCGTTGGCGCGTGACGGTCGTGGATGATTTCAACGATTTCTACGAGCCGGCGCTCAAGCGCGCAAACGTCGCGCCGCACCTCAAGCGCGAAGACTTTCAACTCGTCGAAGCGGACATACGCGACCGTGCCGCGCTCGCGCGCGTGTTTACAGAGACGCCATTCGCGGTGATCGTGCATCTCGCGGCGCGCGCTGGTGTGCGTCCGTCGCTCGCCGCGCCTCTGCTCTACGCGGAGACGAACATCACGGGCACGCTCAATCTGCTCGAACGCGCGCGTGAGCACAACGTCAGACAGTTCGTCTTCGGCTCGTCCTCATCGGTCTATGGCGACAACGCGAAAGTGCCTTTCAGCGAGGATGATCCGATCCGCCAACCGATCTCGCCCTACGCGGCGACGAAAGCGGCGGGCGAACTGCTCTGCCACACTTACGCGCACCTGCACGGGATTCGTTGCCTCGCCTTGCGCTTCTTCACCGTGTACGGCGCGCGGCAACGCCCCGATCTAGCGATCCACAAGTTTGCCAAATTGATCCGTGCGCACAAGCCGATCCCCGTCTTCGGTGACGGCACGACGCGCCGCGACTACACATACATTGACGACATCATCGCGGGCGTGCGCGCGGCGATTGATTACGATGCGAGTCTGTACGAAGCGATCAACTTGGGCGAATCGCGCACGGTTGAGTTGCGCGAGTTGATCGCCCTGCTTGAGCAGGCATTGGGCCGCAAGGCGCTCATTGATCGCCAGCCCTTGCAGCCCGGCGACGTGCCGCAAACTTTCGCCGACATCGCAAAAGCGCGCCGCCTGCTCGGCTATGATCCGCAGACGCCGATTGAGGCGGGGATCGAACGCTTCATCAGTTGGTTTAATGAAGCGCAAGGAGAATGAAGTTTGTCCGTAGTCTTTTCATGAAAGAACGTCTGTTGCAATATCTCGCTTGTCCGATGTGCGGCGGCGATATTTTTTTGGCTGCGGTCGGCGCGAGCGAGACGATGCGCGGTTGGACAGAAGTGTTGGCGGGCGAGTTGGCGTGTCGCACGTGCGCGCGCAAGTTTCCGGTGCGGCGCGGTGTGCCGCGCTTCGTTGCTGAAGAGACGTTGACGCCGGAGAAGGCTGCGACGGCGGCGAACTTCGGCTGGCAGTGGCAGCATTTTACGCAACGGGACGAGCTTTACGCGGCGCAGTTGCGCGGCTGGCTCGCGCCGGTCGAGCCGGAGTTTTTCCGCGACAAGGTTGTGCTCGAAGGTGGTTGCGGCAAGGGGCGACACACGCAACTCGCCGTCGAGTGGGGCGCACGTGATGTCGTCGGGATTGATGCGAGCGATGCGGTCGAGACAGCTTTCGCGGCGACGCGCGAGCTTGAGCGGGCGCACATCGTCCAAGCGGACATCTATCACCTGCCGCTCAAGCGCGCCTTCGATTACGCCTTCTCGGTCGGCGTGCTGCATCACTTGCCCGACCCGCGCGCGGGCTTTCTGGCGCTCGCCGCGAAAGTGAAACCCGGTGGCCACTTATCTGCGTGGGTCTATGGCGCGGAGAACAACGGCTGGATCGTGCGCTTCGTCTCGCCCCTGCGCGAGCGCATCACTTCGCGCCTTAATCAACGCGCGCTCTTGCATCTCTCGAAGTTGCCGGCGGCGCTCGTCTATGCGGCGACGAAACTGGTTTACGCGCCCATCAATCGGAGCGCCTTCGGGCGACGGGCCATTGCGCCACACTTGTTCTACAACGATTACCTGTCGGCCATCGCGCCCTTCGGTTGGCGCGAGCAACACACAATCGTCTTCGATCATCTGGTCGCGCCCGTCGCCTACTATATCCCGCGCGCAGAGTTTGCCGCATGGTGGCAAGAGATCGGCGCAGAAGGGGTCGTCATCGGCTGGCACAATCGCAACTCTTGGTGCGGGTTCGGGAGGATAAGAGCAGCGACAAGTGATGAGTGACGAGTTAAAATCTCTGTCTTGCTTGTCACTTGTCACTTATCACTCGTCATTGTTTTCAATGCAGCAACACACTTACGCAATCATGTACGAGGTTGAGGGCGCGCACTGGTGGTTCGCCGGGCGGCGGCGCATCCTCGAAAGTTTTCTCGCGCAGCTTGTGCCGACGCTGCCGGTGCGCAACGAGGAGCGACCGCGCATCTTAGATGTGGGCTGCGGCACGGGCGCAAACCTTGAGATGTTGGCGCGCTTTGGCGACGCGGAGGGCGTGGACGTGTCGGACGAAGCGTTGGCGTTTTGTCGTGCGCGTGGACTGACGCGAGTCCAAGCGGGCGCGGCCGAAGCTCTGCCTTACAAGGATGCAACGTTTGATCTCGTCACCGCGCTTGATGTGGTCGAACATCTGGACGATGATACGCAGGGCTTGAGTGAGATGCGGCGCGTGTTGAAGGTCGGCGGCTGCGCGTTGCTGTTCGTGCCCGCGTTCATGTGGCTCTGGGGCGTGCAGGACGATGTGAGCAATCATCGGCGGCGCTACACACGCGCGCAGTTGTGCCGAAGGTTGCGCGCCGCCGGGTTGCGAGTTGAACGCGCGACCTATGCCAATATAACCTTCCTCGCGCCGATCCTCGCGGGCCGTCTGCTCATGCGCTTGACGGGCGCGCGCCCCGCGTCGGAGAACAACATCAACGTCGCCGCATTGAATGGCTTGTTCGGGCGTGTGCTCGGCGCAGAGCGCTATTGGTTGCGGCACGCAAATCTCCCCGTTGGCGTCTCGCTCGTCTGCGTGGCGCGGAGAATGGAATAAGTAATGAGAGTTTACGACGAAGAAGAGACTGTAAAGCGCGCGCGCCCAAGTGCACTCGCAACTGAGGCACGCGCGTATGAAGCCGACGATGCGCCGGACATCTCGGTCTTTCTGCCTGTGCTCAATGAAGAACCGAACCTGCGCCCGTTGCATGAGAAGATGGACGCGGCGCTGACGGCGCTCGGGCGCAGCGCCGAAGTGATCTACGTGGACGACGGCTCGACCGATAACAGCCTCAACGTCCTGCGCGAGATCGCCGCGCAAGATGCGCGTGTGCGCGTCATCTCGCTGCGCCGCAACTACGGGCAGACGGCCGCGATGAGCGCCGGCATTGATGCCGCGCGTGGGCGCGTGCTCATCCCGATGGACGCAGACCTGCAAAACGATCCGGCCGACATCGCGCGTCTGCTCGACGAACTCGACGAAGGCTTCGACGTAGTTTCCGGCTGGCGCAAAAACCGGCAGGACAAAATGTTCACGCGCAAGGTTCCCTCGATGCTGGCGAACCGGCTCATCTCTTGGATCGGCGGCGTGCCCTTGCACGACTATGGCTGTTCCTTGAAAGCCTATCGCCGCGACGTGCTCGTTGACGTGCGCCTCTACGGCGAGATGCACCGCTTCATTCCAATCTACGCCTCTTGGGCCGGCGCGCGTGTGACAGAGATTCCCGTCGAGCATCACGCGCGCACGATGGGCAAATCGAAGTACGGTCTCTCACGCACGCTCAAAGTCGTCTTTGATCTGATCACGATCAAGTTCATGGCGTCGTATCAGACGAAACCGATCTACGTCTTCGGCACATTCGGCACGCTCGCCTTCATGATCTCGCTGTTCGCGGGGCTGTGGGCCGTCATCTTAAAACTCTGGAAGGGCGTCTCCTTTATCTTAACGCCGTTGCCGATCCTGACCATCGTCATGTTCGCCGTCGGCGTGCAGTTCATTCTCATGGGCTTGCTCGCGGAGATGCTCGTGCGCACCTACCACGAATCGCAAGCCAAAGCGATCTATGCGGTGCGCGAGCGGATAGGGTTTGAAGAAAAGTGATGAGTGCAGAGTGCAGAATGATGAATTGATTCTGCACTCTGCACTCATCACTCATCACTTGCATTATGTGTGGCATAACCGGCTGGGCTTACATGGATGCGCGCGTGCCGCCTGCGGAGGGCGCGGCGGAGTTGTTGCGCTCGATGTGTGAGCGGATAGTGCATCGTGGGCCGGACTCGGAAGGGGTGATGGTTGCGCAGGGCGTCGGGCTTGGCATGCGGCGCTTGGCGATCATCGATCTGGCGACGGGCGAGCAGCCGGTGTGGAACGAGGACAGAAGTGTCGCCGTCATCTTGAACGGCGAGATTTATAACTATCGTGAGTTGCGCGCCGAACTCGAAGCGCGCGGGCATGCGTTTCGGAGTTCGTCAGATACAGAAGTGTTGCCGCATCTCTATGAAGAGTACGGCGCGCGGATGCTCGATCATTTGAACGGCATGTTCGCGTTCGCTCTGTGGGACGCGCGGGCGCGGCGGTTATTGCTCGCGCGCGATCCGCTCGGCGAGAAACCTCTGTACTGGGGCGTCTTTCAAGGACAACTGCTGTTCGCCTCTGAACCGAAAGTCTTGCTCGCGCATCCGGCCGTTAAGACGCAACTCAACCTCGCGGCGCTCCGGCAATATCTCGCCTTCGATTATGTCCCCGCGCCGCTCTCGATCTACGAAGGCATACAGAAACTTCCTGCCGCGCATGTGCTCACGCTCGAAGATGGGCGTGTCGAAGTTCGTCCGTACTGGCAACTGAGTTATCGCAAACTTGATCCCATGCCCGACGAACAGGAAGCGACGGAGCAGGTGCGCGAACTGCTCGCGGATTCCGTGCGCATGCGGCTCGTCTCGGACGTGCCGCTCGGCGTGCTGTTGTCGGGCGGCGTTGATTCGTCAACGGTCACGGCGTTTGCCGTGCGCGCCTCGCATGCGCCGGTCAAGACGTTCTCGATCTCGTTCGCAGAAAAATCTTTCGACGAGTCGGCTTACGCGCGCGGCGTCGCGGACTTTCTCGGCACGGATCATCACGAGGAGCGGCTGAGCGCAGACTTGGCGGCCGATCTCGTCGGCGAGATCGGTTCGTGGTTGGACGAGCCTCTAAGCGATCCGTCGGTCGTGCCGACCTACTTACTCTCGCGCTTCACGCGCCAGCACGTGACCGTTGCGCTTGGCGGCGATGGCGGCGACGAAATCTTCGCGGGCTATCCGATGTATCTCGGTCATCGCGTCGCGCGGGTTTACGAACACATGCCGCGCGCGTTGTCGCGTCTGTTGGTTGAGCCGGCGATTCGTCTGTTGCCGGTCAAGACCAAAAATCTGTCGTTGGATTTCAAAGCGCGCAAGTTTCTCGAAGGCATGAATCATGCCGACATGGTCGCGCGTCATCACATCTGGTTCGGTTCGTTCACGCCGCGCGAACAGGACGCGCTGCTCACATCGGACGTGAAGCGCAAAACGGACGCGGATGTTTACGCCCAAGCGCGCGAACTCTACGACGCTTGCGACGCCGCCGATCCGATTGAGCGCATGCAATACCTCGACACGAAACTCTACCTCGCGGAAGACATCCTGACCAAAGTTGATCGCACGAGCATGGCCGTCTCGCTCGAAGTGCGCGCGCCGTTTTTAGATAAGCGCGTGGTTGAATACGCGGCGGCACTCCCGTTCAACTACAAACTGCGCGGGCGCACCGGCAAATACATCTTGAAGCGCGCGGTTGCGCCGCTCTTGCCCTCGTTCGTCACACGGCGCGGCAAGAAAGGTTTCGGCGTGCCCGTCGCCGAATGGCTCAAGCATCGTCTGCGCCCGCTTGCACGTGACCTGCTCGCGCCCGCGCGCCTCCGCCGGCACGGCCTGTTCGATCCGGCTTACGTCGCGCGCCTACAAGACGAACACGAGCGCGGCATCGCCAATCATCGCAAACTCCTCTGGGCACTCCTCGTCTTTGAACTCTGGCACGAAAGCTTCATCGAAACGCCGCGAAGGATCGAGCAACAGAAGGAAGAGATTAGAGGGTGACGAATTGCTTCATTGCTTCAGTTGTTCATTTTCAATGAACAACTGAAGCAATCATCTTATGCGCGTTGAACAGCTAAAGCAGCCGAGGATTGACGCAAGCACGGTGCGCGTGCCGGGCGTTGCGCCGCGTTGGGTGTTGCCGACGGTGCAGGCGGCGCTCATGTTGACGGATGCGTTGGTGGCGTTGGGCGCGTTTCTGCTGGCGTATCACTTGCGCGAGGGGTATGCGATTGTGTTGCGTTGGGGCACGGGGCATTGGGCTTGGAGTTTGGAGTTCAGACCTTATGCGGCCGTGTTGTTGTTCGTGCTGCCGGTGCGGCTGTTGGCGCAAGGCTATTACGATCTGTACCGCTTGCGCGGCGAGTTCTCTTATGTGGACGAACTGGTGCGCATCTTCAAGGCGACGGCGGTCGGCTCGCTCCTGCTCGTCGCGATTGCGTTTCTTTATCGCGGCGGCTTCACCTACAGCGCCTTCTCGTATTCGCGCGGCGTCTTCCTGCTCGATTTCTGTCTCGCGCTCACGACACTCAGCCTGCTGCGCCTGTCTGTGCGCGCGGCACAGGCCGCAGCACGACGACGCGAGATCAATCTGATCCCGACGCTTGTGGTCGGACGCAACGCCGAAGCGGCGCTGTGTGTGACGGAACTGCGCGCGCGCCCTGAGCTTGGCTATCGCGTGATCGGCGTCGTCGAGAACGGCCCGTTGGATGACAACGTGCCGGAGAAATTTGAAGGCGTGCCGGTCGTGGGCGAGGTCTCTACGCTCGCAGAGTTGATCCGCGAGACCGGCGCGAACGAGGTCATCATCACAGACCCGCGCGTCGCTGGCGAACTGCTGTTCGACGTGATGATGCGCGTCGGGCGCATGCGCAAGGTTGAGTTTCGCATCGCACCGAGTCTGTTCAACTGTCTGCCGCGCAAGACCGAGATCGATCAGATCGGCGCGCTGCCGATGATCCAACTCTTCCGCGAGCCGCTCTCCGGTTGGGCGCGCGTCGTCAAGCGCAGCCTCGATATCTGCGTCGCCGCGCTCACACTCACGCTGCTCGCGCCCGTCTGGCTCATCATCGCGCTGCTGATCAAACTCGATTCGCGCGGCCCCGTCTTCTATCGCCAAGAGCGCGTCGGCATGGACGGGCGCGTCTTTCTCTTCCTCAAGTTTCGCACGATGCGCGCAGACGCGGACGACCGCGCACACCGCGAATATCAACGCAAGCTCATCATGGGCCAGCCCGACACGAATCTCGGCGACGAGCGGCGGCCGGTCTATAAACTGCACACCGACCCGCGCGTGACGCGCGTCGGGCGTGTGCTCAGGCGGCTGAGTCTCGACGAGTTGCCGCAGCTTTTGAACGTCCTGCGCGGCGACATGAGCATCGTCGGCCCGCGCCCGCCGATCCCTTATGAAGTTGAAGCTTACGAACTCTGGCATCGCAAGCGGCTCGACATGAAGCCGGGGCTGACCGGCCTCTGGCAAGTCTCAGGGCGCAACCGGCTCTCGTTCGACGAAATGGTCAAGCTCGATCTCTTCTACATCGAAAACTGGTCGCTCCTCTTAGACCTCAAGATCATCCTGCGCACGCTGCCCGTCATGCTGCGCGGCGACGATGCGTACTGAAGCATCTGACCCACGAAATCCGCCTGTCGAGACGGTTTAGCTCCTTCCTTGACTCTCCTCGCCCGCGCCGTTATCATCTCAGTTTTCGACTACAGTCTGTGGTCGTCTCTTAAGCTGTCATGTTTGAATCTCTGTCCGACAAGCTGAAGCGCACCCTGAAGAATTTGCGGGGTGAAGGCGTGCTGACACCGCAGCACGTCGAGGCGGCGTTGCGCGAAATTCGCCTCGCCTTGCTTGAGGCGGACGTCAATTACAAGGTCGCGAAAGAGTTCATCGCGGCGGTCAAAGAGAAGGCCGAAGGGCAGCAGGTCTGGCAGGAGTTGAAGCCTTCGGAGCAGGTCGTCAAGATCGTCTATGACGAACTGGTCGAACTGTTGGGCGGCACAAGTTCGCGGCTCGTGTTCACGAAAACGATCCCGAACGTCGTCATGATCGTCGGCCTGCAAGGGTCGGGGAAGACGACCTCGACGGGCAAGATCGCGCTGTGGCTCGCGCAGAATCAGGAGCGCAAGCCGCTCTTGGTCTCGACGGACGTGAACCGGCCGGCGGCGCGCGAGCAGTTGAAAGTGATCGCGAAGGCGACGGGACAGTCGCTCTTTGAGAAGCCGGAATCGAACGACGCGGTCGAACTTGCGCGCGAAGCTCTGAAGTACGCGCAGCAGACCGGCTACGACACGCTGCTCGTTGACACGGCCGGACGCCTCCATATTGACCAAGAGTTGATGGACGAGTTGAAGCAGATCAAGGCTGAGACTCGCCCCGTCGAAATCCTCTTCGTCGCGGACGCGATGACCGGGCAAGATGCAGTTCGTTCTGCCGAACAGTTCCACGAACAGGTCGGCACCACGGGCGTCGTGCTGACGAAGATGGACGGCGATGCGCGCGGCGGCGCGGCGCTCTCGATCAAGCAGGTGACGGGCCAGCCCGTCAAGTTCGTCGGCGTCGGCGAAAAATATGATGCGCTCGAACCGTTCTATCCCGACCGCATCGCGCAGCGCATCCTCGGCATGGGCGACGTGCTGTCGCTCATCGAAGAGGTGCAGTCCAAAGTTGATCAGCAAGAGGCTGAGGCGCAGTTACAGAAGCTGCAAAAGAACGAGTTCACGCTCGATGATTTTCGCGGCCAACTGCGGCAGGTCAAAAAACTCGGCTCGTTCTCAAAGATCATGAAGCTGTTGCCGGATCAACTCTTGGGCGGCTTGGGCATGCCGGAGTTGAACGATGAGCAGACCGCACAGATGGAGCGTGAACTCAAACGCACCGAAGCGATCATTGATTCGATGACCCGCGAGGAGCGTAACGATCATCGCGTCCTGAACGCAGGGCGCCGCCGCCGCATCGCGCTGGGTTCAGGTACGACCGTCGCCGAGGTCAATCAACTGATCAAGCAGTACACGGAGATGCGGCAGATGATGCGGCAGTTCTCCGGCGCGGGTCTGTTCGGCGGCGGGGGCGGCATGAAAGGGCGCATGATGCGCCGCATGGCCGGCATGATGGGCATGCCCGACATGAGCGGTATGGGCGGCAACGGCGGCGACATGGACATGCCGCCCATGCCACAAACGCCCGGCGGCGGACGCAAGAAACGCGGCAAGAAGGCGCGGCATAAGAAGAGAAGATAGTTTTCAGTCTTCGGTTTTCAGTTTTCAGAAAATGCTGAGGCTGAAACTGAAAGCTGAAAACTGAAAACTGATTTCGGAGGAATACAGAGTTGTTAGCTATTCGATTGATGCGCATGGGCGCGAAGAAAAGTCCGACGTATCGCGTGGTCGTCAAGGAGAAACTGTCGAAGCGCGACGGCGCATACCTTGAGAATCTGGGGACGTACAATCCGACGCGCGAACCGGCGGAAGTGAAGTTGAACATGGAGCGCGTGCGCTATTGGCTTGCGCGCGGCGCACAGCCGACCGACACGGTGCGGCAGTTGATCAAAGGTCAGACGAAAGCGGCGACGACTGAGGCTGCGTCGGTTTAGTGCAAAGTTTCAAGTTCAAGGTTCAAAGTTAAATAGACCTTGAACCTTGAACTTTGAACCTGCAACCTTGAACCTATTATGCGCGAAACCGTCGAGATGATCGTGAAGGCTCTGGTGAACGACGCCGAGGCGGTGGACGTACGCGAGATCGAGCGCGACGGCAAGACCACGTTGATCGAAGTGCGCGTGGCGGCGGACGACATGGGTAAAGTGATCGGCCGGCAAGGCAAGACCGTGCGCGCGATCCGTTCGCTGCTCTATGCCGTGAGCATGAAGCGCGGCCGGCGTTACGTGCTCGACATCGTGGAATGAGCGAGGCGCGCGCATCGGCGGAAGAGCTGGTCGCGGTCGCGCGCGTCATCAAACCGCGTGGCCTACGCGGTGAAGTGGTCGCGGCATTGTTGACTGACTTCCCTGAACGCTTCGAGGGTCTTGACGAGTTGATCGCCGTCACGCCGGTAGGCGAGCGACGCACCCTGACGCTTGAAGATAGCTGGCTGCACTCAGGGCGCATCGTGTTGAAGTTCGCGGGCTACGATACGCCGGAGGCGGCGCGCGAGTTGGTTGGTTATGAACTCGCTGTGCCGGAAGCGGACGCAATCGAACTCGAAGCCGACGAGTTTTACGAATGGCAACTCGTCGGCTGTCGAGTCGTGACGATCGAGGGCAGAGAATTGGGGCACGTGCGCGAAGTCCTGCACACGGGTGCTGCGCCGGTTTTGATCATTGCCGAGGCACAGAGCGGACGCGAACATCTGCTCCCGCTCGCCGAAAGCATCTGCGTCGAGATTGACGTCGCAGCGAAACTGATTCGCGTCGATCCGCCGGAAGGACTGATAGAGCTTTAGGGGTCAGTGGTCGGTGGTCAGTGATCAGTGAAAACAAAAACTGCTCTTACTGACCACCGACCACCGACCACTGACCACTGCGATGTTGCGCTTTGACATCATCACGATCTTTCCAGAGTTCTTTCGCACGGTGTTTGATTTCGGGATCGTGCGGCGGGCGCGTGCGGCCGGTCTGGTCGAGATCGCTGCGCATGACTTGCGCGCTTGGACGACGGACAAGCACAAGGTCGTTGATGATCGGCCGTTTGGCGGCGGCGACGGGATGGTCTTGAAGCCCGAACCGCTCTGCGCGGCGGTCGAGGCTTTGACAGGCGCGCATGAGGCGCGCGAGTTGGCGGGCACGAAGACGCGCGTCGTTTTGCTCTCGCCGCAGGGTCGGGTCTTTGAACAGAAGGTAGCGGCAGAGTTGGCCGAAGCGGAGCGCATCGTTCTGATCTGCGGCCGCTACGAAGGCGTGGACGAGCGCGTCGTCGAGACGTGCGTGACGGACGAGTTGTCCATCGGCGATTACGTCTTGTCGGGCGGCGAACCGGCGGCGGTCGTCGTCGTGGATGCGACGGTGCGACTCCTGCCCGGCGCTTTGGGCAGCGAGACATCGGCCGTCAACGAGTCGTTCAACGCGGGGCTGCTTGATTGTCCGCACTACACACGCCCGGTCGAGTACAGCGGCCGGCGCGTGCCCGAAGTTTTATTGAGCGGTCATCACGCCGAGATCGCGCGTTGGCGCAGACGTGAGGCGCTCAGGAAGACGGCGCGCAACCGGCCCGATCTGTTACAGCAGGCCACGCTTGATGAGCAAGAGCGCACGTGGCTCGCAGAGTTTGATAAAGAGCAATGATGTTCGCAGTCAGCCAAGCAAAAGCTGATAGCTGACTGCTAATAGCTGACAGCTTTAATGGAGTGAAATTATGAATCGCTTAGACGCAGTTGAGCAAACACAGATGACGCGGGCGATCCCGGACTTTCAGCCGGGCGATACGGTACGCGTGCACGTGCGCATCAAGGAAGCCGAGAACAAGTGGCGTATACAGGTCTTTGAGGGCGTCGTGATCGCGCGCAAAGGCGGCGGCGTGCGCGAGACGATCACGGTGCGCAAGACGAGCTTCGGCGTTGGCGTCGAGCGTATCTTCCCCTTGCATGCGACGATCATTGATCGGATTGACGTGGTGAAGCACGGGCGCGTGCGCCGCGCCAAGCTCTATTACCTGCGCGAACTGCGCGGCAAAGCGGCGCGCATCCGCGAGCGCGACACGCGCCAGACGACCGGCGGCCAAGGCTCGGAGCAAGCGCAAGGCACAGCCTCAGCCGGCAAGAAGTAGCAGCCGAAAAATTTATGCGCGTAACTGGCGAGGGCCGGATGATCAGGAAAACTTTTCCGGTCATCCGGCGCTCGCCGTTTGTTTGCTAGAAGTTCAAGGTTCAAAGTTTGGCCTGACCTTGAACCTTGAACCTTGAACTTTGAACCTTGAGTCTTCATATCGCCATTGACGCGCACTCGGTCGGCACTGGACTGGCCGGCAACGAGACTTACATCACCAATCTGATCGAAGCGTTGGCGCAAGTTGATTCGGTCAATCGCTACACGTTGTATGTCACGCGTCGCGCGGCGGTCGAGCGCTTCGCAGATCGTTGGCCGAACTTCTCAGTGCAGTTGACGCTGCCCCACACGCCCTTGTTGCGCATCCCCATCACGCTCGTGCGCGAGTTGCGTCGCCGGCCCGTTGACGTGCTGCATGTGCAGTACACCGCGCCGCCGCTTGCGCCCTGTCCCGTCGTCGCCACCATTCACGATCTCTCGTTCGAGCATCTGCCCGACACGTTCAAACGCCGTAGTCGTTTGCAACTGCGTCTGACCGTGCGCCGCACCGCGCGTCGCGCCGCGCAGATCATCGCGCCATCTGAGTTCACCTGCCGCGACATCGCGCGCACATACGACATCGCACCTGAACGCATCAACCTCATTCCACTCGCTGTCAGCGAACATTTCACGCCGGCCACCGACGCAGAGATCGCGCGCGTGCGGCAGCATTATGAGATCAATGGTGCTTACATTCTCGCGGTCGGTTCGATTCAGCCGCGCAAGAATTTGACGCGGCTCGTCCGCGCCTATTCGGCCTTGCGCCGCACGCGCGCAGACGCTAAGCTGCCGCAACTGGTCTTGGTTGGCAAAAAGGCTTGGCTATATGATGAGACCCTGCGCGCGATTGCCGAGTGCGGACTGGCGCAGGAAGTAAACTTGACGGGCTACGTGCCCGAAGGGGACTTGCCCGCGCTCTACACGGGCGCACTCTGCTTCGTTTATCCCTCGTACTTTGAGGGCTTCGGACTACCCCCGCTCGAAGCCATGCGTTGCGGCACGCCGGTCATCGCAGGCGACCGGACGAGTCTCCCGGAAGTCTTGGGCGACGCTGGTCTGCTCGTCGATCCGTTTGATGAAGCCGCCCTCGCCGCCGCGCTCGCGCGGCTGATTGATGACGCAAATTTGCGCGCGCGCTTGCGTGGCAAAGGCATCGCCCGCGCGGCACGTTTCGACTGGCACGACACAGCGCGCCAAACTTTAGAGGTCTATCAACGAGCCACAGGAGGAGCACCGAGTACAGAGGGCTGAAGTGCTCGCGCGTCGCTTACGTGCAGCAGCAAAAGTTCCGCACTCAGTGCTAATGTTGATGCGTATCGCAATCTTGGGGACACGGGGTGTGCCCGCTAGTTACGGCGGTTTTGAGACCTTCGCGGAACAACTTTCGACGCGGCTCGCGGCGCGCGGCCATCAAGTGACGGTCTATTGCCGCTCGCACTACGTCAGCCCGCGCCAACTCGAATATCGCGGCGTGCGCTTGCAAGTCTTGCCGACGATCCGGCACAAGTATCTCGACACAATCGTGCACGCTTTCTTGTCGGCGCTACACGCGATGAGCGGACGCTACGACGCCGCGCTCATCTGCAACGCCGCCAACGCGCCCTTCATCCCCATCCTGCGCCTCGCTGGCACGCCCGTCGTCATCAACGTTGACGGCCTCGAACACAAACGCAGGAAATGGAACTGGCTCGCGCGTCGTTATTATCTGCTCGCCGAGCGTCTGGCCACATGGCTGCCGAACGAGACGGTGACTGATGCGCGCGTGATTCAAGACTACTACCTCGCGCAGTACAAGCAGCAGACGACGATGATCGCTTACGGCGCGGAGGTCGCGCGCGCGCCTGATCGCGCGGCCGTCCGGCAGTGGGGCGTCGAGCCGAATCGTTACGTGCTCTACGTCTCGCGGCTTGAGCCTGAAAATAACGCGCGCCTCGTCATCGAAGCGTTCAAGCGTGTGCACACTTCGCACAAGCTGGTCATCGTCGGCGACGCGCCTTACGCCGAAGAGTACATCAAACGCCTGCGGGCCGATGCGCGCCGCGACCGGCGCATCATCTTCACCAGTTTCGTCTTCGGCGACGCCTATCGTGCGCTGCAACAGAACGCCTACTGCTACGTCCACGCCACAGAAGTCGGCGGCACGCACCCCGCCCTGCTTGAAGCGATGGGTTACGGCAACTGCGTCTTGACGCTCGCCACGCCCGAAAACTTGGAAGCCGTCGGCGAAGCCGGCATCGCTTACGCGGACGCAGACGAGCTTGCCGCGCAACTCCAACGCGTCCTGCGCGACGGCTCGCTGGTCAACGCCTATCGGCAACGCGCGCAGAAGCGCGTGCGCGAACACTACGATTGGGAGCGCGTTGTTGACCGTTATGAAGAGTTGTTCGCGCGTCTGGCCGGGCAGCCTGCGCTCGACATGGCGCTTGCGTTTGAAGAGAGCGAGGAGCGCGAAGCCGTCGAAGCGCGCAAGCCTTGATGCGCAAGGGACGAATGCGCTTTGACTCGTGACCTCAGAGAAAGTGCGCGGGCGACTTAGTTAATTGGCGCTACTTGGTGCATAATACGCGCTCGGCGCACAAAGACATGCCTGTGAGTTAAGCTGGCCCCCTCGCGTTCACGGGCCCGCCCTAGCGCAAGAAGGGTTTTACCTCGTCGTTCTTTAGTTCGACACGTTCCACTAACTTATCCGGCCACCGAGCCGGAGCACTGAAAAAGGAGATAGCAAACTTTATGGACGCTTTGCGACCATGCTCCCGACTGCTGCTGACCCTGACGATCTGTGCCACCTTCGTCGTTGCCCTGATCGGCTGTTCTACCGCGCCGACTAGCAACACAGGCAACAATACGACACCAGCCGCAGGCAACACGAACAAGACCACCACAGCCGCCACACCCGCCGCCAGCCCCGCGACACCTAGCGGCGACAAGATCGGCGTGGCCGAGTGTGACGACTACTTGGCGAAGTACGAAGCTTGCGTTGACAGCAAAGTACCCGAAGCTGCGCGGGCGCAGTTGAAGGCCTCTTTCGAGACGACGCGCAAGTCTTGGCAAGGTCTGGCCGCAACGCCACAAGGCAAAGCCGGCCTCGCGCAAGCCTGCAAAGCCGCGCACGACGCCGTCAAGCAACAAATGGCCGCCTACGGCTGCACTTTCTAACCACTCCGCCGGTGCACGGCGCAAACCTAAAAAGGCGAGTATGACTTGATCATACTCGCCTTTTTGTTTCGCGCGTTAACCTGCGCTTCACTTGATCGCTTTGATGTTGGCCGGTTTGGCGAAGAGCGAGTCGGCGATGGGCCGATTGAATTCGATTGAGTCGTAGCTGATGCGGCTCGTCTGCTCGCCGCCGCGATAGTGATCGATAATGAAGGGCAGCGTAATGCCTTCGACGGTGAGAAAGCGCGCGTAGCGATCCTCTTCTTGCACGTCTTCACCTTCGGCCGTCTTGCGTTTATAGAGCGACTTCGCGGGCAGGTTATCCTTCGCGCCGATCTCATAGTCAATAACGAAACCGTCAGGGTAAGTCAGGCGCACGGTCTCGTTGCGTTTCGCCAGTCCCGCTTCACGCCGGCCGACGTAAGTGAGCATCGCGCCTTCTCTGCGCCACCAGCCGCGCAGGAGATTGTCGAGACTGGTGCGGAGCGAAAGTTGGAAGTTCTCAATGTCGGCGGGCGGTTGATCTTTGAGCGTGCGCGCGGCAGCGTCGAAGAGCCAGCCGGTCGAGCCTGTGTTGGCTTGGATAGAGCGATTGCCGCCGCCGCGAAACTCCGTCCGCTCGCGGTCGGGCAAGACCGTGTAGTCAATGAATGAACTGGGATTTTGTGAGACGCCTTTGGCGAACGGCGTGATGATGCCGCGCCCGATGGTCGTGCGCACTGCGAGATAAGCGTTGCCGCCCATCGCCGCCACCGCCCGCGCGACGATCTGTTCAGCCTTCTCGTCGTTGGCGCTCACCGCGTTCGTCTTGTTCGCTTGGGGCGCGGGCTTGGTGGCTGCCGCGCTCGTTTTATCTGTGGTGCTCGGCTGCGCCGCAGCCACGGGCGACAAGCAGAAACACAAAACGATGAGCAGTGAGCAGCGCAGACGCGCGCGCAAGGTGGAGGAATTACTGACCATATTCGTTTAATGCTTGATCCGTGCTGCCGGTTGGCAGGTTGACGGATGGGACAAGCGAAGAGGGCTTCAACGATTTTGATGATCGCTGAAGCCCCCGATCTCATCGAGTCTGATCCTACGCGGAGATCAGACTCGCATAATTGAATCAGCCGCGACTTCAGTTCAGGCTCGCAGCGTCGAGCGGCTTGATCGTGATCTCGCCGTTCTCGTAATCCACGACGAACTGCGAGGCGTCTTTCCACAGCGCCGTGATCGGAAGTTTCACCTTCTCGTCAATGTGGCGCTTCAGGAAGCGCGCGCCGTAGGTCGGGCTAAAACCCTTCTCGGTCAGGCTGTCAATCGCGCGCTCTGTGACTTCGACCGACTTGCCTTGGCGCTCCATCTGCCGGCGCATCTTGCTGAGATAAAGCTGCGCGATCTGTCTGACCTCGTCCATCGTCAAGGGCGAGAAGACCACGATCTCGTCTATGCGATTACGAAACTCCGGCGAGAAGCGCGTTTCGGCGGCCTTCATCACCTCGTGCTTGATCGCGCGCACGTCGC
Organism: Acidobacteriota bacterium; assembly: GCA_003223935.1. GTDB lineage: Bacteria > Acidobacteriota > Blastocatellia > Pyrinomonadales > Pyrinomonadaceae > QHXQ01. The sequence continues at coordinate 5,240 of QHXQ01000057.1, read as the reverse complement.
CCAGCGACTTCGTGCCGAAGCCAAGCGGCTTCTCGTACTTCTTGAAACTCTCCGAGCCAAGGTTCGAGGTCATGATGACGATGGCGTCGGACAAGTAAACTTTCTTACCGCGCCCGTCCGTCAGCCAGCCCTCGTCGAAGGCTTGCAAGAACAGATTCATCAAGAACGGCGAAGCCTTCTCAACCTCATCGAGCAAGAGCACCGTGTAAGGGTTCTCGCGCAACTGTTCGGTCAGGATGCCGCCGCGCTCCGAACCGACGATGCCGCGCGGCATGCCGATCAGTTTCTCGACACCAATCGTGCCGTCCTGATACTCGGAGAGATCAATGCGCACCATCTTCTCTTCGTCGCCGAACATGAACTCGGCCACAGCCTTCGCCAGTTCCGTCTTGCCAACGCCCGTCGGGCCTAGAAAGAGGAGCACGCCGTCCGGTTTGTAGTGCGACTCTTTGAGCGGCCCCTTGTTGAGCCTGAGCCGTTGCGCGACCGCTTTGATCGCTTCTTTCTGGCCGATGACGCGCCGGCTCAAGTCCGTCTCCATGTTGCTGAACCGGTCGTTCGTGTCGCGGAAGATCATGTCGCGCGGGATGCGCGATTCCTGCGAGATCACATCAATGATGTGCTCGGGCCGGACGACCATCGTCTGCGGCTCGTTGATCTCAACCTTGACCGCAGCCGTGTCCAACCAGCCGATAGCTTTGTCGGGCAGGTGCAGGTTGCGTATGTACTTCGGGGCCATCTCAAGCGCCGTGTTGATGGCGTCGTCCGAGATCGTCACCGAGTAGTTCTTTTCGAGTCGCGGGCGCAAGCCCAACAAAATCTCGCGCGTCTCCGACAGCGAAGGCTCTTCGACCTTCACCAAACGGAAGCGCCGCGCCAAAGCCTCGTCCTCGCCGATGTACTCTTTGTACTCCGTGATGGTCGTCGCGCCGATGATCCGCATCTCGCCGCGTGCGAGCGCCGTCTTGAACATGTTCGCGGCATCGCTTGAGGTGCCAAGCGCCGCGCCCGCACCGATGATCGTGTGCGCTTCATCAATGAAGAGGATCAGGTTGTCGCGCTCTTTGACCTCGTCAATAATGCCTTTGATGCGCTCCTCGAACATACCGCGCAACATCGTGCCGGCGACGAGTCCGCCCATCTGCAACTGCACGATGTGCGAGCCGCGCAGCCGCGCCGGGACTTTCTCCGGCTCAAGCTCAATCAGACGCGCGAGACCTTCGACCACAGCCGTCTTGCCCACACCCGGCTCGCCCACAAGCATGGGCGAGTTGGCGCGCTCGCGGTGGCAGAGGATTTCGATCATCTGCTGAATCTCTTGCTCGCGCCCGATGGTCGGCGGCAGTCGATCCATGCGCGCCAGCCGGTTCAGAGACATACCGAAGTGCTTCAGGTACGGCGGCAACTCAAACTTCTTGCGATACTGCTCGTCGTCCTGCTCGCGTGTGCGGACGCGCGTGCGGACGTTCTCTGTGACCGCGTCGGAACTGATGCCGAGATTGTGCAGCAAGCCCGTGAGCACGCCGCCGTCTTGCGCAAGCGCCATGAAGAGGTCTGTGGCTTCGATGGTCTTGCGCCCTTGCGCGCGGGCGCGCTCCATCGCGCGCTTGAATAGATCAATCGTTTCCGGTGCGATGCGCAGACCCTTGCCGACGTGCTGATAGCGGCTGCTCTCAAGTCGCTGCTCGATCTGCATGCGCACCTTGGCGGGGTCAACCGCCAGATCGCGCATCGTCGTGTTGAAGAGATCGGCCTCTTCGTGAATAAAGGCGTCGAGGATATGTTCGACGGCGATGTAGTTCTGATCGCGCCGCTTCGATTCGCTCATCGCATACTCGAAGATGCGCTGGCCGCTTTCACCGAAGCGGTCTTTATATGTGCCTAGATCAACCATGTTGCGTTACCTTCTTCGCTAACAGCCGCCCGCGCGAGGTGGCTAAGCGGATAAATTGTTTTCACGCCCGCCGAAACATCTTACGAGTAACGCCTTCGTTCCGGTTCGCTCTTGCACCAACAACCGTCGTTGACCCGCCCCCTTGTTCGGCTACTGTTAGATGCGTCCCGTCGCGCTTCGGGACGCTCTAATACTACCTCATCTGTTTGCAAAAATCTTGCCAATCTTTCCGCTCGCAGGCAACGAGGCAAAACGCTGCCACTTGTGAACCATTTGAAACTGAAAGAGCGCCCGCTCCAACTTTCCGCAACAAATGGAACGTCGAAGCGGACGCTTTCTTTCGCCGCACTGACTGAAAGCCATGCAGCGTTAGTAGTCGTAATCTTCGCCGCCCGGCATCGACGGTGTCGCGGCTCTCTTCGGCTCAGGCGCGTCGGTCACGGCCGCGCCCGTCGTGAGCAATAGACCCGCGACCGAAGCAGCATTTTGCAAAGCCGTGCGGACGACCTTCGTCGGATCGATGATACCGGCTTCGACGAGGTTCTCATACTTGCCGGTCGCGGCGTTAAAACCTTTCGCGCCCTTCGCGTCTTCGAGTTTGCCGACGACGATTGCGCCATCAACGCCCGCGTTCTCCGCGATGCGCCGCACAGGCTCTTCGAGCGCACGCCGCAACAGCCGCACGCCTGTCCGCACATCACTATCCTCATCAGGCAATTCCAGCTTGTCGAGCGCCTTCGCCGCGCGCAACAGCGCCACGCCGCCGCCCGGCACGATACCCTCTTGCGCCGCCGCGCGGGTCGCATTCACGGCATCGTCCACGCGCATCTTCTTCTCTTTCATCTCGGTCTCGGTCGCCGCGCCGACGCGGATGACCGCGACGCCGCCCGCGAGTTTCGCCAGCCGCTCCTGCAACTTCTCGCGGTCGTAGTCCGAAGTGGTCTCTTCGATCTGCCGGCGGATCGTCGCCACGCGCCCTTGAATCGCAGAGGTTTGGCCTGCGCCCTCGATGAGCGTCGTGTTGTCTTTATCAACGAGCACGCGCTTCGCTGCGCCTAGGTCTTCAACCGTAATGTTCTCCAACTTGATGCCGAGGTCTTCGGTGATGACACGCCCGCCGGTTAAGGTGGCAAGATCTTCAAGGATCGCCTTGCGCCGGTCGCCAAACGCGGGCGCTTTGACGGCGCAGACCTTGATCGTGCCGCGCAGTCTGTTGACGACGAGCGTGGCGAGCGCATCGCCTTCGACCTCTTCGGCGATGATCAGGAGCGCGCGCGCCTGTTGCGCCACCTGTTCAAGTAGCGGCAGCAGCTCACGCATCGCCGCAATCTTCTTCTCGTGCAACAGAATGAGCGGCTCATCGAGCACACACTCCATCCGATCCGGGTTCGTCACGAAGTAAGGCGACAGATAGCCGCGATCAAACTGCATGCCCTCGACAATATCCAACTCGGTCTGCATCGTGCGCGACTCTTCGACCGTCACCACGCCGTCCTTGCCGACACGCTCCATCGCCTCAGAGATCAACTCGCCGATCTCGCGGTCGTTATTGGCCGACACGCTGGCCACGTTCGCCAACTCGTCTTTGCTCTTGACCTGCTTCGACTGTTTCTCAAGCTCCGCGACCGCCGCTTCGGTCGCCAACTGTATGCCGCGCTGCAACGACATCGGATTCGCGCCGGCGGTCACGTTCTTGACGCCTTCGCGGAAGATGGCTTGCGCGAGCACGGTCGCGGTGGTCGTGCCGTCGCCCGCCGTATCGTTCGTTCGCGTGGCGACCTCCTTGACCATCTGCGCGCCTATGTTCTCGTACTTGTCTTTCAACTCGATCTCTTTCGCCACCGTCACGCCGTCTTTCGTGATCATGGGCGAACCAAATTTCTTGCCCAGCACGACATTGCGCCCCTTCGGCCCCAACGTCACACGCACCGCATTCGCCAGCGTGTTCACGCCCTGCAACATCGCCCGCCGCGCCTCTACATCAAACTTCAACTCTTTCGCTGCCACTTGGAAATCTCCTTAAGGTAGTCAGTAGAAATTTATTGCTTTGATCTTTCTCAATCTTACTCTTCGCTATGAGCCTGCACATTACTACGTGCGCGGCCGACCTGCACGCGCGCGGGGCGCAATAACTGGCCGCCCATCTTGTAGCCGCGACTGTATTCGGCTGTGACCGTGTGGTCGCGTTCGGGTGCGACCTCGATGGTGTCCACAGCTTCGTGCAGTTCGGGATCAAACTGCGCACCGACCGAATTGATCGGCTCTGCGCCCGCATTGTTGAGTGCCTGCTCGAAGCCGCTGATCGTGCCGTGCAGACCGTCAAGCAACGCTTCAAGCGTGCCGCCTTGCTCGGCTGAGGCGACCGCGCGTTGCAAGTTGTCGAGCACGGGCAGAAGCGACGAGACGAATTCAGCCTTCGCACGCGCGGCGCGTTCATCAGCCGCGCGGTTCAAGCGTTGCCGCGTCTCGTCCGTCTCGCGCTGCAACTGCGCGCGCACCTGCTCGAAGCGCGCTTGCACGTCCAGAGCCTTCTGCTCGGCCGCGCGCGTGCGCGCCTCCAACTCTTCCACATACTTCGGCTTCAAACTCGGCGCTTCCGCCGCGCCCTCTTGCACTGTCACACCTGCCCCCGTCTCGTCCGTCCGCACGCGCCGTCGATCAACGACGCGCACATGCTCGCCGCCTGTGTCCTGTTCGCGCGCTTCCTGTGTCGCATTCCGCTCCGCCATATCTGCTCCCAATTGCTCCTCGTGCTCCTCTTCCGTGCTCTGTTCGCCGGCCGCAGCCGCCGACTCTGCCTGCGCGTGTCGTCTTCGCTTACGAAACATTGATCCGCCCCAAGAAATGATGAACGCGGAATGATGAATGACAGCCAGAACAGATGTTAATTCATCATTCCGCGTTCATCATTCATCGCTTATTGCGCTGTTGCCACCGCCGCGCCGTCGGCTTTGAACTTCATCTCATCGCCGTCGGCTGAGACATGCACGGTTTGACCGGGCAAAATCTCGCCGCGCAGCAGTTTGACCGCGAGCGGATTCTGAATCAACGTCTGAATCGCACGCTTCAGAGGCCGCGCACCGTAGAGCGGATCATAACCTTCGCGCGCGAGCAGCGCACGCGCCGAGTCGTCGAGCACGAGCGCGATGTTGCGCTCTTCGAGCATGCGCCGCAGGCGCGCAAGCTGCACGTCAATGATCTGCACGATCTGCTCGCGCGACAGTTGATGAAAGATCACGATGTCGTCAATGCGATTCAAGAACTCCGGCTTGAAGTGCTCACGCAAGGTCTGCAAGACCGCTTCGCGCACCTGCTTCTCGTCGTCCACGACCGCTTGAATCTCGCG
>QHXQ01000008.1 GCA_003223935.1 Acidobacteriota bacterium | reverse complement strand
GCTTCCGTAGTTGAACTTCTCGCTAAAGCAATGATGCGTGTAAGGCGACGAGCTTTCAATCAAGCTGACACTATGGGTTCCGCCGGCGCGGACACCCTAGCTTCGTATAGCCCATTAATTCTCTCATTGATTTCACGCCGCGTGTCGTGAAATTCTGCGACCAGTCTCATCACCTCTTGCTCCTCGGCTACCAGTAAATCGAGTGCCTGCGCGGCGGCGTCTGGTGAGGCCGGGACTTCCAGCCCGGCCGCCTCGGCGGCTTGGAATGACAGATCTTCCGCCTGCGCGGCAAACTGACGGATGATCCATAGCACGGCTTTTTCGGATACCGGTGCAGCGAAGTGAGCCGCTTGTACACGATTCCGATAGAACGCCTCGCCACGCCTGTAGACGGTCGCCGGGTGGGCCGCCGGGTCGTCGATCACTAAGCCCCAAGCGACCTTCGCGGTCCGCAGCGGGAGCTTGCGAACCGCAGGGTACTTCGAGAGATCGGGAGGGGCTACGACTCTTGACTCAGAAGTCTTGATTACCCACCCAGACTGCCGCTTGGTGAGAAACTCTTCACCCAAGTCAAGCAGGCGTGTTACGCGCTCCGAGATCTCCGCCTGCTCCACCGCGTCAGCGTTGGGTATCGGCAGCTTCTTAAAATCTTCCGGCTGTAACTCACCGTGTCGGGAACTGGTCATGACCGCGTTCAAAATCTCACGCGCTTTCGGGCTATTGCATATAGCCAACAGGTACTCTAAGAGGAAGTGTCCTGAGATGGCCTCCAGCACTTCGCGGTCATGATCCTTCTCCTGCAAAGCCATCGTCAGAGATCTGTTTTCCACCCCGTGGAAGGCGTGCCACGGAACGAACAACATGACAGAGTGGTTGGCGTAAACCCAGCCATCGCCGAGTGTATCCCCTCGGTCCAGCCACGCGTGCGAAGTCCTGCCGCGCATCAGTTTCGGTCGGTCGTATAACTCCGGAAATGTGGCGCGGCGGATCCGCTCGGGCGCGCGCAGACCTTCGCCGTACTCAAGGTAACGGACGCGTGTCAGCTCGAACGGATCCAAGAGATCGCCCTCGACGTAAGTTACAGGGTGCATCTCGTCTCTTGTGTCCGAGATGAGGGCGTCTTTGGTGAACTCGCCGGGGAAGCGCTTGTCGTCAGAGTTCAATACCATGCCGACACTGACGTAGCAGGTGTGGTCGAGCTGCGTGACATCATCGTAGCGCTCACGGGAGATGTTCTGCCGGAAGACGCTCTCGCTATACTCCAGTTGATCCAGCCACTCTTCGCGTGAGACACCACCCGTGTCCGTGTGCCAGCGGCGCAAGACTTGGTGGCCGGGCGCAGGCGGCGTTCGCGTGATGCAGAAGATTGTGTTCTCGACTTGCGCGTCCTCAAAGAGGAACATCTTCGGAAAGAAACTCACCTCGTCGATGGTGGTTTCGGCGGCGAGCGCCTGGCGTAACTGGGCTGCGTAAGGCACCTGTTCGATGGCGTTGCTGGTGATCATGCTCAACCGTCCGCCGCCCCGCAGGAGTTGGACGCCGAGCGCAACGAAGGGCACGAACATGTCCCACTTCCGCTCAAGCATATCGCGCACGCCCGGCAGCGGGTGCGTGCGCTTGATCTGCTCGCGGTATTGCAGGATGCCCTCGCCACCTTCGTCCGCCCGGACGTACGGTGGGTTGCCGACGAAGTAGTCGAAGCCGTCCGCGTAGTGGCCGAGCTTGCTCTTGATCTGCTCCGCCGGGTCGAGGTCTTCAGCCGGGAACGCCAAGCTGCTCTCTAGGATCATCAGCGTCTCGGCCTCGTAGCGCAGCGTGTCCGTGTTGAAGACGTTGAACTGGTCAATGTGCGCGTCCGAGCCCTTCTGGCGCGCTATCTTGAAAAGGTCTAGCGTCTGAATGAGCAGGTTCGTCTCGGCCAAGTAACAGGCGAAGGGATTGAGTTCCAAGCCGAACAGCGAATTCTTGATCGCGTCGAGGATGCTCTGGATCTCCTCCGGGGACAAATCCTCAAGCCGCATGCCCGAATTTTGGTAATAGCTCCGGTAGGCTTCGATCTGCCGACGGCAGGCCGATACTAGGAACGCGCCTGAGCCGCAAGAGGCGTCGAGCAGTCGTCGCCCGAGGATGGCGGTGTCGCCGTAGCCGACGCGATCCAGAATGTATTCGACTTGGGCGGGCGGCGTGTAGTACATGCCACTCTCGTGCTTGTGTTCGCCCTCGACGTAGCCACTGTAGATGTGCCCGATCACGTCCCGGTCTATCTGCGCCAGGTCAAACCCCGCCAGCCGGTGCAACAGCCGAACGACCAGGTTGCGGTCCGGTTGGTACCAGTCGAAGACGAGCTGATCCGAGTAATAGTGGGCATAGATATGCTGTGCCGAAGAGTAGGCCATCTCCAGCAGGTAGTCGGTGCTGCGACCTTGCGCGTAGGCGAGGTACTGACCTTCCACCTTGTCAAACCAGAGCGCTATGCCGCCGTTCGTGAAGACGCGCGGCATCAGGCCCTTGTCTTCGACGATACGCACCATCAGCATCCGCACGAAGAGGACGTAGGCGGTCCGCCGAAAACTCGCGGACGAGTCGCGCAGGCTCGTCCGTACGCAGGATGAGCGTTGCCACGCGCTCACGCCACTGCTCGTACAGGCTGTGGACTCTGACGGCCTGTGCATAAGAGGCCGACAGCGCCTTGCGGCGGGCGTGGTAGCTCCTGATGAGAGACTGCACGGCATCCACCGCGTCCTCAACGAGCCTGACATGGGTGTCGATCTGCTTCTTCGTCTTCTTGTGCTTGCCCGTAAGCGCGGCGGCCACCTCTTGGACTGCGCCGGCCGCCGCCTTTTTAATTTCCGCGTAGACCTTACGGTCGTCGGTGCCGTAAAACTGTGCGTCGGCACGAGATCGGAGGCTGGCCCGGAGGCCCGCGGCGACACCCCATGATTCCAGCCGCTGATCGAGTGTGGCTACTAGGTGTTTGAACTCTGACGTGAAGGTAGAGGCACCTGACTGCCGCTTGTCCAACTCTCTTTCGTATTCCTTGTACTCGGCTAAGCGCAGGGAGAGTTGGGCGGCGACATCGTACTGGATCTCTCGGATCAGTTCGCGCGACTCGTTGATGAGGTTGGCGACGAACTCTGCCTCGCCCGGCCCATGGATATTAATCCTCGACTCTTGCGGCCAAGTGCTGCCGTCCAAGGCGTGCGGCGCGCCCGCTGGAGTGAGCGTCAGGTCTTGGATGAGTGCCGGCAGACCAGAGAAGGCATCGCGGCGGAAGCGCTGCCAGAAGGCTTGCAGCGCAACCTTGTCGCCGTAGTCTAAAGCGTCCTCGCCGATCTTTCCGCCCGCGAGCAGGGACTCGCCGCGCCACTTAGCAACCAGCTCGGCAAGCGCGAGGTCACCGGTGCCGACAGGCGTGCCCCCGGCGAACTCATAGGTCAGGATCCTCTTCCCGTTGATTAGCATGCCGCGCGCCGCCCCGCGACTCCGCATATAGTCAACAAGCTGCGGCAGGTGCTTCTCGAGCCGTAGGGTCGCCGTGTTCTTGGACTCGGTGACGAAACACGGCCTTGGATACTCCGGTATGAGAACGGTGAAGTCGGTCCGCTTACCGCCTGTGTGAGCTAGATTGTACTGTCTTTCGCCGAGCGCGTAGCCGAGGGCACCGATGAGGACGCCGGTGATCTTGTCGTCTACAATGTTGGCTTCATCACCCGATCGATCATTTGTCGAGCGGTTGAGGTATGCCGTCAGCGGGGCATTGTTATAAAAAGTATCGCCCGCAAGTACGCCGAGAAAGTCTTGTAGGAAAGAAGAAAATTCGTTCGGCATTCGTGAGTTCCTTCGATCTCTAAGGTTCACATGGAGCTAACCGCTTCAGTGAATTCCCCTGTCTCAAGTCGCTGCGAACATTATTCCATAGGCAGATGCGCCGCGCTATCGATGCCTTCCCATCGTCATTCGATAAGCTAGTTGACCGCCTTCATAATTCTCTGGTGGCTAGTCAGGAAAAGGATGATTCATCTCAATCGACTCTATGACGCCTCGGACTTCGTCCGCAATTTCGTCTGGCCGCAAGTTTTTGGCAATTTGCAGGCTGCTGAACGAAACGTCATAGCTATCTTTACTCCATTGAGAAAGCATAGCTAGAGCCCGCTTACCACTTATAATGCTGAGCCGACCTGGCTCGGTTTGCCATTGCACATCTATTACCGTCCTTGCTCTTTTATTCGCCGTCCCAGCGTCAATCTTTCGATCCCGATGCTGTATGGCACTTGATAACGCGTCAAAAGTCTCTTCATAAAGATCGTCTGCCACTTGGTTAAGTTGTGCAGATATTTCCTCTATTGACGGCGCAGCACTTTCGTCTTTAACGCGAGCAGCAATTAACCGCTGGATCGTTGTAGGAACCAGAAAGTAATTCTCTATCTCTTTCCGGGCCCAAATATGAAGCTCGACCCCGCGCCGCTTGGCGTCTTCTTTTCTTGCGACGACCTCTTCGTCGGTGTGATAGTCGGAGTCCAGAATGCAGTAAGTAGTGATCCCTTCCCCGCCGGCGTTTTCCAGAAACATGGAAGAGCCTACAGCATAGTTCCAACCGCCCCAGCCACCTACTGACATTGAGGGGATCGTATCGATTGGCTGTTCGCTGTCTGGGAACAACGTGTTTTGGAAGCGCTTGAGCAACGCAACATCATCTCCTTCCACCATCAGGAATCGCCGTGAAGTCCACAGCCTGGCTAGTTGTAGGTTATGAACGCTCCCCATCGAGGTTAGGACCTGCTGAGCCGCCGGAAAGGAAGCCGCGAAGATGGAAGCACCTTCATGTCTATTCACGATAAGCACGTCCTCCGGCTCAACCTCCGCCATGATCTCTGAGGAGTGCGTGGCCACAATTACCTGTGGGTATCTACCTTTCAGGAGGCGTATAAGTTTTCTCTGAAGATCCGCATGCATGTATACATCCGGCTCATCTAAAATTACTGTCGTATCGCCACGGGTTCGGGTTAAGAACCACATCGTCTGTAGCCACATCTGGAGCCCGTGCCCCATCCAGCCAACTTCGGCAGTAAAGTCTCCGTCTTGAACAAAGAAAGATAGTTTTCCGGGTTCTGGCGATTCTCCATCAAAATCCAACTCACGAAGACGTAACCCGTGCCACGAGGATTCAGCTATGTTCCTAAAGTCCGCGTAAAAGTGGCGCAGGAAAAAAATCTGATTACGGAAGTGAAGAGAAGCTAGAGAGGAAGATATTGAGGCGTTAACATACTCGGGGTTCAAGATGCGCTCCTCGCGGGCGAGCGGCGCAATCTGAGGAAGAATGCTAACCCGCGGGAGTGAGATGCGCGTCGCTTCACCTTTTGTCGATACCACCCGCCCCCCAGAATCAAATATCACAGCGTGAAGCTCTTCTGCTCCCAGATAAATACTAATCGATTCGCCCGACATGAATCGTGCAGTGATCTGTGCCGGAGGATCGCCGTATCTATGGAAAATACCAGTTAAATTAATCTCAGTATTTTTTAGCGAAGGAGAGACACCGCGATAATATCTAGGTATGTCTAACCAATTGGGGACATTCGAGAATGTCAATCCCCGATAGCGATTAACTACCAGAGAGACGAGCCTGAGCGCCTCGACTATAGTTGATTTCCCGGCATTATTCCGCCCAACGATAACTGTTGTCGTTCTAAGAGGAACAGTGTGGGACTCGAACCCTCTGAAATTTTGTAACTGCAATTCTTTGAGCATGATTAATAGAGTTAATTCTATTGAGGCTCAGGCTAGAATCGATTCTGTTGTTGGCAAAAGTCTACCGGAAATAATGAGACTACAGCAAATCTCGCAAATATAGCGAATCACTCGGTACGACTCTCTAAATGAGCGAATCTTGTTGAAGGATATGGAAGGGCCTGAGGGCGCTCATACGCGCTACAGGTAAAATAGGCTCAAGCGTGGAATACCGTATTCTTCCCGCAGGCGTTTGACTAAAAGGTTGTTCACCATCTGCTCATAGGTCTCGTGCGCCAAACGAGGACGGTAGTTGCGCAGTTGCTCCTCAACTTCTATGCGCCGCGTGGCTAATTGCCTGGGCGCGAGGCGTTCGCGTGCGGCGCGGTCAAGTAGAGACTCAAGTTCAACGAGTGAAGCCTCAAGCTTTTCCACGTCCGGACGCACAGTGCGAGCAAACTCAGCTTGCAGATGCTGGACGCTGGAGGCTGCCTGTTCCAACGCATCAATAAATTCTTTTTCCTGCCCGCCACTCATTCTCAGAAGAGACTCGCGGCACTTGGTTAAGTGCTGGATGATCGTTTCACGGGGGAATGGTAGGTATGCTTCTTCACTAGAGACAGTTTCTGTGCGGTCTTGGCTCTCCACCCCGGCCCCGACCTGACGGTCGCGCCACTCGGTGAACTGAGCTTCTACCTCTTCTTGGCAGTACATTAGGGACTTAACGCTGCGTCGCCTTGGATTAGCGTCGAACTTGTCGAAGACCTGCCCGACTGCGCGAAGCACTACGTGCAGTGGGACGCCCTGTTCTTTCCACGATTCCATCAGCGCCCAGTCCATCGGACTAAGCCAGAGATGTTTGCCGCGGCGGCGGATGAAAACTTCCTCAATTTCTGTAAAGTAGTTGAAGTAGTTCGACGGCCGGCATTCGTCCAAGGCATTCCCTTGGGGGATGGTGGCGGGTTCTGCCCACATACTGTCGAAGTCTACCTGACGCGGACTGAGATTAGATGTGGAATCAGGAGGAATTGCGATGATGGAGTCAGCAGCCTTCACCGCCGGTTTTGTTAGTCCGGACTGTGTCAGCGAGGTCAGTGCCTCGTCGTTCGCGCGGAGCCAGCAATCCTCCCTGTCCGCGTAAGCCTGTTCGACAGCTATTAAACGGTCGACCAATGCTGCCTTCGGAAGCTGCATATATCTCTGTCTGACGCGCGCCAGATCGCGCTCCAATTTGATGCGAGGTCGTGAGCTTATGACAGGCGGTTGGATTATCTGAGCACGGATGCGCGGCCGCCCTTTCCACGTGCGGTGTTGCTTGTAATAGGCCCGTGCCTCTTCATTTTTGAGGAGTGCGCTTTGTGATACTCCACGACCTTCAGGGTCAAGCTCTTCAGACCTCTTAACTATTGAAGAGAGGGAGACCTTCCGCCGCTCTCTCCGTAATGAATCGATGCTTTGAGTGACTAGCTTGATGGTGCGCAGCCGCTTAGGAGCATATATTTGCTCGCGGAGCCACGGGCGCGGGTCAGCTTCGGCGTCGTTTGATTTGACGTCGTTTGATTCGGCGTCGTTTGATACGGATGATAGGGACACGCTGCTCATCCTTTCCGTAAGCTTTGATTAAGTCCATTTCACGGAGCACCATTTCACAGTCACGTATAAGCTTTTCCATTTTCTTGATCTCAAGGGTCAACCCTTCTTCCGCCGCACGCTCCTTTTGTTCTAGCGCCCACTGCTTTTTTCGTTCCACCTGCTGCCGCTTATCTGGATCGGGCACGAGTCCGGCACAGCCAAGGCAAGAATATTTGGCGATACAGGGGGCGTGCACGACGCAGTCACCGCCGATTACATTAGTTAGCGTCCCGTAATTGCCTCGTGCTTCCTCGATGCGTTCCTGAAGCTCTTGCGGAGAGCGGATGACGGCGTCCCGGAAGTTGATGTGGGTGGCGAAGCTAACCAGATAATTGTCGACCGCATCGGCGACGATGCTGTGCGTCGGCTGACTGTAATAATCAGTGATGTCAATCCTCTTGTGCTTCAGCATCACCGCCACGATGTCGATAGGTGTCTTGGCGAAGTGCACAGCGTAGGTCGCGAAAACGTGCCGGAGCAGATGTGCATTAAGCACTACTATTCTGCCGTCTGCGGTCGTAAACACCATGCCATGCATTAAGAACCGCATACACGCGGTGATGGTTATTGGTGACAGGTGCCGGCGGCTGTGTTGGAATAAGTAGCGGTCGGCCGAGAACTGCTCTTTCCGAGTGCTGTAAGTAAATTCGACAATTGGCAGCTTGTCTCCTTTAGCAGTGTCGAGCCCATAATGCTCTTCGAGAAGTCGAGCGGTCTTGTAGATCAGGTTTACCGTCTCCTTACCGACGAAGTACGTCTGCGGTATTCCCGAGCGCTCACCTTTGGGGACGAGTTGCAAACCATATCTAACTTTAAGGATCTGATTCTTCGCTGTCGGCGGGGGCTGAAGTTCCATTCGGATTAAGCAATTCTTATCCAGCCGGATCTGGAGGAGTTCGTTGAGCCGCATGCCCGTCGTCGTAAAGATGTCGATCGACAGCAGGCCGAAGATTGCCGCCGTGTAAAACTCCTCCACCGGGACGAAAACACAATTGGTCCGAACTTGCGCTCGGTGTAAGAAGAATGCCTCTTTAAGGTTCGCGACTAATACGCCTTCGTCCATCGACTTGAAAGGGGCTAGTGTTTCCTTCTCGTCATCACCACCGTAGCCCCAACTGCGGAGCAGTCGCTGTCTTGCAGCGACCTCGTCCCTGCCACCGGAATACGGCAGCGCTCCCAGCACCCGGCACCGGGTTAACTCCTCAAACCAGAGGCCCTCAGGCGGGGCATCATCCGCCAGTCTTTCGGCTTTGACGAACTCTAAAAAATAATGCTCGCGTGCGCCCGTAAAAGACTCGATCCCACTTTGGGCAGAGGAGACTGACATCTTTGAATAGTAGTCCCTGTGTGCGAGGACGAAGCTGCGTCTATTCCAGATCTGGAAGTACCACCTCTCTTGAGCGGGTACACCTGCCTCGGGATCGCCGCCTTCCTCATAACTGAAGGCAAAGGGCAACTCGCCCGGGTGCTTCTTCAGTTCTGCGAGCGCGTCGTGATAAGCGCGGCGGAGGCGCGCCATCTGGTTATACCGGCGGTGGGCTTCGGCACGCAGTTCAGCGAGGTAGGGCACCAACGCATCTGTTGCCGTTTTGCGTTTTTGACGCTGCTGGTCTTTGATCTCGTCCCACTTAATCAGCCCGCGGATGTGGCTAGGGTTTACATCGGAGAGGACGAATGGGGCGTAACGCTGTTGTTCTTCGGCAGGTAGGGACTTCCACCAACGCCGCCCATGTTTCGTCGCGCTGCTGTATTTGACCCAGAAGGCACCGCGCCTCTTCTCGCTATGGGTACCTAGGACTTCGCGCTTGAGGTAAGCGATTATGTGTTCCTCTGCCTGCCACTCTGCTACGCTTTTGATTTTGAACGCCTCGAAAAGTTCGATGAATCCGATGTTCAATTTGCTTAGCGTCTGTAAGATCGTCTGTACGCCGCATCTATGAGCAGCCATCACGGCGGCGATTAACGCCAAGTGGCTTACCCAAGGCTTACCGAGGGCGTTGAATTCAAGATAAGCCACGCATCTGGTATCTACCCTTATCCACTGTCCCTTGTTTAACGGGTCACCGTCAGTCTTAGGCGCAACTAACACTTCAGGTGCGACGTATCCTTGTAACCTCTGCCAAGGAATGTTCCCATCGTTCAGCATTGATCTAACCTCCTAGCTGGCGTAAAAAGTCGAACTCGGGATCGTTGAAGATCAGTGCGGCGTCTGTTGATCTTCTTGGTGCTTCACTTGCTTGTGATTCAGTTGGCGTGTGTTGTTTGCCTCTCTTGGAATGAAGTCTCATACCTTCGGCGAGCAGAGCATGGAGCTTGTCCTGCGACTCCACGACTCGGTGTGGATCGTAGAAGTGATCATAGGCTTCGAGCGTTTCCCACCCGCTCCGCCATTTCATATATTCGATCAACTCACGCAGCTTGCGTTTTACCTGCGCCTCATCGCTACTTCCTTCGTGGATCAGGCGCACCATCCTCGTCACAAACCAGTGTCGGGTCTGATGCACGTCCGCGACCAGTCCTACAGCCGCGCATGCCGGATTCCAGTAGAGGTCTCTAAACGTTTTCGGAGTTAACGCAGTTCTCTGCGTCGTGAGGAACAGAGGGACCTCGTATAAATTGCACCCTCCGCGTTTCGCTGCTTGGGTGTAATTTTTGAGCGTGTATCCATGGGGATCAAGCCGTTTCCTTTCGCCGTTGAAATAGCGGCGGAGCAGGACCTGCGTGACCTTGGAGAAGCGTAAGAATTTAACCCGTCTTCCGTGACTCCCCTTGCTGAATGCAGTCACTTCTTGGCAGAGTCCGCGCTGGTGCCAGTCGCCTAAGGTTAGCCCGACCACTTCGGAGATACGTGCGCCGGTGTCGAAGAGAAGGCATATAACGACCTGCTCCCGCAATCGCCAGCCGATGAGACGACCACCGGCGTGGACGCGCGCCGGGAACGATTCGTCGTCGATCACTTGGGGAACCCACTGCTCCCCTTCCAATTTGAAATAACTGTCGGACAGTCGCCGCCGCCGGTCCGGCTCGTCCGGCGACTCTACCACGCCGCTTATTGCTGGTATTCGAGGCGGCTCGTCCTCCTCGTTTAATATTTCCTCGACGTCCGTTATGGCGCTGCGGGTGCTGTCGACGAGCGGGTTGTTATAGCCGTAGAATCCAGCTTGGCTCATAACTCGATAAAATAGTTTCAGACCAGAGAGGAACACACCAATCGTGTCTCGTTTTATGCGGGTGTGAAAAACACGTTGAAAGCCTAAACGGTGTTCACGTACTTTGCACTGAAGGCGTTGCGTAAGGTAGTCGGTTACGGCGATGCGTACCTGTTCCGATGGCCCATCCCATCGACGGCCGGCTCGCACTTGCCACTCGTCTAGCTCTAAAAATTGGAAGAACGGTAGAATGGCATACAGATAATTGCGGACGGTTGCGGCTAAGACGCGGAACCCGGCCTCTTTAGTAAAGATCGTTAGAGGAACGTGGAGACGATCTTGGCGGTCAAAGACAAGCATGGGATGACCGTGACGTGCGTCTGAAGGGCGTGTGACGAATCGATAAGCCTTGACGGTCATAGCTTGAAGCATTTGAACTATTCCAATTGGTTACGCTGCTCAGCTTAATCACGTAACACGGGAAAGTCAAGACTGAAGTTTCTGCGTTTCTTTACCTAATTTGCCGTTGAGGAAGGAGAGATACTCATACGCTCTTGCTATTGCTTCGTAAGCGACCGGACTTAATATTTATTGACAACATCAATCGATGAAACTAAATTGTGGGTCGGTAAGTGCTTAGGCTCTATATCCGCTGGCGTATAAATTTCGCCGACGCTATGGCAGTCAGCCAGAGCAGGATAGGTCGTACGCTTTCAACTCTTGTCAATCTGTCTTGATGGAAGTCGCATTCGTCGCGACTGCATCATCAAGTCCGCTAGTGCGACAACCGTCGAGTCCTCACTGCGATCATCGAAATGACCTTCCGGTGAGACTCTGACAGTGATTCATGCTCCGTTGCACTTACATGGGAGGATATACGATGAAAAAACTGCTGTCCGTATCTTCACGCACTGCTTCTGTTTTAGGACTAGTATCCAAATTATGAATTAGATAGCAGTGGTATAACGCAAGTTCACCTAGGAACTGGAATGAAGATTACACCTCCAACAGAGAAGCGAGCGCAGGACTCGATTGACTTTGCAATTGTCACTGCTATAGATGTTGAGCGACGAGCTGTTTGCCGCGCTTTTAAGCTAAAAGACAGCGACCGCGTGCGCAAAGATTCACGGGTTTATTGGCGCGGAAGACTGGCTCTCTCCGATGGGGAATTCTATGAGATTGTAGTCGCTCAATTGTCGGATATGGCTAACGTCGACGCGGCCTTACTCACTGCTGATTTAATTCATCACTGGGGGCCGGGGGCATTGCTTCTGGTCGGAGTTGCCGGCGCGGCGAGCGACGGCTCGAAAGCTGATGACGAGGCTCTGGGGGATTTAATTATCGGAAGTGATGTTTATTACTACGAGCGAGGCAAGGTGGCCACGGGGGGGAAAAAGCCTGAGCCTTACATGTATAAGGCCGACGCGACCCTCTGGAATAATGTCACCGCTGTACCGGAGTGGAAGGGCCGTATCGGGGTTGCAAGACCGGACGGCAAAACAGCTCGCCCCTCCATACTTAGGGGGGTCATTGCTTCGGGTGAGAAGGTTATTGCGGAAGCCGCCGCACGGGATGAACTCGCCGGGGGGCACCGAAAGATCCGCGCGATTGAAATGGAGGGCTATGGGTTTAGCGCCGCAGTCTGGCAGAGTTTCGATCGTAGGCGCCATCTTGTTCTCAAGGCAATCTGCGACCGCGCCGATCGAGATAAAAGTGAAGATTGGCAGCCATACGCAGCGGCCGTGGCTGCTAATTTTGCCAAGTATTTCCTTGAGGACAGGCCGCTAGAACCCAGAAATCAACCACAAAATAACAACGAAACAGATTCTGCTGTTGATGCCCCCGATACGTCACAGCAAACTCCCGACCAAGCTGATGCTTCCCCTGCTTCCTCTCAGGCGGGTACCGCGACTGTACATCCTAACCAGCCTATCTCATCGAAGGCGGTAACTGATGTTAAATCTATTCTAGGGAAACTCGATCTCGCGGAGGCCGTGATAAGACGAAGCTATTACGCCAGCAGCCCGGCAGCATCGCCCCCTCTTGAAGAATTCAGGGGAGAACCTTTAGGGCTGTTGTTCTTTTGTGTGGAGCGCTTGGCAAAAATGGCTTGCAGGGTGCCGGACGTGGCCCCACTGTTGGGATTCCTTGAACGGCTGAGCGCGCATATAGCAGATGAAACAGAGCGCACCCGTCTAAGAGATCTGTCGGCCGGGATCGCGCGCGAGTTGGGTGTCGATATTAGCCTCATTCGCAGAAGAGTCAAGGAGCAGGACAAAGCTTCTAAGGCGGGCTCACTCGGTGAGCCGTACCTGCTCGTTAAGGTTGAGCGCTCTCTCTGGAATAGTGAGGAGTTTGAAATTAAAGGTTGGCTTCTTTATGCCGACGCATATTACGGCCTCACGTTGGAAGAGGGGCCGCACAACTTTAAGGAGTTTCCTGATCTTCTAAAAGACCTTATCGAGGAAAGCCAAGAGCGCCTCCTGTCTTTAGACGGAGAGGCGCATGACCTCCTCGCCAAGCTTGTTATCGAAGTATTTCTGCCGACTGATCTACTTGCCTGTGACATCGACAGATGGTCTATGCCCGCTGGTCGTACGATGCGTCCTGTCGGCACACTCTACCGGGTCGTTGTCCGCTCATACGATCGCACTTACCATAAAGCATACAGACTGCTCCCGAGGGCCTACTGGCTGGAGAAGTGGCAGACACGCCCGAGGTCACTTGGTGAGTTGACAGACACCCACATGTGTTGGGCGTGCTGCGCGAATGACCTCCGTGCAAATCTATTTGACAAGTTAAGAGATTCAGGGGTGCTGTTTCTTGCCCTGCTGCCTCTTCTCCCCAGTCAGACGCCGGATGTGTCCGAAGTTTTAGGCACGGTGTTGGATGCCGGAACGCCTATAGCGCTTTGGCCGCGGCGACATCTGGGCGATACGACGGTGGCGCAGAAGAAGGTACGGGATCTCGTCTACGAGCGTGAGTTGGATAAGTTACCGGATGCAGTCTACGCAAAACGTAAGGGTGCCATTCTGAACACGCGGGAGGATACTATTTGGAATCATCTTACGTTGCTGTGGGACGATCCTGATAGGACGCCACCAGATGTGAGAAACAAACTGAGAGCACCTCGCTGAGGTAAAGCAAGAACATGAGCGATAAACTCATTTATCAAGGAGTAAGCACGCCCCACGATGGAATTCTGAGACTTCCGGAGCCGCCTCCGTGGCGTCAATTTACGGACGAGGCGCGGCGTGAGCGTGGGATGAAATACCACCCCCGCACTGAAGAGATAGAACTTGTCAACGCCGCGTTGTACCTGCGCCGACCGTTACTTGTAACGGGAAAACCGGGGACGGGAAAATCCTCTTTAGCCTACG
>QHXQ01000007.1 GCA_003223935.1 Acidobacteriota bacterium | reverse complement strand
GAGATGCCCGCGTAGCCGTTCGCGCGCCACTCTTTGATGCGCTGGCGGATCTGATTGACGAGCGGGATTGAGACGAACACGCCGGGATCGTTGATAAGTCTTTTTTCAGTTGATGCGACAGTGTAGCCGGATGAACGCCTACCTTCCGCCAGTTCAAACGCCATGCGATGCGGGTTGTAATCCCAATGCCGGTGCGGCTCTTCGTAGGGCGAATTGATGATGAGATGGTCGATGCCTTGCATAAGTTTTTAATCGCCTGCGTCGGCAGACGCAGGTAAGAAGGTAGCCAGACGTGCAACGTCTGGAATAAAACGAATCAACGTCCGCGCTCTGAAGGAGCGCCAGACTCTGCCCGCGTCTTCCACGCGGGAAATCCATGGCCGCGTGTCCCAAACGTTACACGTCTGGCTACCTTCGTTACGCGCCTTCGGCGCGAATCCAGACTTTACACTACGTCAATCAGCTTTAGACTCTCGATGCCCCTATCGTCAACGATCTTGACGGCGATGCTTTTGTTGTTGCCGATGGTGAAGGGCAGCGAGACGTTGCCGCGATAGGCTTCGACGAGGTCTTCGTTGATTTCGGCTTTAAGGTTACGGGCCAGCCGCGCCCAGCCGTCTTTGTCGCCCGCCATCGGGAAGAAGACTTGCTGGGGGAAGAGGCTGCGGCCGTCGAAATTTGTGTCGAGCATCCAGACGGCGATGCGGTTGGTGCCGCCGGATTCGATGGTGCCTTCTTTGACGTTGTAGTAATCGAAGCCGACCACTTCGACTTGAAACTGTTTCTGGCCCTGCTCATTCTTGCCGGCCGCGCGCAGTTGCACGTCGGGTTGGCCGATGAGCCAGAAGCTTTCGTTGCTCGACCGACTCTTTTTCAGATCGTCGGTCAACAGGTCGGCGTTCATCTGCGCTTTGAGGAGTTGAACGCCTTGCCAGTTGGTCTGCTCGATGTTGTTGACGGCGACGGGGTCGAACTGGAAGGCGGCGAAGATGACGAACTTAGGTTTCGGGAAAAGTTTGTTGGCTTCCAGCAACGCGAGTTCGATCTGTGCGGGCGGCATCGGTTCATGTTCGGGGCCGAAGGAGACGACGGCGCGTGCTGGTTGGCCTTCCGTTTCGTTCGACACTTCGGCGTCGGCGTGGAGGAAGCGTGTGCCGGCGAGCGGTTCGACGCGCGAGAACAACATCTTTTCGCCTCGGCGGCCGCGAATCCCTGTGCGCAATAGCTCGCTGCGCCATTCGTCTTGGCGCAGGGTTTCGCCGGAGCGCGCGATTGAATTATCGGCGGGCGCGGTGGCGGTGGCCGGCGCTTCGTGCAAAGGCTGGACGAAGGGCGCGGGGACGGCTTCGACGGTGAAGGGCGACGTGACGCGCGCCGTGTTCTTCTCAAGCAAAGGTTTATCGTAGAGCGTTTCCGGCGTGGGCTTTTCGTTGTTGGCGATTGATTTTAAGGTGACGTGCGGGACGGTTTCGTATTTGAAGCCGGAAGCGATGCCTTCGTCGGGCTTGGCGAGTTGGTAGTAATCGAACGTCGCCGTCATCAGACGCTGTTTGGCGAGCGTGAGCGCAACGCGCGACGTATCGCACGTCATCCAACGTCTGCCCCATTGCTCTGCGACAAAGGCGGTCGTGCCCGAACCGCAAGTGATGTCTAAAACCAAATCGCCGGGGTCGGTGGACATTATCAGACAGCGTTGAACAGCTAGATTAGCAGTTTGTACGATGTAGATTTTCCCTTCAGTACGACTTTGAATGCCGCCCACATCCGTCCAGAGATTAGCAATTGGAAATACAGGAAAATCATCCAATAGTCGTATGTATCGAAGTGAATTACCTTCGATAACTATCCGCCCTGCTTTGGATAAACGCTTTAAGCCTTCCACTGTTGTTTTCCAGTGCATACCAACAGGTGGTCGCCATATCTTATCGGCGAACGCAAAATCTTGTTTCGACTCTTGGCTCGCACCTTGGGACGTTAGCTGATCTAACGTCCCAAGGTGCGAGCCAAGAGTCGAAACAAGATTTTGCGGAACAGATTTGAATGACGAGATTAGCCGATACTTTGACGCGCCCTCATCGCCTGCCTGTTTTTCTCGATAAAGTTGCCGGTATTTAATCTTTGAAATATCTCGCGCATACCACACTATGTAATCTGCAATAGAAGATAATGTGCTGCCAGAGAACCCAGTTGTCTTTGAGAAAGCGATGAGTGCAACGAAGTTCTTCGCTCCGAAAACTTCATCCATCAATTCTCTAACGTGATGCACATTCTCATCGGAAATCTGTACGAAGATTGAGCCGGATTCGTGGAGCAGTTCGCGCGCGAGCAGCAGGCGGTCGCGCAGGTAGGTCAGGTAAGAATGGATGCCAAGCTCCCACGTGTCGCGGAACGCCTTCAATGTCTCCGGCTCGGCCGTCAAGTCTTCGTCCCGGCCGTCCTTCACGTCGCGCTTGTTCACGAACGGCTGAAAGTTCGAGCCGTACTTGATGCCATACGGCGGATCGAAATAGACCATCTGCACGCCGCCCGCCATCCCCTCCTTCACGAGCAGCGAGTTCATCACCAGCAAGCTGTCGCCCGCGATCAAACGATTCGACCAATTATGCCGGTGCTTGTAAAACTCGACCGCCTTGAACAGAGGCAAGTTCACCTGCTCGCTTTCAAACAGAGAATTCTGAAAGCCCGCCTCTTCCTCGTGCCTGCGCCGCACGGCTTCGATGATCGTGCGCGGGTCTATGCGCTCGTGTACGTGCAAACTCACGGTCGGCACTGCAAACGACGTATGCTCCGCCTTGCCCGCCCACTGCAACTGCGGATCGAGATGCGGGTCGTAAGCGTAAGCCTGTTGGCCCGCTTCCTTGTCCGTCTCCGGCGTGACCAAGCCGACCGGCGGATTATTCACGCGGTCTTTATCGTCGTGCGTGTACTGCTCAATCGGCTTTGCCTCGGGGCTTGTTTTCTTTCGCGGCATCTTTAGTGAGACTGACTCCTTTCGCTTCATTCGTTTGCGGCAAGCTCAAGTGAGAAAGAAAGTGAATTGTAGTGATTACCCGTTAAGCTCACAAGGTGAAAAGTCTTGTTCGGTTTGTTGCAGTTGTGAGCCGTCATCCTGTGCTTGGCTGAGTGGCTACTATTGATTCAGTTAGAGAACTGAGCACGGCTAGACGTATGGCCGGCTGAACGTCTATTTGATGGTTAAAGGGAAAAGCTCGAAGCAGAGTAGAAAGACTGCGAGCGTGAGGAGCGCAACGAGTTGGCGCGCGCGGCCGAGCGGTTCGATCTCGTCCTCCGCCTGCGGGTGGCGCACGCGCAGCATGACGAAGAGCAGCACCGCGTAGATGAACCCGCCCGGCGCGCCGTGCCAATGCCAACCCAAGTAAGCGACAAGCGACATCACCAGAAACGCGCTGCGCCCGATCCACTTATGCACGCGCGCTCCCAAGACCGCGAAGACCGCATGCCCGCCGTCGAGTTGGCCCACCGGCAACAGATTCAAACTCGTCACCAGCAAGCCGATCCACGCGGCGAAGTAGAACGGATTAAAGGCCACGCTGTCGAGCGAAACGTGCAGTAGATGCGCGAGCAGACGCAACAGGGGTGGGTCATTGAAGATTACTAATCCGCTAGTTGCATCGTTGATCGGCGTCGGTTCGGGATGCGCGGTCAGCACGGCGACGATGGCCACAGGGATGATGATGGCGAACCCTGCGAGCGGGCCGGCAACGCCGATGTCGAAGAGCGCGCGGCGCGTCGGGATGGGCGACTTGATCTTGATGAACGCGCCGAACGTGCCGGGGCCTAGCCCTGGCGGCCCCGGCAGGAAGAAGGGCAGCGTCGCCGCAACGCCATAGCGCCGGCAGGCGATGTAGTGACCGCTCTCGTGCGCGAGCAGGATGGCGAGCAACGCGGCGGCAAACGTCGCGCCCTGCGCAAAGAGCGTGGGATGCACGAGCGCATACTTGATCAAGTTGCTGAGCGCGAGCGCGTAGTAGGTCGGGATGTACGGCGCGTAATCGAACCAGTGCGCGGGCACGGCCAAGTTCGGTTCGATCTCCGCTTGATTGACTGCGAGCATGCCGCCCGCGAGCGTCGTCGTCAGCACGGTCAACGCAAACAGCGCCGCGTGCCGCACCCACTCGCGCGCCGTCGGGCGCGACGCGACGCGCGGCAGATAGACTGTTTCAGACTTGAAGACCGGCGGGATGCTCTGGACTGATTCAGACATGAAAAAAGCAGTGACGAGTAACAAGTGACGAGTGACGAGCAAGAACAAGTTTTAACTCGTCACTCGTTCCGCATCACTGGTGTCTCCGTGTCGTGTATGTCTTCGCCCTCTTCGGCGGTGAAGCCGTGGGCTTGTAGTTCTTTGCCGGGTTTGAAGCGGATGGTCTTGCCTTGCGGGATGGCAACCTCTTCGCCAGTGCGCGGGTTGCGGCCCACGCCGCGTTTGCGCGGTTTGACGACGAAGACGCCGAAGCCGCGCAACTCTATCCGTTCGCCGCGCGCCAGCGCCTCCTTCATCGAAAGAAAGAGCGCGTCCACAGCCTGTTCAGCTTTCATCTTGGGCACGCCTGTGCGCTCGGCGACGCGATTCACAATGTCGAGTTTGATCACGCCTGATTGGCCTCCGTTTGGACTCTCTTGGCGATTACTGTCAGTGGCGGATTAGTGTGTGACAACGCTTGACTTAGCGATAATAGAGAGCGGCGCGCGCGACTGTCAAGGATAGGCCGCGCGCCGTGTGGGCGCGTCCGCGTTGACAAGCGTGCGTATGGGCGGCTAACCTCAAAAACAGTGGTCAGTGGTCGGTGGTCAGTGATCAGTAAAAACTGATTCTACTGACTACTGACCACTGACCACTGACCACTATCTTATGTCTATCTTCAAACGCAAAAAATATAGCCGACATCGCTTCGGCGACATCAGCGTGCTGGACGACCGCGACATCGAAGTGCAGAGCTTCGAGGTGGAATCGCGCCGCCATTTTTGGAGCGAGACGCGGCTGCTCGTGCGCGATCTGATCTTCGCCGTGCTGTTCATGATCCTGCTCGTCGTCTTCGTCGTGCAGCCCGTCAAGGTCGAAGGCACTTCGATGCTGCCGCGCCTGCACGACGGCGAGCGCATCTTCGTCAACAAGATGATCTACTATCATCTGCCGCCGATCTCGCGCGGCGACATCATCGTCTTCTGGTATCCAGATGATCCGGACAAGAGCTACATCAAGCGCGTGATTGGCCTGCCCGGCGAGATGGTCGAAGTGCGCGACGGGCATTTTCGCATCAACGGGCAAGAGTTGGATGAGCCTTATCTCGATCCGCAACTGAACCTGTCGCACGCGAGCCAGCCGCCCGTCGTCGTCAAACCGCACTACTATTTTGTGGCCGGCGACAACCGCGATCATTCATACGACTCGCGCTCTTGGGGTCTCGTGCCCGAAAAATATATCTACGGCAAAGCGCTCCTGCGCTACTGGCCGCTCGCGCAAGCCAGCATCATTCGCCACGAAACCGACTACACGCTGACCGCGCCGGGCCTGCGCCCGACACCGACACCGGATGAAGATGATGAGGTTGCGCCGTGAAGAACAGTGGTCGGTGATCGGTGGTCAGTGATCAGTTAAAAAAACTGTCTGCACTGACCACCGACCACTGATCACTGACCACTGCTTTATGGATTGGCTGAAACCGCTCGTGCAGATGTTCTACGCGCCCGGACGGGCTTTAGGCGCGGTGCGTGATCGTGCGCCGTTGGGTGCGGCGGCCGTCACGGCGTTGCTCGCGCAAGTGGCGCTCACGCTCTATTCGCAGTGGCCTTTCCTCGCACAGTCATTCATGCACGCAGGCGTGCTGGCTTCGTTCGGCTTGTTGCGCGACGCCGCCGGGACGCTCTTTCTGCTCGCATTAGCGTTCGTGCCGGCATTGATCTTGTTTGCAAATCTGTTTGAGCGGCGCGGCAGCTTCCGGCTCGTCTTGCAGCAAGAGTATGCGGCGCTCGCGGCCGCGATCTTCTACGCTTGGACGGCGGCACACCTTGCGGCGCTGCCGCTCCTTTGGCTCTTACGCCGGAGCGGCGCGGAGGCCGCCAACATCGCGCAGAGCCAGCAGTTCTGGCAGACCTTCGGCGCGCAACACAACTTGCCGCCCGACCTGCTGACGATGTTGCTTGATCCGCGCCTGTACACGGAAGCGTTTGCGCGCATGTTGGTGCTGCCGTTCTTCTTACTGTGGGCGCTCGTGGCGGTGCGCGTCGTGTTCCGCGCCTCGTGGTTGCGGGCGCTGGCGATTGTCGTGGTCGGCGGCGTGGTGTACTCCATCGCCACGCTCGCCGGTCTCGGCATCATCAGTACGTTGCTCGCGTCACCATTTCTACTGTTGCTCTTGTTCTTCTTCTTTCGCGGCTACTTCACCGACATGATGCGCACACAACGCGCGCGCGCCGCGTTTCGTCAGAACCTCGAAGCCGCGACGCTCAATCCGGCCGATGCGTCCGCGCACTACAACTTGGGCCTCATCCATCTGCAACGCAAAGAGCTAACGGAAGCGCGGCAACGTTTTCTGCGCGCCATCGAGATTGACGCAGACGAAGTGGACTCGTACTACCAACTCGGCCGCATCAGTCGCATCGAAGGCAAACTGCCCGAAGCGATTGAGCACTTCGGGCAAGTGGTTGTGCGCGCGCCGCAACACGCGCAACACGAAATCTGGCGCGAGATCGGCGCGACCTACTTGAGCGCCGGCCAACACAGCGATGCGCTCGACGCGCTCGAACGTTTTCTTGAACAGCGCTCGTCCGATCCCGAAGGCTTGTACTTGAAAGGCCGCGCGCTCGCCGGTCTTGGTCGTCGCCGCGAAGCCGCCGACGCCATGCGCGCCTGCATCGAGGCCGTCCAGACCGCGCCCGCTTACAAATACCGCGCCGACAAACGCTGGCTCAACGAGGCGCAGCAGTTCCTACGCACCCAAGCTTGAGCGTGAACTTAGTCTGCGCGTTTATCGTCTCTGTGCGTTAAGCTCTGCATGCTCGATCAATTAGCTCCTCGAATCTCTGCTTCAGGAGAAGAACAACAATGCGCAAATTGCTCTCGTTCGCCCTCGCGTTCGTGACCTTCGTCTGCTTGTGCGCGCCAACGCAGTTCATCGTCGGCTCGCACGCGCAGAGCGACGCGCAGACCGCGCAGCGTCTGGCGGATCGCGCCATCGGGCAGACGCCTTTAATGAATGATCTGCGCGAGTTGTGCGATCAGATCGGCGGGCGACCGACGGGTTCGCCTGCGTGCGAGCGCGCGGTCGAGTGGGGCGCGGCCAAGTTTCGCGCCGCAGGTGTTGCCGACGTGAAGCTCGAACCGTTCACTGTGCCGAACCTGTGGCTCGGCCAGACGGCCGCGGCCGAGTGCATCGCGCCTGAACATTTCACAGTGCGCTTGGCCGCCGCGCCCTACTCGCCTTCGACGCCGACGAACCGGCCGCTTGAAGCGCGCGTGGTGTTGGTGGGCGACGGCAGCCCCGAAGCATTCGCCAAACTCGGCGCGCGTGTGCGCGGCGCAATCGCGCTCGTCACTTCGGACGAGATGAAGACGCTCGACGATCTCTTCGCCGAGTATCTGCGCAATACTTCAATGGTCGAAGCCGCGCGCAAGGCACAAGTCGCCGCGCTGCTCTTGCAATCAACGCGCCCGCGCGGGCTACTCTATCGCCATCCGATCTCATTCGTCGCGCAGCCTGTGCCGATGCCCGTCGCCATCGTCTCGCGCGAACACGCCGCACGCCTCGCACGACTCGCCGAACGCAGCGACGTGCGCGTGCGCCTCAACCTCTCGAACAAGACCGGCGGCGCATATCAAGCGCGCAACGTCATCGCGGAGATTCGCGGGCGCGAGCGACCGGACGAAGTTGTCCTGCTCGGCGCGCACCTCGACAGTTGGGACTTGGGCACAGGCGCGCAGGATAACGGCGTCAACGCCGCGCTCGTGATTGACGTGGCGCGGGCCATCAAGCAGTTGCACTTGCGTCCGCGCCGCACGATCCGCTTCGCGCTCTTCACCGGCGAAGAGCAGGGCATGTTCGGCTCTGCCGGTTACGTCCGCAGTCATGCAAACGAACTCGACAAACACGTCGCCGTTGTTATCTTCGACATCGGCTCGGGACGCACGACCGGTTTCTTTTTGAACGGGCGCGAAGAGTTACGCCGGCCCGTCGAAATGGCCTTACGCTCGTGCAAGTGGCTCAATATTTCTGCCAATCCGCTCGACGGGATTGACGGCACAGACAATTACGACTTCCTGCTCTCAGGCGTGCCCAATCTCGTGGCGAATCAAGACCCTCTGCCTTATCTGCCCGACTATCACGCCGAGTCGGATGTCTTCGACATGGTCAACGCGCAAGAAGCCAAGCGCAATGCAGGGCTAGCCGCCGCGCTCGTCTGGAGTCTGGCCGATACGAACGCGCCACTCCCGCCGCGCCAGACGCGCGCCGAAGTCGAACAACTGCTCAAAGCGACGAAACTCGATGAACAGATGCGCGCCTTCGATCAATGGACTGACTGGGAGACGCACAGACGCGGCATCAGCCGTTGACATGGGTCAGAACCGCCTGCGGTAGCGGGCGGGTCTTGGTTACATCAATCCGGCCTCTATAGTGATCGCACCCGCCCGCTACCGCAGGCGGTTCTGACCCGATGACCGCGAGCAGCGTGTTGTGCGTCGTCGCACATGATCTGTTATCGTTGGCGCAACTATGAGTGAGACGAAACCGGCGTTGTTGGCGCTTGAAGATGGGCGGACGTTTCGCGGGCGCGCGTGGGGCGCGGCGGGCGAAGTGTGTGGCGAGATGGTCTTTAATACTTCGATGACGGGCTATCAAGAGGTCTTGACCGATCCGTCTTACGCCGGCCAGATCGTCTGCATGACTTATCCGCTCATCGGCAACTACGGCGTGAATGCGGCCGATGCTGAATCGGCGCGTCCTTGGGTCGAAGGCTTCGTCGTGCGCGAGGCGAGCCGCATGGCTTCGAGTTGGCGCGCGGAAGAGACGCTCGATGCTTATTTGAAGCGTTGGCACATCCCCGCGATTGATCACGTGGACACGCGCGCGCTCGTCCGGCACATACGCGACCTCGGCGCGATGCGCGCTTGTCTCTCGTCAATTGATCTCGACGCCGATAGTTTGATCGCAAAGGCGCGCGCCTCTGCGCCGATGGAGAATAGGGAACTGGCGAGCGTCGTCACAACTGACAAACCTTATGAAGTGCCGGCCGTGGGCGCGGAACGTTTTCACGTCGTCTGCTACGACTTCGGCGTAAAGCTCAACTCCTTGCGCGAGTTCGCCGCCTTGGGTTGTCGCATCACGGTCGTGCCTGCATCGACGACGGCTACGGCAGTGCTCGCCTTAAAACCCGACGGCATCTTTCTCTCGAACGGCCCCGGCGACCCGGCGGCGATGACGGAAGTGGTCACAGAGATCAAACGCGTCGCGCAGTCGGGCACCCCTACGTTCGGCATCTGCTTCGGGCATCAACTCTTGGGGCGCGCTTTCGGCGGCACAACTTATAAACTGCGCTTCGGTCATCGCGGCGGCAATCAACCTGTCTTAGAACGCGCCGTCGGCACGGTCGAGATCACTTCGCACAATCACGGCTTTGCGGTCGCTGCCGATAGTCTGCCCGCCGAAGTCGAAGTCACACACATCAATCTCAACGACAACTGCGTCGAAGGCATGCGCCACCGGCAACTGCCCGTCTTCTCCGTCCAATACCACCCCGAAGCCGCGCCGGGGCCGCACGACGCCGAGCATCATTTCCGCCGGTTCATCGAACTGATGGAGCAGAGCAAACAAGCTGTGGTCGGTTAAATTGCAGGTGAGCAGATGAAGCGTAAGGCAAGCACGGCGAGTCCATCCGCCGTGCTTGCCTTAATCTTTGTGCGCTTTCCCTCTTTGTTTCCCCTTGCGCGCGTGTGTGGTTGCACGCTCCGCAGGTTGTAATAAAGAGGCGACGATTCCCTCGTCTGCGCCGCGATGTTCCATCCAGTGGCGATAGGCGACGGAGATGATGGCGATGACGGGGATGGCGAGGAAGATGCCGGCGATGCCTGCGAGTTCCGCGCCGCAGAGGATGGCGAGGATGACTGCGAGCGGATGCAGATGTATGCCTTGCCCGATGATGCGCGGGTAGGTCACGTAATCGTGAATGATGCGCAGCACGACGAGAAAGAGAAAGACCGCGAGCGCTTGGCCCGGCGAATGAAAACTGGCGAGCAACACGGCGAGCGTGGCGACCGTGAGCGGGCCGGCGAGCGGGATGAACTCAAATAGCCCCGCGATGATGCCGAGCACCACCGCGTAAGGGACGCCGATGATGAGAAACCCGAACGTGCAAAGCGTGCCGATGAGCAGGCACGCGATCAACTGCGCGCGGATGTATGCGGCGAGCGTCGAGTTGACATCTTGAAAGAGTTCGTCGCCGCGCCAACGCAAGCGCCCGCGCGGCAGCATCTGCAAAGCGGAACGGCGAAATGTGTCTGCGTCTTTCAAGAGAAAGAAAGCGAGGATCGGCACGAGCACGAACCAAGGCAAATAGGTGAGCAAGCTGGCGGCGCGAAACAGAGTCGTGCTGACCGACGCGCTGATGGTCTCGAACGCTTGGCCCAACGCGCCGTTGATATGATCGCGCACGCTCTGCGGCAGACGAGCACTCTGATAGAACGTCTGCCAACTCTGCGCGCGTGCTTGCACGCTATGAAAGTAGGCAGGTGCAGCCTGCGCCAACTGTGTGAGTTGGTCGCTGACGACGGGCAGCAGCAGCGCGATGGTCAATCCCAATGCGCCAAAGAACAGCAGATAGACGATGCCGATGGCCACGGCGCGCGGCATCAAACGCTCGCGCCCGCGAAAATAGATCGGGCGATGGACGAGTTCGACGAGCGGCGCGATCAGGTAGGCGAAGAAGATCGAGAGCACCAAGAGCAGCAGCACGCTCGTCAGCCGATAAAGCGCCCAGATGAAGCCGGCGACGAGCAGCACGATCAAGATCAGACGCAACACGGTGCGCGTCTGCGGCCACGTCGCTTCGGTCGCGACGACTGCGGCGGTCGTCGCCGTCTCGACCTCTCGATGCTCGATCTGCGGCTCAGGCTCTTGCATAAAGTAACTGTCTGTAGGCAGCAGTCAGTGGTCCGTTGTTCTGCTTAAGCAAGCTGAATGCTGAGGCTGAAACCGACAACTGACGAAAGAAAGAGCAACTGACCACTGACTACGGACAAACTCTATCAGTCTTCTTCGTAAGTCTCGTCCGGCAACTGGCTGAGGTAGGCGGCGTGCTCCCAGACCAGCCCGCGCCATTCGTCGCTCGCGTTCATCAGTTGCAGCGCGGCGAGCGGCTGCACCGGGTTGCGTTCGACGCGCAGGACTTCTACGACCGCCTGCAACTTCGTGCTGCCTTTGTTCTCATCAAGCACAGCGAGTTGCACGCGGCTGCCCACATCCGGCAGATGTTCGAGATGCACGAGCGCGCCCGCAGGGCCGACGTTCTCCGTCTCGCCCTCGACCACGACGTGTTCACCCGACCCTTCGTCGTCCCACTCCGCACGCACCGGCAGACTCACCACATAGCGCGGCCCCGACCGCTGCTCACTCGAATAGTTCAATGCCATAGCAACATTAGTGATGAGTGCAGAGTGCAGAGTGCTGAATTAAGAAACAGCTTGTCTTTCATTCAGCACTCAGCACTCTGCACTCATCATTTCCTTTCATTCTTCTTCCTGCGCGCGCAGGCGTTCGAGTACGGAGAAATCTTCGAGCGTGGTCGTGTCGCCGGCGACCGCGCCGCTCGCGGCGATCTCGCGCAAGAGTCGCCGCATGATCTTGCCGGAGCGCGTCTTCGGCAGCGCGTCCGTAAAGCGTATGTCGTCGGGCTTCGCTAACGCGCCGATCTCTTTGGCGACGTGCTGGCGCAACGCTCCCTTCAACTCGTCCGACGCTTGCCGCGTGCCTTCGAGCGTGACGAAAGCGACAATCGCTTGCCCCTTCAACTCGTCCGGCCGGCCGACCACGGCCGCTTCCGCGACCGCTTCGTGCGAGACGAGCGCGCTCTCGATCTCCATCGTGCCCAGACGATGCCCGCTCACATTGATAACATCATCAACGCGCCCCATTATCCAGTAATATCCATCCGCGTCGCGCCGCGCGCCGTCGCCCGCGAAATAGACGCCCTCGATCTCAGACCAATAAGCTTCGCGATAACGCTCGTCATCGCCCCAGATCGTCCTGAGCATCGCCGGCCAAGGCCGTTTGATGACGAGATAGCCACCGAGATTATCTGCGACCGGCTCGCCTGTCTTGGTCATGATGTCTGCGGCAATGCCGGGCAGAGGCTTCGTGGCCGAGCCGGGCTTCGTCGGCGTCGCGCCCGGTAGCGGCGAGATCATGATGCCGCCCGTCTCTGTCTGCCACCACGTGTCAACAATCGGGCAGCGCCCGCCGCCGATTGCGTCGCGATACCACATCCACGCTTCCGGATTGATCGGCTCGCCGACCGTGCCGAGCAGACGCAAGGATGAAAGATCATGTTTGCGCGGCCACTGCTCGCCCCATTTGATGAAGGCGCGAATGGCGGTCGGCGCAGTGTAGAAGATGTTGACGCGATGACGCTCGATCATCTGCCAGAAGCGATCTGGCTCTGGATAGTTCGGCGCGCCTTCGTACATCAGCACAGTCGCGCCGTTTGAGAGCGGGCCGTAAACGACGTAAGTGTGCCCGGTCACCCAACCGATGTCGGCCGTGCACCAGTAGATGTCTTCCTCTTTGAGATCGAAGACCCACTTGGTCGTCAGGTGCGCGTACAAGAGATAACCTGCGGTCGTGTGCAATATGCCTTTGGGTTTGCCGGTTGTGCCGGAGGTGTGGAGGATAAAGAGCGGGTGCTCGCTCGGCAGTTCTTCCGGCGCGCAATCGCTCGCCGCCGCCTCCATCCACTCGTGCCACCAATGGTCGCGCCCCAACTGCATGCGCACGTTCGAGCCTGTGCGCCGCACGACGATGCACGCCTCAATCGTCGGCGTGTGCTTCAAAGCTTCATCCACGGCTGGCTTCAGACGAACTTCCGTGCCGCGCCGAAACGCGCCGTCTGCGGTGACGACAACCTTGCAGCCCGCGTCGTTGATGCGATCCTTCAAAGCATCTGCGGAGAAGCCACCGAAGACGACCGAATGCGTCGCGCCGATGCGCGCGCACGCGAGCATCGCAATCGCAAGTTCTGGAATGAGCGGCATGTAGAGCGCGACGCGATCACCTTTTTGCACGCCCGCGCGCTTCAAGACGTTGGCGAAGCGGCAGACATCGCGGTGCAGTTGTTGATAAGTGAGCGTGCGCTGCTCGCCCGGCTCGCCCTCCCAGATGATCGCGGCCTTGTTGCGTCGCCAAGAGGTGAGATGGCGGTCGAGGCAGTTGTACGAAATGTTGATCTCGCCGCCGCCGAACCACTCCGCGTGCGGCGGCTCCCACTTCAAAACCGTGTCCCAACGCTTGAACCAGTGCAACTCCTCAGCCATCCGCGCCCAAAAGCCTTCCGGGTCGCGCTCGGCTTCTTCGCGCAACTCTTCAAGCTCGCGCATCGAGCGTATGTGCGCCTTCTCTGAGAACTCCGGCGGCGCAGCAAAGATGCGCTCCTCATGTAGCACCGATTCAATGTTCGTCGTTGACGTGGACATGACCTTACGGTTCGTGCTCCTTTGCTTTGACTCAAGGCTTGCCGGACGACTGCCCGAATTATACGTTGAACGCCACAGTTGTCCATCATGGAATTGCCTGAGCGCATCGGCTGCTCAGTTGAGTGCGCTCGCTTGCGGAGCAGCTACAATTCGCTAAGAAGCTTGATAATCAGTGAAAGAATCTTCTTGACAACGAAATATAACGGGCATATAAGTCGCCTGCCCTACGACGATGATTTATTTCACGATTCGATCTTTCGGACGTTACAGTTCCTCAAAAGGCGTCTCCTTATGTCAACCATTGATAAACTCCGGTACACGCTCTTTCTCGTACCACTCTTCACCCTAATCATCTGGAGCGTCGGGATTGTGTCGAGCACAGCGCAAGTCCCGCAGGCAGACAGAGAGCTAGAGAATAAAATTCCGAAACATATCCCGCTCAAGGTCGAGGTGAAAAACTACCAAGGCGAGCATTTCTTACGCGACTTGGAGGTTGAGGTGACAAACACCGGTGATAAGCCGATCTATTATCTTCTCCTGCTTTTAGACCTCCCAGAGATCGTTTCGCCCAATGGTGCAATTGTCGGTTACTCGCTGACCTACGGCAGCCTCAAGCTGCACGACTTTGAGAATCGTCCGAGAGTTGATGATGTGCCGATTCAACCGGGCGAGAGCTATGTCTTTAAGTTGCCCGAAAACCGTTGGCGCGGCTGGGAGCAGGCGAAGATCAAGTATGGCTGGCCAGAACCGATGAAAGTGCGGCTGCTGTTCAACCATCTCAACTACGGGGACGGCACTGGTTTCATCGGCACGAAGGGCGTGCGCGTGCCTGTCCGCGCAGATGATCCGAACCTTAAGCGCAATTAACTGTCAAATTTAAGCTGACTGCTGGCTCATTGAGGTTGGCGCTGACGGAAACTTTTGAGCGGATAAGGCGAAGCGGGCAAGGCGCATCCTTCTGCCCGCTTCGCTTTTATGTCATTACCTCTTTGTGATAAATCTTCTCGCATGAAAAGACACACGCTCATCTGCGCCTTGCTCTCGCTCTCGCTCATCAGCATCGTGTTTGCACAAAAGCCCGCGCCCGTCAAAGAGCGCGCCGTGCCGCCGCTTGCGACTGATCAGCGCGACGAAAAACTCTGGCAGCGCGCGTTGAAGTTGCACCGCAGCGCCATCGTCGTTGATACGCACAACGACATCACGACGATGATGGAAGATGAAGATTACGACATCGGCCAATCGTCGGTCGGCAAATATCACACCGATCTTGCGCGCATGAAAGAGGGCGGACTGACCGCAGAATTCTTCTCCGTCTTCGTGGACAAGAAGTACGCGGAGCAGGGCGGCGCGGCACGGCGCGCGATGGATCAGGTTGATTGGGTCTATCGTTCGGTCGAACGCTACCCGCAGCAGATGATGCTGGCCACTTCGGTCGCAGACATACGCCGCGCGAAACGCGAAGGCAAGATCGCCGCGCTCATGGGCATCGAAGGCGGGCACGCGATTGAGGACTCGCTCTTTGCCTTGCGCGATTTCTACCGGCTCGGCGTGCGCTACATGACCCTGACGCACAACAATACGAACGATTGGGCCGACTCTTCGCGCGACGCGCCGAAGCACAACGGCTTGACCGATTTCGGCAAAGAGGTCGTGCGCGAGATGAACCGCATCGGCATGCTCGTGGACGTGTCGCACGTCTCGGACAAGACAATGAGCGATGTGCTCGACGTTTCGACCGCGCCGATCATCGCTTCGCACTCGTCAGCCCGCGCGCTCGCCAATCACCCGCGCAACATCCCGGACGACCTCCTGCGCCGCATCGCCAAAAACGGCGGCGTCGTGATGGTCAACTTCTATCCGGCGTTCATCAGTCAGGCTTACTACGACGCCGACCGCGCGCGCGACGAGAAGTTGAAGGCGCAGCGCGATGCTTTGCAGGCGCAGTACAAGAACGACCCGAAGCGTCTGGATGAAGAGTTGAAGAAGTTGAACGACGCGAACCCGATCCCGAAAGTGCCGCTCTCGGTCCTGATCGATCACTTCGATCACATCGCCAAAGTCGCGGGCATAGATCACGTCGGCATCGGTTCGGACTTCGACGGCGTGCCCGACCTGCCCGCAGGCATGGAAGACATCTCGAAGCTGCCGAACATCACGTATGAGTTATTGAAGCGCGGCTACAGCGAACAGGACGTGCGCAAAATCTTGGGCGAAAATTTTCTGCGCGTCTTTACCGAAGTGGAGCGGGCCGCGCGTGGCTCACGCGTGAGCGGCGACGGCAGCTTGAAACGCATCCCGAACGTGCCGCGTTAAAGTGTGCCGACGAGTCGGAGCGGTAAAAAGCGCAAGCGCATGGAGTCATTTACGCTCCATGCGCTTGCTTGCTAAAAGGCGAGGACAGGAATTCCCAATTAGCTTACTTGGTTAACTCATCGCAAGTGCAACTCCGACGCCCATCGAACGCACCGCCTCAAATCTGTAACTTGTTCGCCCGTCGTGCCAGTCGTTTATCAACTCGCGTGCCGTGAGCACGACATGAGCATTTACGCGCGTAAATGCTATTTATACTGCGCGTCGGTGTAGTTAATAGCATGGCAGCGCCAGCATAAAGTCGTACACTGCGAATAAAAAATCGTACAGCCTGTGTGCTTGCGGCCGCCGCGCGCGCGATCAAGTCTGATGCAGACGCGTGATATAATTGCCCCATCGTCAATGCAGCAAGCAGGCATATATATTCACATCCCCTTCTGTCGCGCGCGTTGTTCTTATTGCGACTTCGCCACCGGCACGTATCAAGCGCCGTTGGCCGAGCGCTACGTGCACGCGCTCGTCGCAGAGATCAATAGCGCGCAACTCTGTACGCTCGCGGATGCAGACACGATCTACTTCGGCGGTGGCACGCCCTCGCTGCTCACGCCCGCACAGCTTGAGACGATCTTGCGTGCCGTGCATGCGCGTTTCCGTGTTGCGCCGGACGCGGAAGTAACGATGGAGATGAACCCCGGCACGGTCACACCGGAGACTCTGCGTGCTTACCGTTCGCTCGGCGTCAATCGCGCCAGCTTCGGTCTGCAAACCTTCGACGACGAGCAACTGCGCCGCCTTGGGCGCACGCACACGGCCGACGATGCGCGCCGCACCCTCGCAAACTTGCGCGCCGCAGACTTCACGAACATCAGCTTCGATCTCATCGCTGGTCTGCCCGGCCAGACGATTGAACAATGGGCACACAACATGGATGAGGCGCTCGCGCTCCGACCCGAACATCTCTCGCTCTACCTGCTCGAAGTCCACGAAGGCACGCCGCTCGCTGATCAGATCACGCGCGGCATGTGGCCCCGACCCGACGCCGACACAGCCGCAGAGATGTATCGCCTGCTGCTTGAGCGCATCGCGCAAGCGGATTATGAGCACTACGAGATTTCCAACTTCTGCCTGCGCGGCCACGAGTCGCGCCACAACTTGAAATACTGGACGGGCGCACCCTACTTCGGCTTCGGCTGCTCGGCGCATTCCTTCGATGGCGCGCGCGCGCGCTGGGCGAATGAACGCGACACCGCGCGCTACGTTGAACTGATCGAAACGAACCGCAGCGCCATCGTCGAAACCATCGAACTTGATGAACGTGAAGCGAGCGCCGAGTCGCTCTTTCTCGGTCTGCGCCTGATGCGCGGCGTCAACCTCGCACAACATCGCACGCGCTTCAACACAGACATACACGCGCAATACGCTGATGAACTCGCGCGCTTTGACGACGCCGGTTTGATCCAATTAGATGACAACTGGCTGCGGCTCACGCCGGCCGGCGTATTGCTCTCGAACGAAGTCTTCGCAGCTTTTGTTTGAGCACGATTAGCAAAAATAAAAGAGCTAATTGCTAACAGTTTCAAATCATGATCGATCTACGCAGCGACACAGTGACAAAGCCGACGCCCGCGATGCGGCGCGCGATGGCGAGTGCAGAGGTGGGCGATGATGTCTATGGCGAAGACCCGACCGTGAATCGCTTGCAAGAGCGCGCGGCCGAAATCTTCGAGAAGGAAGCAGCCATCTTTGTCCCGACCGGCTCGATGGGTAATCAGATCGCCGTCAAGTTGCACACGCGGCCGGGCATGGAAGTGGTCATCGAAGAGCGCGGGCACATCTTCAACTTCGAGATGGCGGCGATGGCGGCCGTATCGGGGACGGTCGCGCGCCCCGTCAAAAGCAGAGACGGCAGCGGCATCTTGACGTGGGATGAGATCGCCGCCGCGCTTCACATCAACAGCGCCTACTACGTCGCGCCGACCGGCCTCATCGCGCTTGAGAACTCGCACAACCTCGCGGGCGGCACACTCCTCACGCGCGCACGCACCGAAGAGATTTGCGCGCGCGCACATGAGTTGAACCTGCCCGTGCATCTCGATGGCGCGCGCATCTTCAACGCGGCCGTCGCGCTCAATGAGACGGTCGCGGCGCTGGCGCGCCCCGTTAATTCGGTGATGTTCTGCCTGTCGAAAGCTTTGGGCGCGCCGGTCGGTTCGATGCTCTTAGGCTCGCGCGATCTCGTCGCGGCGGCGCGTAGTTGGCGCAAACTCTTGGGCGGCGGCATGCGACAGGCGGGCGTGCTCGCCGCCGCAGGTCTCGTCGCGCTCGAAGAATCGCCGAAGCTTTTGCCCGAAGACCACGCGAACGCGCGGCGGCTTGCGGAAGGCGTGGCGGAGTTGGCCGGCATCTCCGTCGATCCCGAACAGATCGTCACCAACATCGTCATCTTCGATGTGTCAGGCACACGTCGCGCCGCCGACGAAATCTGCGCACGCCTTGCAGAGCACAATGTCCTCGCCTCTGGCTTCGGCTCATCAATCCGCATGGTCACACACTACGACGTGTCGCGCGCCGACATCGAAACGGCGTTGCAAGCTTTGCGCGAAGTGATTGGAGAACAGTAGTCAGTGGTCGGTGGTCAGTGGACAGTTAAAACAATAACTGTCTGCACTGACCACCGACCACTGAGCACTGACCACTGCTTTTATGATTATCGCAATTGACGGCCCTTCGGGCGCGGGCAAGTCAACGTTGGGGAAGATGCTGGCGCGCGCGTTGGGCTTGCTCTACATTGACACGGGCGCGATGTATCGCGCGGCGGCGCTCGCGGTGGTTGAGGCGGGCGTGGACACAAACGACGCGGCGGCTGTGGCTGCGTGCGCGCAAGCGGCGCAGATCGAACTCGCGGGCGAGCCGGATCGTCTGC
Organism: Acidobacteriota bacterium; assembly: GCA_003223935.1. Taxonomy (GTDB): domain Bacteria; phylum Acidobacteriota; class Blastocatellia; order Pyrinomonadales; family Pyrinomonadaceae; genus QHXQ01. Next base: position 2,086 of record QHXQ01000007.1, on the reverse strand, counting down.
GCGTCTTGCTCGACGGGCACGATGTGACGGAAGCGATTCGCACGGAGCAGATCACGCGGCTCTCTTCGGTCATCTCGACGATTCCGGCGGTGCGGCGCGATCTCGTCCGGTGCCAGCGCGAGATGGGCGCGCGTGGTGGCGTTGTGCTCGACGGGCGCGACATCGGCACGGTCGTCTTTCCGCAGGCGGACGTAAAATTCTTTCTGACCGCCGTGCCCGAAGCGCGCGCCCAACGGCGCTACGAAGAGGACAAGCGCAAAGAACCCGGCTTAAGCTTTGACGAGACGCTCGCCGACATCAACACGCGCGACCGGCGCGACTCGACCCGCGCCGACTCGCCGCTCGCCATCGCCGCAGATGCCGTCGTGATTGACACGACCGAGCTATCAGTTGATGAAGTCTTTGCGCGCATGATGGAAGTGATCCGCGAGCGAGTTGATAAGTCCAAAGTCCAAAGTCCAATGTCCAATGTCCCAAGCCAGCCTTAGACTTTGGACATTGGACTTTGGACATTAGACATTCATTCTTATGTTCACCGGCATCATCGAAGAGTTGGGGCGCGTGCGCAGTCTTGAGCAGCGCGGCGAGGGCGTGCGGCTGCGTGTCGAAGCGAAGATCGTGACGGATGGGACGCGTGAGGGTGATTCGATTGCGGTCAACGGCGTGTGTCTGACGGCGCTTGATGTGCGCGCCGACTCGTTTGCGGCCGATGGCTCGCACGAGACGTTGCAGCGTTCGACATTGGGTAGTCTGCGCGTTGGCGCACCCGTCAATCTTGAACGCGCGGTCACACCGACGACGCGGCTCGGCGGCCACATCGTGCAGGGGCATGTTGATGGGCGCGGTCGTTTTTTGAGCGCGGAAGCGCATGGCGGCTCTTGGACTGTGCGCATCGCTTATCCGCCGGAGTTGGCGCGCTATCTCGTCTTCAAAGGCTCGGTCGCGGTCGAAGGCATCAGCCTCACGATTGCCGGTCTGACCGAAGAGTATTTCGAGGTCGCGATCATTCCGAAGACGTGGCAACTCACGAACCTCTCCAGCTTACGCGCGAATGACGCGGTCAACCTCGAAGCCGACATCATCGCCAAATATGTCGAACGCATCTTGGCCGTCGCCCCGCCGCGCGACAACACGGGCGCGACCGGATTGACGATGGAGAAGCTGGCCGATCTTGGTTTCAAGTGATGCGCAAATCTGGGATCAGAGAATTGAATTTCAAATCTGAGATCGGTTTCTTCCTGTGTCACCGCGTCTTGCTGTTAGCTCACGCCTGTCGGAACTCTGCATCATGTGACGTTATCCTGTTGCGCCTGTGTGCGTCTCACACCTACTCGCCCGCCTGAAATATCAAGCGTTTGCGTCTGCGGCCCAACGCTTGCCATTGAAAAGTCGCGTTTGACCATCAATCAGAGCGGAGCGATTTTGATGCGAAATAATTTGTCACGAGCGGTACTTGCAACGCTGTTCTTTATCTGCGGCGGGTTGTGCGTCGGCGCGCAAACAATTCAGACGGAGACATTGCCGCGTTATGAGATCGGCGGACAGTTTTACGCCATCGGCAGCGGCTCTAACAGCGACTTGGGCGCAGGCGGCGCGGGCGGGCGCTTCACTTATAATTTTAACAAGTATCTGGCGCTTGATTCGGAAGTAAATGTCATGTTCGATGCGGACGACGACTACTTTGTCGTGAACGGCGTCCACGCCTTCGCCGGTCTAAAGGCTGGCGCGCGCAATAAACACGTCGGCCTATTCGCCAAAGCGCGCCCCGGTTTCACCATCAACTTCCATCGCGCCATCGGCGGCTCGCCGTTCGACAGCGAACGCATCGTCACGCCTGCGTTCGATGTTGGCGGCGTGCTTGAAGTCTATCTGAAACGAAACATCGCTTTGCGCCTCGACGCCAGCGACGTGATCATTCCATTCGGCAACGACCAGATTGAAGAAGTGCGTTGCCCCTGCCCGCGCCGGCTGGGGACGACGCACAACTTTGCGAGCAGCATCGGCGTCACCATCAGATTCTGACCGCGCGCCTGTCGCAAAATCCGCCATCTTCGGGTAACATAAGCGCCGTTACACCAATCTCCCC
>QHXQ01000006.1 GCA_003223935.1 Acidobacteriota bacterium | reverse complement strand
AGTGCTGCGTGAGTTGAAGACTAGCTCGCTGCCCTGCGCTTCAGGCAGGTCTATCAATGGAATGTAGATTGATTGGTTGCCCGGCGGCGCGCAACTGTGACACTTGTCCTTAGTGCTGTTTTTATTCTTTGGTTGAGACGCATTCTGGTCTGCCTGTGCGGGCGCGTTACCTGATCCGGCGGAAGTTATACCAAGTTGCAATAGAAAAAGAGGTAGTATGTCGCGTGGTCAGTACCGCCTGCGGTAGCGGGCGGGTCTGCTCCTAGCACAACACCCGCCCGCTACCGCAGGCGGTACTGACCTCTCTTTGTATTGCAACTTGGTATTAGATGCGCTTGAATGAAGCAGGAAAATAGAGCAGCCGATGAGACAGACCAGCAGGATAAAAGTAAACTGCCTCGCAGAGAATAGATGGGGGAAGCGTGGCATAGACCAACTCCCCTTAGAGAGATTACGTTCAAATGTTCGCTGAATGAGGATTGGCGAGCGGGAGACTGACGCCAATGATCATCAACCGTAGGAACGTGAGGAAGCTACAACTGTTGCTGAAAAACTGTCAAGCAGAATCTTCCAGCCAAATTTTCAGAGCGGGATGCCGCGAAACTTGTCCGCCTTCTTGATCGGCTTGACAAGCACGGCGTTGTCCTGTTCGCGTCTGCGTTGCTCGCCCTCTGAGTGCCAGTGCGCCCACTCGCCCGGCGCATCGAAGGTTTCGCCGCCGTGTTTGGTGATGCGCTCGCGCACGCGGCACATGACGGGCGTGTTGACGCCGACGCCGCTAATCACCGCTTGCCCTTTGGTGAGCGCCGGCAACTCTTGCAAGAGTTGGCGCCCTGCACCCTCAACCGATTTCGCCACCGTGTCCTGATCAATCGGATTGACGATGCGCATGATCACTTGCGTCATGCACTGCGACAACACGTCTTGATCCAACTTGCCCGGTCGCTGCGTGATGAGGCCAATGCCGACGCCGAACTTGCGCCCTTCCGAAAGAATCTGTTTGAGAATATTCGTCGAGACGACGGTCTGACCGGCGGGCGCGAAGCGATGCGCTTCTTCCAAGAGCGCAAAGACCGGATAGGGCAAGTGATTCTCGCCGTGCTGAGCGTCGCCGCGCACGGTCATCATGCGCGCCTTGTTGACGCGCCGGAGCAGCGTCGCGACGATCACCTGCTGCTCGTGTTGTTCGATGTCGGAGAGTTGCAGCACAGTGCAGCGACCGGGCACGAACAGTTCTTGGAGCGGGATGTGCTCGCGGTCGTGAAAGATCGAATCGGGGCGATGCGTCGTGTCAAAGCGCGAATCCAAGCGCCACAAGAGCGCATCAATCGAACCGATGTTGCCGCTGCTCCCACGCCCATCATCGTCGCCGTATTTTTCGGCCGTCACGACATCGCGCAGATCGTGATAAGCATACGTCTCGTTCTCGCCGTGCTCTGAGGCGCGCAGCTTGCGATAGGCTTGCGACAGATAGTGCAGCATCTTGTCGGACGTGCCTTCGGGCAAGAGATATTTGATGTCGGCCTCCGTGAGTGAAGAGAAGCGCACCTTGATGCGGTCGGGCGTGTAGATTTTGACTTCGGGGTGATAGCCGTCTTGCGCAAACCGCGCGTCGCCCGCAATTGAAGTTAGCGTGTCGTACTCGCCGTGCGGGTCAACGACCAGAACGGCCGCGCGGTTGTGCGGCATCATCAACTCTTCGACGAGCACGCCTGCGGTGTAAGACTTGCCCGCGCCGGTCGAAGCCAAGATCGCGAGATGCGTCGAGACCACATCCTTGACCGACAGAACGACCGGCACTTCGCCCGCGCTGCGCGTCAACAGACTGCCGACGTGCGCCGAACCTTGTTCGCCGACGCGCCGCGGCGAGAGCACGCCCGCAAGTGTCTCGGACGAAGCGAGCAGGACCGGCGCGCCCGCTTCGGGCGGGATGCGCGGGTTGACGAAATCGCCGAGCCGCCGGCTGAAATAGCCTATGGTCTCAACCGTGATCTCATACAACTCGCAGCCCTCGCCTTCAAGCCCGATGAGCGCCGAGACAACTGCGGGCGGCGTCTCAGGATCAGAGAGGAACGCATCGGGCAGATTGCGCACGAGTCGCCGCGCCGTCACCGTGCCGAGGATGTGCCGCATCTCTGCGCCATCGCGCGCCGTGTAATAGACAAACTCGCCGATGCGCGCGCGCCGGTTGTCCGCCGTGATAAACAGATACTCGTGCGGCCGGTCGCCCGGCCCCTTGATCGTGCCGACGAGTTGATCGGTTGCGTTTGGTTGCGAAGTCATGTGCGACGTTCGGCTTGAAGATTAGACGGGCAATAGCTTGCCGTCCGTGTGCGGCGAGTATAACACGTAACTTGCGCGCGTCAGTCGTTATGCGCGCGACCAATGGTTTCTAAGTCGGCCGTGACCATCTCTTTGACCAATTGCTCGAAGGTGTAGGCGGGCTGCCAAGCCAACTCGCGCTGCGCTTTCGCTGCATCGCCGATGAGCAGGTCAACTTCCGCCGGACGATAGAACCGTTCGTCCACTTTGACGTGATCGCGATAGTGCAAGCCGACTTCCGCGAAGGCCAACTCGCAGAACTCGCGCACCGTGTGCGTCTCGCCCATCGCGATCACGTAGTCGTCCGCTTCGGGTTGTTGCAGCATCAGGTACATGGCGTGCACGTAGTCCTTGGCGTGCCCCCAATCGCGCCGCGCTTCCAAGTTGCCGAGCCGGAGTTCATTGCTCAGCCCATGTTTGATCCGCGCGACGGTCGAAGTGATCTTGCGTGTAACGAACTCGTGGCCACGGCGCGGGCTTTCGTGATTGAAGAGGATGCCGCTGACGGCATAGAGGCCGTAAGCCTCACGGTAGTTGCGCGTCAGATCGAAGCCGGCGACTTTAGAGATGCCGTAAGGTGAGCGCGGGTGAAAGCGCGTCGTCTCGCGTTGCGGCGTCTCGGCGACTTTGCCAAACATCTCGGATGAACCGGCGAAGTAGAAACGACACTGCGGTCTGAGTTCACGCAGCGCGGCGAGCACGTGATGCGTGCCGTTGATGTTCGTGTTCATCGTCGAGAAACCGTCGGCAAACGATTCGGCGACGAACGACTGCGCGGCGAGGTGATAACATTCGTCAAACTCGTGGCGGCTGATGATGTGGAAGATCGAAGCGTAAGATTCAAGGCTTGCCGGATGCAGGGTGAGTTGATCGAGCAGGTGATTGATGCGGGTGAAGCGGCGTTGCGGGTCTTCCAACGCGACCCGGCGCACCAGTCCATGCACCTCGTAGCCTGCGCCGAGCAGCAGTTCGGCCAGATAGCTACCGTCTTGTCCCGTGATGCCCGTGATGAGAGCTTTCTTCGTCAAATGATCAACTCCGCGAAATTGCGCCGCCACCCGCTCAAGGCTCGAAGCGGCTGAGCACGTCCACAACGTACTGTTGTTGTTGCAAGGTCAACTCAGGATACATGGGCAAAGCCAGCGTCTCGCGTGCGGCGCGCTCTGCTTCCGGCAACCCGCCCTCTTTGCAATCGAGATAATGAAAGCACTCTTGCAGGTGCAGCGGTACAGGATAATAGACCTTCGTGCCGACGCCATGCGCGCGCAGATGCGCCATGAGCGGATCGCGCACTTCGGCCGGCACACGCACGACATAGAGATGAAAGACGTGGTGTGTGTTCGCGCGCAAGTATGGCGGCGCAAGCGGGAACGACAGCCGCGCGCTCGTGAGCAAGCGCGTGTAGGTCTCGGCTTTCGCGCGTCGGGCCTGCGCCCAATCATCCAAGTGCGGCAGCTTGACGCGCAGGACGGCCGCTTGCAGCGCGTCGAGCCGGCTGTTGAAGCCAACCTCGCGGTGCAGATATTCAGTTGCGCCGCCGTGTATGCGCAACGCGCGCAGACGTTCAGCCAGCGCATCGTCGTTCGTCGTCAAGAGTCCGGCTTCGCCGACCGCGCCCAAGTTCTTCGACGGATAGAAACTGAAACAACCGATGCGCCCCATCGAGCCTGCGCGCCGGCCTCTATCTTCCGCGCCGATGGCCTGCGCCGCATCTTCGATGACCGGCAAGTTTTGGCGCGCGGCGATCTCATTAATCGCGTCCATCTCGGCGCACTGGCCGTAGAGATGCACGGGCAAGATGGCGCGCGTGCGCTCTGTGATCGCGGCTTCGATGAGCGCGGGGTTGATGTCGTAGGTGCGCGGCTCGATGTCAACGAAGACCGGCGTTGCGCCGAGGCGCGCGACTGCGCCGGCTGTGGCAAAAAATGTGTGCGGTGTGGTGATGACCTCGTCGCCCGCCTTCACGTCAAGCGCCATCAACGCGAGCAAGAGCGCATCTGAACCAGAGCCGCAACCGATGGCGTGCTGCGTCTGACAGTAACGCGCCAACTCCGCTTCGAGCGCCTGCACTTCCGGCCCCAACACAAACTGCTGCGCGTCGAACACGCGCTCGACGGCCGCGCGCAACTCTTCGCGCAGCGGCTCATGCTGCTGTCTGAGATCGAAGAGCGGCACTTGCATCGTGGGCGTCGTGGCGGTTTTAGAACTCAATCAAGCGGCCCCCCTGTTTGATAGATTGCTGCGCCGCTTCGAGCAGGCGCACGACGCGCAGGCCCTCAGCACCGTCTGTCAGCGCGCGGCGTGAGTGCTGGATCGCGTCGAGGAATTCGGTGCAGACGTGCGCGAGTGCTTCGGTCGAGTCGAGTTTCGGCACCCACACGTCGCCCGTGCGATAGCTGACGAGCGTGCGATAGGCGGCCTCTTTGTCTGAGTCCGATTCGATCCGATTGGTCGTCACGCCCTTGTCATAGACGCGCACTTTTTCGGTCGGCTCGATGTCGTCATAGACGATCATCTTGCGACTGCCCGCGATCAGCGTGCGGCGAATCTTGACGGGCGCGAGCCAGTTGAAATGAAAATGCGCGATGAACTGATCGGCGAAGCGCAGCATCACGTAGGCGATACTTTCGACGCCCGGCTCGATGTGGCTGCTGCCGGTGGCGGTCAAGGCGACGGGTTCGCGTCCGACGAGAAAATCCATGATCGAGAGATCGTGCGGCGCTAAATCCCAGACGACGTTGATGTCGCGTTGAAAGAGGCCGAGGTTGATCCGCACCGAATCCAAATAGAGCAGGTCGCCGATCTCGCCGTCATCAACGATCTCTTTGATCTTGCGCACCGCGCCGGTATAGACGAACGTGTGGTCCACCATCAACGTGCGCCGGTTCGTCTCAGCCAAGCGCACCAACTCTTCCGCTTCGCGCATGCTCGTCGTAAATGGCTTTTCGACGAGCACGTGCTTGCCGGCCCGGAGTGCTGCTTTGACGAACGGGTAATGGGTGGCGACGGGCGTGGCGACGACGACTGCATCGAGTTCGCGGTCGGCGAAGAGTTGTTGGCAGTCGGTCGTCGTGCGTGCCGCCGGATAGCGCCGCGCGAACTCGCGCAAGCGATGCGCGTCCACATCGCAAATCCAGCGCAAGGCGGCCCGCTCGTTCTCCACAAAATTGCGGATCAGATTCGGGCCCCAATAGCCGCAGCCGATGATGCCAACGGAAGTCATAAAAACAATGACGAGTGACAAGTTAAAAACTTTGTCGCGCTCGTCACTTGTCGCTCGCCACTCTTATTATCCGCGCCGGATTGCCGGCGATGATTGCGCCCGCAGGCACACTGCGGGTGACGACCGCGCCTGCGCCGACGATGGCGCGCGCGCCGATCTCAAGCCCGCCTAAAATGACCGCGCCCGTGCCGATGCTTGCGCCGCGCCGGACGATTGTTTGTTGAAGCGTCCAATCGTCTTCGGTCTGCGGCGTGCCGTCCCGGTTGGTCGCGCGTGGGTAGCGGTCGTTGATGAATTGGACGCCGTGCCCGATGAAGACCTCGTCTTCGACGCGGACGCCCGCGCAGATGAAGGTGTGGCTGGAGATTTTGCAGCGCGCGCCGACCACGACGCCTTTCTGAATTTCGACGAACGTGCCGATGCGCGTCTCGTCGCCGATCTCGCAGCCGTAGAGATTGACGAAGTTGTGGATCGCCACGTCGCGCCCCAACACGACGTCGGGCGCGATGACGCAGAACTCCCCGCGCATCACGGTTGCCCGCCCGCCCGGGCCTGCGCCGGCCCACTCGTCTCTTCTTCGTCAGCGTCGTGCGCGTAATAGTTCGAGTAGTAACCGTAGCCGTAATAGTAGTCGTTGCCTTCGAGCTTCACGTTGTTGAGTACGATGCCAAAGATGTGCGCGCCCACGTCGAGCAACTGCTGTTTGGCGCGGCGCACAACCGCACGCGACGACCGACCGCCGTGCACGACCAACACGACGCCGTCCACCATCGTCGAGAGGATCGAAGCGTCGGTGAAAGAGATCGCGGGCGGTGAGTCAATGATGATGTGCGTGAACTGCTCGCCGAGCAGTTGCAACAAGCGGCGCATCTGCTCTGAGCCGAGTAGTTCGGCCGCGTTCGGCGGCACAGGCCCCGAAGTGATGACTTTCAAATTCGGCTGCTTGTCATAAGTTTGGATCAACTCGCTGACGTTGATCTCGCCCGACAGATAGTTGGTGACGCCGCGCGTGTTCGGCAGATTGAAGTGCATGTGCACGCGCGGGCGGCGCAGGTCGCAATCGAGAATCAAGACTTCCGCGCCGGTCTGCGCGAGCATCATCGCGGTGTTGACGGCCGTCGTGGTCTTGCCTTCGCTCGGTTGGCTCGACGTGACGAGCATGGTCTTCGGCGGTTGCCCGGCCGAAGAGAGCAAGAGCGACGTGCGCAGGTGGCGATAGGCTTCCGCCACAGGCGAGCGCACCTCTTCGATCAAGGCGAGCGCGGTGCTCTCCGTGTGGTCATGCACGTGCGCGGTGCGACCGAAGGCGAGGCGGCGCGCCTCGCGCGGCGCAGGAATGAGCGCGAGCGTCGGCAGATGCACGTGCCGGTCAACGTCTTCGATGGACTTGAGCGTGTCGTCTAAGTAGTCGAGCAGGAAGGCGAGACCGATGCCTGCGCCAAGCGCGAGCAAGAGCGCGATGATGATGTTGCGCACGCGCGGCGGGCCGACGAGTTGCGGCGTGCGCGCGGGCGTCTGAATGATGACGTTGTTCGATTGGCCTTCAATATCGGCCGTCTCAAGCTCCTGCCGGCGCTGCAACAACGTGCTGAGCATCTGCTTGCTGGTGGTGAGTTGCTGCTCAACGTTGCTGAGGCCGATCACTTGAATGCCCTGTGCTTGCGCCGCACTTCGCTCCTTGTAGTAGGCCGCTTGCAAACTAGCGGCGCGCTTTTTTGCTCCGTCAAGCGACGCGCCCATCCCGATCACGATGGCCTTGGCTATTTTCTGCTGCGCGTCCTCTGTCTGCTTGATCTGCGCCTCGACCTTCTGCACCGCAGGCCAATTCTCAGTGTATTGCTTGAGCAACGCCACCCTCTGTTCATTCAAGGCTGCGAGCTTGATCTGCAAATCTTGAATCTGCTTGTTATCTTGTACCTTCGGGATCGAAAAGATGTCCGATGCGGCTTGTGCCTTCTGTGCGGCGTCATATTCGGACTGTAGCTTTGTGACCTCGTTCTGGGCGTTGAGCCATTCGGTGCTGAGCATGGCCACGCGCTCCACCGTCACATTGGCCCCTTTCGCCTCGGGATTGACCGCGCTGCCACTCTGGACCAAGGCATCCGTGCGCTTTTTTTCAAGCTCTGCGATCTGCGCTTGCAGATCGGTGATCTGCCGCGCGGTGGCGACCTTCATGTCCTCCGTGCCCTTCGACTCGCGGGCGCGGTCGTTCTCGATGAAGACGGCGGCGAGCGTGTCGGCCACTTGGCGCGCAAGTTCCGGGTCTGTGTGCTTGAAGTGGATGTCCACGAGGCTGGTGCGCTCGACCGGATCGACCGTCAAGTTGCCGGCCAGCGCGTCCTCGTAAGGCTCAAGCTGTTTGAGTTGCTCCGGCGTCAGTTTCAACTCATCGCCGGGCGCGGCCTCGTTCGCGACGGTCAGCCCGCCATCCGCCGGCTGCGGCTGCTCGTTCGTCTGCGCCTTGTTGCGCGAGAACGCGCGGCGCAGGGTGGTGAAGATACTGGGGCGGGATTGGCCGCCGAGGAACGACGGGTTGTTCTGTAGCCCCAGACGCATGATGACTTGCCGGAGCAGACTCGGATTCTCCAACAGCTTCAACTGCGTGCCCCAGTAAGCCGGGTCTGCGCCCGCGTTGACCACTATGTCTTTCGTCTTGATCAGGGCGTTCCGCTTCGGCTCGATCTGGATGGTCGTCTTGGCCTCGTAGATCGAGGGCAGCCGATACATCTGGATCGCGACTAGCGTGGTGACGACCGTGACCAAGCTGAGGATGAGCCACTTGCGCTTGAGCACGATGTTCAGATAGTCGCGCAGGTGCGTCGGCTCGGGCAGCGAGTATGAGCCGGTGACTTGGACGGCGGGCTGCGTCAGGTCGCGCAACGGGCGGTCAATATTGCCGGCCGGCGTCGGCAACGGCAGCAAGCGATTATCTTGAGACATCTTTCTTCAACCTTAATTCTAAAGCCAGTCGAGAACCTAACAGAGTCGAGGTCAGCAGCCACGAATAATAGCAGAAGAAACGATGAATGCGGAACGATGAACGATGAGTTAAGAACGGTCTGTCCTTACATCGTTCATCGTTCCGCGTTTATTGTTTCAGCAAACTCTCTGAGCGCAGTCTGCCAGTCGGGTAAGGGCGCAAGGCCGATGGCGGCGGAGAGCAGACAGCGCAGGCGCGAGTTGCGCGGGCGCGGCGCGGGGCGCTGCAACGAATCCATCGAGACCTCTGCGACCGTCGCCTCCTTGTTGCCGGCCAGCGCAACGGCCGCACGCGCAAAGCCGGCGAAGCTCGTCCCTGCGCCAGAGCCTGCGACGTGATAGACGCCGGGCAAGTCGAGCGCGGCGAGTTCGCGCAGCCGCGCGGCGAGATGCGGCGCATAGGTCGGCGTGCCATAAGCGTCGCCGATGGCTGGCAACTGTTCGCCACGACGCGCGCGCGCTAGCGCGCTGGTCAGAAAATTTTTGCCGCCGGGGCCGAAGACCCAACTCGTGCGCACGATCATCGTGCGTGCACTGACGACCTGCGCGCGGCGCTCGCCTTGCAGCTTCGACATGCCATAGGCGCTCTGCGGTTCTGGATCATCGCGTTGCGTGTAGAAGCCCGCTTTGTCGCCCGCGAACACGTAGTCGGTCGAGATGGTGACGAACGATGCGCCGACTTGTCGGCTGGCCAGCGCCAACGTTTCGACCGCTTCGGCGTTGACTGTGAGCGCGCGCTCCGGGTTCAACTCGCAGCCGTCCACGTCAGTCCACGCGGCGCAATTGATGACCGTCTCGGGCCGCTCGCGCTCAAGCGTCGCATACACTTCGTCCGCGTTCGTGATGTCTAAGTCAGCGCGCTCATGCGCCAGCACTTTGTCGCCTTGCGCCTGACAGTGTGCGACGAGCGCACGCCCGACCATGCCGCCCGCGCCCGTGATTAAGACTCTCAACGCGCGCTGACCTCCACGCCATACTGCCGCGCGTAGTATTCACGATAAGCACCCGAACGCGCTCGCGCGATCCATTCAGGGTTGTCGGCGTACCACTGAATCGTTTTCTTGAGACCGCTCTCCCAAGTCTCCTGTGGTTGCCAACCCAACTCCATTTCGATCTTCGTCGGGTCAATCGCATAGCGGCGATCATGTCCCGGTCGATCTTTGACGTAGCGGATCAAAGACGCGGGTTTGTCGAGCGCGCGCAAGAGACTCTCAACGACTTCGAGGTTGCGCCGCTCGTTGCGCGCGCCGATGTTGTAGGTCGCACCCGACTCACCTTTTTCTAACGCGAGCAGGATCGCGCGACAATGATCGTCCACGTAAATCCAATCGCGCACGTTACGCCCGTCGCCATAGACGGGCACGGGTTCGTCTGCGAGCGCGTTGGCGATAAAAAGCGGGATCAACTTTTCGGGGAACTGGCGCGGGCCGTAGTTGTTGCCGCAGCGCGTCGTGATGGTGTCGAGGCCGTGCGTATGATGGGCGGCGCGGACTAAATGTTCAGCCGCCGCTTTCGACGCCGCATACGGACTGTTCGGCGCGAAAGGGCTAGCTTCGGTGAAGAAAGCGTTTTCATCTTCCGGCAGACTGCCCATCACTTCATCGGTCGAGATGTGGACGAAGCGACGAATGCCGCGCGCGCGCGCCACATCAAGCAAGACTTGCGTGCCGAGCACATTGGTGCGCAAGAATTCATCGGCGCTAACGATGCTGCGGTCAACGTGCGATTCGGCGGCGAAGTTGATGAGCGCGTCCGTGTCGTCGGGGAGCGCCGCGAGCACTTGATCACGATTAGCAATGTCGCCATGCACGAAGCAATGGCGCTCGGCGTCGAGGCCCGTCAAGTTGTCGGGGTTGCCCGCGTAGGTGAGCGCGTCGAAGTTTATGACTTGGCAGTCGGGGCGCGCGGCGAGCGCCAGTCTGATGAAAGCGGAGCCGATGAAGCCCGCGCCGCCGGTCACGAAAAGTTTAAGCATGGATGATGAGCGAGAAGAGTTAACGTCTGCCGGCCCCTTTACTTGTTCGCGGAAGCGATTGTCGGATTAAGCGTGGAGTATAGGTGAGCACTTTCATGGCCGTCAAGAATCGGACGCGCCGCGATTGGCAAGACTTTCAAGGCGGCTCAAGGTCGGCGCGACGGGGGCGGAAGCGGTGCGCCGTAGCGAACGTTAGACCGACCTGACTTTAGCGGCAATTGCGCCAAATTTGCTAACCCGAAAAAAAAAGATTGACACGCCGCGCAGTTTCGTTATAGAACGTTTCCCGCTTTTGACCTTTTAGCTACCTCGAGGGCTGTCAATCAAGGCCGCGCAGTAAGTAGCCTCGCGCACTCTTTTTGATGGTTGACAGTGGTCGCACTAGTAAACACAAGGATGCTCTCCATCCGACTTTGAAGCTTCTTTGCTGGCCCCCACAAGGAAGCTCCCGTCGAGACGTGACCCAAATTCCGCTAGTAAGCCGAGCGATACTGAAAAGAATCTAGCAGCAGACAGTGAGGTATTATGAAAATCTATCCTTCCACCCGAAGCCTCAGTCCGAATGAGCACGGCAAATCAACTCGATTTTCAACCACGAGGAAATTTAAACGAGATACGCGGCGCTGGGCCAGCCTCGTTCGTTTTTGTGTCATTGTCGCTTTCGCCGCCTCAATTGGCATACTCTTCTATTCTGCCTCGTCAGCTTCTTCATTACGACGAGCCGCGCGCAGTCATAACCCAAGTTCCACGTCGGCGGCTGAATCGGCGCAGCCAGCCAAATCAATTGCCAAAGAGCGCGCGCATAAGTCAGACACCGCGCCACAGTCGTCGGCGCGAGAGCAACTTGGGATCGGGGCTTGGGCTGTGCCCCATTTCCCCGCACTGCTCGTCCAAGCACCGCCGCCCGGTGAAGCCATCGCCACCTATGCCAGCGATTGCACCACGCCAAAAAATGACTTCACGTTAGGCGATACCGTCTGCGCGAAAGTCACAAACGCGCCGGTCGGCGCTGGCGGCGTGCCGGCGCAGCGACTCACGTGGGTGGCGCACGACGGAGCCGTCGCGCAGGCCGGCAATATTACGAGCACCACGCAGACCGGCACTTACTTGCTGCCGACCTCGGCGACGCAGACATTGGGCGGCATCACGATTGATAATCGCGGCACTTGGCGCGTGAATACTAGCTCCACTTCTGATGGCTCGCTGACTAACACTGCTCTCTTTACGGTGCACGACCCGGCAGGAAATTTTGCTGATGTCCAAGTTAATCAAAGCGTCAGCATCGCAGCGTCTGAAGTGGGCACGGTCGGTTCAAACGGTGCGTTTGGCATAGTCGTGACGAACCTTGGCCCCGACACGGCGCAGAACGTCAGCTTCACTGAACCCGTCCCCAACAACACAACTTTCGTCTCGTTCACGCAGACGGGCGGCCCGACCTTCACTTGTACGCCGCTAAACGTCGGCGATACCGGTTCGGTAAGCTGCTCGATAACCAGTCTGGCCAAAGATGCTGCGGCCAGCTTTTCTTTTGTCTATCAAGTCGCCTCCACCGGAGGCGGAAACATCTCTAATACTGCAACCGTATCGAGCACGACCACCGACCCGGATACTGGTGATAACTCGGCCGATGCTGGCGTAACTTTGCCGGGCGGCACGCCGCCGTCAACGTGTACCGTCAGTTGTCCGACAAGTGTCGTTCAGGATAGCGATCCGAATCAGGCTGGCGCAATCGTCACCTATACAGACCCAAGCGGCTCAGACCCCAGCTGTGGGACGGTCTCTTGCGATCACCCCTCAGGCTCTTTCTTCCCCATCGGGCAGACGACCGTGACCTGTGGGGCGGAGACCGGCGATTCCTGTAGCTTCATGGTGACGATTAACGACGCCCGGCCGATAGTGATTACGCTCAACGGGGCAGACCCGCTCGGCGTCGAGTGTCACACGAGCTTCGTTGATCCGGGCGTCACCGCCACTTCGCCTGATCCGAATGCGACCGTGACGGTCAATACCACCGGCACAGTGGATGCCAACACGCCGGGCACTTACACACTCACTTACACGGCCACCGATGGCACACACAGTGCGACCGCAACGCGCACCGTTAATGTCGAGGATACCACCCCGCCGATGATTACACTCGCGGGCGCGAATCCGATGACCATCGAGTGTCATTCAACCTTTACCGATCCCGGTGCGGCTTCCGCCACTGATAGCTGCGCTGGCGATCTGCCGAACAGCGACATTCAAGTCACCGGCACCGTCGATCCCAATGTGCCCGGCACTTACAACCTGATCTATACGATTACCGATCCCGCCGGCAATCCGGGCACGGTCGTGCGCGACGTGCATGTCGTGGATACGACGCCGCCATCAATTACGCTCAACGGCGTTGACCCGATGACGGTTGAGTGTCATGGCAGTTTCAGCGATCCGGGCGCGACGGCGACAGACACCTGCGCGGGTGATCTGACGAGCGCCGTTAACGTGAGCGGCAGCGTTAATCCAAACGTCGCCGGTTCATACACCCTGACCTACACGGTCAGCGATGGCAGTAACACGACAACTAAGACGAGAACCGTAAACGTGGTGGATACCACGCCGCCGACGCTTACGCTCAACGGTGCCGATCCAATCACGGTCGAATGCCATACAAGCTTCGCCGATCCGGGCGCGGCCGCGAGCGACACCTGCGCGGGCGATCTGACCAGCGCGATTCAAGTCAGCGGCAGCGTCAACGCTGATGCGCCGGGCGCATACACTTTGACCTACACGGTCAGCGATGGCAGCAACACGACGACTAAGACGAGAACCGTGAACGTGGTGGATACGACGCCGCCGACCATTGCACTCAGCGGTGCGAATCCAATGACGGTCGAGTGTCATACGACGTTCGCCGATCCGGGCGCGACAGCGACGGATAGCTGTGCAGGCTCGTTTGCTGCTACTGCTTCCGGCACGGTGAACGCGAACGTGCCGGGCACCTACACGATCACCTACAACGCCAGCGATGCTGCGGGCAATGCCGCCACGCCGGTGACGCGCACGGTCAACGTGGTGGACACGCTCGCCCCGACGATCACGCTCAACGGCGCAAGTCCGATGACGGTCGAATGCCATACGAGCTTCACCGATCCGGGCGCGACTGCGGCCGATCAATGTGCTGGCAACTTGACGAGTGCCATCGTGGTGACAGGTAGTGTCAATCCGAACGCGGTCGGCACGTACACACTGAGCTACACGGTCAACGACGGGCAAGGCCACAGCGCAACGGCGACGCGGACGGTGAACGTCGTGGATACCACGCCGCCGACAATCAGTTGCCCGGCCAACGTCGTTGTCTCTCTGCCGGCCAATTCAACGGCCACCTCGATGGTCGTGAACTACCCGGCGGTGACGGCGACCGATAGTTGTGCGGGCACGGCGACGGTCGTGAGCACGCCAGCCTCTGGCTCGGCCTTCTCGGTGGGCACGACCACAGTTAATGCCACCGCTACCGATGCATCGGGTAACACGAGCCACTGTAGCTTTACTGTGAAGGTGCTCTACAACTTCACTGGCTTCCTCTCGCCAGTGGCGAACTTGCCGACGATAAACCAAGTCAACGCCGGCAGAGCGATCCCGATGAAGTTCAGCTTGAGCGGGAATAAAGGGCTGGGCATCTTCCCGGTGGGCAGCCCCGACTCGCAGCTGATCGCCTGTGACTCAGGTGCGCCGCTGTCTGATTTGCAAGACACAACCACGGCGGGCAGTAGCAGTCTCAGCTACGACTCCGGCAGCGACCAATACAATTATGTCTGGAAGACCGACAGCGCATGGGCTGGGACGTGCCGCCAGTTCGTCCTCCAGTTGAACGACGGTAGTGTCTACTACGCGAAGTTCAAGTTCAGATAAGAGCAGACGCTCCCATGGCTCTAGCTCTCAGGACACGAGGCAGAGGGCTGCGCGCGCGCGCTGCTCGACACAGACTTAACCGAAGCTCTCCGGGCTTCAAAGACAGAGGCAGGTGACATTCCAGATGTCGCGCCCCCAACGATGATTAGACTTAAACTAAGGAGAACTTATTATGAATAAGCTTCGCTTCACATTGCGTTTTCTGGCGGCCGTGACCTTCGTGCTGGCAGTCACCTCGTTGGCTCACGCCCAAGCGACCCGCACGTGGGTCTCAGGCGTCGGCGACGATGCCAACCCATGCAGCCGTACCGCGCCGTGCAAGACGTTTGCCGGCGCGATCTCGAAGACCTTTATCAATGGCGAGATTGATTGCCTTGATGAAGGCGGCTTCGGCGTCGTCACCATTACGAAATCGATCACCATTGAGGGCACGTTTGGCGGCGGCTTCGGCTCTGTCCTATCGAGCGGTTCGCCCACCGCCGTCCTCATTAATCTGACCAGCGGGACGACTAATGATCCGCTCCAAACGGTGCGCCTGCGTAATATCGCGATTACCGGCACCGGCGCGAGCGGCACGGTCGGCACTCGCACCGGCACCAACGGGGTCAGAATCTTGAGCGCCTTCAACGTCTATATTGAGAACTGTGTGATTACTGACCTGAGTAATCGCGGCATCTCGGACGAGCGGACTACCACGGGCAGCCTGTACATCACAGATACGATTGTCAGAAACTGTGCGCAGAGCGGCATCGTGGTGATCCCCGGCGGCGGGGCCTCGGTGAAAGCGTCAATTGACCACACGCGGTCAGAAGGCAACGGCAGTTCCGGCTACGTGGCGGAAGGGAATACCAACGTCACGGTTAGCAATTCGGTCGCGGCCGGGAATGCCGGCGGCGGCTTCGTCTCTGAGCAGGCCACTGGCACGACGAAGCTGAACCTTGAGAGTTGCACTTCAGTCAACAATGGCTCAGGCATTATCGCCGGGACGGGTTCATCTGATACCGTCTGTTCCAACTGCAACATCTTCAACAACGGCATCGGGCTGAACTTCTCCGGCGGCACCATCCACTCCTACGGCAATAACAAAGTGTCGGGGAATGCCGGTGGCGGCACAAGCAATGGGCCATTCACCGCCGGCGGGCCTACACAACAATAGGCGCGCTTAAAAATTCACGCCCGACCTTGCGCTCCCCGTCCGCGCTGCCATGTTTGGCGCGCGGATGGGGGGCGTCTCTACTCTACTACGCGCATCCCTCCAACTGATGCTTGTGCCCGCAACTCTTCTGCTCCCCTTCGTCTCCAGCGAAAACTAGAGCGCGCTTGCCTGCGGCGCGCGCGTTTGTGGTAGGCTAACGCGGCCGACATGATCTGCCATTCTCGTTGCCAACGATAGCCGAAATGATCTTCATCAAGACGAAACTGCCGGGCGCGTTTGTGATCGAGCCGGAGCGATTCGAGGACGAGCGCGGTTTTCTTGCGCGCGCTTGGACGGCGCGCGAGTTTGCGGCGCAAGGTCTTGCCGCGCCGTTTGTCGAGTGCAACATCTCTTACAACCGGCGCAAAGGCACACTGCGCGGCATGCACTTTCAGCACGCGCCCCACGCGCAGGCAAAACTCGTGCGCTGCACGCGCGGCGCGCTCTACGATGTCATCATTGATCTGCGCCCCGATGCGCCCACCTTCAAGCAGTGGCTTGGCGTCGAGTTGACCGAAGAGAACCAGCTCATGCTCTACGTGCCCGAAGGTTTCGCGCACGGCTTCCAGACGCTCGCCGACGAGACCGAGTTGTACTATCAGATGTCCGCGCCTTACGTGCCGGCAGCATCGGGCGGTGTGCGTTGGGACGACCCGGCCTTTCAGATAGAGTGGCCCGCAAACGACGGGCACGAGCGCATCATCATCGCCCGCGACTGCGAGTATCCCAACTACGCCGAGTAGTTCGTGCGGATAATGTTACAGCGTCACGCATGAAATCAATTCTGAAAGCCACGGCTGTCTTGAGCAGTGCTTCGGCGGTGAGCATCGCGGTTGGTTTGGTGTCAGCCAAGATTAACGCAGTGCTGCTCGGCCCTGAAGGTCTCGGCTACATGGGACTATTGCAGGGTCTCGTCGGCTTGGCCGCATTATTCGCGGGCATGGGCGTCGGCTCGGGTCTCGTGCGCGCTGGCGCAAAGGCATTAGCGGACGAAGACCTAAGACGGGTGGCGGCGCTGCGGCGCGGCGCGTGGCTGCTCTGCTGGACGCTCGGCGGGGCAGGGGTTGTGCTGATGATCTTGTTGCGCGCACCATTGAGCCGCGTCATGTTGGGTGGCGGGGAGCATACGGGCGCGGTGGTGTTGATGTGTGCGGCGCTGCTGTTTGGCTTGGCGTCGGCCGTGCAGACGGGCCTCTTAAACGCGCACCACCGGATCGGCGATCTGGCGCGCATCAGCATGCTGTCGAGCTTGCTGGGTGTGCCGCTCGGGCTGCTGCTCATCTGGTTATGGCGCGAGCGCGGCGTGCCGCTGGCGGTGCTCGCTGGCTTCAGCGTTAACTGGGCAGTCTCTTACTATTTCGTGCGCGGCGGCAGATATGCGCCGGCCGCACACCTGCCACGCGCAGAGGTGTTCGCTGCGACCCGCGCGCTGCTGCACTTCGGTGTGCCCTTCACCGGCAGCATGTTAGTTGGCGCGGGGGTGCAGATGTTGATGCCCGTGCTGGTCTTGCACGCGCTCAGTCGCGCAGACGTCGGCTTCTATCGCGCGGCGGCGGCCGTCGCGGTCAACTACCTGAGCTTCCTGCTGACGGCGATGGGGCAGGACTTTTACCCGCGTGTCTCAGCGGCGAGTGATCGGCCGGCAGCACTCACGCAACTCGTCAACGAACAACAAAGGCTCGTGCTGCTGCTCGCTGGCCCGATCATCGTCGGCATGTTGGCGCTCGTCCCTTACCTTGTGCCGTTGATTTACTCGCCGCAGTTCAGCCCGGCCATTGAGCTACTCGAATGGCAACTGATCGGCGACCTGTTCCGCTTTGCCATCTGGCCGGCATCCATGGTTATCTTGACGCGCAACGGCAGCACGACCTTTTTCCTAACGGAGTTGGCCGGCGGCACATGTTTGTTACTGACCAGTTGGCTCGGCATGCACTGGTTCGGTCTCGCGGGGCTAGGTATGGCCTTTACGTTCAGCGCCATCCTGCACTTCTCGCTCTGTGTGCTCATCTTGTGGCGGACGCTGCGCTTGCGTTGGGCAACGGAAAATAAGTTATTATTCGCCATGCTGGTGCTATTTGCGTTCATCGTGCGCGTGCTGCCTTACGCGGGCTTCGGCTCCTTGCGGACGCCGGTTGCGCTCACACTTGCATCCGTCGCCGGGCTGGGCAGCGCCTACATCCTCTGGGGCGCAGTCGGCGGGCTAAAGGGCTTACTGGCATGGCGCAAGTCTGGCTGAGGACCGGACCAGTAAAACGAGTCTATCAATGAACAAAGAGCATAGATTGCTGGAAGACTTGACCTGCGGCCTGCTCGCCGACTTGCAGTCGTTTCAGCCCAATAACACGGACTTCTGGCGCTTCCAGACGCACCCGGCTGCGCGCCTCAAGCACCGGCTCAAAGAGCAAGTGCTGCAACTCGCCAGCCGCGCTGGCTTCGTGCGCCGCTATTATTACGTCAACGAAGCGCGCGCACGGCTGCAAGCTGTCCTGCGCCGTTTGGACGGGCTGGAAGAGTTCTACGAGCTGTTGCAAGACGAACACTCGCGGCTGCTGCTGGTCGAGTTGCTGCGCTTCCGCATTCTCGGTAGCCGTTATGTCCGCCTGCCGCGCAACGAGCAAGGATATTGGGATACGCGCATGCAGCTTGATCATAACTTCCTCGTGCAACCGCGCACCGCCACGATGGGGTCACACTCTTTGCATCACTATCGTTTAGACGACGCCCACGGCCGGATCGAGTTGCACAGCACACAGCTTGGGCTGCTCTGTACTTTTTTGCTGGAGCAATATGCTTATCGCAAGACGCCCGTGCCGGTGCAAGCCGAAGAGGGCGAAACCGTCATTGATGCTGGCGGCTGCTACGGCGACACCGCGCTCTACTTCGCGCATCGTGTCGGCGCACGCGGCAAGGTTTATTGCTTCGAGTTCGTGCCCTCGAACCTAGACCTGCTGCGCGCAAACCTGACCCTCAACCCGGACTTGGCCGGACGCATCAAGCTGGTCGAGCAGCCGGTCTGGGCAGCATCGGGCGAATCGTTACGCTTCCACTTCGACGGGCCGAGCACAAGGCTTGCCACCGAGGGCGACGCGCAAGCAGTCGAGTTTGCCACGCGCTCGATTGACGATCTGGTTGCGCGGGAACAGATCGAGCGCGTGGGCTTTATTAAGATGGATATTGAAGGGGCGGAACTGCCGGCCTTGCAGGGGGCGGAGCAGACGATCCGCGCACACAGACCGAAGCTTGCCATCTCTGTCTATCATAAAGACGACGACTTCGTGCGCATTCCAGCCTACCTGCATCGTTTGGGCGTCGGCTACGAGTTCTTCCTCGATCACTTCACCATCTTCGGCGAGGAGACGATCCTATTCGCACGCCCTGTCTGATATTCCGGCGCGCGGACTATTTCGTAGGTTGATTTTGTGTATCGAACTTTACTCAAGCGAATTAGCGCTGCGCGGCTACGAGGTGCTGGGCCTTGAAGGGCGACAGTCGAACGTGACCAAGGCGCAGGCTGGCGCAAGGCGGCTTGATAAGTAGTGGAGATGCAATAATACTTGAAAGCAGGGAGGGATAATGGTTTTCAAGCGATTAGTCAACGCCGCATTACGGCCGCTACGCAAAGCGACCGTAGACCCATTTGCTAGGTTAAAGCTAGAGAAATTGAAGCTGATCGATTTCGCCTGCACTGAGTTGGGCGTAAAGTCTTTCGCGGATTTGGGTGGCGTCTGGAACGTGGACGGCGGCTACACTTTCTACGCGCTGGATAAGCACATGATTGACCGAGCATTCTTAGTAGACACGGATTTCAACGAGGCCGTGTCGCAGCGCCGGATGCAGTACCCGCAATTACAGATTATTCAAGGTAACTTTGGCGATGAGCGTGTCGCGCAGCAGATCGGGCATGTTGGCGCGGTGTTTTTCTTCGACACGCTCTTACATCAGGTCAAGCCGGATTGGGATAACGTTTTGGAGATGTATGCGCTCCGGGCCGACTGCTTCATCATCTACAATCAACAGTTCGTTAATGCAGTACACACTGTCCGGTTGCTCGATCTCGGTGAGGCCGAGTATTTCAAAAACGTGCCGCATAGACCCAGCGAGGAGCCTTACGTGGCACTGTTCCAGAAGTTAGATGAAATAAATCCGCAACACCAACGTCCGTGGCGTGATGTCCATAACATCTGGCAGTGGGGGATTGTGGATGCGGATTTGGAGCGGAAGATGCGTCAACTAGGTTTTGCGCAACGGTACTACAAGAACTGCGGGCGGTTCGGCAATCTGCCCAATTTCGAGGATCATGCGTTTATATTCCAGCGCACCGAGCAGCACTCTTGATGCTGCTGTCTGTCTGATCAGCATGACCTGAATCAGCGTTAACAATCAGAGTTTGTCTAAATATAACGGCGCATTGACCGGCTACCTGCATCCCGCTTACGCTGCCGCGCTCGCGGAGTTTGGTACGCCGCGCCATCTGCCGCGCAGCGCCGGTTGGATTTTAGCGCGCGCGATTCCCGGCGCTGACGCACGCGACGCGATGGGCTGCTATCCGCTCTTCGCTTGTCGTGATTGGACACAGTTAGCAGATGATCTAACAGATGTCGGACGCGAGCTTGTGAGTCTCGTCGCCGTCGCCGATCCGTTCGGCGCTTACGAGTCGGCCGATCTGCATCGTGCGTTTCCCGATCTCTGCGTGCCGTATAAAGAGCACTTCGTCGTTGATCTGCAACAACCTTTGAGCGCCGTCGTCGCCGCGCATCATCAGCGAAACGCGCGCAAGGCTTTGCAGACGCTCGCAGTCGAACGTTGTCCAGAGCCGGCGCGATTGGCTGATGATTGGTGCAGGTTATACGCAAACTTGATCGCGCGCCATGCCATCACAGGCGTCGCCGCCTTCTCGCCTGAATCGCTCGCGCGACAGTTGCGCGTGCCCGGTCTCGATATGTTTTGTGCGCGGCACGAGGGTGAGTTGGTCGGCATCGCTCTGTGGTACAGTCAGGACAATGTGGCTTACTATCATCTGGCCGCCTACAGCGAGCGCGGTTACGAACTGCGCGCCTCGTTCGCGCTCTTCTGGCGCGCGCTTGAGCATTTCGCGGCGGCGAACTTACGCTTCGCAAATCTCGGCGCGGGCGCAGGTCTAAAAGCAGACGCGGCGGACGGCTTGAGCCGCTTCAAACGCGGTTGGGCGACCACGACGCGCACGGCTTATCTCTGCGGGCGCATCTTCGACCACGCGCGTTACAGCGCGCTGACAGAGGCGCGCGGCACGAACGCAACCGACTATTTTCCAGCCTATCGCACGGGCGACTTCAACTGAGCAGATGGCGCAAGACGTAACGGAAAAAAATTACTTGAGCATCGTTGCGCATTACGAGGACTGTCTTGCGCGCCACGGCGACACGCATCTCGGCGTTGATTGGCCGAACCGTGAGGACGCGCTCAAGCGTTATCGCGTGATGCTTGAGGTCATGCGCCCGACTACACCGACGCAAAAAATCACGCTGCTCGATTTCGGTTGCGGCGCTTCGCACTTGTATGAATACATCGTCAATCGAGGACTAACGCAGATCGAATACGCCGGGCTTGATCTGTCGGAGCAGTTCGTGCGCCTCTCGCAGAGTAAATTTCCGGCGAACAGTTATTATTGTCTGGACGTGCTTGATGCGCAGGCGCAACTGCCGCAGTTCGATTACATCATCATGAACGGCGTGTTCACAGAGAAGCGCGAGCTATCTTTCGACGAGATGCTCAACTACTTCAAACGACTCGTCGCGCGCGTCTTCGCCCATGCGCGCATGGGCCTTGCTTTCAACGTGATGTCGAAGCAGGTTGACTGGGAGCGTGATGATCTGTTTCATCTGCCGCTCGACACGCTGGCCCATTTCCTGACCAGAGAGTTGAGCCGAAACTTCGTCATCAGAAACGACTACGGGCTTTACGAGTACACCACATACATCTACAAGTAGGGAGCAGGGATGGCTAAGATCATCATCTTCGGCGTGCAGGACTTCGCCTCGCTCGCGCACTTCTATCTCAAGCACGACAGCGCGCACGAGACGGTCGCCTTCAGCGTCAACGCGGAGTATCTGCCGGCGGGCGGCACGTTTGAAGGCTTGCCCGTCGTCAGCTTTGAAGAGATTGAGCGCACGTATCCGCCCGCTGAAGTTCAATTCTTCGCGCCGATGTCGCACCGGCAGATGAACCGTTTGCGCGCGCAGGTCTATCAGCAGATCAAAGAGAAAGGCTACCGTCTGATCAGCTACGTCAGTTCAAAAGCGACCGTGTTTCCAGACACG
>QHXQ01000023.1 GCA_003223935.1 Acidobacteriota bacterium | reverse complement strand
TTTTCTAACGCTGCCGCTTTTCACCGCCGTCATCATGGGCGATCCTGTGATCAGAGACTTCCGGCTTGACGTTGCCCCGCTCATTTTTTCCAAGCCCGTGAGTCGCGCCCAATATCTGCTCGGCAAATTCTGCGGCAACTTCTTCGTGCTCGTCGCCTGTCAATCGGCATTCGCGTTGATGCTGCTTGCGCTGCAAGCTGGCAACAAGGCCGGCATGCTCGTGCAACCCGTCCGCGTGTGGCCCTACTTCAAACACTTCTTTGTCTTCGTCGTCATCTCACACCTGGCGCTGGCCGCTTTCTACTTTACGGTCGGCACGCTGACGCGCAATGCCAAGCTCGTCTATGCCCTCGCCGTCTCGTTCTATCCGCTCTACATTGCGTATCAGGTCTTCATCTTAAAGAGCCGGCCCGCGCGTTGGCGTGCGCTGCTCGATCCTTTGTTGACGAACTGGATGGACGGCTTCGCCAGAGGTCGCAGCGCCGACTGGTTGAATCAACTCACGATCAGTTACGACGCCGGACTGCTCATAAACCGCGCGTTCATGCTGCTCTCAGCCGCCGCCTGCCTGACGATCCTTGCCTTGCGCTTCGCCAAAGCCGAGCGGCGCACGCAAGCAACCGCCGGGCATGGCTTCGCCACGCTCAATCTCGCGCCGCCCGTCGAGCGCCTTGACGCGACCGAAAGTTTCACGCCGTCGCGCGTGGAGCAGGCGGGGCCGACCGCGCCGGAGAAAGTCGCTTTGCCTGTGAGCAAGACGGCGGGCGCAGGCGTTGGCGCGAATGTGAAAAAATTGCGCGCGGCTTTGAGTCTTGAGTTTCGGCTGTTGCGCGCGGAACGAAGTCTGGTGTTGATTGTTCCGCTCGTCGTCTTTTTCTCAACTCTGGAACTAGCCTTTTATCAGACAGCGCCCGCGCCGTCCTACACCGCCGCTTACGCAAGCAGCACGGCGCAGGCGTTGTTGCTCTTTCTGTTCGGCCTCACGGTCTTCTACACGGGCGAAGCCATGCACCGTGATCGTGAGTTGAGAGTTGAGCCGCTACTGTGGAGCGCACCTACGCCGAACTATGCGCTGTTGCTCTCGAAGTTCTTGGCCACCGTCCTGCTCAATCTCGCGCTAATCGCATCGGTCGCGCTTGTGGCCATCGGCTTGCAGCTTTACAAGGGCGACGCCCCTGTTGCACTGTCGGGCTATCTGCTGGTCTATGCGTTGATCTTGCTACCGAGCGTAGTTGTGATCGCCGCCTGCGCCGTGCTGCTCAACGTGCTGTTGCGCGATAAATACCTGACCTATGCCGCGAGCATCGCAATCGGCGGCGGGCTGTTTTACCTCTACAGCCAAGGCTACAGAAATTGGCTCTACAATCCTGTGCTATATCAACTGTGGACTTACACCGATCTCACGAGCGCGGGCAGCCAACGGACACGAATCTTCGCGCACAGACTTTACTGGCTCGCCATCGCCTGCGCATGTCTGGCGCTCGCGCACATTCTGTTCCAGCGGCGAACAACGAAAGGCTGGCTGGTTAAAGGGCAACTCAATGGCATAGCTCGGTCGCTGCTGGTGGTAGTCGTATCAATTGCAGTTGCCGTCGTGGCGAGCTTTATTATGATGGCGCGCTAAATAAAATGAGGAACGAATCAGCACCTCGACCTATCGGCCTCACCGCGCTCAGCATCTTCTTCCTGTTCGGCGCGTGCGCGAGTTTCCTCTCTTTCGTGTCGCTGTTCTGGCCGGGAAGTTTTCTCGAACCGATATGGCGACTCAACCCGCGTGCGCGCGTAGCCTTTGGCGGCATAGGTATGTGGGCGGTCGTGTTGATGGGCGCTGTCTGCGCGGCTTGTGTGACGGCGGCGGTGGGTTTGTGGCGCGGCGCGCGTTGGGGTTATCGATTGGCGTTCGCGCTCCTCGCGATCAATCTGTTGGGCGACATCACGAACGTAGTGACCAGCACAGAACCTAGAGCGGCGCTCGGCATCCCCATCGCGCTTGCGTTATTAGCTTATCTGTTGAGCCGGCGCGTGCGTCGCTTCTTCGCGCGCTCGGCCGGCGGCTAATAATTTATTCTCACCGACAAGCCAAACGCGGTCACGTGCTTCATTAGCCGTGACCGCGTCGGTTAAAAGAATTTTCTTTCCGTCAGCTTAAACCCACTTATTCTGCTTGCCGAGCCGGCGCATCTTGCGTTTGACCATCTGGCGTTTTAAGGGCGTCGTGTGGTTGATGAAGACAATGCCGTCGCAATGGTCTGTCTCATGAAGCATGCAGCGCGCGGTCAACTCCATGCCGTCAAGCTCGAACCGTTCGCCGCGCCCGTCCTGTGCCGTGACGACCGCGCGCAGGCTGCGCTCGACCGGAAAGAAGATGCCGGGAAACGACAGACAGCCCTCGTCGCCCGTCTGCGAGCCTTCGACGCGCATGACCATCGGGTTGATGAGCACGACACGCTGCTTCGGGTCTTGCCCGCCCGAACAGTCCATCACGAACAGACGCCTCGACACACCGACCTGCGGCGCAGCCAGACCGACACCACGCGCCGCATACATCGTCTCAAACATATCCGCGACGAGCCGCTTTAATTTCGCGTCAAACGCCACGACCGGCTCGCCCGGCGTCTCCAACACCGCATGCGGATACTTAACGATCTCCAACAAAGCCATCTTAAACTTCCTACTCGAATAGACTGACGTGCGCGGCAATAAGATGCGCCTCGCAAGCCGGGCGCTGTTTTCGATTTTAAGCTAAAAGCACAGGCTTGTCAGCCTGTCAGGTCATGCTGATAGCTGAAAGCATGCGGCAAAAGGACGCATAAGCGCGACAGGGGCGCGTATTTACTTCGCTGCTGCCTGTATCTGCTACAGCGATGGGGCTTAGCGTCACACCGGCAGAGGTCTTAGCAGCCCGCGCAACGCTTTTGTCTCACCATACAATGACGTTGTCCGGCGAGACAACGTTACTACATCATCATGCGATGTCATTGCATGGCAAGACAACGCTTTTGCATGGTCATGCAATGATGTTGTCTCGCCATGCAACGCTATTGGATGTCCATACAATAACATCGTATGACCATGCAAAAGCGTTGGGGCGTGGGCGCACGGCTTTGAGCGGTGCGCGCGCGACGATTTAAGGCGTGCGGGGGTCTTTGTGCGAGCGGAAAAAATGATTGCGTCGGGCTGTTATGCAGCGTAGAATCGGGCGTCCTTGCGCGACTTCTTAGTTACTCACGAAAGGAAGAACAGAGATGGCACGAAACCAGACGCGGCGCATCGCGCCAGCGATCCTGCAAGCGGATCGTGAAGCCCTACAAGCCTTGAAAGGGATGGGCGACAACTATAAGCCGGCCAATCCAGTCTATACGGTCGAGCAGTTGCAGACCTTGCAACAACAGATGGACGCTAAGCAAGAGACCGAGACGCAGAAGGCAGCCGATGCGGCCGCCGCGCGCGACGAAGCGGCGGCGGGCGAGTGGGATTTTCACAACGGCATGCTCGGCGTGAAAGAACAGGTCATTGCTCAGCATGGCAAAGACTCGGCACAGGTGCAGGCGCTCGGCCTAAAACGCAAGTCCGAGTACCAAGCACCCAAGCGCAAGGGCAAGACGAACGGCGGGGGGAAGTAATACAGATCAAGGAGTGACGCACCGCGGCCCGCACACATGCGCAAGGACGTGCGGGCCGCAAACCTTCAGTTAGGAGAGAACATCTAGCACTTCAATGCCGACGAGTTGATCGTCGTGGTAATCAAACACTACCCCCTCGTCCCACTTGCTCTCGCTCCGATTCGCGCGCAACTCCGAGAGACGCACATAGAGAGTGTCCGCTTCTTCATCGTATTCGAGTTGCACGGACGCGCCGACGGGCAGCGTCACGCG
Source organism: Acidobacteriota bacterium (assembly GCA_003223935.1). Lineage (GTDB taxonomy): Bacteria > Acidobacteriota > Blastocatellia > Pyrinomonadales > Pyrinomonadaceae > QHXQ01. The sequence continues at coordinate 95,049 of QHXQ01000023.1, read as the reverse complement.
CCGAGCGGCAGCAGCCAGTAGCTCTGTCTGATTAGGGGTTACTGTTCTTGTGCGCGCCATATCACCAGCCTCTCGTCAAAGTCAGCTTCGAGGGTCGCTGTGATTATAAACCCGTCGGCTTGGCTTTTAAACTCCCGATAGGCGATGTGCAGATAATGGTCGGGGCCAAGCGCGAGCACAGCCACATAAACCTGCCCTGTCTGCCCACGTCGGCCGCGCCGCCCGCGCAAGATCACCGTCGGATGCTCAACCGCAGTCAAGGTCGCTTCAAGGTAGCTAGTCATGTGTGGTCGCCGGTCAACGATATGCTCCCACCGCTCCTCAGTCAGTCGAATAGGAATGCCATTGATTGAATTAACGACGGCGAGAATCATGACGACACTTTACCATTAGCCTCAACGTTCACGTCGCCGCACTCATCCACGCCAACGCCGCCCCCTCGTTCTGCTCAATCGCCAACTCAACGCCGCGCTTGGCAATCTCAAGGAGACGTTTTGATTCTCGATGCGCTTTGATTGCGTCTTGGATAATCTTGATAATCTCTGACTGAATCGTAATGAGCCGATCAGGTATTTTGATTGACAATAAATCTTCCTGCATAAAGCGCGGATGATTAGAACCGGACTGACACCACCTTAATATCTGCTGCACAGGTAGCGAGCGAAGATAGACGAGTAACAATTCAGCACTGATCACTTTGTTACGTGGACGCAAGACAATAAACTCGGACGAGCCAACGCAATTTGAAGTTTCTGACACATCAGCGAGTGCGATTTCTTTGAGATACGAACGCAGGCGAGAAACTAAGATATCTCCTTTCTTAAAACGATTCTTAGTGCTGCCTAACTCAAATGCAGGGATTGCTTCTTTCTCGTCAAGGAAGAATTGCAGGGCATCATCAAGATCGTAATTTTGGACTGATTCATTGGAAACACTTTGCAGAGGGTTTAAGGTTTCTTCGACTGAAACGAAATGCTGACCAACTGACTGTCCGGGCATCTTCGCTAGATGATCAAGCACGCGCTGTTTTTCTGGATGGTAATACTCCGCATCAAGCCTGCCTGTGCTGCCGAAACTCGCCGCGAATGATTTGACGGCAATCGTTTCTTCCGTCGGCTGCCAATCCTGCAAGCCGAGTTCGGCCAGCAAGAGGCTTTCGGCTTCGGCGTACAGGGCTTTGCTCTGTTCTTTCAATTCAATGCTTTTTTCAAATGTGAATTTAATTTGCTCCTGAAATGGCGAAGCTAACAATGGAATGAACAATTCTTTGCAATCAGTAAGATTCAAGTGCATTTGAATGTTGCCGGTAAACCACCGCCGCATCTGCGTGAGTCCATATCTTGAATTAAAAAACGTAACTAAATAGTGGCTGTTACATTTTGAGTTTGTTTTCAACTTGACGGCGATTGTGTCTTGCGAGGTATTACATTCTTCAAGAGTGACTAAGGAAGCAGCAGGATAAGCGGTCTTGGAAAGAATCACATCATTTCTGATTAATGCTGTCTCTTGATTGTTCTCATGCTCAGCTTCGGGAATAAAGATAATGTCATTCTCATCAATCACCATATTCTTCAAGTTTGAAATTCTGATAAAAGGAATCCCGCTTTCAACATAACAATCCGCGCTTATATCAAAGATGCCTTTCTTTATTGAAACAGCTTCATTATTCAATGTGCTGAAGTCTTTTTGCTTCAACAATACTTCCGTTTCGAGATAAATCTTCTGATACATTTCAGCATCAATCCGCAGCCCTGCGGAAACTTCACTTAATTTCAACTCCGTCGCTTCCAGCCCGTCCAACATAGCTTTGTACTTCGCTTCGTCGGGCGGGCTTAGACGAAAAAACTTAGTCGCTCCTTCTTTGCAAATTCGATGAACGCCTCGGCGATGCCGTCCTCCGTCAAGCCGTCATGATTGAACAGGTCGTGCTCCACAATGCGGTGGTCGTGCCGGTCAAGCACGTGCTGCCCGTCGCGCATCAACTCGATCTTGTCGCCGGAATTGTCCTTGCCCGGCTTGCGCTGCGTCGCAAAGAAGATGTTGTAATCTGCGACGCGCGGGCATAACGCGCCCGCCGCCGCGTCGTCGTTCCACTTCTGCACCAATAGCACGCTCGTCTTTGTGCCCGTGTGCGGCTTGAACGTATTCCCGTGCAAGCCGACGACGGCGAGGATGCGGCAGCGTGCCGCGATGTACTCGCGTATGCGCTTGTCCGACGAATTGTTGAAGCGCCCCTGCGGCAACACAATCGCCATGCGCCCACCCGGTTTGAGGAAATCAAGATTGCGCTCGATGAACAGGATGTCGCGCCCGACGTTCGACTCCAGACGCCCGTTCGCCTTGTGCCCCAACTCGTAGCGCGCGATCATGCGCTGCTCCTTGATGTCGCCCGCAAACGGCGGATTCGCCATCAGCACGTCGAACCCAAACTCCTTGTAGCCGTCGCGCGTTCGCCGCAGACGCTTGAACCGACGGAAGCCTTCGTTGTACGTGTCGCGCCAATCCTCTTGGCTCGTCACCTCGTCCCAACGGTCGAAGTCGAGCGTGTTCAAGTGCAGCACGTTGCTCTGCCCGTCGCCTGCGATCAGATTCAACGTCCGCGCCACGCGCACGCTCTTTTCGTCAAAGTCAATCGCAAACACACGCTCTTTAACGTAGTCCTCGCAACGCGGCGGCTTGCGCTCCATCGTGAACAGATGGCTCGCATCAAGCCCCTCGTCCGCAAGGATGTCGCGCCAGACCTTGAACATGCTATGCACGGTGAAACCGGCCGAGCCAGCCGCCGTGTCAATCAAGAATTCATCTTCTTTCGGGTTGAGCATCTTCACGCACATATCAATCACATAACGCGGCGTGAAATACTGCCCCTTCTCGCCCTTCGACGATTTGTTGATTAGATACTCGAACGCTTCATCAATCACGTCCAAGTTCGAGTTGAACAGCTTGTAGTTCTGCAACGACGAGACGCAGACGGCGAGATGCGAGCGCGACAGACTGATCTTCGCGTCGTCCGAAAACACACCCGGCCATTTCCGCTTCGCGCGGTCGAATAGCTCTTGCACCTTGCGGTACAACTCTGCCTCCGTTTGCCCGGTATTGCGAAATTCAAGCAGTCGCTTATGATTGCGCCAGCCTTCCAACTCATCATAGAGCTTCGTAAAGATCAACTTGAAGACTTCCTCGAACACATCCACGCCCGCGTTCGCCAGCACTTCATCTTCCATGTCGAGCACCTTGTTCTTTAACGACATCTTCTTGGTGCTGTCGCGGTCAACCTTGATCAAGTCGTCAATCGTGAACCGTTCGCTGATGATGTCCGCGAGCGTTTGGTGCGCACTTGGAATGTCCGTGATCTCTTCAAAGTGGTTCGGGTCTTTGCGATGAAAGAAAGAGACTTGCCCGCCGTTTGTCCAGACGCCGATAGGCGAGCCGGTGGCATGGCAGTAAGATTTCAGTTGATCTTTACCGTCTTTGAACTTTGGCTTTTTAAGCTCGACAAGGATATAGGCTGAGGTCGGATGATCTTTGTCGAAGATGACAATGTCGGCGAATCTCGTCTCCGCGCCGAATTTCACCGGATGCTCGACGGCAATGCGCTGCTTCGGATAACCGTATTCATTGAGCAGGCGGCCGAGATAAAGTTGGCGCACAACCTCTTCCGGCTTGAGCCTGATCTCTTTATCGCGGATCAAACACTTCACGTGATAAGTGCTCTTGCCCTTCACTTCGCGCGTAACGATTGCCGCTTCAAAGGCGTCGCGTTCGGCTTCGGTGAACAGGTCAAGGTTGTAGTTCGAGTCTTTGATGATCTGCTCAAGGCTCATGTGTTCTAGTTGTTCACGCTTGTGCGTGTTTGGTCTGAGATAGAGGACGACGAGAAGCTAACCTATAGTTTAGTAATTTCGCAATTGCTCGCAGTAGCCATCGTAGTTGCGGCGCATCTCTATGAGGCTGTCGCCGCCGAATTTTTCGCGCATGGCGGCGGCGAGCGTGAGCGCAACCATCGCTTCGCCGATGACGCCTGCGGCGGGCACGGCTGTTACGTCGGAACGCTCGAAGGCGGCCGCCTCTTCCTGTTTGGTGTCTATGTCAACTGAGCGCAAAGGCCGCCGCAGGGTCGAGATCGGTTTGAGGAAGCCGCGCACGCGCAGTTCCGCGCCGTTGGTGATGCCGCCTTCGAGACCGCCCGCGCGGTTGGTCTCGCGTGTGAAGGCGTGCGCCGCATCGTCGTAAAAAATTTCGTCGTGCACTTGCGAACCGGGTAAGCTCACAGCCTCGACGCCCGCGCCAATGGCGACTGCTTTGACGGCCGGAATTGACATCAAGGCTTGCGCCAGCCGCCCATCCAATTTCGCATCCCAACTTGTGTGCGCGCCGAGACCGGGCACGACGCCCTGCGCGACGACTTCAAAGATGCCGCCGAGCGTATCGCCCGCGCGCTTCGTCTCGTCAATCAATGCGCACATGCGCGCCTGTGCATCGGTGTCAGCACAACGTAACGGCGCATCGTCAGGGATGGCAGCGATCTCAGCCCAAGAGATTTCAAGTGGACACTCAGGCACGCCGCCGAGTTGGACAACGTGGCTGCGAATCTCAACGTCGAACGCGGTGAGCAACTGTTTCGCTAGTGCCCCACACGCGACGCGCGCCGCCGTCTCACGTGCAGACGCACGCTCCAACACGTCGCGTAGATCGCGTGCGCCAAACTTCTGCCCGCCCGCGAGGTCTGCATGACCGGGGCGCGGGCGCTTCACACGCCGCGCACGTTCGGGCGCAACGTCGCGCGCCTCCGTCGCCATCACGTCCGTCCAATTCGCCCAATCTCTATTCTCAAGCAACAGCGCGACGGGCGAGCCAAGCGTCTGCCCATGTCGTACACCGCTCACGATCTCTGCGCGGTCACGCTCGATCTTCATCCGCCCGCCGCGCCCGTAGCCCCACTGCCGCCGCGCAAGCTCGCGATTGATCAACTCGACATCACACGCCAAACCGGCCGGCAACCCTTCAACGATTGCGACCAGCATGCGCCCGTGCGACTCGCCTGCGGTGGTGAAGCGAAACATAAAAGCTTAGCCGTGGTCAGTTGTCCGTTGTCCGTTGTTCTTATTACGTCAGTCGTCGGCTGCATCTTTGACATTCAACTTACGCCACAGATACAACGGACAACTGACCACAGACAACGGACAGCTTTACAGTAATTCCTCGCTGAAGATGTTACCACGTCCAAGAATGCCGGCCGGATCGAAGGCGTGTTTGAGCGCGGCCATTTGGCGCAAGTGCTCGCCGCCGTAGAGGGCGCGCAGGTATGCGCGTTTGAGTTTGCCGACGCCGTGTTCGGCAGAAATTGTGCCGCCGAGTTGGACGGCGCGCTCGATGAATTGCCCGTAGATGGCGCGCGCTTGTGCGGCTTCCTTGTCGTCGCGCGGCAGGATGTTGACGTGGACGTGATTGTCGCCGATGTGGCCGAAGATGACATACTGCAAGCGGCTCGCGCGCAGTGTGTCTTGATAAAAACGTAGCATGCCGGCGAACGCATCATCGGGCACGGCCATGTCGGTCGAGACTTTGCGCTGGCCGTGGCGTGTGAGCCATTCGTTGACGAGCACGGGCAGTTGATGACGAAACTCGCGCAAGCGCGTTTGATCTTTTTCGTCGGTCGCAAACCACGAATCGTCGAGCAGCGCGCGATGCGCTTCAAGCAGTGCGAGCCAAGCGGTCAGCAACTTCTCTTCCGTCTCGGCCGTCGTCTCCTGCTCAAAGAAGATCGCGCCCTGCGCGCCGACGGGCACGCGCGGCTCGTGCGTGCGCAAAAACTTCAACGACTCATCATCGAAATATTCAAGCGCCCGCGCATCAACGTCGTCGTCGCGCCCATCAGCGCGTGTGCGCAACGACAATTCACGCGCGGCGCGGACGAACGCGAGCAGGTCTGCTTCGTCCTTGAAAAAGACGACGCCGCTCAAGACGCCCGCAGGTTTCAACAGAAGCGACGTTTCAATCTCCGTGATGACGCCGAGTGTGCCCTCGCTGCCGATGAAGAGATCGAGCGCGTCCATCTCCGGCGCGACGAAATAACCGGCGACGTGCTTGCGCGTCTGCGGCATGTGATAAGTGGGCAGTTGCGCTTCGATGCTGCGCCCGCGTGCGAGTGGAATTGAGAAGCGACCGTTTTTGTCAGCATGAATCACGCCGCGTTTGAGATCGAGCACGTCGCCTGTCGCCAGCGCGATCTTTAATCGCTGAACGTAGCGGCGCGTCGGGCCGTATTTGAAGGTGCGCGCGCCCGAAGCGTTCGTCGCCACCGTGCCGCCCATGTAGCAACTCCACTCGGTTGGGTCGGGCGGATAGAACAGCCCACGCGCCTCGACCGCACGGCGAAACTCTGCGAGCGTCACGCCCGCTTCAACGACAGCGCGCCCGCCGTCCGCTGCTTTTACGATCTCGCCAATGTGATTGAGCTTGTCCGTCGCCAACACGATGCCGCCGAACGGCACGCGCCCGCCGACAATCCCTGTGCCCGCGCCCGCGACTGTGACAGGCGTGCACGTCTCGCTCGCGTCAAGCAGCAGCGTAGCAACTTCCGCCGCGCTCTCAGGCCAGACGACGCGCGCAGCATGACCGCCGGCCATGTTGCTGGCGTCAACGAGATACGATTGCATTTCGTCGGGCTGCGCTTTGGTCAACATCACAGGCGGCTTTATGTCATCGTCAGTTCGCGCTCGCGCAGGTACTTGATGCGGTCGCGGAGTTCGGCGGCGCGCTCGAACTCCATCGCTTTGGCGGCGTGGCGCATCTCGGCTTCGAGGCGGGCGATGGTGCCGTCAATCTTGTCGCGCGAGTAGTCTTCAAAGGCTTCGAGTTCGAGCGGGACTTTGAAGTAGTCGGCTTCATAAGCCGTGACGAGCGTGGATTCAATGGCCTTGATGATGGTCTGCGGCGTGATGCCGTGCTCGCGGTTGTATTCGATCTGGATGGTGCGGCGGCGATTGGTCTCGTCAAGCGCGCGGCGCATCGAGTCGGTGATTTTGTCTGCATAGAGGATCGCCTTGCCGCTGGCGTGGCGCGCGGCGCGACCGATGGTTTGAATCAAGGAGGTCTCGGAGCGCAGGAAGCCCTCTTTATCGGCATCAAGGATGGCGACGAGCGAGACTTCAGGCAGGTCGAGACCTTCGCGCAAGAGGTTGATGCCGACGAGCACGTCGAACTCGCCGCGCCTGAGGTCGCGCAGGATTTTGATCCGTTCAAGCGTTTCGATGTCGGAGTGCAGGTAACGGACGCGCACGCCGACCTCGGCGAAGTATTCAGTCAAGTCTTCCGCCATCTTCTTCGTCAAGGTCGTCACGAGCACGCGCTCGTTGCGCTCGGCGCGTTGGCGGCACTCTTCGAGCAGATCGTCGATCTGCCCTTTGACGGGGCGCACATCAACCTCCGGGTCGGTTAAACCCGTCGGGCGGATCAGTTGCTCGACCGCCTCGCCGCCGGTCTTGGTCAACTCGTAAGGGCCGGGCGTGGCAGAGACGTAGATGGTCTGGCCGACGCGCTGCTCGAACTCTGTGAAATTGAGCGGGCGGTTGTCCATCGCACTCGGCAAGCGGAAGCCGTACTCGACGAGCGTGCGCTTGCGCGACTGATCGCCGTTGAACATGCCGCGAATCTGCGGGACGGTCTGGTGCGACTCGTCTATGACGACCATAGTGTCGCGCGGCAGATAATCGAGGAGCGTCGGCGGCGGCTCGCCCGGCGCTTTGCCCGTCAGATGGCGCGAATAGTTTTCGACGCCGCGACAAAAGCCCATCTCCTTAAACATCTCAAGGTCGTACATCGTGCGTTGATGCAGGCGCTGCGCTTCGACGAGTTTGCCTTCTTGAATTAGCTTCGGCTCCCACCAATCAAGCTCCGCGCGGATCGTTTTGATCGCGCGCTTCACTGTTGACTTCGGCATCACGTAGTGCGTCTTCGGATAGATCGGCAGCCGCGCCGTGTGTTTTTGCAAAACTTCGCCGAGCAATGGATCAATCGTCGAGATCGAATCGATCTCATCGCCCCAGAGTTCGATCCGGTAAGCCTGATCCTGATAACTCGGATAGACCTCGATAATATCGCCGCGCACGCGGAATGAGCCGCGATCAAATTCAATATCTGAACGCTCGTACTGCAACTCGACGAGCTTTTGCAGTAGCGCGTCGCGGCTCAGCTTCATGCCCGGCTCGACGAAGAGCAGCATGTTGTAATAGGCGTCCGGGTCGCCGAGACCGTAGATGCACGAAACGCTGGCGACCACGATCACGTCGCGCCGTTCAAAGAGCGCGCGCGTCGCCGAGAGCCGCAAGCGATCAATCTCTTCGTTGATCGTCGCCTCTTTCTCGATGTACGTGTCGGAGGCGGGCACGTAAGCCTCCGGTTGGTAGTAATCGTAATAGGAGACGAAATACTCGACGGCGTTTTCGGGAAAGAAGGACTTGAACTCTTGATAGAGTTGCGCGGCAAGCGTCTTGTTGTGTGCGATGACGAGCGTCGGGCGTTGCGTGCGCTGGATGACGGAGGCAACCGAGAAGGTCTTGCCGCTGCCCGTAATGCCAAGCAGCACTTGATCCTTTGCGCCGTCATTTAAGCCCCGCACGAGCGCGGCAATCGCCTGCGGCTGGTCGCCCTGCGGCTCGAAGTCCGAACGAAGTTTGAAAGACATATGCGAATAAAAGCATTAATAAATGAAGAGGGCTATGCGCCACGCTAAGGAGGAATATTAGCTTGTTAATAGGCAGTTGTCACTCGGCCTTGGCCGCTGCGCCGTGCGGTTGCGGCCGAACCTTTTTTATTGATAGGTCGAGGCTTAACCTTTTAGATTTATGCCGTCATTACCAAGTCGGGCTTAACGTCTTGCCAGACCTACAGACCTGTTCGCATGCAACGGCTGGCCTGAACTTCACCTTAAACTTTGATAGCTGGAACGGTTTGACTTTCGCGCCGGGCGTGCAGCGACACAACCAACTTACGCCATGCTCGGCGGCGCAGAATCAGCCCAGCCGATTCTAAACTTAGGGGCCTGCAATGAGTGAGTACAAACATGATGTCTTTATCAGCTACAGTCCACAAGATAAGTGGTGGGTTAATGAAGTCTTGATAGCACGCTTGAACCGGGCACAGATCAGCTATATTGACGAGTACAAATTCGAGCCGGGTGAATTAAAAGTTGTGGCGATTGACGACGCCATCATCTCCAGCCGCCGAGTGCTCATCGTCATCACGGCCGCTTACCTCAACAGCACATTGACTGAGTTCATCAGTTCCGGAGCTTTCTCCCACATGCTCTCGAAGAACAAAGACGAACGGCTGGCCCGCGTGATTCCTGTCTTCAAAGATGAAGTGGACATCGAGGCGCTGCCCCCGCGTATTCAGTCCGTCGTGGCCATCGAGCTATACACGGGAGAGGACGACGAGTGGACGCGGCTCATCACAGCGCTGACGAAAGCCCGGATTGAGGCGGGCGCAATAGCGCAACCATGCCCGCCGCCGGTCGAGCCGCCGCCGGTAGAAAAGCATGACACGCCCGATGTCCTCTACATGCTCTCCGCTTTAGTTGCCAAGCCGGAGGTCGCCGGCCCGCTCAGCGAATTCCAAGACCAATTGGACACGATGCACAGGCAGATCAAAAACCTGAATGATTACAAGGAGCTTCATGACCTGTTCCATAATCTCGAAGGTCTGTATTTGCCGAGCGGCGTCTTTGTCAAAGACGTATCGCCCGATGCCAATGTCGAATGGGACTCGCTCGACGATTTCAGCGATCAGATCAACGATAAAGTCGAAGAGATCGTCGCCCAAGCCATCAGAATAAAATACGCCTCAGCCGATGCCCTTTGGGTAGTGAAGCTGAAAAACGCGGCCCGCGCCCATCAGGCCAACGTGCAGGCTAAGGACATGGCCAAGCTCAAGAGCGCGCGCCAGCGCATCGGCGAAGTGCTTAACCAGCAACCGGCTAAGGTCAACGCTAAATTGGTTGAATTCGCCCGGGTCGTCCGCTTGACCTTGCTAGTGGAAGTGCTGAATCGGATTCACGACAACCTGCGCAGTGCTCCCGATACTGGCGGGCTGGGCATGTTGCAACTCCAAAAGATCAAGGCGAGCGCCGCGCAGGTTGATGACATCGATCTCACGTTGCAGACGGCGCTCTTTATCCATGACTCGCTCCAGCAGACGGATGAAGAACTGCGCCGCGTCGAGGCTTCCGTTGAATCGGACGTTGAGCAAGTGATCGAGGCTTGGGAATATCTTAGCCCCAAGCTGCGCGCCATCTGCGCCACTAAGACCGCCGAGACCGTCAAATGGGAAAAGGACCTCTTGGCCTCTGCGACCGAACTGGAAAATGCCTTTCCGGTTGAGCGGCGCGGCGAGATCAGGAAAGCATTCCGGGGCATCCGCCGGGAGGTGCCCAAAGTCTTCAATATCGTGGACAAGAATCTGCTCGCAAAATGTAAAGAGTTGGAAGAGGAGATCGGCAAGCCGCTCGACAGCTTGCTAGATAGGATTGCCAAACAATGACTAGCCAAACCAGTGTTAAGGCAAACGCACAGGCGGGCCGTTTCCCTTCGCTCTCGGCCCTCAAAGCCGCCAATAACGACCTGCTCAAACTGCGCCGCGAGAACGGCTATTCCTCCGAGTTTCTAAATAAGATCAAGGAGTTCGTCAAACTAGCTCAGGCGACCGGCGCTATGCTCAACGTGGACACAGAGCGCTGGGCCGGCCAGACCCTCTTGGACTATTGGAGTAATTACCTCTACCGCGCCGGCATCAAGCTTGATGAAACAGAGGGCGTGCTCGCCAATTTCGACCCGGAGCTTGCGCCCACGCTCGCCGACTCCTTGCGCCCTTACGTCGGTTTGGCCGCCTTTCGTGAAGAGGCGAAGGACAAGTTCTTCGGCCGGCAAAAACTGGTCGAGGAGATACTCAAGCGGCTCGGTGAGCGACGCTTTCTGGCGGTGCTTGGCCCGTCCGGCAGCGGCAAATCGTCGCTCGTCATGGCCGGGCTTGTGCCCGCGCTCAAAGGCGGAGCGATCAATGCCGTCGGTGACACGCCCGGCAGCAAAGACTGGCGCTATTACCCGCGCGTCGTGCCGGGGGCTGATCCTTTGCTGAACCTCGCCGCGCTCGTCCGCCCCACAACGACGCCAGACCCTAACTGGGCGCAAGCACAAGCGCAAAGTTTCATGCAGGACGCAGGCCATCTAGTGCGCCTGCTCAATGCGGCCGGCAGCGCACCGGCTTTCATCCTCGTTGACCAGTTTGAAGAGATATTCACCTTGACGAGCGATGAGGCTGTGCGTGCGGCGTTCATTAATAACTTGATCAAGGTCGTCGAAGCCACCGACGTGCGGCACACTGTCGTCGTCACCATGCGGAGCGACTTCGAGGAATTCATCACGAAGATCGACAAGCTACAGGCGCTCTACGCAACGAGCAACATCCGCGTCACACCGCTCAGCGCCGCCGAGTTGCGCGAAGCGATTGTGCAACCGGCCGAATCCATCGGGCTGAAGTTTGAAGAAGGCATCGTTGACCAGTTAGTCCATGAGGTGCTCGGCGAGCCGGGCGGGCTGCCGCTCTTACAGTTCACGCTGCTGAAACTCTGGGACAGCCGCAAACAAAACCTCGTCACTTGGGAGGCGTTTCATCAGCTTGGCAGTTGTCGCACGGCGCTGACGCGCGCCGCCGAGCACGTTTACAACGAGCTATCGCCGCCGGATCAGGAGCGCGCCAAGCGCATCTTCCTAAAACTGGTGCGGCCCAGCGCAGGCGTCGAAGTCTTTAACAACCGCGTGCCGCGCGCACAGCTTTACATCGCGGGCGAAGCGCGCGATCACACCGACCGCGTACTCGCTAAGTTCCTCGCCGCCGGTCTGCTCCGCGAAACCGAGATGGACGTGCCCGGCGAGGCCAAGATCGAAGTCGCGCACGAAGCCCTGATCCGGCATTGGGAGACCCTCGATAGCTGGCTCAACGAAGAGCGCGAGCGCATACGCAACCGGCTGCGCTTTGCCGACGCAGCCAAGCTGTGGGACAAGCGCCACCGAGATTCAAGCGCACTCCTGATCGGCAGGCTGCTTGAAGATGCGCAGAAGTTTGAAGACCTAACCCCATTAGAGAAAGAGTTCATCAAAGCGAGTTCTAAACGCCAGCGTGGTTGGAAGCTCATCTTTTATGTAGCGGTGGCGGTGATTCTCATCGGCTCAACTGCTTTTGCCGTCGCATCTGTCATCGGCTATCGACAGGTGAAGGCTGAACGAGACCGGGCCATATTAGCCGAGCACATTTCTTCCTCGCGGCGCTTTGTCGCTTCAAAGCGGCTCGACCTAGCCCTATTGCTGAGCTTAAAGGCGCTCGAATTAAAGGATACCCCCGACGGCCGCAGCAGCCTGTTGGAAGCCTTACAGCAAAGCCCGTATTTGATCGCTTACCTTCCCGGACAGAACAGCCCGGCGGTTGAATTTGCTTTCCATGATGCTGAGCACACGCTGTTCTCGATGAATCAGGATGGGACAATCAACTCATGGAGCACCGAGACACTTAAACCCAACTCCCCATCCGGCAAACAGATCGAACATGCGGTGAGCGTGGCATTCAGTCCTGATCGCCAGAAGGTAGCGGTCAGCGCTCAAGATAAAAACGGTGTGGCGCTCGTGACGCTCATAGACTTATCCACCGGCCAAGAGCTACGCAAGTTCGAGGTAAAGCCGGAAGACGCCGATTCACCGCCCTCGAAGTTACTCTTTAGCCCGGACGGCCAGATTTTAGCGGGCTACATCTCTGCCGATACTAACAAAGTTGTCCTTTGGGACGTGAGCACGGGCCAACAACAACGACGGGCGCTCCCTATTGATCCAGAGGGTTTTTATGAGCTGACCTGCATGGCTTTTAGCACGGACGGCCAGCAGTTTGCTGTCGGCACCGATGAGGACATAATTCTGCTGTGGAGCCGCCAAGGCCAACCGCCCGCCAAACTTAGCAAAAAGGTGAGCAACGCGAACGGGAACTTTACCTCGGGCTTCGGCAGAGGGGTCACCAGTCTGGCTTTTCGCCCGCCGGAAAATAAAATCTTAGTCACCGGGGACGGTGAAAACAACCTCACCTTCTGGGACGTTAAGCACCAGAAACAATTGGGAGAGGTTAGCCAACAAACCCGCAGCAGCGTGACTTCACTGGCCTTCAGTCCTGATGGCAAGCGCTTAGCTTCGGGGAGCGTGGATAATAGCGTCACACTATTGAACACGAGTAACGACAATCCTTTATTCTGGGGCAGTTCTGTGAAAATCGCCGAGCACAGCGGTTCCGTGGTGGCCTTAACCTTCAGTCCTGACGGGACGAAAGTAGTCTCTGGCGACATTAACAAGAATGTGCTTCTCTCAAGCACTAAGAAATTTTGGCGATTCGCCGCGCCGCTGCCCGTTCCTCAGGATGACCATCCTCAGTCACCTTTCGGCACCCGCCTCCTGTCCACTATGACACTAAGTCCAGATGGCAGAATTCTGGCGGCACTGACCAGTGTGAATATTAAAGAGACCGCCCTTGTACTATGGGATGTCGCCGCACGCACGCCACTCCTCAAGGAACCGCTTGCTAGCCCGAGTCCGTCCCCAACGTCCCAACAAACGGATGTGCCATCCGCCAATCAGAGTCAAGCTAGTCGGCCCAAATCACCACTCTCAAACGCGATAGCATTCAGTCCTGATAATAGAACTGTCGCAGCGAGCAGGGGCACGCCCCATGTCATCTTATGGGACATCAGTGCAAGCCCCCCGTCTTCTTGGCTAGTTGATCCAGTAAAGTCAGGAGCCGTCACAGCCTTAGCCTTCAATCCTAGCGCTGCTTCCATGCTGGCGATAGCCAGCGAGGATAATGATGACCACTTCATACTCAACCTTTGGGACGTGGCCGCTAACCATTCGCTTCGCTCGCTCACCGGCCATAAAGATCGCGTGACGTGCATAGCTTTCCGCTCCGACGGCAAAGTGCTAGCGAGTGGCAGCCTGGATGGCTCCGTTATCCTCTGGGACGTGGCCACTGGTCAACAACTCAAACAACTTTTCGTGCGCGAGTCTCAAGCACCGAAGAATAACAGCGCGGACACAAACTCAAATGGGATCGAGAGCATGGCTTGGAGTCGAGATGGCAAAATGCTGACTTGTGGTGACCGCAATAGTATGATCACCCTATGGGATATGGCTGACTTGGCGAACATTAAGCTGTACGCTCAACTCCCAACTCCGCATGATCGCGCCGTTGCCAGCCTCGCCTTCAGCCCAGATAACACAACGCTAGCCTCCGGCGGATACGACGGAACAATTTATCTCTGGGATGTTAAGGAGCGCGAGACTTTGGGGCCGCTCAAGATAGTTGAACGGCCGCTCAAGGTCACGGTCGCTTTCGCACTTGATGGTAAAACCTTGCTTTCCAGTGGCGACTCTTACAACGTTCTGCTGTGGGACATGAATTTTGAGACTTGGCAGAAAGAGGCTTGTAAGATCGTCAATCATAACGTGACAATCAGCGAGTTGCAGAAGTTCATAGACACTAATGCTACTTACCCATCAATCTGCCCTTAGCTTGAATGTAAACGCTAGCTGGCTCGCGCCGCACCGATTGGCGTAGGCGGCTAACGATACAAGGAGACTCTGATTATGTCCGGAATGAAAAACGCATTCGCGTTGGTGGTTGGCGTGGCCAATTATCCGAACATCAACCCGTTGCCGGAGACGGTGCTGGAGGATGCGCGGAAGGTTCACGAGGCGTTGGTTGATCCGAACCTCGGCGGCTATCAACCTAAAAACGTGCAGTTGCTCTTAGACAAGCAGGCGACGGGCGGTGCGATTCGCCGTGCGCTCGCCAGCCTAGCCAACAAGAATGGGCAAGGCTTCAACGTCAATGAGGATTCGACCGTTTTCTTTTACGTCTCAAGTCATGGCGGCCGGATCGAAACGGGCGCACACGCGGGCGAGTACCTGCTGCCGTTTGATGTTGACTTTACGAGCGAAGAGTCGTTCAACGACGCGGCGATTTCCGGCGCAGAGTTTTCCGAAGCCTTGAGCGCCATCCCGGCGCGTAAGCTCGTCGTCGCCTTCGACTGCTGCCATTCGAGCGGCATCGGCACGCTTAAGCGCGCGCGCCGACCCGCTTACAAGGAGCGTTTGTCGGAGCGTTATTACGAATCGCTGACGAAGGGGCGCGGCAAAGTGATCTTGGCTTCGTCGCGCAGCGACGAATACTCCTACGTCGAACCGGGCGCAAGCAACAGCCTCTTCACCGAACACCTCTTGGCGGGCTTGCGCGGCGGCGCGCCCGGCGCGGGCGGCGTCATACGCATCTTCGACCTCTACGACTACGTGCAGCAGCGCGTCACCGCCGCGCGCGACGACCAACATCCGATCTTTAAGGCCGTGCTCGAAGAAAATTTTCCGGTCGCCCTTTACGCGGGCGGTAAGGCGGCTGCGCCCATGCCGGCCGCGCCGCCGGCCGACAAGTACGCTTACGACGCATTCATTAGCTACGTGTCTAAGAAAGAACCCGACAAGACTTGGGTGCGCAAGACGCTCGTGCCCGCGCTCAAGGCTGAGGGCTTGCGTGTCTGCGTTGACTTTGCATGCTTCGAGCCGGGCAGTTACGTCGTGCATGAGATGGAGCGCGCGGTTGAAGAGAGTCGCTATACGGTGTCCGTTCTTTCGCCCAAGTATCTCGAAAGTGGTTTCGGTGAGTTCGAGGAGACGCTCGCGCAGCACTTAAGTTTGGAAGAGAGAAAGAAACGCTACCTCGGCATCATGCGCGAGTCGTGCGAGCCGAGCTTGCGTGTGCGCGCGCGCTACTGGCTTGAGATGACGGACGACGACGAGTATCAGATCAATCTGCCGCGCCTCGTCCAACAGTTGCGCCAAGTGCCTTAAGAAGAACTACCAATTAAATCAGCCCCGCCTGCGTTTGCAGACGGGGCTGACTTGTAAGCCGGTTAAGTTAAGCTTGTGATCTCATGCGGTGGGCGTGGCGTTGGGTTGGCTGCTGATTTGATAGATAGCCTCCATCACGGCCGAGCGGACTTCCGTGGGGAGCGAGCCGCGCACGGCGAGGCGGCGGAAGGAAGGCAGAATCTCTTGTTGCCCGGAGAGCGCCAACAGCTTCACGACCGCGAGGCGCACTTCGTTGTCCGGATGCGTCTCGATAGCGCGGATGAGCGGCGCGGTCTCGCCCGCTTTGGCCATCAAGAACAAGAGCGAGAAGGCGTCGTAAGTTTTGTCTCGACTCTCGCCGGTCAGGTTCGAGATGGCTTCGTCGGCGAGACCCGAAGCGGCGATGGCCGCACCGATGCGCCGCCGCCGCTCAACCGGCGCTTCGCGTAGCGCGCGCGTGAACGAATCGGCGCGGTCGTCTGCGAGCGTGTAGAGCGCACGCGCGGCGGCCTCGCGTACTTCCGTCGTCGGATCGTCAAAGGCTGTGGAGATTTGGCGGAAGGCTTCCGCGTGGTTGAGATGTGTGAGCGCAAGCACGGCGGCTGCGCGCTCGCCCGCGTCTTCGCTTTCGAGCCTGAGCTGCATCGCCTTCGGCGCGTCCGCAGCCTGCGGCGCTGCCGTGCCCGACAGATCGATCTCTTTCTCCGACACGACCGTCGGCTCGCCCGACTCGACCGATTCGACCACCGGCATGAGTTCTTCGGCTGCTGCCGGTGCTGCCGTCGTTGTCACAGTCTCGGCCGGTAGTAGATCGATCTCTTTCACCTCTTCGACCGCAGCCGGAGCGGTCGTCGCTTCACTCGAAGCAGTTGCCCCGGCGGGCGCTTCGATTCCGAGCAAGTCTCCTTCGACGATTTGCTCGACAGTCATTGGCGCGGCGGTTGGTGTGGCACTGTCGAGCTTGCGCTCGGCCACGTCAATGTCAATCCAATCGTCAGCGACAGCCGTGCCAGTCGTGGACGCAGACTCCGTCGCAGGCAGCGATTCAGCTACCAAGACTGATGCGGTTGGCGCGGCTTGTTCGGCCGCCTGCGCTTCCGGTGCGCTCGTAACAACGGCCGGTGCGGCCTCGACTGACGGTGCGACGGTTTCGACTGACGGCGCAACTTCAATGGCGGTGCTGTCAGCCGCGCTCGGCGCAGTCGCAGCCTCGTCTGCGCTTTCGGGCGCGGGTAAGACCTCAGTTGCGGTCTCGACCGGCGCGGCTTCAGGCGCGGTTTCGACTGCTGCTTCATGCTCGGTCGTTACAACAGGCTCGGTCGCAGCGCCGACTTCGGTTGTCGTCTCGGCAACGCTCGCCGGTTCAGGTGTCGGCTCTTGCCCAACCGGCGCTTCGGTCGTCGCCGCTTCGAACGGCGGCGCAACCATCTGCGCCTCAGTCTGTACTTCTGTCTGTGCTGCTGCTTGAGTCTCAACCGGCGCGGCGACGGTGCAGACTTCGATGGCGCGTTGGATTAGCTGGCGCGGAATTTGGCGCGAGGTCTCGCGCCAACGCAGAGCTTCGAGCGCACTGCGCGCCGCAGGGTCTTGCAACTCTGCCAGCGCCTCGACCGCAGCGCGGCGCACTTCGGGCGCAGGGTCTTCGAGCGCGGCGATGAGGTGCGGCGTGGCTGTGCGGTCGCTGACCAGCCCGAGCGTGCGCGCGGCTGAGGCGCGCTGCTTGGGCGCTTCGGCTGAACGAAGATCGCGCGTCACGTCTGCGAAGTAGCCATGATTGATGAAGGCGACGCGGGCGCGCTCGACGGCGGTGCTATCGCTCTCGGTGGCGAGCGCGGTCATCAACTCGGCGGCGACAAGTTGGCGCGTCGTCGCATCCGGCGCATTGATCAGCGTTTCGTCGTAGCTCTCGCCCGCGAGCAGTTTGCGCGTCTCCTCAGCGACGCGATCAGATTCGCTGACGACCGGCGGCGCGGCTTCGGCCGACGCAATGACAGCGCCACTCACAACAGCGCCGCTCGTCGCCGCAGCGATTGCGCCCGCGTCAACCTCAGACCCGGTTGCTGACACCAACGGCTGCGTCGTCGTCCCAGCTTCAACCGGCGGCGCAGCGGCCGCAGTTGTTTCCGCCTCTCGCTTGTGCTCCTCTTTTCGCTTCTGTTCCTCTCGCTTCCGCGCCGCCGCCGCCGCCTTCTTCGACTTCTTCACCGCCACGACGGGCGGCACGGCCGTAGCGGTCGTCTCAGCGGCGATAGCCGTGGCCGTGTCTGCGTTCGGGAGCGCGCTTGGAGTTGTCGCACTTGTCGTCGCAGGTGTAGTTGCGCTTTTGGTTGTGCCTGTGGCTGCGCTCGTGCTCGGCGTGACCGATGGCGGCAACTGCTCGCGACGCTCTGAGCCACGCGCGAAGACGAAGAGACCGAGGCCCGCGAGCACGATCAGCGCGATGACGAACCAAGGCCAGTTGCGCAAGATGGTCGCGCCCAGACTGACGGGCGCTGCCGCAGAGGGCGCAGGTTGATTAGTCGTAATCACAGGCGCAACCTGCGTCGGTTGCAGTTGCGCGATCTGCTCAGGCGGCGCGGACGGCGCGACACTCGGCGAAACCGACGGACTCGGCGCGACGGATGGCGTGGGCAGCGCGCCTTGTGGGCCTTGTGTGGCCGAGATGAGCGGCGTCGGCACGAGGCCCGGCGGCAGTTGACTGGCGGTCTGCGTCTGTTGATTTACCAAGGGCGTCGGGCGCGCGTTGGCCGGCGTCGGGCTGGGCGTGCCTGATAGTTCGACCGGCGTTCTCGTCTGCGTGCGCGCGTCGGGCGGCGGTTGTTGCGTCGGCTGATTCGTGTTCTTCGTTGCAGTCTGCTCGGTGACCTCGGGCGCGTTGAACTGTACGACGAGTTGATTGAAGCGTTGATCCACGCGGGCCGATGCGCCGGGCTGTAACTTGAAGGACATGACTACGTCCGGCCCGCGCCGTTTCACCTGTGCGCCTTCAAAGCCGTGCCCGCGCACGCCGCCGATCTTGCTGGCGTTGGCTTGCGGGATGACGACGTAGAAATGGTCGCCGCTTCTGTAGGCCGAGTAGTCGTTGAGCACGCCATCGGAGGTGATCGTGACCTTCGCGCCGCCGGGCGCGTCGCTGCTACTCATGCGCGCGATGTTTTTGCTGCGCGGCTTGGCCGGCGCGCTGTTGTCGTTCTGCTGCGCACGCGCGTTTGCCGCGAAGAGGCAGCAGACGACGATGAGCGCAACGGTACACGTGTGACGTAAACGATGAGTCAGGGGCATGGTCTCTATGTGACGCATTGCTGTGTTACGAGGTTTGCAAAGGGCGCGTGTCTGGACGAGCGCATTATGCAATAAGCTCTGCCCTGTTGTCACGAAAAACAGTCGAGAGTCAAGAATCAGAAGACAAAAGTTTTTTGACGCTCGACTCTCAACTCCAGACTCGTGACTTGCCTATTCGACTGCCGCGTGGTCGTCGCGGTAGATGGCTTCGAGGATGGCGTTGCGCAGTTTTTCGGGCGCGCCGTCGCCGAGCGCGACGCGGCGCAGCCGCTTGATCGCGTCGGCCCCGCCCTGCAAAGCGAGCAACCGCGCTGCCGCCAGCCGCACGCCCAACTCGCCCGGTTGTTCGACCACTTGCAAGATCAACTCAGTCGCGCCACCCTTGATGACGAGCGAGAGCAGCGAGAAGGCTTCGTAAGCTTGGCGGCGGTCTTCGCTGGCCAGCCGATCCAAAGCCTTCGTCGCCAGCCCCGCTTTGACGCTCGCCTGCGCGATTCTGTTTTTCAACTCCGCATCGTACGACTCGATCACACGCACGTAAGCATCCGCGCGATCAAAGCTCAGACGCGACAACGCACGCGCCGCCGCCGCACGCACCTCGCGCGCTTCGTCTGCCATCGCGATCAAGATCGCTGCGAACACAGACTCGTGTCCGATGATGCCGAGACTCGTGACGGCTGTGGCGCGCACGGTCGGATTCGGATCGGTGTCGGCGACAAAAGCGAGCGCCTCAACCGCGCGCTGCACTTGGAACTGTGCGAGTTGCTGCGCGGCGGCGGTGCGGGCTTCGACATCTGTGCTGCTGAGTCGTTCGAGCGCGTCGGCGAGCATCGGGTCGTCGAGCCATTCGGGCAGTTGTTCGATCTCTGCGACCGGCTCAAGCCCATCAATGTCGCCCGTGAACAAGCCATCGCCGAGCAGCCGGCCTTCCGTTTCGTCCATCTGCACATCAACGCAGTCCAAAGAGCAGGCGCTCAAGGCGCGACTGAGGAGCGGCGCGGGGAGTTCTGGATGACGCCGCGCCAGATCGAGCAGCGCACCGATAGCCGAAGGCAGGCCGAGCGTGCCGAGACTGGCAACCGCTTCCGTGCAGACGACGTGCTCATGGTCGTGCAAAGCTTCGAGTAGAAACGGCAGCGACGCGGGCGAGCCGATCTGACCGAGCACGCGCGCCGCCGATGTGCGTTCATATGATTCATGCGCCGCAAGTAGTGTCGCACTCTCGCGTGCGACGAAGCCATACTCTTCGAGCGCCGCGCGCGCGCGTCGTTTCTCTGCTTCGCCAAGCGCGCTCGATTGCAGCGCCTTCAGCAGCGAGGTCTCGACGGCGCGGCGATCATCCGGCGCGCGGGAGGCGAGCACCTCGATGCTGTGCGGTTGTCCTTGTAAAAGTTTTTCGACCTCTTGATCGATCCGAAACGCGCCGAAGATAACTGCGGGCGGCGACAAATGGAAGGCGTCTGCCTTGCGCTCGCTCTTCGTCCCGTTCTGCTGCGGCGCAGCCGACGCAGTCGCGCCTTGCTGTTTATCATCTGCGCGCCGGCCCAAATGCCTGCGCCGGTTATCGCCCTTGCGCCGGTCGCCCTGCGGGTGCAGCTCAAGATGCGTCGCACTGTGACCTTGTGTGTTGCTGCTCTGCGCCTTCGCCTCCGTCTGGCTGAGCGATTGTGGCGCGAGCTTGGTCATCGCCGTCGAGGTCTCTTCATCCGTTACTTCTTCCCAACCATCATCAACATTACGCCGTCGCCGGTAGATGAACAGCACAGCCGTCATACCAACGAGCAAGCCCACGCCCAAGACACTGAATGTCGAACCGGGCATGATCGTCCCGGTCGAATTTTCAACCGGCTGTGCTTGCGCCGGTTGCGTTGCTGGCTGCGCTGCCGGCGGCTGGCTCTGTGCCGCTGCGGCGTTGTCCTGATACGACGACGGCAAGATGTTCTGCGCCACTTGCGGCGGCGCGTGATTCTGTGCGGCTTGCGGCACGTGGGCCGGCGCGCTCGCTGGTGGTTCGTTGTGCGCCGCCTGCGCTATCGCACCGGAGTTCGCGCTCGACAACTTGTGCTTGCTGCGAGCACGTGCGTCGGCTTCGCTCTCACGCGCAGATGCTTCCGTACTGCTCTGCTCACTTGCTTGCCTGCCTCTGCTTGCAGTTCGCCCGCCCTGTTCAACCTCTGAGGCTTGCGCCGGACTCGCGTGCGCCGCTTGCCGCGCACTCTCGCTTGCGCCTGCTTGCAGGCCGCCGCCGACAACCAGATCAAGTTGATTGAAGCGCGGCTCGACATAGACGCTGCCGCCCGGCTTGACCGGCACGATCAACTCCAAAGAGTCGCCCACACGCCGCGCCTTCACGCCGCGCGGCAAATTGCGCATCGCACCCTGCCCTTTATAGACGACTACGTGGAAGCCTTCGTCGTCCTGCCATGTCTGCGCACGTGAGAGCGCGCCGTCGCCTGAGACCGTGACGACCGCGTCTTGGCCTTTCGTGTGCGTCGTCACGCCGGTCACGCTGACGGGTGTTTCGCTGCCGCCGCGTTGTGCTTGTGGTGTGACGATGGGCCAGATGGACAGACCGATGACGCTCGCTGCGGCGAGACCCCAACGGAGGTGGCGAGTATTTTTGAAGCTGAATTCAAGCATGATATTTCAACCCGGTTTGTTGCTTCGAGCAGGTGGCTCGTGAGCGAGCGTGCCGGGCGGCGCGTTCGCTCACGAGCGAGTCAGACGTTCAAGAGTAGAATGCCGGACGAGTCTGATTGCGCTTGTATTGGTGGTCGCTGATCGGCCTTGCTGTAGTTTGGCCTCGGCAGCGAGTTGTAGGTGTGAAAACCTTCAGCGCGGCGAGCGCGTGAGCGTTAACGCTGTTCGTCGCTGAACTTGTAACCGATGCCCCAGACGGTCAAGACCATCTGCGGGTTCTCCGGGTTCTCTTCGATCTTGGCGCGGAGCCGGTTGATGTGTGAGTCAATCGTCCGGTCGTAGCCTTCGTAAGAGTAGTCCCAGATTTTTTCCAGCAAGTATTTGCGTGGAAAGACGCGGCCCGGATTCGAAGCAAAGAGCCGCAACAGTTCAAACTCCTTCGGCGTTAGCTCAACGAGCCGGTCGCCGACCGTCACCTCGCGCTTCGCCGGATCGATGCGCAACTTGCCGCGCACAATCGGCGCTTCGTCGCTCGTGCCTTCGGTGCGGGCAGCCGCCTGCACGCGCCTGAGCACGCTCTTGATGCGCGCTTCAAGCTCACGCAGAGAGAAAGGCTTGGTGATGTAATCATCCGCGCCCATCTCTAGGCCGAGCACTTTGTCAACCACGTCGTCTTTCGCCGTGAGCATGAGGATCGGGATGTACGGCGCTTTCTCGCGCAGTTCGCGACAGACGGCGAGACCGTCCATCTTCGGCAGCATCAGGTCGAGCACGACCGCATCGGGCCGGTCTATCAGTGCTGCCTGCACACCTGCGACGCCATCCTCAGCCATTTTGACCTCGTAACCGGCGCGCGTGAAATACTCGCTGATGGCGGTCGAGATATTTTCGTCGTCTTCAATGACGAGGAGCGCGAGTTTGCGTTCGGCCTTCGGCTCGTCGCCGTCCGTTTCGACCTTGGCTCTGTTGGCGGCAGATTTGGTTGACATCGGGGCGTCTGGTTGCGTAGGTGCGAAGCTCGCTGTAGGCGAGATTGCTGTCGGAGCCGCCGATACGACGCCGACCACTCAAAACTATAACAGGATAAGCCGCTTAAACTCAAGCATTAAGTTCTTAATTTTAGCTTGCGCGCCGATCGGTCGCTGGGCGCAAACGCATAGCGACCGATCGGCGCGCATCGGGATTTTACACGTGTGCCCGCGCGCCTTTGACTATTTATTGCTCTGTTTCTGTGCTGGCTTCTGTGGCGGCGGTGCCTGCTTCTGTTGCAGGCGCTCTTCGACCAGCGCGGTGAAGGCGCGCAAGTCAGCGTCTGTGACCAGCTTGTTGACGAACACAAGGATGCTGTGCAGTTGCCGCAAGCCCTGTTCGTCGTCCAATTCATAAATCGCTTGCGCCGTTGCCACGCCCAACGTGATGTCGCTGTTGGCGACACACTGACGCAAGGTTTGCAGCAACACGGGCAAGGTGCGCGGGTCGTTCTTGCCGAGCGCGCCGAGCAGCAGGACGGCCGCCTTGCGCACATCCGGCGAGTGTTCGGGACCGGCATAGCGCAAGCCGGGTTCGAGCGCGCGCTTATCGCCCGTCTCTGCCAGCCCGACGAGCGCCGCCGCTTGCAACTTCTCGCGCCACGAAGGCGCGTCGAGCAACTTCAAGAGCGCATCGTAAGCGGCCGGCTGTTTCGTTTTCCCTAATGCCTCCGCCGCCGCGCCGACGACCATGTAACTCTCGTCGCCGAGCGCCTGTTGATAGAGATCAGCCAACTTCGGATCGCGGCTTTCGCCAAGCGCGTTGATGGCCTGTGCACGCACCTGCGGCTTTTGATCTTTCGTCGCCGCCAGCAGACTCGCACGCACCTGCTCGCCCTGTAAACCGGCGAGTACGCGCGCCGCCTCGTTGCGCACGCCCCAGAACTTGTCGGTCACGAGCGCCGCGCCGACAGCATCTGTGATCCGTCGCTGCTCCGCCCCATCGGTCTGTGTTTGATGCAAGCGCACGCGCAACTGACCGAGCGCCCAAGTGCGCCCCGTTACGTCCTCGTCGTGCGCGAGTTGATAGAGCAACTCGCCGGTCGGCTTATCGAAATGGAGTTCCTTGATCAGCGTGCGCCCGTAATCGAAATTGACGAGGAGCGGTGGACTGTCAACTTTGAAGGTGAACGATTGATCAGCAATGGGCGCGAGCTGCACGCGCTCGACGTGCGCGCCCTTCGCTGTGCCGATCTCTACATCAACCGGCATGCGGAAGAACGCGGCTTGCGGGTAAGGACTGTGCGGATCGGGCTGCTGTTCTTGGCGCACGTCGAGCGTCAAGACTTGCGTCGGTGCGTCGTATTTTTGCGTCACGCGCAAGACGGGATGCCCCAACTTGTAAACCCACTCGTCGAAGAACCAATCGAGCTTCTGCCCAGTCGCCTCTTCAATGGCAGCGCGAAACTGTTCGGTCTCCACCGGCTGATGCGCGTACTTGGTCAGGTAATGATTGAGCGCGCGCCACCACTGTTCATCGCCGAGCACAGAGCGCAGCATGTGCAAGACCGCGCCGCCGCGTTGATAGGCATAGACATCGAAGAGTGCTTCGGGGTCGCTGTAGTTCTTCGTCACGATGGGCCGGCGCTGGGCCCGCGCCCACGCTTCAAGATATGCGTTCTGATCCGCGCGCACGTCGCTGTAGAGAAACTCGTCGCGGCCCAACAAGTGTTCATCCCACAATGCCTCGAAGTAAGTGGCGAAGCCTTCGTTCAACCAGATGTCGGCCCAATCGCGGCAGGTCACGTAATCGCCGAACCACTGATGCGCGAGTTCGTGTGATTCGAGACTATCGCTCGTCTGATCAATCTCGGTGCGCGCATCGTGGATCAACGTATCGGTCTGCGTCGTCGCAGAGATGTTCTCCATGCCGCCGGGGAAGTTGTGCACCATGACTTGCGCGTACTGCGGATAAGGATATTTGACGCCGGTTTTCTCGGAGAAGTAGCGGACCATGTCCGCGAGCCGCGCCGTTGTCAACTTCCCTTCCGCGACCTCGTTCGGATAGACGTAATTGACGACGGGCACGCCGTCGTCAGCCTGTTCGATCTTCGTGTACTCGCCGACCACGATGGACGTGAGATAGTTCGCGTGCGGCTCGTCCATCAGCCAGTGGAACGTGCGCGTGTTGTCTTTGTTCTCCGTCACCTCGACGAGCCGGCCGTTGGAGACGACTTGAAGCGGGCGTTCAACTGTCGCATTCAACTCTGAGGTCGCAAAATCGTCTGGGTGATCGTAAGCAGGAAACCACAGATGATTGAACTCCGATTCGCCTTGCGAATAGATTTGCCGCCGACTCAGAGGATCGTTCGGCGTCGGTTGATTGAAGACGAGGCCGCGCGCATAGTTGCCGCTGCCTAACTCGTGGACGCGCCCGTTCGTGTGATAAGCGACGACGACCGTGATCGTCTCGCCCGGTTGATACGCGCGATCAAGCTCGACGCGCAGCTTCTCTGCGTGCTCGTCCGGCTCATACTTGAGCGCCGCGCCTGTGCTGAGTTGCACGCCCGTAAAGGTCATATTCGCCGCATCGAATTCGACGCGCTGCACAGCGGGCGCAGCGGGCGCAAACGTGAGCGTCGCCGTGCCTAGAGCTTGTTCGCGTTCCCAATCGAAGCGCAGATCGAGTTTGACGTGGCGCATGTCGTAGTTGTGCGGCGGGACGCTGTGCGGCAACGGCAGAGCGTGCGTCTGGCTGGCACTGGCGGAGTTTGTCTGCGCGCTGATTGTGATCGTTTGCCCCTGCGCGAGCAGCAGCACGAGGCAGAAACTGATCAGGCGTGCGCGGCGGCGTGTAACTTTCTTCATGTTCGCTGTTCCTGTGTTACGTTTGTAAAGCAACCGACGCGGAAGATCAAATGCGCGGCTGTGAGCACGCCAGTACCGCCTGCGTTTACAGACTGGATGATGCAATCAAGACCCGCCCGCTTGCAGCAGCCGGTACTGACCCGATACGCGGCCGATTATTTGCGCACACTCTTTCGATCTCTCCATCTTGACAAACTAATGGCGCGCGCGCACAATCCCGCCCGCCACTAACGCACGTGCAAGCGCGTGACTTCAAGCCGGCCGCTGATAAAGCAGAAAGACATGAGCGCCCTCTCGCCAGTCAATCAGACTTCTTTCACCGATCTCGAACTGGTGCGACGCGGCAAAGTGCGCGATGTTTATGCGGTTGACGCCGAGCGCCTGCTCATCGTCGCCACCGACCGCATCTCCGCCTTCGATTGCATCCTGCCGACGCAGATCGCGCGCAAAGGCGAAGTGCTCACCGCGCTCTCGCGCTTCTGGTTTGAGCGGCTCGCGCACGTCACGCCGCATCATCTGCTCACGACCGACATTGCACAGATGCCTGAGCAGATCAACCGACACGCCGAAGAATTGCGTGGTCGCTCGATGCTCGTCAGGCGCACGGAGGTGTTTCCGGTCGAATGCGTCGTGCGCGGCTATTTGGCCGGCTCAGGCTGGAAGGATTATCAACGCACAGGCGAAATCTGTGGACACAAGTTGCCGCCGGACTTGCGCGAAGCCGACAAACTGCCCGCGCCCATCTTCACGCCCGCGACCAAAGCCGAAGAGGGGCACGACGAGAATATCAGCGAAGCGCGCATGCGCGAGATCGTCGGCACTGACGTGACCGCGCATCTGCGCGACACGGCGCTCGCGCTCTATCGCGCAGCCGAAGCCCACGCGCACGCACGTGGCATCATCATCGCCGACACCAAGTTTGAATTCGGCCGCGCTCAGAACGGCGAGATCATTTTGATTGACGAAGTTCTGACGCCCGACTCTTCGCGCTTCTGGCCCGCGAGCGAGTATGAGCCGGGTCGCGCGCAAAGCTCGTTCGACAAACAGTACGTGCGCGATTATCTCGAAACGCTCGATTGGGACAAACGGCCGCCTGCGCCGCCGCTCCCGCCCGCAGTCGCCGCGGCCACGACGGCGCGCTACTTCGAAGCTTACAGGCTGCTCACGGGGCACGAACTGTGAGCTAAGCCACCAGCGTTCAGCGTTCAGTTAAAGCGCGCTACGTGACTTGAATCTTTCAACCGCAGCTATAGATAAAGATAAAGCTGAACACTGATAGCTGATAGCTGTTTATGACTGTCTTCGATCTGATCGTATTGGCGCTTGTCGGCGCGTCGTTCGTGGCGGGCGCAATGCGTGGGCTGGTGCGAGCGCTCATTGCCACCGGCGCGCTGCTCGTCGGCTTGATCGTCGCCGCGCGCGGTTATGAATTTGCCGGCGCATTGTTGCGCGGCATGGGACTGGTCGAGACGAGTGCGGCGGCGGAGGCGGGCGGGTTTCTGCTGATCGTTGGGCTGGCGCTCATGCTTGGTTTCGCAGCCGGTCAGTTGGCGCGCAGGCGTTTGCAGCGTGCGCGGTTTGGTTGGCTGGATCGTGGACTTGGCGCGTTGTTCGGTCTGGCGCGCGGCTTGGCTGTCTGCTCCGTGATGTATTTGGCGCTGACCGCGTTTCCAGTTCGCTTGAGCACCGTCACAGAAGCGCGCACCGCACCTTTGCTGGCGGCGAGCGCGCAGGCTTTGACCTACTTGACCTCGAATGAACTAAGGGCGCGTTTTCTGGCCGGCTATCGTCGCGTGCGTGCGTGAGCCGACCTGAGCATGAAATTTTTTAACCGCATCATTCCACTGTTCGCTGACAGGAGAAGCCGAAAATGCGTGCCCGCCTTGAAGCCTTGATTGACGAGATGCTCGACGGACAGATCATGCTCGACGAGGCGCTCGCAGAGTTTGAGAAGCTCTACATACAGAAGGCGCTCGCGCGCCACAAAGAGCACCTGTCGCGCACCGCCGCCACGCTCGGCATCCACCGCAACACGCTCTCGAAGCGCGTCGCCGACTATCGCAATCAGGAACGTCTGGTCGCCGCGACCAAGAAGCGCAGGAACCATAAACCGGCGAAGCGCAAAGCCCGCTCTTGAGTTTGTCTCTGTATCTTTAAGCTCACAGTCTTCGATAGCAACTCTCGACTAGCAACCGTTATCAGCACGCCGGCCGCCTCGCGCACATCAACTTTGCGCGGCGGAGCGTGAAAGCTCAGGCTCTAAGCAGCAGACTTTAAACTCTGAGGCGCAACTTTCGCCCTCTGAGCACGAAACGCCAAGCTCAGAACTTGATGGTTGCAGTTCAGAGCTTAAAAGTTTCAAGCTCAAAACTCGGAATCTCAAGCCCAAAGCTTGGAATTTCAAGCTCTGTAACTCGAAACTCCGAGCTTTTTGGCGCAAACTCTACCCTCAAAGCTTGAAACTTTCAAGCTTTTAGCTTGGCCGGCCGGGCTTTTCGCTCCAAGCGCCAAGCTTAGCGCTTGACGGGCCGAGTTTCTGAGCCTGAAAGCCCTAGCCCTGCGCTTGAAACGCAAGCCTTCGGAGCGCAAATTTGTCGTTCTCCAGCTTAACCGTCGCGCTCACAGCCACCGGTTCCCACTTCTAAGCTACACGATTACAACAACTTTGCCCGAACTTGAGCCTCTGACACTCAAATCCCCCGACCGGACAGTTGACAAGCTGACGGCATCGCTATATTCTTGGCACTCGCCCCTAGAGAGTGCTAGTAAATAAGGTCGTGGCGAGTTGTGCAAGCGTCGTGGCTGCGGCTGTATCGCGCCTCTCTTGCAGCGGCGGGACGAAGTGACAAGTTACTGATAGCAATCAAACCATCTCTCAACGAACACCTGAAAGGAGCATTATGGCTACAAACATCAGACCCCTACACGACCGCGTGATCGTGCGCCGGATCGAGGAAGGCGAACAAGTGCGCGGCGGGATCATCATCCCCGACACCGCGAAAGAGAAACCGCAGGAGGGCGAAGTGATCGCCGTCGGTGAAGGCAAGCGCAAGGACGACGGCTCGCGGCAGACGCTCGACGTGAAACCGGGTGACCGCGTGCTCTTCGGCAAGTACAGCGGCTCCGAGATCAAGATCGACGGCGAGGAGCTGCTCATCATGCGCGAGGACGAGATTCTCGGCGTCATCGAGCGCGCGGGCGCGCACGCGCACGGGAAGAAAGGCGGCAAGTAGTCTTAAAAGACTGCGGCCGCTTTTTCTTTTGATTGCAGTTTGAAGATTGATTAGAGGAGAAGAAAGAACAATGGCTAAGCAAGTCATACATGGTGAGGAGTCGCGTGCGGCGATCCTGCGCGGCGTCAACCAACTCGCCGACGCGGTGAAGATCACACTCGGCCCGAAAGGGCGCAACGTCGTGCTCGACAAAAAATTCGGCTCGCCGACGATCACGAAAGACGGCGTGACGGTGGCGAAAGAGATCGAGTTGAAAGACTCGCTCGAAAACATGGGCGCACAGATGGTGCGCGAAGTTGCGTCAAAAACTTCTGATGTCGCAGGCGATGGCACGACGACGGCGACCGTGCTCGCGCAAGCGATCTTCCGCGAGGGCGTCAAGACCGTCGCGGCGGGCGCGAACCCGATGGCTTTGAAGCGCGGCATTGATAAGGCCGTCACGCGCGCGACCGAAGAGATCACGCGCCTCTCGAAGCCGGTCAAGGGCGATGCCATCGCACAGGTCGGCACGATCTCTGCGAACGGCGACCGCACCATCGGTGAGTTGATCGCGGAAGCGATGCAGCAGGTCGGCAAGGACGGCGTCATCACGGTCGAAGAGTCGCGCACGCTTGAGACCTCGCTCGAAGTGGTCGAAGGGATGCAGTTTGATCGCGGCTATCTGTCGCCCTACTTCGTGACCGATCCTGAGCGCATGGAGGCGGTGCTCGATAATCCGCTCATCCTGATCAACGAGAAGAAGATCAGTTCGATGAAAGACCTGCTGCCCTTGTTGGAGCAGATCGCGAAGATGGGCAAGCCGCTTCTGATCATCGCTGAAGATGTCGAAGGCGAAGCGCTCGCCACGCTCGTCGTCAACAAACTGCGCGGCACGCTCAGCGTCGCGGCCGTCAAAGCGCCGGGCTTCGGTGATCGGCGCAAGGCGATGCTCGAAGACATAGCGATCCTGACGGGCGGCAAGGTCATCTCGGAAGACCTCGGCATCAAGCTTGAAAACATTCAGGTGCAGGACTTGGGTCGCGCCAAGAAGGTCACGATTGACAAAGACAACACGACCATCGTCGAAGGCGCAGGCAAGGCCGCAGACATCGAAGGGCGCGTCAAGACCATCCGCACGCAGATCGAAGACACTACTTCGGACTACGACCGCGAGAAGCTGCAAGAGCGTCTGGCGAAACTGGTCGGCGGCGTGGCGGTGATTCGCGTCGGCGCGGCTACCGAGACGGAATTGAAGGAGAAGAAGGCGCGCGTTGAAGATGCGATGCACGCGACCCGCGCGGCGGTCGAAGAAGGTATTGTGCCGGGCGGCGGCGTGGCGCTGGTGCGCGCGGCGAAGGCGCTCGATAAGTTCAAAGCGAATGCAGAGGGCGAGGGCGACGCGGACGAGCAGATCGGCGTCAACATTGTGCGTCGTGCGTTGGAAGAGCCGCTTCGTCAGATCGTGCAGAACGCGGGCAAAGAGGGCGCGGTTGTCGTCGAGAAGGTGCGGGCCGACAAGAACGACAACTTCGGCTTCAACGCGGCGACCGAAGAGTACGAAGACCTCGTCAAAGCGGGCGTCATCGATCCGGCGAAGGTCACGCGCTCGGCGTTGCAGAACGCGGCGTCTATCGCTGGTCTGATGCTCACGACCGAGGCGCTCGTCTCCGAGTTACCGGAAGACGACAAGGCCCCGGCGATGCCCGGCGGCATGGGCGGCGGCATGGGCATGTAATCAAGCCCGGCTTGCACGACAGAGAAAAAGCGGCTGCACTCTTGAAAGAGTGCAGCCGCTTTTTGTTGTTCAATGCAACTCGACAAAGCGGGCGACGAGACTCGCACTCGCAGTCCATAGCTCGGAAAACGAAAAGCGCGAGACGGGGCTTGAACCCGCAACCCTCGGCTTGGGAAGCCGATGCTCTACCATTGAGCTACTCGCGCGCACGAGAAAGATCTTAAGACGAAGCAAGGGAAAGATACTAACCCTTATTTGGTCTGTCAAATCTTCGCCCTGCTCGGCATCATATCGTCTAAGGCGCGCTGAATATTATTTCAATGCGAACCGTCGCGCCGTCGGTCGTGTTTGCTTGCGCGGTTGGCACGTGCTACGCTCGCGCGCCAAACCGCGCAAGCAGGTAAGTTAGTGGGCGTTCTAAGTGTGGAGATGGTGAAAGGCGCGAAAATTCGCGGGCATTATGGGCGCGTTGGCGTTAAACTATTTTCTGGAACTAATTGCTCAGACCCACTGTCTAAGTGTTTGACTGTGCGGCGCGCGCAAAGCGAACGACCGAAAGCGCGCGCTCGCTGACGGAGGACGTTTGTGAGCTTCGGAGAGCCAATCGCCCTCCGTGGGCAAGCCGAGTTGGAGTCGGCCGCGCAAGTGGCCGAGCACGGCGATGTGTCTGCCCGTGCCGAAGCCCAGTTCCTTGACAGACTGCGGGCCGGCGACGCCGCCGCGTTCGATTTTCTCATGCGCGAGCGTTCGCCCGACATCTACGCGCTGCTCTATCGCCTGACGGAAGACCCGGAAGAAGCGCGCGACTTGACGCAGGAGACTTTCCTGCAAGCCTTCCGCGCCGTCGCGCACTTTCGCGGCGACGCAGACCTGCGCACTTGGCTCTATCGCATCGCCGTCAATCAAGCGCGCAACCGTTGGCGTTGGTGGCGCAGGCGCAGGCGCAATGTGACCGTCTCGCTCGATGCGACAGACGAGCAGCACGAGCAACCGCTTGCCGCGCAACTCGCAGACGAGCAGAGCGTCAACCCTGAGCAAGCAGCATTGGCGCGCGAGCGTGAACGTTTGTTGACACAGGCGCTTCGTTCTCTCTCGCGCGTCTATCGTGAAGTCGTCGTGCTGCGCGACGTTGAAGGACTGAGCTACGAAGAGGTCGCTGCCACGCTTGAGATCAGCGTCGGCACAGTCAAGTCCAGACTCTCGCGCGGGCGCACGGAACTGCGGCGACGTTTAGAGGGATTCAGATAGTGGTTATTTGAAGCGAATGGTTGCCCTGCCCCGGCTTGACTACAACCATCCCAAGGTGCCAGTGGGTCAGGAAGTGATGAGGACGGTCATGCACGGTGCAGTCTAAACCGCAACCGAAGGCCGAGAGGCGCGCAAAAGCGGCGTTGACAATGTGGTCAGCAACACCCGTTGTGCTTGTCGCCAGCGCGCGTCTGTCAGCCTGCGGTTCGGTGCACAACCGGCGCGACCGTGCGAGTTGCTTTCTTGCGGAAGGGAGCAGCCGGGGTTGGCCAGCCATTCGCGGACGGGTTCAAAGTTCAATGTTTAAGGTTCAAGGTTTGAATATCAAGCTGCGGACTTTGAACTTTGAACTTTGAACCTTGAACTTTGAACTTATGTCTTGCGAGGAGACCCAAAAGAATTTTTCGGCGTACCTTGACGGGCGGCTGACGAGCGGCGCGCGTGAGGTGGTCGGCGCGCACCTCGAACGGTGTCCCGCGTGTCGCTTGCACCTCGCGGAGATGCGCGCCATCATGCGCGGCCTCGGCCAACTCGAACGCCCGCAACTGCCCGCCGGTCTTGTCGCTGCCATCGGCGACGCGCTGATGATCGAACGCGCCGCACGCAGACAACAGCCGCCCCTGACTATCTGGCTCTACATCTTCAACTGGGTGCGCCCGCGCGTCATGCCCTACACTATCGGCGCGCTGACCTCGATCCTTTTATTCATGGCGGTGACAAGCGCGCTACGCCCGCACGTCGGCCTGTTGCGCGAGTTGGCACGCGCCTCGCGTGGTGATTCCGACGATCTACAACGTGTGA
Source organism: Acidobacteriota bacterium (assembly GCA_003223935.1). Lineage (GTDB taxonomy): Bacteria > Acidobacteriota > Blastocatellia > Pyrinomonadales > Pyrinomonadaceae > QHXQ01. The sequence continues at coordinate 62,366 of QHXQ01000023.1, read as the reverse complement.
TGATGGTCACAGTGCCCGGACAGCCGACCGACATGCAAGGTTTAATGCCGAGCCTGAATCCGAACGGCGCGCTCGCGCAACTGGTGCGGACGCCGGCGGCGGGGCCGGCCGATGACGACGACATGGCGATTGTGGCCGACGTGTTCAGCAACGGCAACGCCTCGCTCGCCGAAGTCGTGCAGACGCCGCGCAACCGGCACATGCTCTACGAAGTCGAGGCAGCGCTCAGGAACTCACCCGCCTTTGTCCCCGCCTCGCTCGACCAACGCCCGCAGACCATGCGCGTCGTGCTCTCGCTCTCAAGAGTGAACGTGCACGACCGCAGCTTCTAAAAGAAAGCAAACGGCAAAAAGCAGTAGGCAGTCAGGTTGAGTTGAACTCGAACGATCCGAGTCACTCTCAACAGACTGCCTTCTGCCTTCCGTCTTTTATTGCGCTGGGCCGAATCTGAGCCGGTACTCGGCGGAGTTCATAAACCCGTTGACCATTGTGCGGATGTCGCCGCCTTGCAGGACACGCAGCCATGCTTGATAACCGTTCGGCTCCGGCTTGCGGCGCAAGTAACCGTAATATTGCATCCCGACGAACGCATTATTGAACTCCGCGCCGCCCACTTGATCCGAATCAGCAATCGCGCGGAAGACTTGCGCCCGCGAGAGCGTGCCGTTGTTCAAAGCTGAGATCAGGGCGCTGCTTGTCAGCGTCACCTTCACCGTCCCGTCGGGCTGCTGCGGGTCAAGCGTGGTGATCTGCGACAACTGATAGCGACCCAACAAGGTGTTGATGTAATCGGTGTTCGACAGATTCGCGTAAGCGTTTGTGAACTCCTGTCGCTGCGTGAAGCTCTGCGCCAACTGCGCCTTGCGCGCGAAGACCTCAGCCGGCGTGCTGCCCGCAACGAAACTCATATCGGATACGATCTCCGTGTATTCAGGCAAGCGATTAAACGCCAGCTTGTAGAAACGAAAGACGTAGAAGCCCTTCAACTGAAACTCCGGCGAGCCGAAGAAGGACTGCGAGACGAGGATGCGGTCACAACCGGCGGCAGGGTTCGCCGGATCGGTATTAAATTGGTTTGAGCAGTTGCGCAAGATCGCAGACCAAGGCTCACCCTGTTCGGGTTCGCGCGAGAGAAAATCTAGATACTGTTGTCGGACGAAGAACGAGATGCCGGCGCTGTTGCTCGCAAGGATCGGGTTTGGCTTATTCGGCGCATCGTTATCTACGATGGTGACAGTGGCGGTCGTGGGCGCCCCTGAGACCGCGCCCACAGGGTTCGAGAGCACGACTTGGAAGGTCTCCGCCCCTTCGGCGAAAGTGTCGTCTATGATCGGCACAGTGATCGTCTTAGTGGTCTCTCCGGCCGCAAATTGGAGTGTGCCGACGATAGTGGCGAAATCGCAGCGCGCATAAGCTGCGCCTTGATTGTTCACCGTATCCGCGCACCCGACGGTGAAGGTGTCGGCATCCGCCGTGCGGTAATCCACAGAGACGGCGCTCGACGAATCGCCCGTGCGCGTGACGGTGATCGTCGCGCTGCCTGCGCCTTCATTGAACGAATAAGCAGCCGCACTGAATTGGACGGTCGCGGGGCCGGTCGTGGCCGCCGTTGTTAGTTCATAAGCGCCGCGCCCGTAGGTGCCGATCTGTATGCGCCCGCTTGCGTTGGCGGCAAAAACGGTGATGACTGTGGGCGGTAGCCCCGCGTTGAAACTTTCCCAGACCGTGCCGCCGGTGAGCGAGCGAAAGACGCCGACGTCTGTCGCGGCGTAAACGGTCGTCGGCAGGAGCGGATCGATCAGTAGGTCGCTCGTTGGGATGTTCGGCAGGTTGCCGCTGATGTCAACCCATGTCTGCCCCAAGTTGATGGTCTTGAAGACGTGACCCGTGCCGTAACCGCTCACAGTCAGGTAAGCGATTGATGAATTCAGAGGATCAACTTTGATACTGGTGATCGAACGATTGGGCAGGCCCGCCGTGATGTCCGTCCACGTCTGCCCGCCGTTGCTCGTGACCATCGCGCGCCCTTGCTGTGAGCCGGTGTAGATAACCTGCGCGCCCGCACGATGCTCGACGCCGATGGCATTGAGCACGTCAGGGCCGAAAGAGGTTGTGCCTTTGGTTAAATCGGTCGTGCCGCCGAGCGCAGTCCAAGTCGTCGCCGTGTTCAAGGGGATAGTCGGATCGGCGTAGGTCGTGCTCGTGAACAGACGCCACGTGCCGAAGTAGAGCGTTGAGTCCACACCGTTGTTGGTAAACGGTGGATAGAAAGCGATGCGCGGGCTTGAGGTTGATTCGCCAAAATACGTCTCATTGATCCGCCGGCTGCTGCTCTCCGTGCGCGAGCCGTCCGCGTTGAAGCGCCACCAACGGATCGAGCCATAGACGTAGGTGCTGAAGACGATGGACGGGTCAGGCGCGTTGACGACCGGATGCCCGCCGTCGCCTTCGGCGAACTCTTGCCAACCGCTCCCGCTCGACGTGCGGAACTGCGTGCCGTTGTCCTGCGTGCCGCCGTAGGTGCGCGTCGCGTCGGTCGGATGCATGGCGAGGCCGACGAACTGCGTGAGCGCGAGCGTCGCGTTCATTGATTGAAAGGTTGCGCCGCCGTCCGTAGATTTCCAGAGACCGCCGTCGTTGCCGATGTAGAGCGTATTCGGATTGTCGGACGCGAAGGCGAATGAGTGTTGGTCTGGATGCGAGTCGGAATTGAACGGGTTATATGAGAACGTGTTGTTGCTCGAATTGAAGGTGTAATTCTTCGTCAGGCTCGCCCAAGTTTGGCCGCCGTTGGTTGATCTGTAGATGTCGCGCGTGCCGACGTAGAGCTTGTTCGCGTCGGACGGATCAACTTGGATGTAAGTGTTATAGCCGAACTGGCCCGGATCAATGCCCGTTGCGCTCAGATCATTCCAAGTTGTACCGCCGTCGTTGCTGACAATCACTTTAAGCTGCGCGGGGCTGACGGTACGGCCTAAGAAGGCATAAATCTTCTGCGGGCTGCTCGGCGAGATGGCGAGCCGCAAGTCTGCGGTCGAAGTGCCGTAGGGCGAGACGTAGATGTTCGTCCAAGTAAGACCGCCATCAGTTGATTTGAAGATGCCGGATGAGCCGACACTAGGCGCATCAACTATGCGCACGGCCAGATAGAGCGTATGCGGATCGGCGGGACTGATGAGCACGTCGCGCGTCGAGCCGAAGAAGGTCGCCGTCCAGTTGACGCCGCCGTCGGTCGAGACGAAGAAGCCGTTGTTGTTGCGAAAGATGCCACTGTTGACTCCGTTGTTGATGAGCGCGGCGGGCTGCGTCAGATAGACGCGATTCGCATCGGTCGGGTCAACCGCGATGCGGACGGCGAGACCGGGCGAAGGCAGAGTCGAGTTGCTCACACGCGCCCATGTCAGCCCGCCATCGGTTGATTTCAACACGCCCGTGCCGAGATAGTTGTTGTAGAGATCGCCCATCGCCGCATAGACAATCGCCGGATTGCTCGGACTGAAAGCGATGGCCGCGACCGACAGATCAACCTGCGTGTCGCTGACGGGCGTGAAGTTCGCGCCGCCATCGGTCGAACGCCAGAGGCCGCCCGATGCTGCGCCGACGAGGACAACGTTCGGGTTGTCGGGTTTGACGGCGATGGCGTTGATGCGCCCGCTCGTCAAGCCCCAGTTACCGGAGAAGGCTGAAGTGGTCGGTGCTGGCCCGATGGCCTGCCAAGCGGGCGTGCCGGCGAGCGGCAAGAGCACGTCGCCCTCGCCGCCGTTCCCCTTCCCGTGCGGGCGCGACTCCCAAGCGAGCCGGCGGCCGGACTCCGGCACGGTGTCGAACGGGTACATGCGTTGGAACATGAACCACTGCTCGCGCCGCTCGACCTCTTCGCCGTTCTCACCATCTCCATCCATACCAGCGCTCGACTCGTCGAAATGCTTGCGCTCGGCACGCGCTCTTTGGGCCTCAGTCTCACGACGCATATGACGCCGCGCATCTTGACGCGCGCGCGCGAGCTTGCGTCTCGGTGTGTGACGGCGTGTGGCGGCCGCGCTCGTGGCAACAGTCAGACACAGCAGCGCAGACAGACAAAACAGTGTGAACAGGAACAGCTTGAACGCGCGCGTGCGTGGACGTGCGCAAGGGGTGGGGAACATCGTCTCTTTCACTTTCAACTTCCTCAAACGCGAGCGGGCAAAGCCGGACACGAAGCCGGTTAATAATTAACCATAAAGAGTCGGGAAACAGACGACCGGCAATGGGGGTTGACGCCGACGTCAGCGATCAGTTGATTTAAACGATGAAGCACGTTCACCCGTCCGCAGAGAGTCACCAGCCAGCCGGGGCAAACGCAAAACGGTCTGTCTTTAGAGGCCCGAAAGCGGCCGGCAGATGCCTAAAGATAGGACTGAAAATACAGGCCGCGAGCGGCGTTTTCCGCCCGGCACTGGCCCGTGCGAGGACATTTGTCACTTTAGCCGCCAGCGTCAGTGCCCGTCAAGCAAACTGTCAGCAGACCGACGACCGCAGACAGACGCCGGTCGCCTACCGTTATGAAAATTTGCATTGACATTTTGCCGAAATGAAATTAGGCTGCACGCGCTCTTACAAGTTGGGACGACGAATCTCCTTGTCGGTCTCTTGCTCCATCGCCTCATGAGACTCGTCCAAGACACAACCCAGAGCCTTACGAGCCAAGGGGATCAGTTCAAGCCGGTGAGTTCATCACAGTATTAAGCCTGCTGTAAAAGAAGGACTGACTCTTTGGCCGCTCTAAGGCCAAAGGCCAGTTGACAGACACCGGGCGACCGTTCGACTCACTATCCAGACGGTTGCACTTAGAACCCGGACAAGCCCCAGTCGTACCCGGTGCAAAACTTATCCGCCCGCCGTGCCGGCGAGCGCAAGCTTTCATTTTTTCCGAAGCCCTGGAATCCTCAGGTGACGTGTGACCAATAACCCGACCAACAACCCAGCCGACTCAACTTCCTTGAGCCGACCAGTAACCCGAACGTTTCCCCTTGGGTCGCGCCATCCGCGGCCCAAGTTATCTGGAGGAGAAAAGGATGAAGCTGCTAAAACTGTTCACTATCTGCTGCTTTGTCGCCGCCTGTCTAATCTCGACGGTCTGGACACACACCGTCTGGGGTCAGGGCGCGACCGAAGCCCCTGCGGGCTACGACAATCTAACTAACGGGTTCCTCTCGCAAACCGATTTCGACAACGACAAGGGCGTGTTTGAAGAACGGGACGACATTGCCAAAGGGCTGGGCCCCGTTTACAACACGCAGTCCTGCGCCGAATGCCACCAGAACCCGGTCACCGGCGCGATCAGCCAAGTCACAGAGTTGCGCGCCGGACACAACGACGCGAACGGCAACTTCGTGGATGCGGCCGGTGGCTCGCTCATCAACGACCGCGCCACCGACGCGAACATTCAAGAGCGCGTGCCCTCGACCGCCGAGAACATTCGCACCTTCCGCACGTCGCTGAACACGGTCGGCGACGGGTTCATCGAAGCGATCAACAGCAACACCATCGTCGCTATCGCCAACAACCAACCGGGTCAGAGCGGCGGCCAGATCGCCGGCCAATTCATTCAAGTGCCGGTGCTCGAAGCGCCGGGTAACATTCGCGTCGGGCGCTTCGGTTGGAAGAACCAACAGGCCAGCCTGCTCTCTTTCTCATCCGACGCCTATCTCAACGAACAAGGCATCACCAACCGCTTCAACCTGACTGAGAACACCTCGAACGGCAGGTTCGTCGGCTTCGGTTCGGGCTTCGACCCCGTGCCTGACAATCAGCCCTGCGCGAGCAACACGAGCGTGAACTGTGGTGAAGATGGCGATGAGGACATCAACGCTTTCGCCGCGTTCATGCGTTCGACCAAAGTGCCGCCGCGTGATTCGGCACTCGCGGCCACGTCTGATGCGCAAGCCGGCCAGACACTGTTCACCCAAGTCGGCTGCACCATCTGCCACGTACCTTCGATCACGACGTCTCCGGCCGGCACGGTCATCAACGGCGGCGCGTTCACCGTGCCGACTGCGCTCGGCAATAAGATCATCCACCCCTACAGCGATTTTCTGCTGCACAACGTGGGCACGGGCGACGGCATCGTGCAGAACGGCGGCCAATCCACCGCCAACAAGGTGCGCACGCCGCCACTCTGGGGCGTGCGTTCACGCGACCGCCTGATGCACGACGGCGAATCGTTGACGCGCTCCGAAGCGGTCTTGCGCCACGCAGGCGAAGCGACGGGCGTCATCAACAACTACCGCGCGCTCTCGGTCACGCAGCGCAATCAGATCGCCACGTTCCTCAATTCGCTGTAAACTTAGGTCACCAAGCTTTGCGTCACACTGAGGTTCGCAAGAGAGACCGGCCGGTGCAAGCCGCCGGTCTCTCGCATTGAGTTAAGCTACGCTTTGGAATTTATGCCCAACACACAACAGACGGAGATCAAGAGCATGCGCAACCCGCAGCCGCACGTCTTACGCGCCCACGCAAGCTGTCTCGTTACGATCATCGCTGCCACATTCCTACTCTGCGCCTGCAACGGCACACGCGAACAGACTGAAACCGCGCCAGCGCCCGCACCGACGCCATCGCAGTCCGCGCCTGCCAACTCGCCCACGCCAACTATGCCGACGCCCGTACAGGCGACTACGCCCATGCCTGCGCCCCCACAAGCGACCGAAGTCGCGAACAAGGTCGCGCAAATCTTCAAGGGCGCGGTCGAGCTTGACGCGCCGCAGCAAGACAATGTGCTCGTCGGCGACTTCAACGGCGACGGCTCACAAGACATCGCCATCATCGTGCGCGCCACGCCGGCCAAGCTCGACGAGATGAACAGCGAAGTCTCCAACTGGATTTTGGACGAGCCGCAGAAGATAACTCCGCCCGATCCGTCAAAGGCCGCTCAATCGCCGCCTGCTCCCGCCAAGGTCAAGCCCGGCGATCTATTGCTCGCCGTCATTCACGGCTTCAAGGAATCGGGTTGGCACAACCCCGATGCACAGCAGACCTACCTGCTCGAAGATGCCATCGGGCGCGGGCTGCGCGTCGAAGCAAGACAGGCAGCGCAGAGCGCCGTGAAGTTGAACACCTTACGCCTGCGCGGCGATGTGATCGAGCAAGATTTGAACGGCGCGCACGGTTTTCTCTACTGGACTGGCGCGCGCTACGGTTGGTTCGCCCAAGCTAAACATTGACGACAAAAAGGGTGGCACACACGCAAGCGTCAGTCTGCACAAACCCAACGTGTCTGATGCACGGCCCACGCCTGCGCACACGCTGCTTGACGCTCTCGCGCGTCGCGTGCTAGTTTGCCGTTTCGTTCACAGAAAAAATTTTGCGGCTAATTTTTCGGCTCGCCGGCCGTGTGTGAGGAGCTACGCTTGACTGCGCCCGCGCTGAAGCAGACACCACTCAATGCTGTGCACCGCCAGATGGGCGGGCGCATGGTTGATTTCGGCGGCTGGGACATGCCCGTGCAGTATCCGGCCGGCACGGTCGAAGAACACCTGCGCACGCGCCGCCACGCGGGTCTCTTCGATGTCTCGCACATGGGTGAGATCGAAGTGCGCGGGCCGGACGCTATCGCCTTCATCAATCGTCTCTGCTCAAACGACGCGAGCAAACTCGTTGACGGGCAAGCGCAGTATTCCGCACTGACCACCGAAGCAGGCACAGTCGTTGACGACCTGCTCGTCTATCGCTTCGCCGCAGATCATCTGCTGCTCGTCGTCAACGCTTCGACGACTGACAAAGACTGGGATTGGATCAACGCTCATCGCGGCGATGAACAGATTGAACTCAAGAACCGCAGCGCAGACTTCTGCCAACTCGCCGTCCAAGGCCCCGACGCGCTCGGCATCGTGCAACAGTTGACCGACACGCCGCTCGCAGAGATCAAGTATTACCATTTCCGTGAAGGTGCGGTTGACGGCGTCGTAGCGATCATTTCGCGCACAGGCTACACGGGCGAAGACGGCTTCGAGGTCTATGCCGCGCCGGAAAAGGCTACGCAACTCTGGCAGCGTCTGCTTGATGTCGGTCGTTACGGCACAGACGAAGGCATACTCCCTTGCGGTCTGGCCGCGCGCAACACGCTCCGGCTCGAAGCCGCAATGGCGCTCTACGGTCATGAGATTACCGAAGAGACCACACTGCTCGAAGCCAACCTCGGTTGGATTTGCAAACTCAACAAAGGCGACTTCAACGGCCGTGCCGCGCTCGCGCGCCAAAAGGAAGAAGGCATCAAACGCAAACTCGTCGGCTTTGAAGTCACAGAGCGCGGCATCGCCCGCGACGAGCAAGACGTGCTCGTCAACGGTCAACGTGTCGGGCGCGTCACGTCGGGCAGCCCCGCGCCCTACTTGAAGAAGAACATCGGCATGGCCTACGTCCCCATCGAGTACGCCAACGAAGGCCAAGAGCTACAGATTGACGTGCGCGGTCGCGCGGTCGCTGCGCGCGTCGTGCCGACACCGTTTTACAAACGCGAAAAGAAGTAGGCAGTAAACGGTTGGCGGTAATTATAAACCTGCCTTCAACTGCCTACTGCCTACTGAGGAACATCATGTCAAACATCCCGGAAGATTTACACTACAGCAAAGACCACGAATGGGTCAGAGTCGAAGGCGACACGGGCACGGTCGGCATTACGGATCACGCGCAGGACTCGCTGGGCGATGTGGTCTTCGTCGAGTTGCCGCGCGTCGGCGAGAAGTTCGAGGCGCATGAAGCGTTCGGCAACGTCGAATCGGTCAAGGCCGTGTCGGAGTTGTTCTGTCCTGTCTCTGGCGAAGTGACTGAAGTGAACGAGACCTTGCAGGACGAGCCGGAGAAGGTCAACACCGATCCTTACGGCGCTGGCTGGATGATCCGCCTGCGCTTGAGTGATCCCGGCGACGTTGATCGTTTGATGACTGCGGCCGAGTACGAGGACTACACCAAAGCTGAGGAGTAAGCCAAGTTGCGTTACATCCCGAACTCGCCGGCCGAGCGCGCCGAGATGCTGCGCACCGTCGGTTTGAACGCGCCCGAAGAACTCTTCTCTTCGATCCCGGCTGACCTAATCTTGCGTGCGCCGCTCAACACGCCGGCCGCGCTCTCCGAACCCGAACTGCTCAACTATTTTGAATCGCTTGCTGCTAAAAATGCGGCCGCGCGTCGGTCCAGTTTTCTCGGTGCGGGCGCTTATGCGCACTACGCGCCGACCGTCATTGACGCGCTGATTCAACGCTCCGAGTTCTTCACTGCTTACACGCCTTATCAACCGGAAGTCTCGCAAGGGACGCTGCAAGCGATCTTCGAATTTCAGACTCTGGTCTGCCAACTGACCGGCATGGAAGTGGCCAACGCTTCGATGTACGACGGCTCCACTGCGGTCGCCGAAGCCGTCTTGATGGCCGAGCGCGTCACGCGCAGAAGCCGTGTGATCGTCTCGCCCGCGCTTCATCCTGAATACTTGCACGTCGCGCAAACTTACGTGAGCCACGCAGGTGTCGAACTCGAACAAGCGGGCTTCGATGAACAGACCGGACTGACCAACTTCGACGGTGCGGCGCAACTCGACGACAAGACAGCAGCAATTGTCGTCCAATCACCAAACTTCTTCGGCTGCGTTGAAGACTTGCAAGCGCTGGCCGAGCGCGCGCACAAGGTCGGCGCACTACTCGTCGTTGTTGTGACCGAGAGCATGTCGCTCGGCCTCCTGCGCTCGCCCGGCGCATGCGGCGCAGACATCGTGGTCGCTGAAGGTCAGTCGTTCGGCGTGCCGCTCAGTTTCGGCGGCCCTTACGTCGGGCTGTTTGCGACGCGCGAACGCTTCGCGCGCCAGATGCCCGGCCGGTTAGTCGGCGTCGCGTATGACAGAGAGGGCCGGCGCGGTTTTGTCCTGACGCTTGCCACGCGCGAGCAACACATCCGCCGCGAGAAGGCGACCTCAAACATCTGCACGAACGAAGGCTTGATCGCGCTCGCTGCGACGATCTATATGGAGACGCTTGGGCGCAAGGGCCTGCAAGAGGTCGCCATGCAATGCGCGCAAAAGGCGGCCTATGCCGCACGCCAAGTTGCTGCGCTCGCAGGCTTCACGCTCCCCTACTCCGCGCCGCGCTTCAACGAATTCGTCGTGCGCGCGCCCGTCGCAGCCGACGAGTTATTGCGTCGTCTCGCCGCCGAACACAGCATCACCGGCGGTCTCGCGCTCGCGCGCTACTTCCCCGCACGCACGAATGACCTGCTCGTCTGCGTTACCGAAACCAACACGCGCGCCGAGATTGATGCGCTGGTCGAAGGATTAAAAACGTAAGTCTAAAGTCCAGTGTCAAAATCAACTCGAACATTGGACATTGGACTTTGGACTTTGGACATTAGACTTTGAACGATGACTCCGAAAGCCACACCCCACGTCACGCAGAACGAGGCGCTGATCTTTGAGCGTTCGCAAGCCGGGCGGCGCGGTTATCTGCTGCCGCCGCTCGACGTTGAGGAGACGCCGCTTGACGAGTTGCTGCCGGCACACTTGCGGCGTGAAGACGATCTCGCGGGCGTGCCCGAAGTCTCAGAGGTTGACGTGGTGCGCCACTTCACGCGCATCTCGACGTGGAATTATCACATAGACCTCGGCATGTATCCGCTCGGTTCTTGCACAATGAAGTACAACTCGCGTTTGAACGAGAAGGTCGCGCGCATCGCGGGCTTTGCGCAGTTGCACCCGCTCGCGCCGGAAGAGGACGCGCAGGGCGCGCTCGAAGTCATCTATGAGTTGCAGCAACATCTATCGGAGATCACGGGTCTCGCGGGCGTCTCACTGCAACCGGCCGCAGGCGCGCACGGCGAGATGACCGGCGTGATGATCATCCGTGCGTTTTTAGACGAGCGCGATGGCGTGAAAGAAGGCGATGTTCCGCGCCGCAACGTCATGCTCATTCCCGACTCGGCGCATGGCACAAACCCTGCGTCGGCGCATCTGTCCGGCTTCACGGTCAAGACGATCCGCTCCACGTCTGAAGGTCAGACCGATCTGGATCACTTGCGCGAGTTGTGTGCGTCGGGCGATGTGGCGGGCTTGATGTTGACGAACCCGAACACGGTTGGCCTCTTCGAGCGCAACATCAAAGAGATTTGTCGGATCGTCCACGATGCAGGCGGGCTGGTTTACATGGACGGCGCGAACATGAACGCGCTCGTCGGCTGGGCGCGCCCCGGCGACATGGGCGTGGACGTGATCCATTTGAACCTGCACAAGACTTTTTCCACTCCGCACGGCGGCGGCGGCCCCGGCTCCGGCCCTTGCTGTTGCACGAAAGAACTCGCGCCATTCTTGCCCGTGCCGCGCGTCGTCAAAGACGGCGAGGCTTTCAAACTCGATTTCAACTATCCGCAATCAGTCGGGCGCGTCAAAGCCTTTCACGGCAACTTCGGCATGCACCTGCGCGCGCTCGCTTACATCCTCACGCATGGCCCCGACGGCTTGCGCGAAGCGACCGAAGCGGCCGTCCTCAATGCGCGCTACATCGCACACGGGCTGACGACCGATTACGATAAACCTTTCGACGCGCCGCCCATGCACGAGGTCGTCTTCACCGACAAACGCCAATCGCGCAAGGGCGTCCACACGCTCGACATCGCCAAGCGGCTCATTGACTACGGCTTTCATCCGATGACGATCTACTTCCCTCTCATCGTCCCCGGCGCGATGTTGATCGAGCCAACCGAATCGGTCGGTCGCCAAGAACTCCAACAGTTCATCGAAGCCATGCGCTCCATCGCCCGCGAAGCGCAAGACACGCCCGCGCTCGTCCTCGACGCGCCTCACACCACACGCATCGGCCGCCTCGACGAAGCCGCCGCCGCCCGCAAGCCCGTCCTACGCTGGCAGCCTGAAGAGAAAGCCACCACCGCTTAACCACAAAATTACACAGATAAAGAATTCACGCCGCGCGCGAACTTGCACGACGACATTGAATGGCGCGCGATGCGGCAGATATTAACAACACGCATTGATAATGTGATTATGGCGGTTTGCGAAGTGTACGGGCTGCGGGTCAGTACCGCCTGCGGTAGCGGGCGGGTCTGAGGTGACGTAACCAAGAACCCGCCCGCTACCGCAGGCGGTACTGACCCGTACACGCAATCTGAATCCGCTCTATACTGCGGACGCCGTATAACACTCTTTTTGAGCGTGTTATACTGCGCGCGCAGTATAATCAGTAGTTAGGTTTCTGTTGAATAAGAATGATTCCAAACTTCGGGTTATCTGATAATATGACGAGCGCAACAACTAAAAGGAGGCTTCACCATGAACAAGATAAAAAAGCTCCTATCTCCCGAATGGGCTATAGCGATTGCTACGTGGATTACTACAATCCTTGTAGTTATCTCCATCCTTTTAGTCTGGAAACAAATACGAGACCTCAAAACCAGCGTTGAGAATCAAACCTATCAATCCGTTTATCAAACGGAGTTTGATATTCATAGATACTTCCTTGAGCATCCTGAATACAGGCCATACTTCTATGATAAGAAAACGCCTGCGCCTGATCTGGATGAGAGCGAAAGAATCAAACTCGATACGTTGACAGAGTGGGTGTGTGATTTTTTCGATGATGTTTATCAGCAAAGAGACACAATGACACCCGATACGTTCAGCAAATGGAGACAATTTATGAAAGACATTTATCAAAGGAGTCCTATACTACAGGCGTTCATTGAAAAGCCGGGAAAGCGGTGGTACCCAGAAGATTTTATTGACGACATTAAAAAGCCCGGCCTTGAGGTGCCCTTACCTGCTAAGCAGCACTAAGAATACGGGAAAGTATCGTTCGTTTCATCAATTATTTCGGAGATACCTAACAACTCATTGAACCCGACGCCTCGATAGCGTTTCTTTCATGGTTGATTTATTCTTCCCATGCTGGATGCTGTGCGCTCGGCGCGGGTTAGTTCGCGCGTTAGGTTTTGACTTCCAGCTAATCAGCGTAATAGGGTTTGTTTGATGAAACCGAGAGTTTATATTGAGACCTCGATTCCGAGCTTTTACCACGAGATTCGGGCCGAGCCTGAAATGGTGGCGCGCAGAGATTGGACGCGCCATTGGTGGGATGAGATGAGAGATGATTATCTGCTCGTCTCTAGCGTGGCCGTTTTGGATGAATTACAGAGTGGTGATTTCCCGAACAGAGATCAAGCGATTGAATTGTTGAGCAGTCTGCCGCTAGTGCCGCTTGAGCTTGAGATAGCTGAAATTGTTCGCGTTTATATAGAGCAAAAAGTCATGCCGAATGATCCGGTCGGCGATGCTTTACATCTGGCGTTGGCTTCTTTCCACAAATGCGATTTTCTGTTGACGTGGAATTGTCGTCATTTAGCGAACGCGAATAAGTTTGGTCACATCAGACAAGTGAATGCTATGCTTGGATTGTATATTCCATTGCTGGTCACGCCGTTGGAATTATTGGGAGGGCGAGATGAAACAGAAGGATGATCCGACGATTGAACGAATCAGAGAAACGAGGCATCGTATTTCCGCAGCACACAATCACGATCCGCAGAAGATTGTCGAATACTATCTTGAATTACAGAAGAAATATAAGCAACGTCTTTTAGCAGATATGGAGGAGACTCATTCAGAACCCGTCAAAGCCTAACACCTCATTCAACCCGACCGCTAAATTGCATGGTTCTCAACAAGCTTCCTCGCGTCAAAGCTTGCATACCTGTGCTCGCTGCTCAATTTTCCGCGTCAGTAAAGCCGTTCTGAGTTATAATCTCGCGCCAATTACGAAAGGAGGTTCGCATCATGGGTCGAGTACTTGCTTTCGTGTATGGGGTGGTCAGCTACTTGGTCTTCTTCGTGACGTTTCTCTATGCCATCGGCTTCGTCGGGAATCTGGTGGTGCCCAAGTCAATAGATACAGGTGCGCCTGCGCCTTTTAGCCGCGCGCTCCTGATTAACGCGGTGCTGCTCGGCATCTTTGCGCTCCAACACAGCATCATGGCGCGACCGGGCTTCAAACGTTGGTGGACGCGCTTCGTGCCGCAGCCGGTTGAGCGGAGCACCTACGTGTTGCTTGCGAGCAGCGCGTTGATTCTGCTCTTCTGGCAGTGGCAACCGATGCGGGGTGTGGTGTGGTCGGTTGAGAATGCGGCGGCGCGCTACATTCTGTGGGCGCTCTTCTTTCTCGGTTGGGTGATCGTGCTCACGAGCACATTTCTCATCAACCATTTCGATCTCTTCGGGCTGCGACAGGTTTACCTGTATCAGCGACAGCGAGAGTACACCTATGCCGGATTTAGAACTCCGTTTCTTTACCGGCTTGTACGCCACCCGCTCATGCTTGGGTTCATCATCGCGTTTTGGTCAACGCCGCGCATGACGGTTGGACATCTCGTCTTCGCGCTCGCCACGACCGCTTACATCCTCATCGCGATTCAAATCGAAGAGCGCGACTTGGTGAGCATTCACGGCACCGCTTATGAAGAATATCGGCGGCAGGTCTCGATGCTCTTACCAATCCCGAAGAAGAATTGAGCGTCTGTAATTGAAGAGTCTGAGCAAGCAGCAACAAAGAGACGAAGTTGTCGCGCGGCTGCGACAACTCCGACCAGACAGCGGACGGCTTTGGGGGCGCATGTCGTCGCATCAGATGATCTGTCATCTGAGCGATTCTTTCAGGATGGCGATGGGCGTGCGCGCCGCCGAGCCGGTCGGTAATCCGTTCCAACGGACGGTACTCAAGTGGGTCGCGCTTAAGACGCCGCTCCCTTGGCCTAAAGGTTACAAGACGCGCCCCGAAGCGGATCAGGAGATCGGCGGGACGCGACCCGTCGAGTTCGCGCGCGACATGCAGGAGCTTGAAGCGTTGTTGGCGCGCTTTACGGCCGAGCAGAAAGATTTTCGCTGGCAGCAGCATCCAATCTTCGGCGCGCTGTCTGAGCCGGAATGGATGCGCTGGGGTTATCTGCATACGGATCATCATCTGCGCCAGTTTGGTCTCTAATGTTTAAGGGGTCTAAGTAGTTTAAGGTTGGCTCGTGCGGCAAAAGCTTTCGTTCCTCGCCCTCATACTTCGTTGTGCGCGGCTTCGTTGTCCCGTCTGCGGGCGTGCGTCAATCGGCCAAAAACCTTTCCGCATCAGGCATCACTGCCCCGCGTGCAACGCTCTGTTTCAACGCGAAGAAGGCTTCTTCGTCGGCGCGCTCTCGATCAACGTCGTGACGACGGAACTTGTGGTGTTGATCGGTTATATGTTCTGCCAACTCGTGCTCGGCCTGCGCGACGAGTGGCTTTGGCCCATCACCTTTGCAGTTGCCCTACTATTCCCCATCGCCTTCTATCATCATAGCTGGAGTCTTTGGCTGAGCCTTGACCACTTGCTCGAAACACTTCCGCAGCACGTCGAGCGTTGAAAGATAAAACATTGGCGCACGCAAACCAATGCGTCTATAATCCGCGTAAGTTTGGCGGGCCGCGCCGCGTAGATTTTTAACTCTCTGTCTCCTTACCGTCTGGATTGTCGCAACCACCCTGACGGCGTGAGACTGTCCGCGCTTCGTGCAAACATGTTCGAAGGACAAACCATCGGCCCCTACCGCATCATCGCACGCCTCGGCGAAGGCGGCATGGGCGTCGTCTATAAAGCTGAAGACACGCGCTTAGGCCGGCTCGTCGCCATCAAGTTTCCCACGCCGGGCGGAGACCGGCAGATGTTTCGTGCGCGCTTCTTGAACGAAGCCCGCGCCATCTCCGCGCTCAATCATCCGCACATCGCCACCGTGCACGACTACGGCGAGACGCCCGAAGGCGAACCCTTCCTCGTCATGGAACTCGTCGGCGGCCAAGACTTGAACGAAAAACTGCGCACCGGCACGCTCACGCTCGGCGAAGCCGTGCGTATCATCGCCGCCGTTGCGGGCGCGCTCGATGCAGCTCATAAGCGCGGCATCGTCCACCGCGACGTGAAGCCTTCGAACGTGCGCATCAGCAACGAGCAACAGGTGAAGGTGCTCGACTTCGGACTGTCGAAGCAGCTCGAAAATTTCAAACTCGAAGCCGACGCAGAGACCTTGCGCCCGCCCGCGCTCACGAGTCCCGGCATCGTCGTCGGCACGCCCAACTATCTCTCGCCCGAACAGGCGCGCGCTGTGCCCGTTGACGCGCGCAGCGACATCTTCGCTTTGGGCGCGCTGCTCTACGAGTGCATCACGGGCCGGCCCGCGTTCGCCGGCTCGAACGTGATTGAGATCGGCGGGCAGGTCTTGCACGTCGATCCGCCCGCGCCTTCGGAGATCAATCCAAACGTACCGACGGAACTCGATCAAGTTACGCTCAAGGCGCTCGCCAAAGACCCGGAGGAGCGCTATCAAACCGCCGCCGAAATGCAGGCTGATCTTCAGTTGGTCGCTGCGACGCTCGGCCGCGCCGCAGATGAGATCGTCGTGCCATCTGAATGGCCCATACAGACGACGACGCAAGGCAGCGCGTCCGCGCGCCAATCGCTCAGACAACGACGGCGCCGCGCGATGCCTTGGTGGCCCGTCTTCGCGCTCGCTGCGCTCTTGGCTGTGCTCGCGGTCGGTGTATGGTTCTACCTGAATCGCAGCGCGAAGATGGTCAACTCGCTCGCGGTGCTGCCCTTCACGAACGCCGATGGCAACCCCGATACGAAGTATCTGTCCGATGGCCTGACCGAGAGTCTGATCAATAGCCTCTCGCAGTCTCTGCCGATCAAAGTGATGTCGCGCAACGCCGTGTTTCGTTATGAGGGCAAGCAGATCGAGCCGCGCCAGATCGGTCGTGAGTTGGGCGTGAGCGCCGTCTTGACTGGGAGCGTCGAAGCGCGCGGCGACGCGCTCTCCATCAGCGTCGAACTGATTGACGCAAGCGACAACACACACATCTGGGGTGATCATTACAACCGGCGCATGAATGATGTGCTCGCCGTGCAGGAAGAGATCGCACGCGAGACGGCGACGCACTTGCAGCAACGCTTGCAGCCAAGCACAACTCTCGCGCCCGCCGTCGCCGCGCCCAAACATTACACGGACAACATCGAAGCTTATCAGGCTTACCTGCGCGGTCGTTATTTCTGGAACCGGCGCAACGAGGAAGGGTTCAAGAAAGCGATTGAAGCTTTCAACGAAGCGATCCGCCACGACCCCGGCTATGCGCTCGCCTACGCCGGTATCGCCGACTCTTACGCGCTCCTGAGCGATCACAGCATCCTCGCGCCGCGCGATGCGATGCCCAAAGCGAAGTCGGCGGCCGAGCGCGCGCTCGAACTCGATCCCAATTTGGCCGAAGGTCACACCTCGCTCGCCTTCGTCGAGATGGCTTACGATTGGAACTGGCGGCAAGCTGAGCAAGAATACCAACGCGCCATCGCGCTCAATCCGAACTACGCGACCGCGCATCAATGGTACGCCTCAGACCTCGTGCAGATGAATCGCTTCCCCGAAGCTTTGAGCGAGATCAGACGCGCGCAAGAACTCGATCCGCTCTCGCTCATCATCAACGCCAACTCCGGTCTCTATCTCTTCTACTCCGGCCCCGAACATTACGACGAAGCCGCGCGCGAAGTGCAGAAGTCGCTCGAAGTTGATCAGACCTTCGGCGTCGCGCATCTCTATCTCGCATACATCTACGAGCAACAACCCGCGCATCGCAACGAAGTCATCAGCGAACTGCAAAAGGCCGTCCCGCTCATGGGCGACGATGCCGAGACACGCGCCGCACTCGGCTACGCTTACGCCATCGCAGGCAAACAAACAGAGGCGCGCAAGATACTCAACTGGCTGCAAACGCCCCGCACCGGCAGCTACGTCTCGCCCTACTTCGTCGCCCTCGTCCATACAGGTCTCGGCGAACGTGAACGCGCGCTCGCCGCGCTCTATCAAGCCTACAAAGATCGCCAACCCGGCATGATCTTCATGCGCATCGATCCGCGCTTCGCACCCTTGCGCACCGACCCGCGTTTTATTGATCTACAGAAACACGTCGAGCAAGCTGCTTGGGAAGAGATTCCGAGTTTGGAAGAGTTGCTGCGGCGAGCTAAGACTTAACAGTTATGCGTTCGCGGCTTCGGCAGCAACGCGCTCCCATTCGTCGTAGAGCGCGCGGAGGCGTGCGTCCGTCTGTTGATATTCTTCGTTGAGGGTCTGCACGCGCACGGCGTCGCGCGCCACTTCGGGGCGGGATAGTTCTTCGGAGAGCGTGGCGAGGCGCTTCTCTGTCTCTGCAATCTCCGTCTCAATCATCTCAGGCGTGCGCGGCGTAGGTTTTTGCTTATTGCTCTTGCCACTAGACTGTTTCGCTTTGCGGTTTGCTTCAGGTCGCGTCGTTGTGCGCGTGGGTGTTGTCGTGCTTGTCTGCTTCGCTCGCTCAACCTGCGCTGCTGCTTCGGCACGTTGCGCCATTTTCCAATCGTGATACTCGGTGTAGTCGCCGTCGTAATGTTCGGCGTGGCTGCGACCGTCGAGGGCGAGGATTTGGGTGGCGATGCGGTCGAGGAAATAACGGTCGTGGCTGATGGTGATGATCGTGCCGTCATAGGCGTCGAACGCTTCTTCGAGTGCTTCGCGCGAAGGGATGTCGAGATGGTTCGTTGGCTCGTCGAGCACGAGCACGTTGACGCGCGAATAGATTAGCTTGGCAAGCGCAAGCCGGCCCTTCTCACCACCAGAAAGATCGATCACATGCTTGTATACGTCGTCACCCGTGAACAGAAACTGCGCGAGGAAGTTGCGCAACTCGCCTGCGGTCACGGTTGCAGGCGCGACGCGGCGCAACTCCATGATGATCTCGTTGCGCGGATCGAGGTCGTCCAACTGCTGCGCGTAGTAACCAACTTGCACCTTCGTGCCCCAACGCGCTTCGCCCGCGAGCGGCGGGAGCTTGCCGAGCAGTGTTTTGATGAACGTCGTCTTGCCTGAGCCGTTCGGGCCAATGATGCCGAGCGCTTCGCCGCGCGTGAGCGTGAGCGTGATCTGATCGGCGAGCAGTTTGCCGGGATAACCGATGGCGAGGTCTTTGACGATGAGCGCCTGATTGCCTGTGCGCTCGACGCCTTTAAGTTGAAAATTGCCCGCTGACTGATCCACGCGCACCGATTCGACGCGCTCAAGTTTCTCCAACATCTTGCGCCGCGATTTGGCCTGCTTCGTCTTCTGCCCCGCGATGTTGCGCCGGATGAACTCTTCCGTCTTGGCGATCAGTTGTTGTTGATTCTCGTAGGCGCGGTGCTGCGCCTCGCGTCGTTCTTCGCGTTCGACGAGAAACGCAGAGTAGTTGCCGTTGTAACTGATGGCTTTGCCGTTCTCGATCTCGATGATGCGCCGACAACTGCGGTCGAGAAAGTAACGGTCGTGTGAGATGATGATGTAAGCCGACTGGTAAGTCGCCAAAAACTCTTCGAGCCATTCGACGCCCGCCACGTCCAAGTGATTCGTCGGCTCATCGAGCAGCAGCACATCGGGTTCAGCGAGCAGGAGGCGCGCAAGTCCGAGCCGGTTCTGCTGGCCGCCGGAAAGCTTTTCGACCTCCATCGTCCACGTCGCGCGCTCGAAGCCCAAGCCTTGCAAGATCGCTTCGGCGCGCGCCGCATACTCGAAGCCGCCTTCGTGCTCGAACTCGTGTTGTAAGTCGCTGTAGCGCGCGAGCACCGCATCGAGATCATCCGGCACTTCGGCCATGCGATGCTCAAGTTCATGCATCTC
The DNA here is from genome assembly GCA_003223935.1 of Acidobacteriota bacterium. GTDB lineage: Bacteria > Acidobacteriota > Blastocatellia > Pyrinomonadales > Pyrinomonadaceae > QHXQ01. The sequence goes on along the minus strand of QHXQ01000023.1, from coordinate 42,650 downwards.
GTGTTCGATCTGTTGCAAGCGACCGAAAGCGGCGAGCGCAGCCTCGTGTACGGTTGCACCCGCCTCGAAATGCACGTGCTGTTCGAGCAGACCGAGCCGCAAGCCCCGCGCGCGCACCACGTCGCCGCGATCCGGCGTCTCTTCATTACTGATTAGACGAAACAGCGTCGTCTTGCCCGCGCCGTTCCGCCCGACCAGACCGACGTGCTCGCCCGGATTGATCTGCACAGACGTGCCGCGCAACACATCCTGCGCGCCATAAGATTTATAAACGTCTGAGAGACGGAACAACATAAAACAAAAACAGTCTGGAGTCTGGAGTCAAGAACAATTTCTTCTTTTGACTCTAGACTCTCGACTCCAGACTCCAGACTTGTCTTACTACATTACTTGTTACTGTTACCTTGCGTCGGCGGTTTGGGCGCGGGGGTGGCCATCGGCTTAGCGACAGGGTTGCTCGCCGGCTTGGGCGTGGGCTTTGTGGTCGCCGCGGGCGAGGCGGAAGCAGCAGGGCTGGCCGACGGACTGGCGGATAGACCAGTGGGGCCCGGACCCGTGGCTGGGGTCGGCGTGGGCGCACCGGCCGGGCGCAGACTGCTCAGACTGTTGGGATTGTTCATCATGTCCTGCGCCAGCTTGTTCTCGACCTTGGCCTCGTTCATCGCCACCTCGACGAGCGCCGCTTGCATCAACTTCTTGCGTTGATCGTTGATGCGGTCAGTGATGTCTTTGCGCACTTCGGGATTATCGAGCGTCAGGTTCTCGACCTGTAGGTGCTTGTTCGTCAGCTTGAAAATATCCCAGCGCCCTTTTGAGTCTTTGAAGGGCGGCGTGATGTCGCCGGTCTGCATCGGGCCGAAGAACTTGGCGATCAGGTCGGGCGGGAAGCCGTTTTTCTTCAGATCATCTTCGGAAGCGAAACCAATGTCGCCGCCCGATTGAGCCGACTGCGGGTCTTCGCTCTGCTCGCGCGCAACGGTGGTGAATTCTGCACCACTTTTCAGTCGCTGATAGATAATATCAATCTTGTTCTTCGCCTCGGCTTCTCCTTTCACATCGTTGGGCAGGCCGTTATCGGCGGGGTCAACGATGATAGCCGCGAGACCGACGCCGCGCCCGCTCACGTAGTAATCGTGATTATTGTTGTAGAAATCGGCCACCTCCTTCTCGCTCGGCGTGCCGATCTTGCTGCCCACACGGTCGAGTAGATTGTTGATGGCGAGTTGCTTGCGCGTGTTGTCGCGCAATTCCTGCTCGGTCTGGCCGGTCTCGCGCAGACGCTGTTGATACTGCTCCTCAGTCATGCCGCTCGACTGTTTCAGCTCTGCGAGTTTCTGCGTGACCTCTTCATCCTTCGGCAAGAGACTCTCTTTCTCAGCGCGCTGGAACAAAACTTCCTGTTTGATCAAACCGTCGAGCACTTGCAGCCGGCCGGCGGATAGTTCGAGCGGCGACATCTGCGCGATGTCCGACTGTTGGGTCTTGGCCTGTTGATTGAGGATCGAATCAACTTCGCGCAAAGAGATTTCGCGCCCGTTGACTGTGGCGGCGACGGCCGTATCTTTGCTGCCGCTCCCGCCAGCGCGACTACACGCGCCGAGCGCGCCGGCTAATGCAACGAGGAGAATGAAAACTGCGATCTGTTTGAATCTGGACACTGTGACTGTTGCTCCTTCGACTAAATGATGATGCCAATCTCTGGCACACGGCGCGTGGGCGACTGACCTTGCCTTGACGGGCCGTAAAATCGTCTGCTATAAATTTCGTTTCCTTAGCGCATCGCATTCGTGTCTGTGATAGCGAACGACGGCGATGGCGCGCTTTTCAAAGTTCGGAGGTAGAGCAATCATGGCTAAACGATGCGAAGTCTGCGGCAAGGGGCCGCAGTTCGGCAACAACGTCTCGCACGCGAACAATCGCACCCCGCGCCGGTTCAATCCCAACCTGCAATCAATCCGCGTCCAGCGCCCGCAAGGCGGCACGGTGCGGATGAAGGTCTGCACCACCTGCATCAAAGCGGGCAAGGTGGCGAAAGCAGCGTAGTTGCCGAACGATGAATGATGAACGCTGAATGAAAAACTGTCTTCCATTCATCGTTCAGTGTTCATCATTGCAATAACATCAATCTCGACGCGCGCGTCGCGCGGCAGACGCGCCGCTTGCACGGTGGCGCGGGCCGGCGGCTCGGTCTGAAAATAATGCCCATAGACCTCATTCATCGCCGCGAAATCGTTCATGTCCGCGAGATAGACGGTTGTCTTGACGACCTGCGCGAAGCTGCTGCCGGCCGCCGCGAGCACCTCAGACAAATTGCGTAACACTTGCTCGGTCTGCTCAGCCGTGCCGCCAGCGACGAACTCGCCTGTCTGCGGATCAATCGGAATCTGCCCGGAAGCGAACACGAACCCGCCGGCCACAACAGCCTGCGAATACGGGCCGATGGCCTTTGGCGCGCGCTCTGTCTGAACGATCTGCTTCACAGTGACGACTGCTGCTTTTCAGGTTGCGTAAACGAAACGTGGATTCTAACAAACCGCTCTCCGCACGGCAACGCGCGGGCGCAACTCACGCCCGAATGATCAAGCGATAGATCGTAAATCAAGTCATTTCAGCCTGTATTGATGAAATTTGTGCGCCGGTAGATGCTTGCCCGGCAGAAGAAATGAGACCACGAAGTCATACTAAACGACGTGAAGCAGCAAGACAGACTAATTTTAGCTCGTGCTGTTTCATGTGACTTCGTGGTTCAAGCTGTGAGTGTACGACTTTATGCTGCGCCGTGCAGGCGTTCGACATCGAGGACGCCGGGTACGTTGCGAATCGAGCGGATCACTTTGTCGAGGTGTTTCACGTCGAAGACTTCGACCGTAACTTCGATGCGCCCGCGATTGTCGGGCGCGACCGTAGCTTTGGCTTCGCGGATGCCGGTCTTGATGTCAGAGATGGCGCTGGTGATGCCGGCGATCATGCCTGTGCGATTCTCTGTGACGGCGAGCAGCTTGACGGCGTAAGCCGCGTGATCGGCTTTGCCCGCCCATTCGACTTCGACGATCCGTTCAGGGTTGATCATCAACTGCTGCACATTCTGGCAGCGCCGCGCGTGGACGACCACACCCTTGCCGCGCGTGATGTAGCCGACAATCGCTTCGCCGTGAACGGGATTGCAACAACGTGCGCGTGCGATCAGCACATCGTCCACGCCACGCACGACGATGGCGTCGTCGCCCAGACGCATGAGCCGCTTGACGGCCTGCATGCCGCTACGGAGTTTCGATTCTTTGCGCTCTTCGAGCTTGGCGAACTCTTCGGGGCCGAGGAATTTGGCGATCACGTTGCGCGGCATGATCTTGCCGTAGCCGATGGCGGCGAGCAGATCGTCCACGCGCCCGAAGCCGTAATCGTTGGCGACGCGCTTGAAGTCGCCGTTCGATGCGTTCAAGAGTTTCTTCGCGGAGAGTTGGAAGCGCGAGGCTTCGCGCTCGAAGAGTTTGCGCCCGATGTCAATTGATTCGGCGCGCTGCTGCTCCGCGACCCAGTGGCGCACGCGATTGCGCGCCTTTGAAGTGACGACGAAGTTCAGCCAATCGCGCGAAGGGTGCGAGTTGGGCGAAGTGATGATCTCAACCACGTCGCCGTTTTGAATCGAGGAGCGCAACGGCACGATGCGCCCGTTGACCCGCGCGCCCGTGCAGGTGTTGCCGATCTCCGTGTGGATCATGTAGGCGAAATCAACGGGCGTTGCGCCGCGCGGTAGTTGGATGATCTTGCCCATCGGCGTGAAGGCATAGACATCTTTCGGATAGAGATCAAGCTTGAGAGTTTCGAGGAAATCGCGCGAGTCTTTGACCTCCTGCGTCCACTCGATCAGCGAGCGCAGCCATTGGAACGCTTCGTCGTCCTCGTGTGCGCCGCGCCGGCCTTCTTTGTATTTCCAATGCGCGGCGACGCCCTCTTCGGCGATGCGGTGCATCTCTTCGGTGCGAATCTGGACTTCAAAGGGTTGCCCTTCAGGGCCGATGACTGAAGTGTGGAGCGATTGATAGAGGTTATCGCGCGGCGTCCCGATCCAATCTTTGAAGCGACCAGGCACAGGCTTCCACAAGTTGTGGACGACGCCGAGCGCGGCGTAACAATGACGCACCTCATCCGGCGTGATGATGCGCAAGGCGACTAGATCGTAAACCTGATCGATCTCAATCTTCTGTCGCTTCAATTTCTTCCAGATCGAAAAGAGCCGTTTGACGCGCCCTTCGATCCGAACAAACGGCACATCAGCCTCGCGCAGTTTCTCTTCGAGCATCGCTTGGGTTGCGTGCAGGAAGGCTTCGTGCTCGGCGCGGCGCGCTTCGAGTTGGGCCACGAGCGCGTGGTAGTCTTCCGGGTGCAGGTGCTGGAATGAGAGGTCTTCCAATTCGCCGCGCAGTTTGCCCATGCCGAGCCGATGCGCGATAGGCGCGTAGATGTCGAGCGTTTCCTGCGCGATGCGTTGGCGCTTTTCAGGTTTGAGGAATTGCAGCGTGCGCATGTTGTGCAGCCGGTCGGCGAGTTTGACAAGGACGACGCGCACGTCGTCCACCATCGCCAACAGCATCTTGCGCACGTTCTCGGCCTGTTGGACTTCTTTCGATTGATTGCTGATGAGCGCGATCTTCGTCAAGCCTTCGACGAGGTGCATCACCTCTTCGCCAAAGTATTCGCGGATCGTCTGCGGCTCGACGAGCGTGTCCTCGACTACATCGTGCAAGAGACCAGTTGCCACAGACACTTCATCAAGCCGCATGTCCGCGAGGATGTTGGCGACTTCGAGCGGGTGCACGAGATACGGCTCGCCTGAGGCGCGCGTCTGCCCTTTGTGCTCGCGCGCCGAAAAGAAGTAAGCGCGCCGGAGCATGTCTAGGTTAGCCTGCGGGTGATTGCGCGCAACCTTCTGGACGATCTCTTCGATGCGAATCATGGAAACAGTTAGTCAGTCGTCAGTCGTCAATATGATTTTATAACGACTACTGACTGCTGGCTACTGACGACTGACGATTGAAAAAAAAGATGCCCGACCGTAAAGTCGGGCATCAAGTGAAGCAGGGTGCTCGGGCTAAAGCGGAGTTCGGCAGACTATTGCCGGCGACGTGGCTCAACTGGCTTTTTCTTTGTCGGCCTTGGCCTTCTCTTCCTCTTCCTTCTTCTTCTTGTTCTCTTCGGTTAGCTTGAGCGTCTGTTGCTGCGCATCGTTAGCCTGCTTGCGGTCTTGGGTCGCCTGATCAGTCTTGCCGTCCATCTCATCGAGTTTGCCCAGTTCGAGCAGCAGGTTGGTTTTGTACGACCAAGCCTGATCGTTGGTTGGATCGAGACTGATGGCCCTATCGGTCAGCGCCAGCCCATCAAGCACACACTGTTTGGCCTGATCGAAATCCTTTTGCTCCTTCGGCTTCTTGTATTGGACGTGCGCCCCCTTGTCCGTCATCACCGTCACCTTGTTGCTGGCCTGCTCAGTGACCGTGTAGGAGCACTCCCACTTTTTGCTGGCGAGCACGATGAGCGCCTGCGCGCGTTTATCGGGCGGCGCGTTCGGATCGTTGGCGCGTTTGGTGATCCATTCGATCTGTTTGTCATCTTGCCCGATGGCCTTGTAGAGATAGGCGATGGAACTGTAGGCCAGTTCGTTGTTCGGGTCATTGGCCAGCACCTGCATGTACTGATCAATCGCCGCCTGTGCCTTAGCTTTGTTCTCCGGCGTGTCCACGCCTTGCTTATACTGCGACTGAATGGCGCGCGCGATGAAGAAGTCTGTGTTCTTCTGCTGTGGGTCAAGCTCTTTGGCGCGGCGGAAGTGTTCCTCCGCCTCTTGGAAGTGGCCGGCCTTGTAAGCGCGCGCCCCTTCGTTCAACTGGTTCTTGGCGCGAATACGGTTGATGCAGCCCGTGTTCAGGCAGAGCGCGGCGAGCGCGAGCAAAAGGAGCGCGGCCCTTGAATGAGAGAGTTTCATTAGCTTTACGACTCCCGCAAGAGAGAATGTCTAAAGACTCTAAAACTGCGAATGACGAGCGAAGGGCCAGCGCACTTTTCGCCGCCGAGGCGAATGGACGCACTGGCCGGACTGCCCGTCACTGTGGCCGCCTATTGCGGCAGATCGTCAATCTGCAACCCGATGGGATTGCCGCCCGCCCCCTTAATCGCGTCGATCACTTTGACCACTTCACCGTAAGGCAGAGACTTCGGCGCTTTGACGAAGACGGCCTTGGCGATGCGCTCCTCTTCCGGCAGGTCAACGCGCGTCTCTTTGCCCGGCTCATAAGCGTGCTGCGCGCGCCGCTCTTGGAAAGTGTCCGACAACTTCTTGCTCAGCAAACTTGGATCGTTGACCGAACCGACGTCGTCCTGATTCAGCTTCAACTTCAAATCTTTATCAATCGTAACGACCAGCGTCAGCGGGTTCGGCTTGATCGGTTCGTTCGACGGCGGCGGCTCGTTCGGCACGAGCGCCTTGAAGCGCGTCGGCTTGAGCGGCGTGATGACCATGAAGATGATCAGCAGCACCAGCAGAATGTCTATGAACGGCGTCACGTTGATGTTCGGTTTGGCTGCGCCTGCGCCGACTGCCATTCCCATTGCCAGTTCCTCCGTGTCAGGCCCACGTTCGCCATTTAAGACAAAGCGCGGCCCTGTCAAAAGCTTGATGACGTGTAAGCGCCCGGCCTCAGGCTTTGGGCGCTCCCGGCGCGGGGGCCGGCCCGTTCAGTCCCTTCTTCTTCTCGGCGACCAGACCGATCTGATCAATTCCAGCCTGCCGGATCGTATTGATCAACTCGACGACGCTGCCGTAGCTCGCGTGAATATCGCTACGGACATAGACGATCCGCTCTTCGGGTTTTTTGGTCTCCATCCGCTTCTGAATCTTGTCCTTCAGATCGACGATGTCAACCTTGTCTTTCCCAATATAGAACTGATTGTCGCCCGTAATCGCGATCACGACCGAAGACTCTTTGATGATCGCGGGGTCTTCCTCCGGGTTGCGCATCTCTTTCGGCAACACCACCGAGACGCCCGACTGCAAGAGCGGCGTCACGACCATGAAGATGATGAGGAGCACCAACATGATGTCCACCATCGGCGTGACATTGATCTCGGAAGTGAAGCCGCTGTTGCCACCCGCTGTCATAGCCATAAGTCACTCTCCTTAAACTTGCAGCGCGACCGCAAGCGTCGCCCGACCGCGCCCCGTCGCGCGAACACGTGTTCGCGCGACAAGCTCAGAGGGTTTACCGTTTGCGCGGCGTGCGCGCCCGAACCGTCTAGGCTTTCAGTTGCCGCGTCCGATTTTTGATGAAGTAGTCGATCAACTCCGACGCCGAGTTATCCATCTCGACGATGAAGCCGTCCACTTTGCCGGTGAAGTAGTTGAACACCCACACGGCCGGCACAGCCACAGCGAGACCGAGCGCCGTCGTCAACAGCGCCTCGGCGATACCGCCTGCGACCGCGCCGATACCAGCCGACTCGGCGTTCTTCATGCCGGTGAACGCGGAGATGATGCCGAACACAGTGCCGAAGAGACCGACGAACGGAGCGGTCGAACCGATGGTCGCCAGACCCGACAGCCCGCGCCGGAACTCCGCGCTCTTAATCGCAATCGCACGTTGCAGCGCACGCTTCGACGCATCGATCTCGTCGCCGGAGATGTCGCCGCCCGCTTCGTGCGCGCGAAACTCCTGCAAGCCCGCATTGACGACCATCGCCAGATGCGACTTCTTGTGCTTGTCGCTGATGTTGATGGCCTCTTCGATGCGGTCGTTCTTCAAAGCCTGCGCGACGCGCGGCGCGAACTCGCGCGATTGCGTCTTGGCGGCGCGATAGGTCAAGAACCGCTCGACCATGACCGCAATCGAATACATGGACATGATCAAGAGCACGGCGATGACGCCGATGGCGACGGGGCCGAGGTTCTTGATCATCTCACTCATCGTGAAAGCGTTGGCGGTCGCACTCGCTTGACTGCCGCCGCCGCCCTGATCTTGCAGGAAGAACAGCAGACCGAGCGTTTTAGTTCCGACTAAACTCATCGTTGGAATTGTCACGGTAGAACCCTCCAAAAATTTTTACTGCACTAGAGCGTGGAGCGCGTTGGCTTCCATTATGCGCGACCGGCTTTGAGCGCACGCGGCCTTTACGAGAGCGCGCGGCCGCGAGACTCAGCAGACCGACGCGGCGCGCGTCCGGTTATTGAAGCACGAAGTTATAGGTGATAAAGCCTGAGACCTTCACCGGCTGCCCAGAAAGAAGCGTCGGCGTAAAGCGCGCCTGATAAGCCGCCTGCACCGCCGCTTGCTGCAACAACGGATGACCCGATGTAGCGTGCGCCGAGGTTACGCGCCCCGACTCGTCCACGATGATCGCCACGACGACCGTGCCCGAGGCGCGCGCCGCCTTTGCAATCGGCGGATACGGCGGCTGCGGTTTGCTAATGGCTTTACCGTTCAACACGCCCTGCGAGATCGGCGCCGTCGGCTTCGGCCTTGGTGTCGGCGTCGGTGGTGGCGGTTCGGGTTCGGTATCTTTGATGACGGGCGCAGGGCCTGTGTTCACACCCACGCCTGTGCCGGGGCCCGGCGGGCCGATGGGGCCGGCGGGGCCGCTCACGTCCGTGTTGGAATGACCGATCACTGCGCCGCCCGGCGGCACGGGCGGCACTTTGCTCGCCACCGCCGAGACATGCTCCGGCACTTTGGTCGGGTCGAGTGAGCTAGCGACCAACTCTGTGCGGGTCGCCACCTGCTGCTGCTCTTGCTGCTTCGGCTGCTCTTGCTTCTGTTGTTGCTGCTCCTGCTGTTGCTGCACAGGCACAGGCGCAACCATCGTCGTTAACTCAAGACTCTCATCGGGCAGGCTGCTGTTGTAGGCCCAGACGCTGAGCACGGCCAGCCCGACAAGGATCACGACGTAGATTGCGGCCGCGCCTAAAAAGAATGAGCCTTTACGCGCAATGTCTTCTTTATGCGAACCAGACTCGACTAAACTATCGAACATCTCTCATCCTCCCTCTTCCGGTGCCAGTGGACTAAGGGTGCAAAAACGATCACACGGTTAGATGTCTCCGGCAAAGCGTTTGTTCCAAAACGTCGCTGTCATACAACCGCTTGAACGATTAGTTGGAACTTAAATGTGGGGGCAGGCAAACGGCGTTACTGAAACGACTCGGCGCGCGCTCAAGTCTTGAGCGCAGCACACGGGCACGAGCGTTAACCACTCGCGCCGATCAAACGCCGTACAGCCAACAATCGCACTGCGTGTGTGCAGACACTGCTACAGGCACGATCAGATACGTTTGTAAAGCAAAAATAATTTGGTCAGCAACGCGCTCAGTCTATGTCGCTCGGCGCGCGCCTGTCAAGCGCAAAATCCGTCATTAACACAGGGTTATCTTATGAGCGTGCTGCGCCTTGCGAGCCGCGCGCGACCGCTTTCGCTTTCGTCTCGGCCGCGCCCTTTTGGGTCGCATTGCCGCGCTGTTGTGCGCCCGGCGCACGAGTCGCGGGCGTCTGCGTGCGCGACGGCTCAAGCCGCCGTTGCCACCAGACCATGATCGGGCTGGCGACGGCGATTGAATCGTACGTGCCGAAGATGATGCCCATCAACAAGGCAAGCGAGAAGGGACGCAGCGTGGCGCCGCCGAAGAGCACCAAGGCGACAACCGAGAGGAAGACTAGCCCTGACGTGATGACCGTGCGCGAGAGCGTCTGATTGATCGACATGTTGACCACGTCGTAGAGACTCATCTTGCGATGCAGGCGCAGGTTCTCGCGGATGCGGTCGAAGACGACGATTGAGTCGTTCACGTCGAAGCCGACGAGCGTGATGAGCGCAACGATGACCGTTAAGTTGATCTCCCACTGAAAGATCGAGAACAGACCGAGCGTGACGAGCACCGTGTGGAATACGGCGATCACGGCCGCCGCGCCATAAGTCCACTCAAAGCGGAAAGCGATGAAGAGGAGCATGCCGACGAGTGCCGCCAACGTGACGGCGATGGCTTGGTTACGAAGCTGCTTGCCAGCCACCTCGCCCACCGCGTCCGTGCCGATGATCTCTGCGTTACCCTCCCCGAAAGCGCTCAGCGCTTGCCCGACTTTTGCGCGCGCCGGGTCAACGCCCGCCTGTGCCTGCGGCGTGTTTGCCTGTGCGCTTTCGTCCTGCTTCGGCAACCTGATCAGGAACTCGCCTTGTTTGTCCAAGATGGGCTGGATGATCACATCTTTGATGCCCGCTTGATCAATGGCCGAGCGAATGGCTTCGACCGAAGGCGGTTGGTTGAAATGGACGGTGACGACCGTGCCGCCTTTGAAGTCCACACCGAGATTGAAAGCTTCCGTGCCATATGGGTGGAAGGCGTGCCGGTACAGCGCCGACCCCATGCCGACCAACAGCAAGATGATCGAGATGGAGATAAAGATGCGGCGCTTGCCCAGCCAGTCAACGTTAACGTTTTTGAATAATTGAATCATGACTTAAAACCAGTGACGAGTGACGAGTGACAAGTGACGAGTTAAAAGCTTTTGCTTGTCACTCGCCTCTCGTCACTGCGGTTAAATACTGATCGTCTCCGGGCGATGGCCACGGCGATTGAGCACCCACTCAAAGATCGTGCGCGAGACATAGACGGCCGAGAACAGGTTGACGACGAGACCGAGCACGAGCGTAACGGCGAAACCGCGAATCGGGCCCGTGCCGAAGATGAACAGAAAGAGCGACGAGACAATCGTCGTCACGTGGGTATCAATGATTGTAACGAAGGCGCGCCTGAAACCCTGATCCACTGACGAGAGCACGGTCTTACCTGAGTGTAACTCTTCGCGGATGCGCTCGAAGATGAGCACGTTTGAGTCCACCGCCATACCGATGGTCAGGATGATGCCGGCGATGCCGGGCAGCGTCAGCGTCGCGCCGAAGAGAATCAGACCGGCCATCATCAGGATCATGTTCAGCAGTAGCGCAACGACGGCGTTGACGCCTGCGCCGCGATAGTAGATGAGCATGAACGCGATGACGAGCGTGAGACCGAGCAGCGAGGCTTTGACGCCCGCACGAATGGAGTCAGCGCCGAGACTCGGGCCGACCGTGCGCTCTTCCAAGTATTGAATCGGCGCGGGCAGCGCGCCCGACCGCAGGGTCAGCGCCAAGTCGTCGGCCGAAGCCTTCGTAAAGCGCCCGCTGATCTCGCCTGAATCTGTGATCTGCGATTTGATGAACGCGATTGATTTGACCTCGCCGTTAAGGACGACGCCCATGTACTGATTGATGTTTGCGCCCGTCCACGCGCCGAACTTCTCTGCGCCCGCAGGCTTCAGTTGAAAGTGAATCTGATAGTCCGTGCCGCGCCCCGACTGCGAGACCGCTTGCGCGTTGCGCAGTTCGCTCCCGTCCACGACGGGCGGCATCTCGACCACAACATACTTCTTCGGCTTGTTCTGATTGGCCGTGTTCGAGTTCGGGTTCGCGCTCGCGGCGGTCGGCTCTTCGCGTTCGGCGTAAGGCACGACCTGTTTATTGGACGGCACAGTGCCGCCGAGCGATTGGATCGCTTCCTGTTCCGAGTTGTAAGTCTGCACGGGCTGCGGACTCGGCGGGCTGACGACGTGGACGAGATCAAGCTTCGACTCGGTTTTCAATAACTGCTTGACGTGCTCTGGGTCTTTGATGCCGGGCATCTGCAAGAGAATCTGGTGCGAGCTTTGCGCGCCATGTCGTTGCAAGGTCGGCTCGGCGACGCCGACGGCGTTGATGCGGCTATCAATGATCTTCAGAGCTTGATCAACCGCCTGCTCCGCGAGCGTCCGTTGCGCGTTCGCGGTCAAAGACCAAGTGATCGCATTGCCAGAGGTCGAGACCGTCCAATCATTCAGATCAACCTTCTTCGGCATCGCGTCGCGCACGTCCGACACTTTAGCTGGATCGGTCACCGGCAAAGTAAAACCATAGTTGCCGTTGTCCGTGTTCCACTTCACCTCCTGCGTCTGGTAGCCGCCCGCTTGCGCCGCCTTCTGGACGGCCTGCGCCGTGTCCTGCGTCAGTTTCTTCAGATACTCGTCGGTCTTAACCTGCATGACGAGGTGCGAGCCGCCTTTGAGATCGAGGCCGAGGTGTATGTTTTCGGCGAGCGTCTGCTTGAGACCGTTGGGCGTGAAGTCGCTCAGATGCGGCCGGTGGCGCGGGCCGATGACGGCGTAGAGGCCGGCAATCGTGACGATGGCGATGACGATGACGCGCTGCGTTAAATTCTTCTTCATGATCGTTTGTCAGTAGTTAATTGTCCGTTGTCAGTTGTTCAGTTCATCTTCAACGTGCAACTCATGGCAGAAGAACAACGGACAACTGACCATTGACAACGGACAATCCTTTAACTCTTCTTCTCTTCCTCACCCTGCATCGCGGCGACGGCGCTGCGCGAGATTTCGAGCATGGACTTGTCGGCGCTTAAAACAACCAAGCTGTTTTCGCGCACAGACTTGACCGTGGCCAATATGCCGCCGGTCGTGATGATGCGGTCGCCCGGCTTCACGTTCGCGATCATGTCTTGCAACGCGCGCTGCCGCTTGCGCTGCGGGCCGATGATCAGGAAATAGAAGATGGCGAATATCGCAACGTAGGGGAGAAACCAGAGCGCGCCGAAGCCGCCGGACTGGAGAAGCAGAAGAGTAGCCATTTAAGTTTCAGATCGAAGCGTTAAGTTGTTTTTCAACCGCGCCAGAACAGCGCAAAAGTTTTAAGCGCGTACAAGAAAAGTCCGGCGACCGATCAGTGCCAGCCCCGAAACTTGCGGGCGCACTCACCCGACACCGGAGTTGTACCGCTCTATGAACTCTCGCTGAAATCGCGCGAAATTACCAGACCGGATAGCTTGCCTCACGCGCCGCATGGTGTCAAGGAAGAACGCGAGATTGTGATGCGTCAGCAGGATGCTCGCCAACATTTCGCCCGCATTATAAAGATGGCGCAGGTAAGCGCGCGTATGCCTACGGCAGACCGAACAAGCGCACTCTTCATCGAGCGGGCACGTGTCGGTCGTCCAACGCGTGTTCTTGATGTTGACCGGGCCGAGCGACGTGTAGGCCCGCCCGTTGCGCCCGTCGCGCGTCGGCAACACGCAATCGAACATGTCCACGCCGCGCGCCACGCCTGCGAGCAAATCCTCCGGCGTGCCGACGCCCATCAGATAACGCGGCCGCTCCTTTGGCATCCTTGGCGCAAGCAACTCGATGGTGTCGTACATGACCGGCTTCTCTTCTCCGACGCTCAAGCCCCCGATGGCGTAACCAGCGAAACCGATCTCGACCGTGCGCGCGAGACTCTCAAGCCGCAAGTCTGCGTGCGCCGCACCCTGCACGATGCCGAACAACGCTTGCTCGCCGTTGACCGACAAGTGATGCTCCGGTGTGCGGCCCGTGTCCGCGCCTTCACGTTGCAATTCGTCGAAGCGTGCGCGCGAACGTGCAGCCCAACGCGCGGTCAACTCCATCGAAGCGCGCGCGACCTCGTGCGCCGCCTCGCCCGGCGCGCATTCATCAAACGCCATCACGATGTCAGAGCCAAGCGCCGCTTGCACCTCCATCGAAACCTCCGGCGACAGAAAGCGCGCGCTCCCATCCACGTGCGAACGAAACTCGACGCCCTCTTCGCGCAGCTTGCGTAGTGCGCCCAAGCTCCACACTTGAAAGCCGCCCGAATCCGTCAACAGCGCGCGTTCCCAACCGATGAAGCGATGCAAGCCCCCGCACGCGCGGATCACGTCCACACCCGGTCGCAGCCATAGGTGATACGTGTTGCCGAGAATGATCCGCGCGTCCAACTCCGGCGCTTCCAACGCCTCGAAGCGCGTGCCCTTCACCGTGCCCGCCGTCCCGACCGGCATAAAGACCGGCGTCTCGATTAACGCGCGTCTTGTTTGCAACAACCCGACGCGCGCCTCGCCCTCTTGCGCGACGACCTGCCAACTGATCGCCGTCTTACTCATCCGCACACTTCGCTTCCGTCGCCGCAAAACTTTCCAGACACGCGCGGCACAGACAGTTTCGATAACGCGCCCGCATCGTTTGTCTCACCGACTCGCTCAACTTGATCTCCGTACACCAACAACCCGCGAGCGACGCGCCACACGTGAACTCAGCGCCGCACGCTTCGCAGACCGAAGGCTCGCGCAGGCGCGGCAAGATAAGTGCGGTCAGGTCTCGAAGTTTCATCACACAATGCTGAATCAATGCGAACGTGTTATTTCCTACGCTCGCGCTTATGCCGTTCAATGATGCGGATCGGCGTGGCGAAGAAGTCATAAGTCTCGCGCAGACGATTCTGCAAGTAACGCTCGTAAGAAAAATGCAAGCCACCTTTGCCGCCGGCGGTGAAGACGACGAAGCGCGGCGGGCGCGTGCCGACTTGGGTGACGTATTGGACGCGCAGGCGCGAGCGGCCACCTTTGACGGGCGCGGGCGCAGTCGGCGCGCGTGGCGCGGCGATGGCGCGGGCGAAGAAGTCGTTGAGTTGCGAAGTCGAGATGCGTAAAGATCGCGCCGCGTTCGCGCGCACGGCGAGCGGCAGGATGCGTGGCACGCGCTGACCTGTCAATGCCGAGATGAAGACGACCGGCGCGTAGTCGAGGAACTTCATCTTGTCGCGCAAGTCGCGCTCGAAGGCGGCGGGCGTGCCCGTCTCTTTGTCCGGCACGGCGTCCCACTTGTTGACGGCGATGATGATCGAGCAACCGGCTTCGACCGCGTAGCCCGCGATGTTCGCATCGAGCGCGGCCACGCCTTCCGTCGCATCAATCACGACGACCGCCACATCCGCACGTTCAAGACTGCGCCGCGCCATCACGACCGACAACTTCTCAGTCATCTCTTCGGTCTTGCCCTTGCGCCTGATGCCCGCCGTGTCAATCAAACGAAAGCGATGCACGACGCGCTCGGCCACTTCGAGCGCCGTCCCTTCGCCTTGCAATGCGTTCGGGTCTTGCGTCGCGTCGGTCGGTGTCGCGCCTGCAATCTCTTCGGGCCATTCGAGCAGCGTGTCCACCGTATCGCGCGTCGTGCCCGCGACCGGCGAGACGATGGCGCGCTCCGCGCCGAGCAGCCGATTCAAGAGCGACGACTTGCCAACGTTGGGCCGACCGATGATCGCAAGTCTGATCTCGCGCGGCGCGGTTTCGGTATCAACTACCTCTGCTTGCTCATCGAAATGTGTGACGAGCGCGTCGAGCAGATCGCCGACGCCGTCACCGTGTTCGGCGGAGACGGCGACGACCTCATCGAAACCGAATTGATAAAACTCGCCCGCGTCGGCTTCGAGGCGCGTGGCGTCCGCTTTGTTCGCGGCGATGAGCACGGGCTTGCCTGTGCCGCGCAGCAAGCGCGCTAGTTCTTCATCAAGCGGCGTCTTCCCTGCGCGCACGTCAACGACCCAGACGAGCGCGACCGCTTCGCTGATCGCCGTCGCCGCTTGTTTCAAAATGTTCGCCGGAATGATCGCATCGTCATCAGGCACGATGCCGCCGGTATCCACGACGGCGAAGCGGCGGCCTTGCCATTCGGCTTCGCCGTAGATGCGGTCGCGCGTGATGCCCGGCTCGTCGCCGACGATTGAGCGCCGCTCGCCGATCACGCGATTGAAGAGCGTTGACTTGCCCACGTTCGGTCGCCCGACGATGGTCACAAGCGGCAGAGCGGCGCGCGGCGGCGCGACCGTTGCAGTCGTCTCTGTGCCTTGTGTGCTCATGTCTTGAATCTGCGCGAGTCTAACGCGCGCGGCAAACGCGCGGCAAGCGTGTGATGTTTTAGTGTGTGGCAAGCGGACTTGAGATTCTGTGCGAGGGTTGGCCGATGTGTATATGCGCGCCGGTGGCTGAGCCGGGGATGGCCATGTAGAAGGCGAAGAATGGGATGCCGTTGGCGCGCAGATAAGCCATGAGCGCCTGACCTTCGGCGCTGTTCGGATTGACGGGCACGTCCATCGCGTTGCGATGATCGAAGCCCAAGCGATTGTGCACGGCCGTTTGGCCGTAGGCGCTGATCGGCAGTTGCCGGCCGAACTTTTGCAGGAAGAAACTTTCGACTTTCGCTGCGCCTGACGTGAGCGACCAAGCGGCGGGGCCGTTGTAGCGTATGTAAGCGGTCGTCTTGATCAACTTGCCGGGTCGGGGTGGCGGCACTTGCGCCACCTGCTCGATGGTCTTCTCTTCGACGAGCGTCTCGGCGATCTGATCATCGGCCGCTTGCATCTGTTTTTGCGCGTCGGCGACTTTCGCTTTGGCGTCCGCGATCTCTTGCGCGTTTGCATCAAGGTCGCGCTTGGCGAGCAAGCCTTGCGCGTAAAGCTCTTGCAGTTTGGCCTGCTTCTCTTCGGCGCGCTTCACGTCCTTCTCGTAAAAAGTCAACAGTTCGGCCAAGCTCTTCTTGTACTCGTTCGTCAAACGGATGAACTCGTCGCGCGTCGCGGTCAGTTGCTCTGCGGCTGTGGTTTTTTCATCTTTGTGCTTCTGCTTCTGCGTCGTCGGCACGGGCGGGCGGCGCTTTTGCGCGCGCGCAGATGCTTCGACTAATTGCAAGAGACACACGAGCAGCAACACCGACGCACAACGAACCCACACGAGACGGGCCCGCACATCTTGTGCGCCTCGCTTCGTGTCGCTTCGTGTGGCTTCGTGGTTCATGTCTTGTCTCGCGCCCAAGCTTATGAGCTTCAATTTAACGCTTACGTCTGCGCGCCTCAATGCATCGCCGCCGCCGCGGCTTTACGCGCCTTGACACGCTTGAACAGTAGCGTCGCCGGAATGCAGAGCACACACAAGAAAGCGAGCAAGCGGAAGTTGTCAATATAAGATAGCACCATCGCTTGTTTAGTCAGCATGCCGTACATCATGCCCATAGCTTGCTGCGTCGCCGTGACCGCAGAGCCGGACTGCGTTGCCATCGCGCCCTGCATCTGCTGCATGCGTTGTTGCACCATCGGATTGTAAGGGTTGAGGTGCGAGGCAAGCGCCGCTTGATGCACTTGCGCGCCGCGCGCGAGCAGCGTGGTCATCGCGGCGATGCCGATTGAGCCGCCGGTGTTGCGCATCAGATTGAAGACGCCCGAAGCGTTGCCCATCTGTTCGTTCGCAAGCGTGCCCATCGCGGCGGTCGTGAGCGGCACAAAGACGAAGCCCATCGCCAAGCCGCTAATGATGCTCGGCCAGACGATGCTGCCCATTGAGATTTGTAGATTGATGTCGCTGAACAAGTAGGTCGAGAACGCGAGCACCGAGAAGCCGAACATGATCAAGTAGCGACTATCAATGCGCCCGACGAGCCGGCCGATGATGATCATAGAGATGATCGAGCCGATGCCGCGCGGGCTGACCGCCATGCCGCTCTGCACCGCCGGATAGCCGAGCATCGTCTGCAAGAAGAGCGGCAAGAGCGCAATCGTGCCATACAGCACGATGCCCATGATCGTCATCAACATCGTGCCGACCGCGAAGTTGCGATTCGTCAAGATGCGCAGGTTGACAATCGGCTCTTTAGCGCGCAGTTCCCAGATGATGAACGCGATGATCGTGGCCACGGCGAAGACCACCGCCAAAGTGATCAAGGACGAGTGAAACCAATCCTCTTCCTGTCCCTTGTCGAGCACGAGTTGGAGCGTCGCCAAGCCGACGGCCATCAGCCCGAAGCCGATGTAATCAATGCGGCCGGGTTTCTGATCTTTAATGTACGGCGGGTCTTCGATGAACGTGTTCGCCATCAGCACCGCGATGATGCCGATGGGTACATTGATGTAGAAGATCCAACGCCAAGTGTAGTTGTCTGTGATCCAGCCACCGAGGGTCGGCCCGATGATCGGCGCGACGACGATGCCCATGCCGAAGACAGCCATCGCCGAGCCGCGCTTTTCCGGCGGAAAACTCTCCATCAACACGGCCTGCGCAATCGGCTGCAACGCGCCGCCGCCCGCGCCTTGCAGGATGCGCGCGACAATGAGCATGCCGAGACTCGCCGCCGCGCCGCACAGTGCAGACGAGAGCGTGAAGATGATGATGCAGACGATCAAGAAACGCTTGCGGCCAAAATAGCGACTGAGCCAGTTGGTCGCAGGCAGAATGATCGCATTCGAGACGAGATAACTCGTCAGCACCCAAGTCGCCTCTTCCGGCGTGGCCGAAAGATTGCCCGCGATGTGCGGCAACGCGACGTTGGCGACCGAAGTATCAAGCACCTCCATGAACGTGGCGAGCATGACCGCCGCAGCGATCAACCAAGGGCTGAAACTCGGCGTCCACACTTTCGGCGCAACAGCAGTCGCAGCCTGCCCCGTTCGAGTTGCGACCTGCCCGTCGGCGCGCTGCGTTGCTCGCGTCGGATTTGCGCCCGCGCCCCCCTTGGTCAACGCCTTGCTCACCTAACCAACACCTCTGGCTCGACCGACATGCCCGGCGCAACCATGTGGTCCGGATCGGGTTGTTCGTCAAAGACGATCTTGACGGGCATACGCTGCACGACCTTGACGTAGTTGCCCGTCGCGTTCTCCGCCGGCAGCATGCTGAAGCGCGCGCCCGTGCCCGCTTGTATGCTGTCAATGTGTCCCTTGAAAACTTTATCCGGGTACGCATCAACTGTGATTTCAACCGGCTGCCCCTCGTGCATCTTGCCGATCTGACTCTCTTTGAAATTGGCCGTGACCCACACGTCGCCCGGCACAACCGCCATGAGCGGCTGCCCGACCTGCACGAGCGCGCCCTCTTCGATTGACTTATGCGTTATGCGCCCTGTCTCCGGCGCATAGATTTTCGTGTAAGACAACTCAAGCTCGGCCTGTTCGACCGCCGCGCGCAGTTGTTCGATGGTCGCGCCCGCCGTCTCCGCTTGCGCTTGACTGACGGCGACCTGCTGCGGCGCTGTGTTCGCTTGCGCGAGCCGACCAAGCGCCTCGTTCACCGTCGCCTGCGCGCCGCCGATCTGTGTCTGCGCCCGACGCGCGTTCTCGGCGGCGGTCGTCTCAGCCGCCCGCGCTTCGCTCACCTGCGCTTCGGCCGCTGCGACGCGGCCGCGTGCGGCCTCAACTTGCGCGTTGGCTGTGCGTGCTGCGGCGATGGCTTCGTCGAGTCGTTGGCGTGAAATCTCGTCCTTCGCGTAAAGCTCTTGGTAACGCTGCACGTCCGCGTTGGCGCGCGTCGCTTCGGCTTCGGCGGCTGTGACTTGTGAGCGCGCCTGCGCGAGATTGGCCTGCGCCGTCGCTACGCCCGCGCTGGACTGACTGATCCGACTGCGCTCGGCTGCGGCGGCGGCGCGCGACGATGCAACGCCTGAGCGCGCTTGCTGCACCGTCGCGGCGGCTTGCTGCGTGGCCGCGTGTGTGCTGGCGCGCGTCAACTCGACGCTCGTGTGCGCTTCACGCAGACGCGCCGCGCCTGCATCAAGCGCGGCCTTCGCCTGTTCCAACTTCGCCTCGTAATCGCGCGCGTCGAGTTCGGCGATCAGATCGCCCGCCTGCACCTCTTGATTGTCCTTCTTGTAAACCTTCGCCACATAGCCTGAGACTTTCGGACTGACCTGCACGATGCGCCCGTCAATGAACGCATCATCTGTCGTCTCGTGCGCGCGCGCATAGAGCCAATAGCGCACGCCGAAGACTGCGCCGACGAGCAGCACCAACGCGCCGACGATGAGCAGCGTCCGGCGACGGCGCAACTGTCTTGCTCTTGCCGCTCGGCCTGCCTCGTCACTGTCGGCTGCCGATTTGCTCCCTGCCTCGGGGATGTACGGTTGTACGTCTTCTACACCAGTCGCTTCGGCTGCGTTTTTTGGCCGCGCCGCCGCGTGCGGTTCTTCCTGCGCCTGCTTGTTCTCTGCTTCTACTTGATCCAACACTTCTGCCATGTCTCGCTCCAAACTCAGACAGCCGCGCGCGCGTTTCCTTTGCGGCTCACAAATTATGTCAGAACCGCCTGCGGTAGCGGGCGGGTCTTGATTGCATCATCTGGCCATTGATCGCAGCATACACCCGCCCGCTACCGCAGGCGGTTTTGACTTGCTGTTCACCAACGAAATGCTTCGGCGCGACCGAGCGCCGCCGCAAGATTCAAACGCGCGGCGTTATAGACAGCTAACGCCGTGACCTGCGCATCGCGCGCGTTGGCGAGCGCGGTCTGCGCGTTGATGACTTCGAGATTGTCCGCCACGCCCGCGCGAAAACGGTCGCGCGCCATCTCCAACTCACGCTCAGCCAACGTCACGCTCTCATCAGCCGCGCGCACCTGCGCCATCGCCGTGCGCACAGCCGACAGGGCCAAACGCACATCCTCTTCAACCTGCCCGCGCACGCTGCCGAGTTCGAGTTCGGCTTGACGTGCGCGACTTGCCGCGACCGCTTCACGCCCGCGCGTCAGTCCGCCATTGAAGACGGGGACGTTCAACTGGATCGCGGCGCGGCGCGTGGGCAAATCTGTGTTTGTCGGCGTGATGCCACTCACGCCGTAGTCGCCCACGAATTCGAGCGACGGCAGATGCTCCGCGCGCACCGCTTGACGTTCGAGTTCGTTGACTCTGATCTGTTCTTCGGCGATGCGAATCTCAGGCCGGCTCTGCGCGGCTTGCGCGACAGCAGTCTCAGCCGAAGGCACCGGCTCATCCATGTAGCGCAACTGATCAGTTAAGATCAAAGGACTCTCAAACGAGAGACCGACGACGCGCTGCAAGTTCAGACGCGCCTGCTCCGAAGCCATCTGCGCCTGCGCCAGCCGCAACTGTTCTTCAGCGAGTCGCGTCTGCGCGCGCGTCACATCAACGCCGGTCGCCACGCCCGCGTTGCGTTGATCCTGCGCGAGTTTCAAGAGCGTCTGCGCGAGTTCGACGTTCGCTTGCGCGGCTGCGACCGAGCGGTCTGCGCGCAAAGCTTCGAGGTACGTGAGCGCCGTGCCGCTCGCCACCTGCTCGCGCGCGAGTGCCTCTTCAACCTCCGCGACGCGCACGCCTGCGCGCCCCGCCTGATAATTTTTGATCGCGCTCAAGTCGAAGATGGTCTGCACGAGCCGTGCGCGCGCGTCGAAATTATTGAACGGGCCGATGAAGGTTGAGCGTATGCCGGGGAACGTGCTGGGTTGAAAACCGAGCGCCGCCAAGTTCTGTGTGACGTTCGCCTGATACGCTGTGCCAGAGATGTTCGGCAACAGAGGCGCGCGCGCCTCTTGCTTCAAGCCCTCAGCTTCGCGCCGCCGCTCATGCGCGAGCAACGTGGCCAAGTTGTTCTTGATCGCGAGTTGGATCGCTTGCTCCAAACTCAACGACGCTGGCCCTTGAGTCACGACGGCCGCGCCCGGTACGTTCTGTGCGCCGAGCACATTGCCCGTGCCTCTTGTCGTCGGCACAGGCCCGCCGATCTGTCGGCCTGTGCTTGTCGTGCCGGTCGTTGTGCTTGTGCCGGGCGTCTGCGCCGGTGGCTGGCCCATGCCGCTCGGATTGGGCGCAGTGCCTTGTTGGCTGTTGCCGCTTTGCGTGCCGCTCTGCCCTTGACCCAGCGTCGTGCTCTGCCCGGCCGTTGTTGACTGCTGCGCTTGCGCCCACCCAGCACTCGCCAACACAAGAACTAAAATAAGATTCAGACGAAGCATACCCACGACCTATCCCCTGTTCACTTCGGTCCGCTCAGACTGCTCCGCTTGTCGCTCAAATGACTGCAAGACGTTGTGCCGCAGTTTCGTCAGCAGTTCGCTCAACGCCTCCTTCTCCTTATTACTGACGCCGCGCAGCATCGCGCGCACGCGCCGGTAATGTGCGGGCAGGATCGTTTCGAGGAGTTTGCGCCCCGCCTTCGTCAAACGCACGAGGCGCACGCGGCGGTCTGCGGGCGCGCCCGTGCGCTCGACCAACCCTCTGCGTTCCAGACAATCCACTAGGCCCGTGATGTTGGCTCGACTCACCAAAAGCAACTCGCCAAGTTCGTGCATCGGGCAGCCCGTCGTCTCATAACGGCTCAGGATCATCAACGCATTGAAGGCTCCCAATGAAAGCTTATGCGCCTCGATCTTGCGCGCTAATTGCGTTTGAATTATGTCGCAGGTGTAGATAAGGTTGATCAACAACTCGACCGAAGGCCGATGAAATTCTGCATACCGTTCGCCGTGCTGGCGCATCCGGCCGAGATAATGCGCCTCGCGCTGATCAGGCTGCACTCGCTTGTCGTCTCTCACTGCTTTCATATACTCATAATCATACTCTTAAGAAACTAATTGTCAAGTTCTTAACTATCCATCTGCCGGATCAACTGATAGCTTTTACTGTGCTCTGGCTGGCCTCGGCTAGCGCGCGCGCCGCATGCTCTAGTCGGTACAAATTTGTGGTTGAACGATCACCGCTCTGCTATAATCCCGCGCCATGAAAACGAAAGTTGCCCGTTCCCTAGCCATCCTTCTCGCGCTACTCTTTTCATGCTCTCCTGCTTGGGCCACCTGCGGTGGCGGTGGCGGCGGTGGGGGCGGCGGCATGTCTGGCGGCGGCGGGTCGGACATGAAGGTCTATTACGTGCCGTGGAAGGTGCGCGCCCCGCAAGACCCGCCGGTTGCGATGGGGTTGGTGCTCTATTGGTTTCCGGCCACGACCGAAGAGGTGCAGAAATCTTCCTTGCGCGCCTCGCGCACGCTCTCGCTCTACGCCGCGCAATGCGTTGCGATGGAACTGGCGGACTATCGCACCGACACAGGCAAGAAACTGCTCGGCGATTCCAAGCCGCCGGTCGCAGTGCTCGCCACGCCTGAAGGCACACCCATCAGCAAGCTTGAGAACAAAGACGGCAAGCTGAATGTGTCGGATGTGGAGAAACTGGTCGAAAGCGAAGTTAAGAAGCGCGAGAGCGCGCTCGACGAGCAACTGAAGTCGGGCAAGGACAAAGCGAAGGCCGGCGACACTGAAGTCGCCATTAAGCTCTTTCGCGCCGTGCAGGCCGAGAAGTGCATGTTTCCGGGCAAGGCTAAGGATGCGGCGAAGGAGTTGAAGAAACTCGGCGTGACTGATGTGGCCGAACTACCTGCCGCTCCCATCTTCGATGCACGCACGAGCGCACGGATCGAACAGACCATGCGCGCCGGCCTACGCGCGGAGATGGGCGCACGCTACGTCGCCGCCGAACAACTCTACACACGCGCGCATCTGCTCGACCCGGCCGACCCGACGCCCCTTCGTTATCTCGGCGAACTCTATCGCCATCACATCGGCGATTGGGACAAAGCGCGTGCGACGTTTGAAGCGATCCTTAATATGCCGGCCGATCCGCTCTCGCGCGCCGTCGCTCAGCACGGCTTAGGCAAGATGACCATTCACGAGGGCGAGTTCAAGAAAGGCTTGGCGCTGATGGAAGCTTCGGTTGCGACCTATCCGCTTGCGCTCGCCTATCGCAACTTGGCCGTCTATTGGAACTCCGAAGGCGACGCGGTTAAGACCGACTTCTACGTGCAGCAGGCGCTCGCGCTCGAGCCGAGAGACCCTTACAACTTGATCTTTGCCGCCGTCTTCAAGGCGGCCGCCGGTCACGGCGACGAAGCTTTGCAGATCGCCCGCGCCAATGAAGCACTGCTTCCTGCTTCGTATAACTTGGCCGCCATCTACGCGCAGAACGGGCAACGCGACAAGGCGCTCGCACTGCTCCGTCGTCACTTCTTCCAGTATGAGCGCTACCAGTCTGTGCGCGCCAAAGAGATGATGGAGGCGCGCGTGGATGCCGTCTTCAACTCCATCCGCGAAAACCCGACGTTCATCGCCCTAACGGCCGGTGCAGACGGCCGGCTACCCATGCCCCACAAGACGATGGGCGCGCCATCGAGCATAAACAAGTAGATGATCTGGTCGTCTGCTGTCTGCCCGCTCCTCAAACTCCGGCGGGCAAGATAGATATTGATTAAAGCAGTGCCGATCAGTTAAGCTGAATTTTGGGCGCGAACCTGAGAGCGGGTTCGCGCTCGCCCCTCTCGGCCTCATGTCAAGCTAAAAGCTACGGCTCGCCTATCAACTCGCGCGCGAAGGAGTCTCGGACAATCAATCATGATCGAATCCGGCACGCTGCTCCAAGACCGCTATCGTGTGGTCAAACTGATCGGCCAAGGCGGTATGGGCGCGGTCTATGTCGCAACGGACGAACGCTTTCACAGCACCGTCGCCATCAAGCAGACCTTCTTTGACGATCCGACCCTGCGCAAAGCCTTCGAGCGTGAGGCGCAACTCTTAAATCACCTGCGCCACGCTGCGCTCCCCAAAGTCAGCGACCACTTCATCGAAGGCAACGGCCAGTTCCTCGTCATGGAGTACATCGTCGGCGATGATCTCTCGGCGCTTTTGGAAGAGCGCAGCGGCCCGTTCCCGCTCGCCGACGTATTGCGTTGGGCCGACGAACTGCTCGACGCCTTGGATTACCTGCACACGCACGAGCCGCCCGTCGTACATCGCGACATCAAGCCGCAGAATCTGAAGTTGACCACGCGCGGCCAGATCGTGCTGCTCGACTTCGGGCTGGCGAAAGGGGCGACGACAGAGACGCGCGCGCACATGACGGCCAGCGTCTTCGGTTACTCGCGCCATTACGCGCCGCTCGAACAGATTCAAGGCACGGGCACGGACGCACGCAGCGACCTCTACTCGCTCGCCGCGACTTTGTATCACCTATTGACCGGCAAAGTCCCGGTTGATGCGCTGACGCGCGCCAGCGCCATCATCAATAATCAACCCGACCCGCTCAGGCCTGCACATCTCGCGCACACACAAGTCTCCGAAGCGATCAGCCGGGTCATCCAACGCGCATTGGCGCAAAAGGCCGCGCTGCGGCCGCCGACAGCCGCAGCGATGCGCGATGCACTGCGGCAAGCGTCGCGTGGCTTGGCACTCGACGCACGGCCAACGTCCGCCGCCAGCAGTTTCAAAGCAGATCAGTCTGCCACCGATGAGATGACGGTGACGTTGCCGGCACAAGCGCATGACGAGTCGCAGGCCACCATCGGCGTGCGCACCGCAACACAACGTCAGACCGCATCTTCGTCTGATGAGACGACTCTTGTTGAAGTCACACAAAGCGCAGCCCGACGCCCTGTCAAAGCTCACACCGCAACGGCAACGCACATGCGGCCAACGCCGTACGCACGCACGTCGCCCGTTAAGCTGCTCGGCGTGGCCGTCGTCCTACTGCTCGTCGCTTGCGCCGTCGTCGCCTACACTTTCACACAGCGCAGCGACAAGCCTTCGGTCAACTCTGCTTCAGAAGTCGGAACGCCGCTCGATTCGTCCACGAACGCGCAGTCGGGCACGCCCGCGACAACGCAGGCACAGCCTGCTGGCGCATCACAGAACACTTATTCGGAGTCCGCACCGGCGCAGATTCAACCCTCTACCACACGCGCTGCCAGCGAAGCGCCGACGACCTCCACCCAATCCCAATCCAGCGACGCCGGTGCGACGCGCGCTAACAATGCGAGCGGCGGCAACGCGCAGGCCAGTGAGGCCAATGCCCCTGCGACACTTGGGACGGCAGATGGTACAGGTCTTGTCATACAAAGAGCGGGGCCGCAGCCCAGCAACAATAGCGCTGCTCAAGATGACGCGCATCTCGCCGAGACGCTTCATAAAAAGCAAGCGCCTCCGCCCGAAGAAGAGCGCCTTCCGCCGCCCGATGGCGACCGCCCGCCGCCGCCGCCAAACGGCGACCGTCCGCCACCGCCACGTTTCCGCCCACCGTCCGTGCAGTAACACGAGCACCGCGCGGCTGCGTTTGAACTGAGGGCGCGGCTCAGTTGTTTGTGCGTTTGCCTGCCGATCACTTGCAGCGCCGCGCCCAATATCTATAAGCTACGCGCGCCGCACCGTGCGCAAGACGGCCTTTGCGCGCCGGCCCGGCGCAAAGATGAAACGATCTCAACTCATCACTCGCGTGCGCGCAGCACTCGGTCGCCCGGCCACACAGACGGACGCTGCGCCGTCGTCTGAACTTGCGGCCCACTTGGCTTTGGGTCAGCAGGGCGAGACTTATGCGGCGGCTCATCTGGTGCGCGCGGGCTACGAGTTGGTGGCGGCGAATTTCAAGTTGCCGGTGGGTCGCAATAGACGCGGCGCAGTTGTCAATGCCGAGATCGATCTGATCGCTTACGAGGGCGCGACGCTCTGTTTCGTGGAAGTGAAGACGCGCCGCTCCGACTGGTTCGCCGCGCCCGAAGCCAACGTTGACCTGCGCAAGCAGAGACAGGTTGCGCGCGCCGCACGCGTCTATCGGCGCATGTTCAATCTCACGGGCGCGCCTTACCGCTATGATGTGGTCAGCGTCGTCCTACCCGAACCGACCGAAGAGGTGGCCGAGCCGATGCCCCGCGTCGAACTACTGCGCAGCTTCTGGACGGACGCGAAATTT
Organism: Acidobacteriota bacterium; assembly: GCA_003223935.1. Classification (GTDB taxonomy): domain Bacteria; phylum Acidobacteriota; class Blastocatellia; order Pyrinomonadales; family Pyrinomonadaceae; genus QHXQ01. The sequence goes on along the minus strand of QHXQ01000023.1, from coordinate 16,259 downwards.
CGCAAGCGCAGTTGGGCCGACGCATACGTTGACTAAAATTGGCGTTGGCGTGTTTAGATGTTTAGAATACGTGGCGCGAGCGTCGCCTATTGCAATCGCAATCATCTGACCGGAGAAGTTGATCCCCCGAACATGGAGCAAGCGAACGGCCAAGAGACTGCCCCGCCGAATAAGACCGTCGTAGCCGACGGTTACAAGTATTGGGCCTTTATCAGCTACAGCCATCAGGACGAGACTTGGGCGCGCTGGCTGCACGAGAGTCTTGAGACTTACAAAGTGCCGCGCCGTTTGATCGGCCGGCCGAGCTTTTACGGCCCCGTGCCCGAGCGCGTCTTCCCGGTCTTTCGCGACCGCGAAGAGTTGCCCGGCTCATTCGATCTCGGCGGCACGCTCCAAGCGGCTTTGCGGCAGTCGCGCATCTTGATCGTGATCTGCTCGCCGCGTTCGGCCGTCTCGCGTTGGGTCAACGAAGAGATCAAAGAGTTCAAGGCTTGGGGGCGTGAGGATCGCGTCTTGTGTCTGATCGTCGAGGGCGAGCCGAACGCGACCGACAAACCGGAGCTTGGTCTCTTGGAATGTTTCCCGCCCGCTTTACGTTTTCGCGTCGGCGCAGACGGCAAACTCACAGACGAACACACCGAGCCGATTGCGGCCGACGCGCGCAAAGATAAGGACGGGCGCGAGAACGCTAAGCTCAAAGTGTTGGCCGGCATACTCGGCGTCGGCTTCGACGAGTTGCGCCAGCGCGAAGTGGTGCGCCAACGCAAGCGGCGGTTGAAAATCGGCACGGGCGTGTTCGGGTTGATGCTCGCGTTAGCCTTCGTCTATCTGGCGATGGCCGACAAGGGTTGGAGTATTCCGGGTGGCGAGCGTGTGCGGACGATCATAGATCGGCACAACGCTTCTGTGCTGCGCCCTGTGCCGCAGATGGAAGAGATTCGCCGCGCCGCCGTGCCCTTGCGTCGGCAGGTATTCGACTCCTTGACTCACGCGCGCACGCCCGACGGTTGGATCAAAGCGTCGCTCAAGCCGAACGAGAAATTGTACCTTGAGACGTGGAGTCATTCGCAGGCGTTGTGCGGGATGTTCCGCATGCCCGAAGCGAGTAACGCGGAACTGCATGCGCTGCTCCCTAATCTGGAGACGCCGTTCAAGCCGAACGTGCCGGTCGAAGCGGGCGCGCTCAAGTTCGGTTGGATTTCGCATCAAGACGATACGGACACAGTGGCCGAGCCGGCGCTCTGGACGACGGCCGCGCTCGCGGCGGCGCTTGCGCGCCCCGGTCTCTTGAACGACACGGAACGCCGACGCCTGCTCGCGCACTTGGCTTACACGCAGGAGGTCTTGAAACTCTATCGTCCGTTGGACGACGGCGGGTGGAACATGTTCCCGCGCCAGACAGAGGCCGGCGACGCGAACCCTTACACGACGACGCTCGCTTTGCTCGCGCTGTTGGAGTTGAAGCGCGCGAACGTGCCGTGGGAAGGCAGCGCGGAACGGCGTGATGAGTTGCTGCGTAAGACCGCGCAGTGGTTGCTCAATCACTACGATACGACGAAGGATGTGCCGGGTTGGAGCGGTGGCACAAGCGCGGATGAGACGTTCGACGGCCTGACGCTGGAAATCTACGCGCTGCTGTTGCGTGCGCAAGCGGAAGCTAACGTTACAATCCCGCCCGCCATGCTCGCGCAGATGCCGAAACACATTGCCGCCTGCGTCACGCGCGACTTCAGTTTTCCAACCAGTTCGGGCGAGTTTGTCGCTACCTGTCTCGATCAAACCGACCGCGCGCACGCGGGCAAAGAGAGCGTCGGCTTTCTCTGGCTGCCGTGGGCGATTGACGCGGCGCAAGGTTGGCTCACGTGGGCCGAACAACACAACGCGCCGCCTGAGGAGCGTACCCGCGTCCGCCGCGCGCTCGGTCACATGGTCTTGCAGATGGGCAACGATGCGGTCAAACGCGCGAGCACCGATTGGACATTCATCTCAGCCGAGACGCTCTACGGCCTATCAGAGATCAAGCCGCTCTGAACCTGTCAGAACTGCCTGCGGTAGCGGGCGGGTACTGCTCCCGCAACCAAAACCCGCCCGCTACCGCAGGCGGTTCTGATTCGCTTTCGTTACGGCAGCGCCGCGGCTTTCTGTTCTTGCGCGCTGCGCGGCGGCGCGTTCTTCACGTACTTGTCGAACCAGTTGATCATCTCGTAGAGCACGTGCTCGATGGTCTCGCGGGCGGCGTAGCCGTGCGCTTCGAGCGGGAGCATGACGAGGCGGACAGTGCCGCCCGTGCCGCGAATCGCCGCGTACATGCGCTCGGACTGGATCGGGAACGTGCCCGTGTTGTTGTCCGCTTCGCCATGGATCAAGAGGATCGGCTCGTTGATCTTATTGGCGAACATGAAGGGCGAGACCTTCAGATAAAGTTCCGGCGCTTCCCAGAGAATGCGCCGCTCGTTCTGAAACCCGAAGGGCGTCAAGGTGCGATTGTACGCGCCGCTCCGCGCGACGCCCGCACGGAAGAGATCGGAATGCGCGAGCAGGTTCGCCGTCATGAACGCGCCGTAAGAGTGGCCGCCGACGCCGACGCGATCCCTGTCTGTTACGCCAAGCTCCACCGCTTTATCAATCGCCGCCTGCGCGCTCATCACGATCTGATCTATGTATGTGTCGTTGACCTTCTCCGGGTCGTTGCCGACCACAGGCATCGTCGCGTTGTCGAGCACAGCATAACCTTCGAGCAGGAAGAATAACTCCGACGGCCCCGTGATGGTCGTGTAGCGCTGCGTCGAACCGGAGACTTGGCCCGCCGTCGCCGCGTCGCTGAATTCGAGCGGATAAGCCCACACGACCGTCGGTAGCCGTGTGCCCTCTTTGTAACCCGGCGGCAGGTAGAGCGTGAACGAGCAAGGCACACCATCTTTGCGCTGATAGGTCACGAGCCGTTTAGTGATGCCGCGCAGTTGCGGCGTCGGATCGGGGAAGTTTGTGAGCGGTTTGGCGACCGAGCCGTAAAGCGCCTCTTTCATCGGCGACTGTTGCGTAGAAGCCGCCGTTACGTCTTGCACTGCCGCGAGCGACGTGCGTATGAAGTAGTTCGGCGGCTCGGTCGGCGACTCGCGCCGCGTGATGAACTGCATGACGTCGTTTTTCACAAGCGCGATGGGTACTTCGTAGCTCTTTCTGTCGCTGCGAAAGTAACGCACGACTTGGAGCGATTTTAGATTCATCACGTCGAGGAACGGGCGGTCGCCTTCGGGCGATGCGCCGGTGCCGTTGAGGTAGATGCCGTCGCCGTGCTGAATAATCGCGCGATGACCGTTGGGCAACAGCCGCGTCATGAGCGCGCCCGGATCGTTGTAGCGATCCTGTATATTGCGATTCCAGATGATGCGCGGCTGTTCGGTGCGTGTGTCTGCGTGCAAGAGGATAGTGCGGAGTTTGCGCGTGTCGCGGTCGTAGTCTGAGACAAAGGCGAGGTCTTCACGTTCAGTCCATTGTAGGCCGGCGAAGCGTTGCTCGGTCTGAATGAGTTCGACTGGTTGCTCCTTGAACGGCGCAGCCAACATCAACACGCGATCACGATGCGCCACTTTCAACTTCGGATTGCCTTTATCGAGCGCTTCAGCCCAGCCGAGCGTCGCGGGCGCGCTCGGCCGCCAAGCGTAATCGCGCGCGCCTTCCGGCACGCCGCCAATCGGCACTTGATCCGCGAGCGGTAGATTCGCCAACTTATAGACGACCTGCCCCTTCATGTCCCACACTTCAACCTCTTTCGGGAAAGCGTCCGCCGGAAAGAGATAAGAGAACGGCCGACGCAAGCGCGCAGTCAGCAGCAGTTCGCCGTTCGGCGCGGGCGAGACCGTCTCGAAGATGGCCGGTTGGCCGATGTTCGTCATCTGGCTGCTCGCCGTATCAACGAGCGCAAGCTGCGCAGACGCGTAATACTCAAACTGATCTTCGTCGTAAGGGTTCTTCAACAGGTCTTCATAGGTCGGCAGCGGGCCGGCCCTTCCCGTGCTCTCCTGTATGACCGGCTCGCGCGGCACGCTCGGCGGCGGTGCAAGCGGCGCGCGTGTCGTCGGCACAAGTTGCACGACGAGCGTGCGATTGTCCGGCAACCATTGAACGGGATCGCCATAGACCGCGTTGACGCGCACACTTTTGAGTTGCTTGATCTGCCCCGTCGCGCTGTCGCCCGTCCAAAGCTCGATCCCTGCGGGCGTCGTGTTCATAAACGCGAAGTGTTTGCCGTCGGGACTCCACTGCGGAAAATCTATATGCGCATCCGCAGGCAAATTAACTTTCGTCTCCGCGCCATCGCCGATGCGTTTGAGCGCGAGCGCGACGAAGTAAGGGCTGCGATGCGGCCCATTCGTGACGGGGTTGATGCGCAAGCCCGCGAGCCTGAGCATCGGCTGCGCGAGATCGCTGATCGGCGGATAGCGCACGCCTGTGGCCAACAACATCAACTCGCCCGTCGGGCTGACGTTGGCGACCGGCGTGACCGGCGCATCGAGCACGTCGAGCACAGCCTGCGGCGGCTTGCGATAAGACTGTGCAAAGGTCGGCACAGACGAAAGCAACAAGACAAAGACGAACGAAAGTAGAGCGCGACGGGTGAGCATAATGGTTCCCTCAGATGTTTGACATGGCGCGCCGAGCGGCCAGCAGGCCCGACAGTTGCGGCGGTCTCTCCGACCGCAAGGCAGCGATGCCCGTGCGTTAGCGTACCAAAGTTTCCGGCTTGTCAGGCAGATCGTTACAGGCGGACGCGCAAAAGTTAATCGCGCGCGACGGCATTGTCAACGGCCGCGGGGTTATGTTGGTGTATGCCGCGCAGGCGGGTTCATGGCGACTTGACAAGTGAGCGGCGATCAATAAAATTGTCCTCGCCGAGCGGGAGTAACTCAGTGGTAGAGTGCGACCTTGCCAAGGTCGAAGTCGCGAGTTCAAATCTCGTCTCCCGCTCCAAAGTTCAAGTCGAAAGGCGAAGAGCGAAAGGAGACAGCCTCTAAACTTTCGCCCTTCGCCTTTCGATTTTATTCCTGTTTACGGCGGCGTAGCCAAGTGGTAAGGCAGAGGTCTGCAAAACCTTTATCATCGGTTCGATTCCGATCGCCGCCTTCAATAGTCCTTTAACTTCAACAACTTAGCAGTAGATGGATGGCACTTTGTAGTGCCACTTTTATCCGAGGTAGTAGGAAGGGTAGTAACCCTTTGCCCTTTTTGAGTTGATTATGAGCTGAGCGGCTTTGTACAGACCTGTATTACTTTGTATCTACTTGGATGTGTTGGTATGAAAATCGGGGAGAAAAGAAAAGACCTCTGCCCACATGGGTGAGGCTTAGTCGTGGGCGCAAGCCCGAACGCGGACTCTCTTTTTGTCAGTCGTTTACTCTGGACTTTGAGCTGAGATTAGTTTCGATCTCTCGCGCAGCCACCCCTCGACCTCGTCCACTCCCCAGCGGTCGCCTTCGACGGCGAGCACCATCTCGACCGTCTCAGCCGGGGTCGCCGTCACCTCATAGCCGTTCCTGAAAAGGAACTCGTCAGTAATGGCGGTTGCGGTGCGCTTATTACCGCCGACCCAGGGGTGATTCTTAATGAGTCCGAAGCAGAGCGTGGCGGCTTGTCGTATGAGGTCTGCGCCCTCGAATGCGGCGGCCTGTTGCGGGCGGGCTAGTGATGACTCGACGAGGGCGCGGTCGAAGACGCCGTAGCGCCGCTCGCCGAGTAGCCTCATCAGACGGATGTGGAGGAAGACGGACTCGGCGAAAGTGACGTAGTTCGCCTCCTCAGTCGCCAAGCCGCTTCATCTCCTCGAAGGCGTCCTTATATTTGTCATGGATACGGCGCACGGACTCATCCAACTCCGGCGAGGGCGGCGGTAACACCTCCACCTCAATAGCCCCTTGCGCCGCGTGCAGCACGGCCACTGAGCCGGAAGACACGCCCATTGCCTGTGCCATCTCATCGGGGATTTCAATCACCCAACTGTCGCCTGCCTTGTGGGGCATGAGTTCACTACTCATCAAATTATACCTCGCCGCCAGCGTCTATTTGTAACACCGCTTAGTTTTTCACCCCGGCCATTCTACATCGTAGAGATTTAGAGCTACTAACAAAACCGTTCGCGGCGGGTCTTCAGGATGCGGACAGCTTGGCGGATAGCGGGATAAGCGGGATCGCTGCGGAGCAGGAAGCGCGAGCCGTGATGTTCGTGCCCGCAAGATACATCAGTTATGATCCATGTAGATGTCTTCCCGCGAGTAAGTCCCCTCATACCCGACCGGCAGATGCTCTAAGCCCTCGGCTAGCGCGTTCATGTCTCGCTCGAACTCTTCCAAGGAAGGTTCGGCTATCGCATCCTGTGGCAGTTCCAGACCGGCGAGTACCTCTTGCAAAAGATTGTCCACCGACACGCCTCTGGCTTTGGCGAGAGCGGCCAGTTTGTCGGCTATTTCGGGTCGAACTTCGAGGTGCATCGACATAGGCGTTACTCCTGCAAATCAACTATGGATTTAATATACCCTCCGATAGTTAAACCCAGCAAGAAATATCGGCGTAACGTCCTTCATGATACACCAATTCATCAAGCGCGAACTGCGTGTTCTACTCAGCGAGGATTACGGCCGCTTCCTCGGTAGTGTGTCAGGCAGGGATGTCGGAAGGTTGCGTGAGGTCGTACAAATGCTGGCTCAGCGTTCCCGCTCATCCTCCCGCTGTTCTCGCTCCCTGACAAAGACGAGATGAGTTACCGTGTCCCAAGCATTGTGAATGCCAGCGAAGAGTAACAGCAGCGCCGCGGTGCCGACCGCGAACAGGGCCGGGCGCGTGTAGGGGCGGGCGGCGAATGACGACCCGGTTAGTATGGCGTATGCCGCCAAGGGCAGCAGCACATGAAACAGCCAGTCCTCGAATACGGGCCGGTAGGCGGTTTGCCGTCGCATACGGCGGGCCACGACGACTGTGTACACAATCCCGCTGAGGCCCACCAAACCCCAGAAAATTGCAACTATGCCGATTCCGTCCCATGGAGCGCTGACAACGGCTGACAGCAACAGCACGACTGCGAAATGAACGACGCTCGGCGTCGTGAAGGTGTTGCTCGCTTGCGCTTCACCTCGTTTGACGGGCCTGCCAGTGATGAGGGTTAGGACGACGAACTGCAACCCGACGGAGAGATACCGCTCAACACGGCAGCGTGGCATGAAAAGCGTGAAGCGACCTTCACGGATTGTCTGGCATTGGTGCGACAGCATTTATGGCGGTCTCGATATTTAGTGAACTCTGCTCGACAGGCAGAGTTCGTGCAAATTCCCGGCAAGGTACTGGACCACTTGTTTTCTGCCTTGCTCTCGCGGCTTAGTTGGATAAAGTCGAGTCATAAGCTCCTCTTTCCAAAGTCGCGCCATAATGTCGTTTTGTTGTTTTGGTATGTTATTAGCTGTCGTGCCACTAATTTATTTTTGAAGGGCTACGGAAGGTCGGCAATCTTGTCGGAGCCGAGACCACGAGCGAGACCCCACGATCTGGTCGTGCCGGGACCAATGTATTCCTGTACATTGGCGACCAAGTGCTCTTTGAGCCAGTCAGTTGGAGTGACATCCGGTCTGCCGGCCGCATAATCCGCCAGCGCCTTGAGCAGTTCCTCCGCCTTGGCGTCGTCATCCAGCATCCAGAAACTCGTTTTAGGCTCTAGGCGGTGCAGCTCTTTTGCCAGCTTGATAAGTTCCGCGTCGCTCAGGCCCTTCTTTATCAGTACATACTTGTTCACGATCCGAAGCCTGCTAGCGAGAGCGCCTAGCACCTTGACGGGCAAGCCATGGCCGACAATTCCCTTCTCCGCCTCCTTGACATCTAAGCGCCGACCGTTTGTCCACTGTAGAAGTTCGATTGCCTCTTTGTTCTTTAGCTCGGTAGCGAGCATCATCGGGGTATTGCCTTCCCCGTCTTTGGCATTCACGTCGGCGTTAAGGCTCAACAGGTATTCGATGATCTCCGTCTGGCCCGCTTTGGCGGCTGCGTGGAGCGGCGTCCGCCCGCCTTTATTCCTGGCCTCAATATTTCCCCCTTTAGTCACGAGCAGTTCTGCAATATCCTTCGACGCGGCCATGTGCAAGGGAGTGTCGCCCGCGAGGTTCACGGCATTAACGTTTGCTCCGCCGGCTAAGAGCAGTTCTGCGCTTTCGAAATCCCCCGCCGCGGCGAGGTGCAGCGGTGTCTCACCCGATTCATTCTTCGCATTCGGGTCGGCATTCTTAGCGAGCAGAATTGCCAGAATCTTGTTATGGCCTACTGCACAATGAAGCGCCGTTCCGTCTTCGTTACTCGCACTGATGAGCGCAGGGTTTTGTTGTAAGAGTCTGCGCACGAGGCCTTCGTCTTCATCCGTCACTGCGCCGAAGAACTCGTCGCGCGCCTCCTCGGTCGGGGCCGCCGGTTTCGACTTCTGGTCACTCGGTACCGGTTGAACTCGTTGGGCACTCGCCCCTTCCAGAGCCAATAACATGAGCGCGAGCAACCCAAGAATGTGCATTGTGGTTTTCGACATTTTCTGTTTCTTTGTCCCTAAGCGCAGTTCCGCATACCAAGCCGAAAGTAATTTATGCGCTTCGCTATCAAGGAACGATGCAGTTTTCCAACTCAACGTAACCCTTTCCGTCAAAGCCACCACCAAAGCCGCGCACAGTTCCTTCAACAATCGTTTCTTGACCACCCACTATTTCAGCTAATCGGGAGCTTTGTGACTTGTTGAAATAACATCGTGTTTGCGCATAACCTCCCGCCGGGGAATGAAAGGTCAGGGTAATTCTGCCGTCTTTCAACACATCAATTGAATTTACCGTGCCGTGGACGCGAATTCTTTTTCCGCCGTAAATCTGGTTGGCGCGGACCTCATTTCCTTCAAACTCAAGGACCAATTTCCCTGCGTGAATAGCTTCCGACGGAGCGATTTGAGGACTTGCTGACTCAGTAGAAGATTGCGTGACCGTCGCGGTAGCAGCGGCAAGTTCTCTCTCGATGCTCAATCCCTGCTCGGTAAAGCTGATCTTGTCCGGCGAGATGCCGGTGACTGCCAGTAGATTCAGGCCGGCAAGTTGCTGGCTTGACTTCAAGCTCTCCGCGTTACCACTTTTTCCTTCCTGATAGGTGGCGAGCGCGAGGCCGGTGTAGATCACCAACGCTTCGTACAGCTCCTGCTTCTGTCGATCCCCGACGCCGCTCAGCGCGTTACCCTCGACCAGTGCGCTCGCAATCGCATCTCGTAGCTCCAAAACCTGCGGGTCTGGCGGCACGCCTGCGTCGTGATAGACGTTGGCATTAACGGCAAAGAAGAAACTCAACGCGAGGGCCAAGTCGTTGGGCTTGCCAATCTTTTGCGCTTCTTTGTCAAACTCCTGAAGGATTGTGCTCAGGATGGTAAACACCTGTGGGTTTTTGGCATCAATCAGATTGGCTATCTCACGCGTCTTGAGTTGCGTGCCCGTCGCGCGAAAATGCAAGGCGGCATCGTTCAGTTGCGCGGCTGGTGCGGCTGCGTTAGACGCTGTCCGCGCAGTTGAATTCGTGTCGGCACGCTTGGCCGCGAGATTCTTCGCCGGCCGTCGCTGAGCGTAGCGATCCATGATGATGTTTGTAATCGTCGCGCTCGTTGGATTGTTCCAGTTGCCGCCGAGGCCGTCCGTGTACTGTGCGGCGACCGGCACACACGTAACGAGCACCAGCAGAATCATGCACCAGCAACGACGTTGACTCAGAACATTTCTGTTCATAATTGATCTCCTGAAGACAGCAATCGGACAAGCTCGTCTTGAGTCGGCGACGGCGTCAGAAGAGGAACCAGGAAGACTGAGTCGGTAGGAGCGAAAGGCCTTGCTGATCTAGCGACGGCAGGTAGAGCCGGTTGACGAGGTTAACGAAGAATAATTAACCGGAGCTATACGCGCCGATAGTATGCTTAATTAAACGACCAGTCAATGATTGTGTCGTAATGCCGCAACGGCCGTTATGGCAATCCTCGAAGCCGAAGGAAGTAGAAGCAGTGCTACTTAAAGGACGGGGGTCGTGTTTCTGCATCAGCAAAATTGCGGAAGACTCACGAACTTGGCGCTCCCATAATTTTGATGACGCCGGCAAGCGGCCGACAGGGTTCTTTGTAAATCGCCTATTGCGGTAATCCGTCACGGCGCAGCAAATCTTGAAAGCGCAGGTTCTCGCGCAGAGGGTCAAGGCGCGGGTCAATCTTGAGCATAACAAGGTCGTAAGCACGATCCTCGTACATCTGGTTCAGTATGGCCACCTCGTTGTTCAGCTTGAGGATGACCACTGTGGCTCTGCCTGCTTGTGTGAGGGTAGAGGTCATACGTTTTAAGTTCTTCACCTTTATTCCTTTCAGCTTGTGAACCACCTACCTCGGTCTTACAAGTAACCATGCGTCCGCTGAGGTTGCGTTTCTCCAAGTGATTTTGCTTTTTCACAGCTTCCATAATTTTGAGCAACTCTGCCCGTGTTATTGAACAGCCAGACCGCTTGGCAGGTCTGTGAGTTTCTCCAGTTCATCGACGCTGTTTATGTTTACGACCTGGCCGCTTCCATCGAGCTGAACTTTGATCACACTGTATAAAGAAGGAAGGCCGTTACGCTGATCACAAACTATTACTTTCCCGGTTCTGCCTCCATGCCAGCCTCGACGTATTCTGACTGCCGCGCCTAGCAAATTATCTGTTGCCATATTTACCTTTCTCTAAATGGAACCATATGTATTCTGAAACGATCTCTTTACCGTCGCGCTCGCGGCGAACTGTTCACCGTTTGAGCCTCGCTCTCGTTCTCATTGTTGAGACTGCTCCGGGGCATAGCGCATGAGCAAGTCAAACTGCGTGTGATCCAGTGGGTGCCCCCGGCCCAGGTTGATGAATGGATCGTCCACCAGCCAGAAGCACAAGTCGCCTCCACCCTCTTCTGATGCGAGTTCCTTAAGCGCATGCCCATCAAAGATCATCGGTTTGAAGAGGAACATTCCCGGGTGATGGCTGCGCGCGTGCATCGCCGCGTTGCTGCTGCGAAAGACCGGCAGGCGCAGACGACCATAATCATCAAGCGCGAACCAGTCGCCATTGGCGCGCTGCATGGCATACAGACTGCTCATCACTTCTCTACTCATTTCGTGAACCACAGACAAGAGCCGTAGTTGAAGCTGTGTGCCGTTTCAGCGGCGGAGCGCTGGTTTGCCCGGCTTTTGTGTCGCTGAACACTCGTTATGGCGCACGTGATTCGTATAACTCGGAAGGAGGAGAGAAATAGTAAGCTCCGGTCATCTTACCCCGCCCCAAATTGAACTGCCGGCGCGCGCCGCAGTTCATGCAGGTGCAGTAGGTTTCACTGTCTTGGGTGAAAGGAGGACTCATCTGTTTGTGCCAGCAGCCGAAGATACGCGTGAGCCACCGCATCGGAGTTGATATTAGCGTTGCTGAATCAACACGATTCGGGTATCGCTTTAATGATGCTTGGGTGATCTTCATCATCACTTCTTCCCCCTTCCCGCGCTGCTTCCTTGCGATTTTGCGCTCCCTCTAGCCTGCCCCTCCGGACATCACCCCCGGCTTATCATCTTCCTGTAGTTCAGAAATGAGGGCTTCTGTTGTGAGCATCAAGCCTGCGATTGACGCAGCGTTTTGCAGCGCGCAGCGCGTGACTTTCGCGGGGTCAATAATGCCGGCGGCGACGAGGTCTTCAAATTTCCCGGTCGCGGCGTTGAAGCCGAAGTTGGCGTTTCTGTCGGCGCGCACCTTCTCGACGATCACCGCGCCTTCTTTGCCAGCATTCTGTACGATCTGACGCAGCGGTTCTTCCAAGGCGCGCTTGACGATTGTGACGCCGATCTGCTCGTCTAGATCGCCGCTCACCTCACCGTCTTCGTTCGGCTCGAAAATCCTAAACTTGTCGAGTGCCTTCGCCGCGCGCAGCAGCGCCACACCGCCGCCCGGCACGATGCCTTCCTCGACCGCCGCGCGGGTTGCGTTCATCGCATCTTCCACGCGCGCCTTCTTCTCTTTGAGTTCGGTCTCAGTGGCTGCGCCGACGCGAATCAACGCGACGCCGCCGACGAGTTTCGCCAAACGCTCCTGCAACTTCTCGCGGTCGTAGTCCGACGTAACGGCTTCGATCTGAGCTTTGAGCGTTTTCACGCGACCTTGCAGGTCGTCAGGGTTACCCGCGCCATCAATGATGGTCGTGGTGTCCTTATCAATCGTCACCTTCTTGGCGCTGCCCAAATCTTCGAGCTTAACGTTCTCAAGTTTGATGCCGAGGTCTTCGCTGATAACTTTGCCACCCGTCAAAACAGCGATGTCTTCGAGCATCGCCTTGCGCCGGTCACCGAAGCCGGGGGCCTTCACCGCCGCGACGTTGATTGTGCCGCGCAGTTTATTCACCACGAGCGTCGCCAACGCTTCGCCTTCGACGTCCTCCGCAATGATCAGCATCGGTCTGCCTTGCTTGGCGGCCTGCTCTAGCACAGGCAGCAGATCTCGCATCGAAGCGAGCTTCTTCTCGCTAATGAGAATAACTGGATTATCGAGCACGGCCTCCATGCTTTCCGGGTCAGTCACGAAGTAAGGAGACAGGTAGCCGCGATCAAACTGCATCCCTTCGACAAATTCCAAAGCTGTCTCCATCGTCTGCGAATCTTCGACCGTGATGACGCCGTCCTTGCCAACCTTGTTCATCGCTTCGGCTATCAACTCACCGATGGTCGCATCACCGTTCGCCGAGATCGTGCCGACCTGCGCGATCATCTCGCCTTTGACCGGCTTTGCCATCTTTTTGATCTCCGCAGTCGCGCGTTCGACCGCTTTGTCAATCCCGCGCTTGAGGGCCATCGGGTTCGCGCCCGCCGCCACGGTCTTGACGCCCTCGCGGAAGATCGCTTGCGCCAGCACGGTCGCGGTGGTTGTGCCGTCGCCCGCGACATCCGAAGTTTTCGAGGCGACTTCTTTCACCATCTGCGCGCCCATGTTTTCGAGCGAGTCTTTCAACTCGATCTCTTTCGCCACGGTCACGCCGTCTTTCGTGATCGTCGGGCTGCCATATTTCTTATCGAGGATGACGTTGCGCCCTTTGGGCCCCAGCGTGATCTTGACCGCGTCGGCGAGTTGATTGACGCCGCGCAGGATCGCCGCGCGCGACTCACCGCCATGAACTATTTGCTTTGCCATAATCTTTCTCTCTTCTCCTAACCAACATTGGTAGTGACGCCCCGGAGGGGACTTCAGTCGATCAAATCATCTGCCGCCAGAGAACTACTTGCCGCTCTTCTTGCCGCCCCTACCTGCCGCGGAACCGCCGCCCGCCGCCCCGGTCGCCGCGCCCGCGCGTTTGATGATGCCGAGAATCTCGTCCTCGCGCATGATCAGCAACTCTTCCCCGTCGAGCTTGACTTCAGAACTGCTGTACTTGCCGAACAGGACGCGGTCGCCGGCCTTAACGTCCAACGCCTGACGCGAGCCGTCTTTTCTGTATTTGCCTGCGCCGACAGCGATCACTTCGCCTTCCTGCGGTTTCTCTTTCGCCGTGTCGGGGATGATAATGCCGCCGCGAACCTGCTCGCCTTCCTCGATCCGACGCACGATCACTCGGTCATGTAATGGTCTGATATTTGTCGTCATAACTTACTCCGCTCTCCCTTTCGGTTTTTCTACCAACTGGATGCGACGAGGGGGCGGACATCTCCGCCCCGCTCGAAGTTACAAGCTCTATTTACCTCAGACAGCTTTAGCAGCGCTCTTGGGGAACGTCGAAGTGAAGACCTCGAAGGTCTCCACTCTCGGATTTCCTTCCAGCACATTCGACAGGGTCTTCAGTATCTCCGCGTACCCCGCGTGGTTGTAAGCCTGCGCGTCCTCTTTGGTGTCCCAGAGGCTATAGGCTACCGCTTCCGAGCGTTCCGGCGAGATGAAGGTGATCTCCTCGCGGAAGCCCTTCTGCTTGCGCAGCATCGGGAGAATCGTTGTCTCCATGGCGGTAGTAAGTGCTGTGGCGGAGTTCGGTTTAAGTTTCAGCGTGAGTTGGCGTGTGAACATTATTCAGCTCCTTAGTGGTTGGGCTGTGGACTTCAGGTGATCCGGAGGATCCCGGAGGAGCTGAGAAGAGAGTAAGCGGACTCGGTTCTTAAGCACCTTACGCTAGACAAAGATATATGTCAAGTGTAGAATATATTTTATAAGTGATATACTTCGGATATAATAGACACTGAATGTTGGGAGAGGAGCGCATGGTGATCGAAATTCGAGTCGATAAGTTGCTGGAAGCGCGTGGGCGGACTTTCTATTGGCTGGCCAAGGAGACGGGCATCAGTCACTCGACGCTGTGGCGGTTGAAGACAGGCAGAGCGGTAGGCATCAACTTCCCCACCTTGGAGCAGATCTGCCGGGGGCTTAACTGTCAACCGGGTGACGTGCTGAAGCTGGCGAACGAGAAAAAGAGGGACAAGAGGCGAAGCCTGCGAGGTAGAGATGAATCGTAACGAGAAGCTGATGCTGACACCGCGCTGCCCGCAGACGAGCAAAGGCTTTCAGTCGGGCTGCGACAGCACTCCACTGTAAGGCGAGGGACTCTTCAGGTCTCAAAATTGCGTAACTATTACAAGCGAACCGGCGCGCATCCGCCCTGCCATGTTATCAAAGTGTAGGTAAATATCTTGAAAATGGTAGGGAGCTTGAATGAGTAACGAAACGGTCACTGACATTCAACGAAAGACCGAACAGTTGGTGGGTATCCATGCTCACGTGGGGCGACGACTGGCACAATAATCATCAAGTAAAGGGATTGACTCGTAATCTTTGAAAATATCCAACGCGCCTGCGCGCCGTCGCCGTCTTGCCCTTCCATCACGATCTTGTCGCCTACCTTGCGAGCGATGAAAGTGAGCAGCTCGCCGTGTACGGAGCCCGTCCAGACCACGCGCCAAGCGTCGAGCTTGGGATCGTAGAAGCGCACGGTCGTGCCGTACTCGCCAAGACCAGCGCCCGCTTTGTTGCGCTCCACACGGCGGGAATGATCCATGTATCCTGCACGGCGCGCCCTTCAAGCACCCAACCGAAGTGCCACTCGCCTTGGCCGTTGAACCGACTGCCATCGCTGCCGTACCCGACGTAATCAAACTCCCAGTCGCGGAATCTACAACCGACTACTTTCTTCTCTTGCAGTCATAAGCTTAATCTTCTTTAGCTCCATTCCCTTAATGCCAAAATAGGTGGACATCTCGATGATCTGCCGGGGGCTGACGAAATCTTTAGGGTTGGCACAGAATCTCGCTAGGCCCGGGTCAAATTCACGGCAACTCATCCCCTTGGGTATGTTGAGGCCAAGCTCGCATTTGCCATCCGGCTCGTACCGCATACAGAATTCACAAATTATCATTTTGCGCTTCCTACCAAAGCTCTAACTCAGGCTTGGGAATATCCGGGGGAGTTATTCGGCCCGCGCCTGCGGCAGATGCGTTTCTGGCTACGTGTGCCTCACGCCGGAGCAGGCTCGCGGTCTCAACCGCTTCTTGGATTGTCATTCTCTCACTGCTGGCGGCGTCGCTATAACTGGCTCCGCTCGCGCTCAACCGCCAGTCGGCACGGCCTCTGTGTTTCTGCCTGCTAAGTGTCTCTACTGCGCCGTAGCCGCTGATCGCGGTGAACGAGAGGATGAGCGCCTCAGCCCATTCGCGCTCACGCGTGGTGTGCTCTATGGCAGCGCGGACTGCCTTCCTGTTGGCGTTAACTTCTGCGCGTGATGAAGTCTTTGAGCGGGGATTTAGTTCAAGCGTGTCAGGCAGACTGTAAAGTTCACTGCGGTATTCGGCCAGCAGCGCGAGGTACTGTTTACAAAGCGCAATGATGTTTTCACAGGTCGCGCGATCAAGAGCGAGCCGGGCAGTGCGCAGTTTCTCTGCTAACGCTGGACGTAACGTGCGCATAGCTGATTAGTGCCCCACCGGTATCCGTTGATATTGCGATTTCCCCTCCGCATTCTCCCAGGAAATATCTAGCACGTAAGGTCGGACGCTACCCGCTACTACTTTAAGACACGCTAATTTGTCGTGCTTAGGGTCTGCCGGTTTACCATCGATCCAAGTCCTATGAGATAAGACAACTTTCTCGTTTGGGCGTAAATAACTTATGGCCGCAAATTTAATATGCGCTCGTGAAGGGCCGCCGCCCGGAGTCTCTTCGTCCTTCAGAAAGACGGTCAGAATCTCCACACAT
>QHXQ01000005.1 GCA_003223935.1 Acidobacteriota bacterium | reverse complement strand
CCTCTATTGCGCCGAGCATCCAGAGCGCGACGTGTTCGTCGGCGCGGGCGGCAAGCTGCTCTCCGCGTTGGGGCATTACGCGCCGCGTCTGACCGACATGTTGATGGAGAACATGACGACTCAACAACAGAAGTCGGACATGCCGCCACGCCCGCTTGAAGAGAACGGTCTCTATCGAGCCAACAACGATCTGCGCGAACGGGGCGACTACGAGGGCCATGTCGCCGAGTCGAGCCTCTACACGAAAGCCTCGCTGCATCCGCTCGTCACAGGTGCGCTGCTCGCGGGTGCGGGGCTGGCCGTCGCTTCGCTCTGGCGGCCCGCGTTAAACGGAAACAGCCAGCGCGCCGCGCACAAATGACGAACCCATGAGGACGCTTTAACACAGAGCACACAGAGACAGCATAGAGGCCACAGAGAGATTCAACTTCTCTGTGGCCTCTATGCTGTCTCTGTGTGCTCCGTGTTGAGATCGCAGTTGGGCTAAACTCAACTCCTTGATCGTCACTGCTTCCTATCTAACACAGCACGCGCGATGGCGAGCGTGGCGGTGGCGCGCGGGGCTTCGCCGTTGAAGGTGCGGGCGATTTCGACGGCGCGGTTCATGTCCTCGCGGGCGAGTTGGGTGAAGATGCCGGTCAGATCAAAACTGTCGGAGGTGGTGCTGTTGATCGAGACGAAGCCTTTGCCGCGAAACTGGCCGATGAGCCGGCCGTCTTCGCCGGTGAAGTCGTCGAGCGCGTTGGCGGTCTTGACCAGTTCGGGCAGTTGCTCCCAGACGCGCGTGTGATCGAATTCGTAAGTTTGCGTGAGTACAGCCAGCATGGCGCGGGCGCGGTCAGGGTCTGTGCCGTCAATGCGCTGCGCCTCCTTGCCGGCATTGTCGAGCGCATCGAGCGCGCGGGCGCGATCCGTTTTGAGTAGGATGCGCGCCGCTTGCGTGTAGGCAAAGACGCGCTGGATGTGTGTGAGTTCGCCGTCGGCTGCGAGGCGCAGCAATTCGTTTGCGTCCTTTTTATCTGCGGCGCGCATGACGGCGACGAAATCGAGATAGGCGCGAAGTTGCCGGCGCAGATCGGCATCGCTGATCTTCTCGGCCAGATCGTGCGCGCGTGGGAGATCGTTTTTGCGTTGCGCGGCGAAGGCCGCTACGACGTAAATCTGATCGCGCTCGTCTGAATTCTTCGCTTGCGGCAAGCGGTCAAGCGCATCTTGCACCGCGTCGCGCGCCGGCTCATTCGCCGAACGCAAGCCTTCGGTCAACATCGCTTCACGACCGGTGCGCCAGTTGTCGGGCGCGTCGGGTGTGAGCGCGGCGAGTTGCGTGCGCAGGAGCGGCGCTTTGTCGGCCGCGTACTGCTCGAAGAGCGGGAGCAGACGCGCGATGATCACGTATGTGCCGACGCGCCCCGACGTCGTGTGATCCTGATCGGGCGGCGGGAGCGGACGCAACAAGACTTGCGCCGCAACGTTGAAGAATGAAGTGCGCACGTCGGCCGGCATCTCTGTTGATGATGCCGGCGCGCGATCAGACTGCGAACTCCAACCGCCGCCATGATCGACAGTGATGAAGAGACCCGGCGTGAAGAGATAAGACGATAGCAGCGAGACGGTGTTCGCATCGGACGCCGGATCGCTGACTGCGCGGGCGAGCAGGTTGCTGTAGAGACTGTCGGCATCCATCGGCACAGAGGTGCGTAAGGCGGACAGGAATTGCAGCGCGGGCACGGTCACGCGATTGAGTGCGGGCAAGGCGAACTGCTTCGCGCGCTCAGCGTCGCCCGTCTCCAATAACTCGCGCGCGAGTCTGAGCCGGTGCGTTTCTGCGGCCGTCGCTTCGTTGGTTGCTGGCGGCGCATCCGCATTCGGCGTCGGTGTCTGCGTCGCATCAGCCTCTTGCTTCTTCGCTTCGTCGAGATTTTTTAAGAACTCTTCGCCGAGCGCGCGGTCGCGCTTAGCGGCGAGGCGCAAGACTTCGGGGCGCACGCGCGGGCTGCCGCTCATCACGAACGAACCGTGCTCGTTCATCTGCCGCTCGCGCTCTGCGTCTTCGCGGCGCTGCGCCTCGCGGTCGGCCGCTTCGGCCGCGTCCCACGCACGTCGAAACAGAGTCTTCGCACGTTCTTTATCTATGTCCCACAAGGCATCGGCGGCGCGCGCCTGCACGCGCGCGCGCAATTGCGCATCGTGGAAGCCGCGCGCGTCGTCTGCGAGCGAGTTGATGAGCGAGATGGCGTTCGCGCGGCGCGTCTCGGCGAGCGGATCAGCCGCAGTGCGCACCGCCGCCGGACTCTGTTTGCGTTGTTTCGGCGCAGGCGTCTGCGCGCAGAGCGAACCGGATAACGACACACACAACACGATAGCGCCGACGCGCAGAGACCAATTCATCATCTCTTACTCCTCAGAGCAGAGGTCAGAGGTCAGAGGTTAGAGGTCAGTGAAAATGCTTTTACTAATCTCTAACCTCTGACCTCTGACCTCTTTTCTTATGACTGTTTTTTAGGTTTGGCGTCGAGCACGGCACGGGCGATGGCGATGGTCGCGGTGGCGCGCGGCGCTTCGCCGGTAAACGAACGGGCTAACTCAACCGCGCGGTTCATGTCGTCGAGCGCGAGTGTGCTGAAGACGCCGCGCAGGTCGAACATCGGCGCGGGGAAGTTGATCATCGAGCGTTGATTCTGCGTCTGCACGCGGGCGGCGATACCTGCATCCGCGCCGGTGAACTCAAGCGCAGCATTCGCAGCCTTGACCGCCTCGGCCATCAACTCCCAAGCGCGATTGCGATCCACTTTGAAGAACTGCGCGGCGACGGAGACGAGGCTGCGTGCGCGATCAGGATCGTCACCGTCAACGCGCCGCGCTTCCGTCGCAGCCGCCTCCAAGGCTTCGATAGCCCGCGCGCGGTCGGTCTCCAACAACAGGCGCGCCGCTTCGGTCAAAGCCCACACGCGCTGCACGTGCGTCAACTCGCCTGTCTGCGCGAGGCGCAAGACTTCAGCGCCGTCCTTCTTTTGCAGAATCGCTTGATTGACGCCGGCCACGTCAATGAAGGCGCGCACCTGTTGGCGCAACTCCGTGTTCTCGATCTTGTCTGCGAAGTCGCGCGCGCGCGCGTCGCTTTTGAATGAAGCGGCCAGCGCCGCCTGCATATAAACCTGATCGCGTTGGTCGGCCGTCTGCGCGCGCGGCAGACGATCAAGCGCCTCCTGCACAGGGTCGCCGCGCTCCGCTTCGCTGACCAGACCGCGATTCAAATCCCGGTCCATCTCGTTGCGTTGTTGCGCGGGCACGTCGGGCGTGAGCGCGGCGAGGCGCGCGCGCAAGTCGGCGGAGATTTCGGGCGCATTCGCTTCGATGAAGGGCAGCAGGCGCGCGATGACGAAGTACGTGCCGTCACGACCCGACGAAGTGCTGTCTTGATCCTGTTGCGGGAGCAGGCGCAAGAGCACTTGTGCGGCAGTGCGGGCGAACGCTTGTCGCACAGGCGCGGGCATGTCCGTGGGCGGCACAATGTCTCTGCGCCTCTGGCTCGTCGAGAGTTGACCGCCCGTGCCGACGACCATGTACATGTGCGGCGTCAAGACGTAGGACGAGAGCAACAAGACCGAGTTCGCATCCGACTCTGGATCAACGACCGTGCGCGCGAGCAGCGCCACGTAACGCTCGTCGGCCGCTTGCGGATTCTTCTCGCGCAGGTTGACTAGAAACTCGACCGCCAACTCGTAAGGCTTGGCGAGCGCCGAGTCGGCGAACTGGAGCGCACGATCAACATCGCCGTCGTTCAAGAACTCCATGGCCAGACTCAGACGGCGCGCCAGCTCAGGCGGCGTCGCGTAAGGATCGCGGCGCGGACGTTGCTGCGGCGCATCGGACGACGCGCTAGACGCTGCGCTGGGCGCTGACGCGCTCGCGCTCGTCAGTTGACTGTCCTCTTGCTTCTTCGCTTCATCGAGTCGGGCCAGCAACTCTTCGCCGAGCGCGCGGTCGTGCTTCGCCGCGAGGCGCAGGACTTCGCCGCGCACATTCGGCCGGTTGAGATTCGCGGCCATACGCGGGCCATTGCCTTGCGTTTGGCGCTCCGCTTCACGCCGCCGCAGGTTCTCTTGATCGGCCGCTTCGGCCGCATCCCACGCGCGCCGGAACAGCGCCTTCGCGCGCTCTCTGTCCGTCTCCCAGATCGCGTCGGCCGCCTGTGCTTGCACACGCGCGCGCAAGGTCTCGTCATGAAAACCGCGCGCTTCATCTGCGAGCGAGGTCAACAACGTGGTCGCTTGCGCACGCCGCTCAAGCGTGACCGGATCGGCGGCGCGGACAGACGAATCGGTCGCCGCCGTCGGCTTCTTCGGTTTGTTCGGCGTCTGCGCGTGCGCGGCGAGCGACAAGAACAATAAACAGAGTGCGACCGCAAAGCGGCGTGCTGGTTCGGACATGGCTCAAACTCCTTCTGGGCGGCGGGCCGGGCGGCCCCTGCTGAGACTGCTGCTGCCACTTATACGCCCGCGCCTGCGCCCGGTTCAAAAAGTTAGACGAAAATTTTGCGAGAAATAGGTCGAGAAGGTTTGAGCAGGTCGAGTGCGACATGGGCGGCGTGTATCGTTAATCTGAACGCGCAGCCCACATCGGTAACGAGCAAACTTCAAACAGCGACGACTTCGAGTTCGGGATCAACCTCCTGCCGGAGCATACCTTCGATGGCCATGAGCGTGCCGGAGATGGAGCTGGGACAACTGCCGCACGCGCCCTGATATTTGATCGTGAGCGTGTTGTCTTTGATCCCTAAGACTTCGAGCCAACCGCCGTCGCCTGCGAGCGCGGGGCGAATGCGTTCGTCGAGAATTTCGTTGATGCGAATGAGGCGCGGGTCGTCGCTAAGAACAGCGCCGAGTGCGCCACCCTGCGCGCCGGCTTCGGTCGCAAGACTTGCACCGCCCGCAGCCGCCGCAGCCGCGCGGATCGGCACGGCCAAGCGCGGGAGCAGATCGTCCCAATCCTCTTCTTCCGCTTTCTCGACCGTGATCATGTTGCCCATGTAGAAGACGGAGACGACCGGCCCGACCTCGAACAGCGAGCGTGCTAGCGGATCGTCTGTCGCTTCCGCCGCGTGGTGGAATGAACGGGCCGCGCCGTTCGTCACAGGCTCTTTGAGCACGAACTTGATGGCGTTCGGATTCGGCGTCTCTTCGATGTTATCAATCTTCGGCATTAGTGCTGCTCCTAGTTGATTACTGCGCACACATTATACCGCGTGGGCACGGCGAAACCGAACCGGCGCGGTTACAATTACCACTGTGTGCCAACGCTATAAATCTCTGTACAGTACGAGCGGAAAAAATGCAAAGCTGTGGCTTAATTCACCGAAATAATCGGCAGCGCGGAGCAGATACCGATCTTTGGCCAATTAGCCAACAAAACGGCGAAAAATTAACATCATGGCGACGGCGAAATCGTTGTCAAATGCCTGAAAGCCAACTATGATGCAAGTATCTCGCTTGTCCCCCTTCCAACAGGTGAGACAAGTTGAGAACGAGAGGCAGACAGTAGCGAGGGCTGGCTGCCTCTCGGCTTTTACAGAGGTCAGAGGTCAGAGGCTAGAGGTAAGCAGTCAGGTAGTTGACTTGACTGACCTCCGACCTCTAACCTCTGACCTCTACTATTATGAACATCGGCATCACGGTCTATCCGACTTATGGCGGCAGCGGCATCGTCGGCTCGGAGTTGGGCAAAGAGTTGGCGCAGCGCGGGCACACGGTGCACTTCATCGCGTCGGCTTTGCCGACACGTCTGACCGAGTTGAACGAGCGCGTGCGTTTCCACGAAGTCGAGATGATGTCTTATCCGCTCTTTGAGCATCAGCCGTACACGCTTGCGCTCGCGACGAAGATGGCGACGGTCGCAGAAGCCGAACGGCTCGATCTCTTGCACGTGCACTACGCCATCCCGCACTCGATCAGCGCGATCCTTGCGCGCGAGTCTTTGAAGCCGCAACGTCGCCTGCCCGTCATCACAACGCTGCATGGCACGGACATCACGCTCGTCGGCGCAGACCGTTCTTACTTGCCGATCACGCGCTACGGCATCGCGCAGTCGGACGGCGTGACCGCGATCTCCGAATATCTCAAACGCGCGACCGCCGAAACCTTCGGTCTCAACAACGTGACCGTCATCCCAAACTTCGTCTGCGCCACAGACTATCAACGCCGGCCCGTATCACACCTGCGCCGAGAGCTTGCGCCAAATGATGAGCCGCTGCTCGCGCACGTCTCGAATTTCCGGCCCGTCAAGCGCCCCGTTGATTGCGTCGAGATACTGGCGCGCGTGCGCAAGCAGGGCATAAACGCGCGGCTTGTGATGGTCGGCGACGGGAGCGAGCGCGGGCGCGCGGAGCATCGCGCGCGTTGTCTCGACGTGGCAGCGCATTGCAGCTTCGTCGGCAAGCAGCCGCGCATCGTTGATTATCTGTCGGCGGCCGATCTGTTGTTGTTGCCGTCAGAGCAGGAGTCTTTTGGTCTCGCCGCGCTTGAAGCGATGGCGTGTGAAGTGCCGGTCGTGGCTTCGCGCGTGGGCGGCGTGCCCGAAGTGGTGACGGACGGCGAGACGGGTTGTTTGAGTGAAGTCGGCGACGTTGACAAGATGGCGATTGATGCCGCGCGGCTGCTCGCAGATGAAGAGATGCGCCGCGAGATGGGCCGGCGCGCGCGTGCGTCGGCCGTCGGGCGCTACAGCACCGATCTGATCATTCCGCGTTACATCGAATTTTATGAGCGCATCCTCGCCGCGTCAGGCAGTTGACGCACACAGGGAAGCGGCGGCAGAGAAACCCGTCCGCTACATCATCCAGAATTTGGAGCGCGCCTACGGCGTGCCGGAGAACAAGCGCGCGAGCGATCCGCTCGACATGCTTGTCAGCGTCATCCTCTCGCAGGCGACGAGCGATGTGAACAGCCAACGCACCTTCGCCGCGCTCAAGCGTCGCTTTCCGACTTGGGACAAGGCGTTGCGCGCACGCGAGTCAACCATCGCCGCGACGATCAAGTCGGGCGGCTTGGCGCAGCAGAAAGCGAAAGTGATCAAGAGTCTGCTCCGTCAGATCAAAGCGCAGCACGGCACGCTCGACCTTTCGTTCCTGCATGAGATGACGGCCGACGAAGCCATCGCTTATCTTTCACAGTTTCGCGGCGCGGGGCCAAAGACCATCGCGTGTACGCTCTTGTTCGCCTGTCGCAAAGATGTCTTTCCGCTCGACACGCACATCTTTCGCGTGCTGCGGCGCGTCGGGCTGATCCCGCAGAAGTGTTCGGATGCGCGCGCGCATGAGATCATGAACGAACTTGTGCCGCCCGGTAAGTTCTATTCGTTTCACGTCAACCTGATCCGGCACGGGCGCAAAATCTGTCGCCCGCGCGAGCCGCTCTGCACGCGCTGCCCAATTGTCGAATACTGCGATTATGGCCAGACACAAGTTTGAGCTTGCCGCCCGACGCCGCGTGCGCATAGATTGAAGTCAACTTTGGAGGGACGTCAAGATGCAATGCAGCAACTGCGGTCATGAACTGCGCCCTGATACAAGATTCTGTACAAAGTGCGGCGCGAGTGCGCCGAGCGCACCCGCGACTGCGCCCACGCCGCCGGCCCAACCAACGTCCACGTTCGGCGCTGCGCCACGCCCTTCGTTTCAAGGGAGCCAGATGGGCCAGCCGCCGCGCAAGTCGGGTTGCGGCAAGGTGCTGCTCGTCTTGGGCATCATCGCCGTCGTGGGCTTAGCGGGCATCGGCATCGCCGGCTATTACGGCTACAAATATGCGAACGAGAAACTGAAATCTTCTGAACCTTACAAGCTTGCGCTAGCGGCGCTCAAAGAGAACCCGGAAGCCGCGCAGAAGTTGGGCGAGATCAAAGAGACGGGCTTCCCGCTCGGCAGCTTTCACGAGGACGCGAACGGCACAGGCGCAGCCGCTTACAAAGTCTCTATCACGGGCACGAAGACGACGGGCGATTACGTCGTCGTGCTCACGCGCCGGCAAGCGAAGTGGTCATTAGTCACGGCCAAACTCACATTGGCGAACGGCGACATCATCAACATCAAAACGCCCGACGTGAATGTGTTCAACGACAATGATAATGAGAACGATAACGACAACGATAACGAACCACCGCCACCGCCGCCACCGTCGGGCAAGATCAAACCGGGGACAACAATCTCCGGCGGCATACTGAACGGCCAAGCGATCAGCAAGCCCGATCCTGAATACCCGGCCATCGCCAAGGTCGCGCGCGTTTCGGGCACTGTGACGGTACAGGTGACCGTAGATGAGACGGGCAAAGTTATTTCCGCCCATGCCGTCTCAGGTCATCCGTTGTTGCAACAAGCAGCCGTTAAGGCCGCTTATCAAGCGCGTTTCACGCCGACGCTGCTTGCAGGCCAGCCCGTGAAAGTTACCGGCATCATCACGTACAACTTCGCGCCTCAATAAGTCAGTACCGCCTGCGGTAGCGGGCGGGTCATCTCCTCAACACTCACCCGCCCGCTACCGCAGGCGGTACTGACTTGCTATATGTCGTACTTAGTGGACGGCAACAACGTGATGGCGCAGCGCGTCGGCTGGCACAAGGACAAGGCGGGCGCACGGCGCGGCTTGCTCGATGAACTCGCACGCTTCGCGGCGGCGAAGCGTGTGCGTGTGACGGTCGTCTTCGATGGCGCGCCCGCAGAGTTCTTTCCAGACGGCGCAAGCTATCGCGGCGTGCGCATACACTACGCGGCGCGCGGCTCAAACGCCGACGAACGCATCAAGTCTCTGGTCGAAGCCGCACGCGAACGTAAGACGCTGCGTGTCGTCACTTCTGATCGCGCGCTCGCCGCTTACGTCCGACAGTGCGGCGTGCAGGTCATCCGCTCAGGCGAGTTCCGGCGACAGATGACAGAGACCGAGCAGGCGAGTGCGCCGCACAAGTCCAAGCAAGAGATCGAAGCCGACGAAGCACATTGGTTGCGCTACTTCGGTGTTGCGCCGGAGGAGGAAGAATAGCAGAATGCCCCCGCCGCACCTGCCAGTTCATAGCATTCAATCTGAAGACGAGAAAGATGTTTGAGAGACATGCTACACGGCGGTCGGGTGCATACGGTTGTTAGTTGGCCGACTCAGCGAGTCCTTCGCTTCACGTGGCATGGTCAACTACCCAGCAATCCCCACAGTGAAACTGTCTGCCGATTAGCGCTGAAGACGTAAAGCGTTTTCCCATCGTTTGACCAACCCGCTTCCAAGACTGCTGCGCCGTGTTTGAGCTTCGGCTTCTTCTTGCTGTAGTCAATTGGCGGAGCAATCACCGTCTGCAAGAGTTCGCCCGTGCGCGCGTCAAAAATTTTGACGTATTCATTGCTGTACGTGAGGAACATCTGGCCATTCGGATGCGGGATGATTGTCGTTTGATCTGTCACAGTAGTATTCGACGTATTTGGATTGATCAAATCCGGCTCATCGCTTTCACTGTATTCGAGCATGTGCCGATAAAGCATCTGCCCATTGATCGCATCAAAGGCTTCCAGCTTCATGCCCATCTCAAAAAAGGATTTCGATTTGAAATCCACATTGACGAGCACTTGGTTGTTTAGCCAAGAGTAAGGCAACTCCACATTCGGCAACTCAGAGCGCTTCGTGCCCGTTTGGGTCTCATAGATTTGCAGATTCTTACCCACGTCTAAAGCGAAATATTTTCCGTCAGGGCTAAACACCACGCGCGAGTTATCGATCTTTGGCTGCGGCTTGATCTCATACTTGGGGGCGACGCTGCCGTTAAGCTCCCAGACGATCAACCTACTTTCGGCCTCGTTGGCTTTATTCTTCTGGGCAAAGACCAGAAACCGTTCGTCTGGACTGACTGTAATCTTCTTCGTTCTGGGCGCAAAATCTCCGGCGCTCACCGCAATTGTTTTCTCTATTTGGCCTGTGCCCGTGTCCCAAGCATTGATGACCCCGTCGCTCGCATCGCTGACATATTTCACCCCCAAGAGGTTCTTCGCTCTGCCTGAGGCCGCGAAGAATCGTTGGCCGTCGTTGCTCAGATACCACCAAGTGAGATTGTCCACTGAAATGGAGTTGCGATAGGCAAAGGTTTCGCCGTCCCAGAAAGAGATTTGCAGTTTGGTGATGTAACTATCAAAGTCATGAGTATCGAAGGTGACTAGCGTCCGACCGTTCTTGCTCCACACGCCTGAACGAATGTCGCTGGGCGCTTGATCCAACACGGCAACGCGCTTGTCGGCCTCTAAGTCCCACACCCAAGCCAACTGCTTCGCGCCCGCTTTAGCTTCCGGGTGGCCGACGATGAGCATCTTGTGCCCGTCCGGGCTAATGACCCAATCTGAAAAATCGTACCCGCCACGCATATTGAGGTTTGGCAATACGACGGGGCGCGAGACTAATACTTTTGCGTGCGCCACATCTATGAGTTTGAGCGTCTTATCGCTCAGCAATAAAAGTTGATTTTCACGCTCCAGATATTTGTGCCACAAAATAGACTCAGGCCATTCTAGGAAACCTAAATTGTCTTTGAACTGCACAATCGGCTTAGGCTGTGAAAGCGCAATGGGTGCGCAGAGCAGGCATAGCAGCAAGACGCATAAGAATTTCATTTTTATACCTCCTGATAAGTCAATCCAAGCAGCCACTGCAAGCAGCGCTAATGTTCGTGCGCGGCTCATAAGACGATTGAGCATAAGCGAATAATATAACGCTCTGCTTCGGCTGCCGTCCGCGAGCAGCATTCTACCTGACCGGGGCAGACAGGGATAAGCATTGCTATCAGTCGGTCGGCTGCAAGCGATTGTTATGCTGCGCGCTAAGACCCGATACTGCTCAACATGCTCCGCAGGGCTTCAAGATGCTCCTTCTTCAGCTTGAATTCGGTGGCCCCGAATCTCATCCTAACCTCTTTTGCCTGCGCCAACTCGGTGAACTGTTCGAATGACAACTGCGGCAACTCGAGAAGCTCAACAAGTCCGCCACGTCCATTATCTGCTGTCGGGCCTACGTTCAGGTCGGTTGACAGAAGCAGCTTACCATCAGTCAGGATTGTAAGACGATGGTCTGTCCTATACTTGCCGCCCTTCGTGCGCGTTGAAGAAGCAAAGTGAAGCTGAACGCAACGGGGCTTGGTAATTGTCTGGCCGGAGGCGACAAAATCGGCAGTTATGGCAAGGAAATCTCGCCACAGAGAGTTTTTATGACTTCCGATGGCGTAAAAAGTCGTAGCTACCGCTACCGCCGAAGGGTTTTCATTGTAAAAGACTTTGGCCCTATCGCGATTGATGGTTCTGATCGGCTGTGCCGATTGGGCCTTTACGTCTCCCTGCCGGGTCGCTGGCGCAACTAGAATTATCACCAAGACGGCTATAGCTAGTGCTCGTATGGAGTACATTCTAATATCTCCTTAAGCCCAACGTAGCAGTCGCAGCATAACGCTCAAACTTACCCGCGCCCGGCGCATAGCATGCAATCTACATCAGTGCAAGCAACAAGAAAAGATTGCTATCCCGCCGTCCGGTTGAATGAGTTGTTAAGCGGCGGACCGCATTCATCAATCTGCTTCCGCATACGGCTCAAGTTCCGCTACCTGCACCATGATCGCAGCCATTCCGGTCTCGCTCCCTTTCGAGTGTAGTTCTCCGCGCTCAAAATAGACACCTTGACCAGCAGACAACTCAACCCGGCGACCATCTTCGCCAGTAGCCCAGCCTGCTCCATGAATCCCTAAGAATAGCTGTCCGAATCCCGCACGATGCTCTCCAATCTTTCCGCCCGGCGAGAAGTACACACAATAGACATGAGCCGCGCCAGAGCCATCGGCGAGATGTCGGCTAGATGCAGACACGCGCTCGAACAATTCAATAGGCTGTGCATGTTCTTGTAAGAACTCGATCAATTTCATAGCTCATCTGATAGTTACATAATGCGAGATGCCCAACGCCCGAATTTGTATGTTGACTGAAGAAGGCTCAAGCGACAAGCTAGCGCC
Organism: Acidobacteriota bacterium; assembly: GCA_003223935.1. Taxonomy (GTDB): domain Bacteria; phylum Acidobacteriota; class Blastocatellia; order Pyrinomonadales; family Pyrinomonadaceae; genus QHXQ01. The sequence goes on along the minus strand of QHXQ01000005.1, from coordinate 1,165 downwards.
TTCAGGGATGCCGGTGAAGCTGTGCTCGAATTATGACCGCACCGAGTCAGTCGGTTAGAGAAGCTCCCGGCATCCGCCCGCGCAGCGCATAGAGGTCGGACAGTATCCGCAGCCGCTTCTGATGAAGCTGAGCTTGCATCTGCAAGTTTGACCCGCGCCGCATCATCGACAGGAGTTTATCACCATGACAGCATCAGCGCTCGGCATCGACATCGCCAAACTCAAGTTCAACGCCTGCCTCATCCAGCAAAGCGGCAAGCTCAAGCATAAAGTCTTTCCCAACACCCCGACTGGCTTTACACAACTCCTTGAGTGGCTCTCCAAGCAAGGCGTTGAGAGAGTCCATGCCTGTCTGGAAGCCACCGGCACTTATGGCGAAGCACTGGCTCTCTTTCTGCACCAGACGGGTCACACCGTGAGCGTCATCAACCCGGCTGCGGTTAAAGCTTTCGCGCAAAGTCGGCTGTCACGCACGAAGACAGACCGTGTGGATGCTGAACTGATTGCCCGCTTCTGTCAGGCGCAAGCACCGCCCGCATGGACGCCTCTCCCGGCAGAAGTGCGAGAACTACAGGCACTTGTGCGGCGTCTGGAATCTCTCATTGAAATGCGCGTGGCGGAAGAGAATCGGCTCTCTTCAGGTCTCCCAGTTGACGCTGTGCGCCAGAGTGTCGAAGAACATCTCGCTTACCTCAGCGAGCAGAGCAAACGCACGGAACAGTTGATCCGCACACACATCAATAATCATCCGCGACTGAAGCGACAGAACGAGTTGCTTGACTCCATCCCCGGCATCGCCGAGACAACAGCCGCCCTGCTGCTCTCTGAAATCACAGACATTACACAGTACCGCAGCGCTCGCCAGGTAGCAGCTTATGCCGGGTTGGTGCCCAGAGAGCGTCAATCGGGCAGCAGTGTCAGAGGGCGGACGAGGCTCTCCAAGATCGGCAATGCTCGCTTGCGTAAAGCACTCTACTTCCCGGCCATCACGGCGCTCCGGTGTAGCTCGTTCTTCCAGAACTGGGCTGAAGGGTTGCAAGAGCGGGGCAAGTGTAAGATGACAGTGATCTGTGCCGTGATGCGCAAGCTCGTTCATCTGGCTTATGGCGTCTTGAAGACGGGCAAGCCGTTCGATCCTGAGTGGGTAAAAACAGCTTGACTTCCA
>QHXQ01000004.1 GCA_003223935.1 Acidobacteriota bacterium | reverse complement strand
TCCGACCGGGAGGTCCGCTACAAAGGGTTTCAATCCGCTTTCATCGCGGCCCTCTTCTTCACGCACTAACCAGACAGACGTGGTGCTCAGTATGAGTTTCAATCCGCTTTCATCGCGGCCCTCTTCTTCACGCGGAAATTCACCCCAGTCTTGGCAGCCCAAGCGTTTCAATCCGCTTTCATCGCGGCCCTCTTCTTCACACTCAGCGAACGAAACCAGCTTGGTCTCAGAAGAGTTCAGTTTCAATCCGCTTTCATCGCGGCCCTCTTCTTCACGGGTTTGGCAGGGACGTGAAGATCGCGTCCAAAAAGTTTCAATCCGCTTTCATCGCGGCCCTCTTCTTCACGTGAGAACATTCACTTGTGATCAACGGGCTATTTGTTTCAATCCGCTTTCATCGCGGCCCTCTTCTTCACACCTAGATCGGCTATAACGCGCCGGCGAGCAAAAGTTTCAATCCGCTTTCATCGCGGCCCTCTTCTTCACCAAGTTGCAGGATGACGGAACAGCAGCCGTTACTGTTTCAATCCGCTTTCATCGCGGCCCTCTTCTTCACTGGCCCGGAATGAACTTCTCGCCTTTGGGTTGCTGTTTCAATCCGCTTTCATCGCGGCCCTCTTCTTCACGCCAAGAAAGGCAAGGGCACGAGAGCGGCGATTGGTTTCAATCCGCTTTCATCGCGGCCCTCTTCTTCACACGGGATCAAGCGCGCCGAAGGTTTCTTTGATTGTGTGTTTCAATCCGCTTTCATCGCGGCCCTCTTCTTCACCGTCGTTCCGGTAAGTGTTAGCTTGCTCAAACTTACCAGCCCCTTTGCCGTACCCTGTCCCGCTCCACCGCAGGCTGCCGCCATTTATCCAACTTCTGCAACATAAAGTCAATAGCTTCAGTGGATGCTAACCCCAACGTCTTGCCCCTTCTCCCGGCTGCCGTCTATCTCCTTTGAATTCATTGCCTTCTTTTCAAGCTCCTTCCACCGTGTATCTCTCTGTCCAGAGGTTTGCATGACACTTTTCAGATTCCTACAAGTTGAACCTAACTTATGGTAAAGACAACTCTTGCCAGAGGTAGAACGCTTGTCGCGGGCCGCTCGGCACGAGGAAGCCAACCTCGAAGTCCTACATCTTGAGTTAAGTCTCCGCCCCGCCTACAGCATCTTGCGCCGGCTTAATCTGTCTCGTGTTCCGCTGGCAGAAGAAAGGTCGAGTAGCTCGCTCCACTCCTCTGGAATTAGCGCCGCGTCATGCGCCGGCAACTTCGCGTTAGCCTGTGCCGGCGCACGCCGCAAGATCACCTGCGCAAGAATTATACACCCCGTGCATAGCCCGCCGAACACTATGATACTGGCGTTCAAGCCGTGCCAGAGCAGGTACAGGCTCAGACAGAGCACGAAGAGCGCGCCGAACGCGAGGCCCATCAGAGCGAGCGAGAGCGTCAACAAGCCGAGCAAGATTCTTCTAAATGACATAAACTTCCTTCCTCTCTGTTAGCGGTTGTCCGCCGAACACCTCCGCGCCCTTGGCGCAACTGCGGCACAACTGGTAATAGCGCACATTGTCTTCGTGCGGCTTCATCACGGCCCGCACAGCCTTCTCCATCCGCGCCAACTGTCGCGGCGACAAGTCACACTCGAAGACGCTGTACTGCACTGGCGTCCCGAAACGCAGCAATGTCTTGCGCAAGCGCGTGCGCCGTCTGTCATCCGGGATGTCGTAAACCAAAACTATCTGCATCGTAAAGTCCGAAGACCAAAGTCTAAAGTCCAAAGTCAACCGCGTGGCTTTAGACCTTGGATTTACTTAACCGTGAAGGGCACGTAGCGCGGCTCATCTCCGGCGAGCACGCGCGCAAAATGGTGCGCCTGCCGCACGAAGATCTGCGCGTAGGTCAGGTTCAAGTCGCCGTGCTCTTCGGCGGTGCGCCGTGAATTCAATTTGCGCTCAAACTCCGCAAAGAAGACCTTAGAGCCTTCCGGTCGCAGCCGAAACTCGCCCTTCTCCTTCACCACATCCTCCGGCTTAATCTGCTTGCGTCTGAGCAGCTTCAAGACCAACGCATCCGCAATCAGCGGGCGAAACTCCTCGATCAAGTCCGAAGCCAGCGCTGCGTGCCCGTGCCGCACTTGATGAAAGAAACCTTGATACGGGTCCAACCCGATCATGTTCAGGTGCGAGGTCATGCGGTTGTAGAGCAGCGTGTAGCTCAAGCTCAACATCGCGTTGACCTCATCAAGCGGCGGGTGCGCGGTTCTCTTCTCAAACTTCCAAGGCGGCGGGACGCACGCCCTGAGAAGCCCGAAGTATGCCGCTGAAGCCGACCCTTCAATCCCCAGCAAAGTTTCGACAGACGTTGCTCGCTGCGCGCTCTCAAGCGATCTTTTCAGCAGGTTCAGTTCACGCCCGGCCGATGCTGCCTCTTGTTGCCGTCGCGCAAACGCGATGAGATTTTTGATCTTGCCTGCGACAATCGCCTGCGCCTGTGCCAAGCAAAAGCTCTCGTCCCGCGCACGCTCGTACTGCCTGCGCCTGACCGCAGCAGACTTGCCTCCATCACCATTCAGCCGGCCTCGGAAACGGCCGCCCTGCGTCAGAAACACCACTTCAATCTGCTGATCCAAACAGAACGCCACGGCGGGCGTGGTCAGATTCACATTACCGAACAGGATCAATTGCCGGACGTGCGTCTCCGGCACGTTCTCCAAGATGCTCGCATCTTTACAGACTAGAAACTGTCCGCTCCGCCGCTGCACCGTCGCCCCTTGCGTTGTAATATAGATCGTAGCCATCGCTCAATTTCCTATTTCGATTGGATTTGGTTTCAGCCCTTTGACTGTGTCACTCTCAGAACTTGGCCCGCCTACCGCCCTTTATGCCCGGCATTCTGTAACGTGCACGCCGGGCCAGTTCACGAATCCGCCGCGCCATCTGCTCCGGCACGCTCGGCGGCGGCTCAACCTGCCCGTTGCTCCTGAAGCCATAGCCTAGAAACTCGAACTTACCATCGGGCGGCACAATGCGCGTTTTTTCCGGATGCATCCGCAAGCGACGCCCGGACAGACACAGTTCAGCGGCGCGCAAAGCCGCTTGCGCTTCCGCTTCCGTGCGACACTGAGCCACGAAATCGTCGCAATAACGAATTAGGCGAAAGCCTTGTGCGGTAAATTCCCGATCAAACGGCGTCATATAAAAGTTGGTCAGCAGGGGTGACAGCGGCGCGCCTTGCAAAGTCCCAAGCTGCGTTTGAAAGTATTGCCGGTAAAGCTCGCGCGCTTTGGGTGCCAGCAATGCCGCGCCGACAGCCAGACCGCCCAAGCCTAGAACCTTTGCGCTTAAGATTCGGCCAAGCACAGCTCTTTGCGACAGAGCCAGTAAGGCTCCGTCTTGAAATAATCTTTTCACGGCTGCGCGCCGCGCTCTCTGCTGCGTGCTCGCTTGTAAGTCGGAAAGGGAATTGCTGCCATCATCATGCAGATCTGGAGTCAGTGGCAAAGATTCATCAGTTAATAAACTCGCGTCTTGATCCAAGCCCAGACTCTGCGCGATGTAGGTATCCACTGATTGAGTGACATTTTCGCGCACGAACATCCGCACGCCGGCCCAGACCTCTTGTCCCTGTCGCCAGATGTTTGCGCCTGCGCCGCTCGTCTGTTCCAACGCGCCTGCGTCCAACCACGCACGTAATAACGCCAAGAGCTTTTCATCCGGCACGAGCCGGCCTATTTCCTGCAACATGAGCCGCTGGTCAATCGAGCCGAAGAAATCCTGCACGTCAGATTCCACCGTCCACCAAAAGCCGTTCGCACGCGCGGCGATCATGCGCTGCACAGCCATCTCTACATTGCGCCCCGGCCGAAACGCGAAACTGCAATCCATGAAGTGCCGCTCCAACAGAGGCTCTATCACGTCCAGCACTGCGCGCTGCGCTACCCTGTCGCGCACAGTCAAAATGCCCAACTCGCGCTCTTTGCCGTTCTCTTTAATGACGGTCACGAAGCGGGCCGGCAGAGGCTGATACGCGCCGCTGCGCAAACTGCGCGCCAGCTCTTGTAGTTCGCCGTCAGATGCGACTCAAACTCGCTCAAGCTGATGGCGTCCACGCCCGCCGCGCCGCGATTCGCACGCACCTTGCGCCAAGCCTGATACAAAGCAGGCAGCGCCACCACCTGCGAAAAATGAAAATTTGCAGTGGCCCTGCAATAGCTGCTCTCGTTAATCATCAGTTTCCTCTTTTCCGCGTGATGGTTTTTTCTTACGCAAATGGCAGATGCGCTCAATCCGCCGGCCCGAAGTAACGACCTCGATACCCAGCAAGCGGCGCAGCTTTTTCTCCTGCCCCTGCGGGATGCACCATTGCTTCAACAAATAGCTCGTGCCGTTCCCTGCACTGCGCTTTTCGCCCCAGCGCAAAATTACCGCGACATCGCCAATCGTCAGCCGCAACGCGGTCAACTCGCGCGCCGCGTGCGGGCTGATTCTGTAGCGTTTGATTGGCATCTGCACGCAACCTATTCTTCATCACGCTCGCTCCTGCTACGGTCCACTCTACAGGCAACGCGGCACGGCATTAGTCATAGCAAGCTTGCTGAGACAAACAACCTTCGCCTGCGCAACGAAGGCTTCAACGCTCACGGCAAGGCGCAGGCTCGCGGTCGGCACTGAAATACTCTTCCGCATCGCCGCGCTCCGTCGTGCAGCCAACGCGCGAATTAATTTTGCGTTTGCTGACGCTGCTTGGTTGCTTGAAAGCTCCCGCCAACAACTCCGGGCGATGTTGCCGCACGCTGCGCAGAAACTTGGCCGCCAGCGGCGCGGCGATGTGGCCGCCCGTGAAGCCTGCGTCTAAGTCGAGCTTGATTTCATTGTTCGGCAACCCCATCCAGACCCCGACAATTAAATGCGGCGTGCAGGCTATGAACCACATATCGGCGATCATGCCGGAGCCTGTTTTCGCGGCTACTTCTTCAGTCGGCAACGAGCCTGCTTGCCGGCGAAGGTTTGGCGCAGTGCCTTGAGCGCTCACGACGGAGCGCATCATGTCGGTCACGATGAAAGCGGCTGCGGCGTCGGCGACTTGCCGCGGCGGCGCTGGCGTTAAAGAGTTGCGCGCCTCGCCTTGCGCGAACGATTGATGAAAGCTCGCCGATATGAATTGGCCGTTGTTAGGAAAGACGCTGTAAGCTTGCGTCAGATCGAGCAAAGAAGTCTCCGAGCCTTTTGTGCCGCCCAGCGCCGCCATGCCCGTCGCTTCCGGCTGCGATGCGGTCAGACGGCCGACAAATTCAATCGCCTGTTGTAAGCCAGCCGCTTGCGCCGCTGCGACCGCGTGAAAGTTGTAGCTCTTCGCTAAGCCTACACGCGCGGACGATCTATGGCCCAGATTCTCCGTCGGGCGATAACCGTTCAGCGCATCCGTCTGTGGGTCAATCAACGTCGCCGCTGTGAAAGGCTGGCCCAGATAATTTCCCTGCTCTATGGCCGGCAAATAGAAGAAAGGCTTGATGGCGCTGGCGGGCGAGCGCCGTGCCGTCGCGTAGTTGAACTCACTGTCCACGCCGCCCACCAACGCTAAGACCGCGCCCGTCTGTGCGTCCAAAGCGACCAGCGCCGCTTGCGGTTTGAGTTTGGCGCAAACCGCCTTGTCAACAGCCTCGTCAGTTACTTGCTGTTGCAAACAAGCGCGAGCGATGCGCGGTTGCAGATCACGCACGGTCGCTTCCGCAAGCTGCGTCGCCTCCTGTTGTAAGTTGAAATCCAGCGTGGTGAAAACTTGCGAAGCCCCTTCGGTCGTGCGTAGCTGTGCCAGCTCTAGCGGCAATTTCTGCGCGGCTATACTTACGAACTGCCGGCTGTAACTTTCCGCCGGTCGCTCAACGTGACTCTGGCTCGCAAAGACCAAACGCAAAGGCTCCGCTTTGGCTTGCTCAATTGTGGCGGCTGAATACTTGTCAGGGAGGTTGCGCCCGATTAAGTCCAGCACGTAGTTGCGGCGTGCCAGCAACGCGCTCTCGTCGCCTTGTCTGATCTTGCTCAGATAAAAAGAGGGCTGATGAATCATGCCCGCCAACACGGCGCATTCAGCCAAACTCAACTCCGAGGGGTTCTTGCCGAAGTATTCCTGCGCGGCTGCGACAACGCCGTGCAGTTCCACGCCGTCCGCCGCACCGAGCGGTACAACGGACAGATAGGCCGCCATGATCTCATCCTTCGTCATCAACTTTTCGGCGGCGAGCGCGAAGAAAACGTCCGTCGCTTTGCGCTGCCAACTGCCCGGCAGGAAGCCCAGAGACTCTTGCCAAAATTCGTCCTTCGCGCCTTTGAAAACAGTGTTCTTGACGAGTTGTTGCGTGATGGAAGAACCGCCGCCTTTCCTGTTAGCGACGCGCCACACGATGCCGAAAACGTCTATGCCGTGATGCGCGAAAAAGCGTTTGTCTTCCGCGCTCGTGACGGCATCGGCTAACATCGCCGGCACGCTATCCGCCGTGATGACCGTCCGGCGGATTCGCTGCTCCGCGAGCGAATCGTCCTTGAGATAGCGCACGAAATTCTGCATCGGCAACGGCTCCAACTCGGCTTCTTCACGCGCTTGCCCGGCCACATTGAGGCGACTGATGTGTTCGCGCGCAAAGGTGATCGCGAGCGGTTGAAAACTTTGCGCGCGTGGCGTGAGGCTGAGCGTCTCGCCTGTGCTGAAATAGCTTGCGCGGGCACTGTCAGCGCGCTCTTCGTAGCCCAGTTCGCGCAAGTAGGCGACCAAGTCTGCGCGTGTTTCGTGCGTACCGACGCGCAGTTTCGGCGGCGCGTAAAAGAAAGAAATCTCCGCGCGGTTCTGCAATTGGCGTGGGTCATGCAGCCGCAAATCCTCGACCGCCGCTCGATAAGTGAGCACAAATAGCGTCGTCTGCGCCAACAACAAAACCAGCACCATGATCGCCATCCGACGCCAAAGCGCACGCGGAAAAAGTGTTCGCAATTTTGTAGTCATCATCGTTCTCTCCGATAGTTGATGTTCAGTCGGCATTCATCCAAAACCTGACGCCTGAACTCCTTGTGCCTGCGAATGATTAAAAGTTTGCCCATCGGTTCGGCATTGATTTGTGTCGCTGCTGCGCTGGCCGCGCGAGCCGCTTGTGCTGCGTGGCTGTGCTTGATGCGCGCTCTGAGCGGCGCTAAAAGGAAGAGCAAGCAAAAGGCTATCAACGTCAGGTTCAGGCTCAGGAAACTGTACTGCGGCGCAATGCCAAACCTGTCTGCTTCGCCAATCACCAGCACGGACAGAAACGACACGGCCAGCACACAGAGCGCCGTCGTCACGCAATAAAAGAGCGGCGCGCATAGCTTGCCGCTGATGCTGCGCCAGCCGTCAGCCCATAGACCTTTCGGCAACGGCTGGGTGAAACGCGCTTGGGCAAGTTGATTCGGGCTGATAACTTTCATCTCAAGCTCACTTAAGCCAAAGGCAGTTCGCGCAAATCATCGTGCGGCAGCTCAAAGGTCAGCTTCAGCTTTTGGTCGGCCGCCAACTGCGGCAACAAAGGCAACTCGCGCGTGACTTCGCGCCCGCTCGAATTCGTCGCCTTGACCAAGCAGACAGGTTGCGTCTTGTCGTCGGCAACCGCTTCTGCAATCTTCTGTAAATCGCCGTCAAGCTCTGCCAGCGTCACACTCTCCTGTCCCGCCGCCGGCAATTGCCAACTAATGCTCAACTCCGGGAGGTCAGCGATCTCGACGAGAACCTGCCCGTCGAACTGTCTGCGCCAACTCTGCGGCGCATGTTGCGCCAGAATCTCTTGCCGAAAACTCTCCAACAGAGTTCCGCGCAGGAGCATTGCGACTTCCTGCTCCGACTCACTGAGCCTGTCGGTCCTGTCATCAATGACGGCTTGCGTGATTCTGCCTTTGACGCCGTTTTCCGCTTTCGCCGCTCGCTTCTGCTCTGCGCGTTCGAGCGCGGTATCTCTATGAGCGCGTGCGATGCCGTTCGCTTCTCTCAGGCGCAAACGCTTGTCATACTCGCCCGCCGGCGCAGTGAGCTTCATAGTGAGCGGCGCGATCTCGATCATGAGCAAGATCAGAAATAGCGGCACATAAGTCAGTGCTGCGCCCGGCCCGCGCTTGATGATGCTGAACAAGGCTTGCTGCCGCGCCAAAGCTCCGGTGGCGGACGCTTGCGAGTCGGCAATCAACTTCACTTCGGTCTCGATGTCAGAACGCAACTGCTCCAGACGCAACTTATTCGCGGCGATTTGCGGTAACAGTTCCACTCTCGTCTTCTCATACTCAGCTTTGGCTTCCAGTAGAGCTTCCTGTTTCTGCCGCGCCGCCAAGCCTTCGCCCTTGACGCCGCTGCCGACAGTGCCTTCGATTTCGCCGATGACCGCCGCCTCTTTCTCATCACGGACACGCTTCAATTCATCAAGCCGTTTTTGCAAATTCGCGCTGGCATTCAGCAAAGACTCTTTCTCAGCCTGCCCACGTGCCTCCGCTTTAGCGCGCGCATCGGTCACGACCGCTTGCCCCGCGCGCCGCATCTCCAAGTTGATCTCGCTCTGAAAAAAACGCAGCAACAAAGGATCGCCGATGACCAGCGCCAGCGAGACCGACAGAATTAAGCGCGGCAACGCGCGCCAGAATTCGTGCTTGCCTTTGCGATGAAAGGTCAGAATCAAACGATCCAACACGAAAATCAGCCCGCCCCACGCCACGCCACCGATGGCCGCCGCAAACGTTTGCGCGCCGAAACTCTGCCGCACAAAAAAATTGAACGACACCATCGCCACACACGGCACGACCAACATCATCATGCCCACCGCCGTGAACTTCGCGTGATCGGTCGGGCAATCTTTCAGCGCCGCCACATCCGCGCCCGCACACCACCACAACAGATATTTCAATATCGTCAGCAACGGCTCTCGTTCATGTTTTGATTTAGCTGTCTCAGTAGTCTTCATCTCTGCTCCTTCGCTCTTGCATAAAGCGTTTTCCGTAACTCGCGCCTAACGCCCCTTGCTTTTCAAACCATGTTTGGATTTGTGTTTGATCTTACCGAGGGCATAACGATTGCGATAGACAGTTGCAATCACAGCGTCAGCTTCGACCACCACGACCGTGCCTATCAATCGCGCCAACTCCTTCTCAGTCCCGCGCTGAAAATCGCGTTTGCCCAAAAAGAAAAACTGTGCGCCCGTGCGGTATTCTTTGTGCCCCAAGCGCAAAGCTATCTCTACGTCACGCACGCTCAGGTTTCGCTGTGCCATCCGCTGCGCCGCATGTTTGCTGACGTGATATTTGTTGATTAGCATTCTCACCTGTCCTTATCCTTTTCCAGTTGGTGCAAGTAATGCTGCGTCTAAAGCGGATTGAACCGGCTTCAAACGCGCTCAGAGGTTGAGATGGCGGAATAATTTTGAGCGTTCAACTGAAAACTTTTCCGTAGGCTCTTTGAAAGCTTACGGAAAGGTTTTGTGTGCTGAAAAATTTAGGCGGGCTGTTTAGTTATTTTCGTCCGGCGAGTGGTTGCCAATTATTTTGATGAACTTCTTATCCAATCGCAAGCCGTAAACTGTTTCGCGCTTCTTTTCGGAGTCAATCGCGAGCAAGGGCGAAATTTTTTTGACTATCGGGTTGAGCTTACTGCGCTCCACCTGTAGGCGAGCTACTCTTTTCTCTAATGCTTCTCGTTTCTCTTTAGCGGTTCTGGTTTGCTCCTCTAGCCACTCCTGTCTCAGCTTACTCTCGCTATTCATCCATCTGAGTTTTGGCATGAAGCATTGATAGAGCTTGAGGAAGCGTTGCGGCTCGAAATCTCTATCCGCCTGAAAGCATTTAACGCCATCATCATCGGGGGGCGATTTGGTGTCCTGCTTATGAAGAGCTTTGGTTTCCGCATAATAGGCGAACAAAGCAGAATGGAGAGGACTCAAAGATAATTTCTGCCCGTTGAATTTGATGGTGCCGTGTTGCAAGTCAATCAGCAATTCCGGCTGTGCTGCCGGCGGCAGCGTGTCAATCTTCATTTGCAGATGCTTGATGAGTTCCTCGATGTCTTTGAGCATCTGACTATCTTCACCGAGCAACGAGCGCAAGCGAACGACAGGGATGTCCGCCAGTTGTAAATTATGGTCTCTGGTCTGCATGACGCGCATCTGGCGTTTGGCATCGCGCACGGCGAGAGGTTCGCTGCGTTTGGGCGGAAAGAAAAATTCTTCGTTCGTCTCGAATTCTTCCTGCACCAGAATATGCGTCAAGCGATCTTGTTCGCGGCCGTAGAGCGTCAAGGCTAACAACATATGCGCCGACATTGTGCGCCGCCCGCCGCCGATTAAGCAGTGCAATGTTTGCTGATCGTCGTCGGTCAATCTTTTGATAAAGCCAAGCAATTGCGCCTGCAAGAACTGATTGTCTGCCGTGCTGCGGATATCTTCGAGCGGCGTTCCGTCTGCGCCTTTGAGGACAATAATATGGTCTTGGGTAAAAGCAATGCAGCTTGGCTCAATGTCGTACTCACGACAGAAACGCGCAATTGCCCCGTCCTGCCCGCCAAGTTTTTCCCAAGCTACTTGTTTGCCCTTGCGCGTAGTGACGATATAGACGGCTTCAATTTGGACTTTCTCCTTAACCCACAAATAGAAAAGCGTTTCGGTGACAATCTGCGGCGTGTTGCCCGACACGGCAACTAAGATGTGACGCTGTTGCTGGCATTTCGCACTCATATTCATCCGAACCTTATGTTTATCCGACTAAATCGAAGGCTCTATGCTGATAGTCAATCAAAAAGGGACCGTGCATTGTTTGTGTTGCGGAATTAAAGGGGACATATTCGAGCTCTCGTTGCGTAGGCAAGCAAGCCATAATCATGCCAACCGACATAGGTTTTGTGCCGCCCGTGAAATCCGCAATTAGTTCATGGATTTCATATCCGCTATGCCGGAAAATTCTATTGACGTAATCGAAAGTATCTTGAGAATCCGCGGGCGAGACGCCCGTCGGATGAATCTCGACTTTTAAGGGACGTCCTAATTGTTTTGCTAGCGCATCGCAACTCTGCTCTATGCTACCTGCTATGGCGCTAGTGTTCAGGCCGAATGCGCTCTTTTCTTGTGGTACGACATCATTGGAAGGAATCAGCCAAACCGCTTCAAGCTTTCCCTTATTGCGGAAGTGATATTCTACGGCGAACATTGCGCTGTTTGGGTTACTAATTAACAGAATCAGTCCTTTCTTTCCTTCGGGCTGTTGTAATCGTGCGCCGCCAAGTTTCATTTTGCTAAGTTTGTAACGCCCCTTTTGCCATAGCCAAGCGATAACGATGATAACGAAAGGAATGACAAATACTGAAAACTGCGGAACATATGTCTTCCATCCCCGCGTCGTCTCGCTGATGCCGACAACATCACGGATGATTTTTTCTATCAACGAGCCTAAGTAATTAAACCAAATTGCTGCGACGCCGACGCCGATAAAAGTCCACAACGGTAAACCCATGCGCCGAAAAATTCTTCCTAATTGCATTTAGCCTGCTTCTCCCTATTAATGTGCAGCAATTAAGACTTTGCCATTGGCTTTACCGTCGTCGTAATACACGCGCCGAAAGCGATGTACGACGATATGAAAGACTGCCAGATAAGCCCAAACCGCCATCGCGCCCGTCAACGTGATTTCTTCGACCCCATCGGCGACCAATTCATCAACTAATTTGTTAGCGTTGCGCCCGACGATATTAATGGCTTCTTTAACAGGTGTCATTAAAGCCAAACGCCCCGCCACTTCTTGCACCTCGCAGCCAGCGTAAAGCGACTGATGCTTCAATGACAGGTCAAAATTTGCGTCCTTCATTTCCATATCTCTACCTCAAGCTAGAGAGTGTTTGCGGCCGTTTTGTCTGAACCTATTATTACGTGAGTTTCGTTTCGTTCATCACGAACCAGAAAGAGCATGAAAAGCCCGAATCAGAACTTTCGGCAATCTTGCCGACGCTCTCATTGAATCAGGTTCTCATCATCGTCAAACCAAATCTGCGATTCATCAAACGGCTTATCGTACTTTCCTTCTTTCCAATCACGGTCAAACTCTTGGTTGAACTCTTCCCATTGCTTTCGTTCCGCCTCGAATTCGGCGCGTGTTTTGTGAAACGAAAACTCGAAGCGGTCATCCATATTGCAACCGTCGAGATGCCAGAACGTCGGCGTGTCGAAATCTTCCGCCATCGCCTGACAAAGATCGCAATCTTCATCAATCACATACTCTGTCGCCGACATCGTTAGATTCACGCGCTGACGTTCCCACTCGATAATCTGCCCCGGCGTTCTGCCGGAAAAATCTCTATTCGGCGCAGCCAGCCATGCGGCTTTAAGCTGCTCTAAATACTCAACCGTAGCGTTTAAGGAAAACTCTTTTTCGGCGCGCAGACGCGTAAAACATTCGGCCAGCAAATAGCGAACAAGCTCGTAATAAACAACAATCTCGTGCGTGCCGAATCCGGCGCGAGCGTAAGCGTTTGAACCGAGCGGCAAAGGCGGCGGACATGCGCCCGTGAAAGACCATTGCAACGACCTCGAATGTAGATCGAAGTCAATGAAATCTTGTTTCGCCAACAAAATTTCTCTTGGCGTTTTGTCCCGCAGGTCTTCTCTTGTAGTCATCAACCATTTCGCGTGAATCTCAGTGAACAATCCCTCATCATCTGAATTTCGCGCCGCGAAAAGCTCACGCGCGATAAACTCCAACAACGCTCGGCCATACAAAACTTCACGCACATCGAGCGGCTTGAACGCTAAACGCTCAGCACGCCTTTTCGCACTGACGCCTTCGTATTCGGGCATCGAATAAACAAACAGCCAATCATCAGACAAGCGATACGGAATAAAAACCTCGTCTGCCGAAGACTCATCTTCAATCCGAACGTTGCCCTCCGCCGACGGCTGTGAATAACTCGAATCAACCGCCACAATCCGCGCCGCCAAATCAATCACCACCACGCCCGCATCGTAAGGCTCAAAGCTCTCACCCTGTTGCAACCAAGCGAACGGCGACAGATCGCTCAGAGGCTTGATGAACCGCGCCAAAGCCAGGCCCAACTCATCAATCGTCTCAGGCTCCGCCGTCAACGCCGCCACCACCGCATCACCGAAACAGCCGTGAACCTCGCCGTTGATTGCCCGCTCCGCGTCTGAAATGTTTAAGCGAATGCTGCTCATCTATTTTTGCTCAGATGAATTTCATCCGACCGTAACCGCTTGAAGTCTTCGCGCCAATGCCTTCTTCTTTCAACGCAAGTTCTAAAAGCTTAAATGTTGGGTTAATCCAATCTTCCGGACCGGCTAACGCAAGCAAATAAATTCCGGTTGCAGAGAGAAAGGGGATAGGCGTAGGGTCGTCCCAGTCTGTGGGCGGAATGTTTTCCTTCATGTAGTAATCTCCGTGATGAACGGTCATTACGTCTGCATGTAAAAACCGCTCTGTCCCATTCTGTGGTGGCACATAGAGCGCGTCGAAAAATGTGATATATCCCGCCGTAGTGTCATCACTTTTCTTGTCATTACCAAAAACAACTTTGGTGTGTTCAGCTTCCCAGCCATCAACACGCTTTTCCCCGGCAAAATGTCTAGCCAAACCTTTCAAAGCGCTGCCGGGAATATAAGGAACGCCGTAAGTGTGGTGGAGCATGACCGAAGTCTCCAACACACTTTCAGAACCTAAGCCGACAACCATGCGCCCGCATACCTTTGCTTTGCGTGTATGTTCTTCTTTTACACCATAATCTTTTAGTGCTTGTTTCCAACGGACGAAGAACTTCCCATAAAGACTTTGTAACTCTTGATTTGAAGCTTTATCAACCACCTCTTTAACGAGCGTCGGTTTGGCAGTCGTATCTTTATCGCCTTTTTTGTCTAAAAACTTATTCAGCCACAAACCTGCATTAGCCGTTTG
>QHXQ01000003.1 GCA_003223935.1 Acidobacteriota bacterium | reverse complement strand
TTGAGCAGGCGGTGTAACAGACATTGATGGCGACAAAGATGGTGAAGGTTAATAGCGTCGCCGTCCGTCGTATAGACGCAAAGTTACGCATTCCGTTGATAAGGGTCGTGTTCCACGTCGTACGTCTTAATCCGTTCATCTCATGGGGGCAAACCAGCACTGTGAAGTGACGACGGTGACATGATATGTTCTGTCACCTGTTAGTTTGATAACTGTTCCAGTGCCGATGCTTCCGCTGGCCTTTCATCTCGTATGAAAGCTGCCGCACGAGTGGTACGGCTGTACCAACATCTGGCGGCAGTCGGTTTCGGCGACATACTAGGACGAAATGGTCACAGATGCAAGACTAAGCTAAGGTCTGACCCGTTGTGCTCATCAGGAGGTAAGCCGTTCTGATGGGCGCTTCAGCACGCACACGGCCGAAGAGGTTGAGCGTCAAGTTGCTTCAGATTAGGGAGGCGCTTGGCTTGTCCCAGTCCCAGATGGGCAAACGCCTGGGACTAGATGCTGAGTTCGCGCGGAATTACGTGTCAGGCTACGAAAGGGGGACGCGCGAGCCGACTTTAGAAGTATTGCTGCGCTATAGCGAAATTAGCAGGTGTTGGATAAACGCGTTGGTTGATGATCGGGTTGATCTCCCGACGAAACTCCCTAGCTCTCGAATGAGTGAAGGAATTAGGCAGGGGAAGGGCTCAAGAACGTAACAGGTTATCGTGCGAGCGTTGAAGTTAGCAGTCTGCCAGATAGATGAAACTCTCGGTTAGACGTTTGTATGCTCTGTCAGTTTATGATCAGCCATAGCACATTGAAAGTTCTTGCGGTTTTGCCAAGATGAGAGGAAAATGCCTTAGTCATCAGGTGCTGACCTCGCAGTCGTCAATTGTCCATATCGCCTTTTAGGAGGCAGATAACATGCCCCGCAGACACACACGGAATTGGCTCCTAGTCTTACTTGCTATCTCCCTGCTGTCGCTCTCTGGAAGCATCGCCGAGGCACAACGCAGAGGCGGAGGGGGAGGCAGGAGCAGCAGCTCTAGCCGAGCCAGCGGCACCGGCACGCGGAGCAACACCTCGAGCGGCACCGTTAATGTTAGAGGCTATTACCGCCGCGACGGGACCTATGTGGCACCTCACAGGCGTACCGCTGCGGATGGGAACTTCGATAACAACTGGAGTACCCGAGGCAACATAAATCCCGACACGGGTCGACCCGGCACTAAAACCATACCGCCCCCTAATTACGGTCAGGACGTTTGGGTCAACGGCTATTATCGCAATGACGGGACATACGTTCCCGGCCACTATCGCACCGCCCCGGACGGCGACCCCTCTAACAACTTCAGCACCTACGGCAATGTTAACCCATATACGGGCGAGCCCGGCACGCGCACGCCCACTCGCATTGTGACTTCTCCGTATGCAGGTCGAGATTATACTTCGGATAGTTCAGCCTCAGCGCGCTCTTTTGGTGACAACGATCAGGCATGGAGGATACGGGCGGCAGAAGATCTCCGCCGCCTCGGCTATGAGGTAGACTGGCACGCCTACTCGTGGATTGAACTAACCGATATGCGAGATCGGATCAGGAAGTCGAGCGACTTGAAGAGGCTCGGGCTTGATGTCAATTGGCGGCAACACAGTTGGCTGGAGATGAGCGACTGGAAGGCCGGATTAGAAAGGCTGATGACCTGCGCCGTCTGGGTCTCGACGTTAACTGGCGCGATCACTCATGGCTTGAAATGAGTGACTGGGAAGGTCGAATCAGGAAGGCGAACGACCTGAAAAGGCTCGGCATTGAGGTTGACTGGAGAACGCACTCTTGGTTTGAGATGGTGGAAATGGAGAGGAAAGCCAGGGGCAGATGATTAGCTAACTCTCCTATACCAACGTCCTCACCAATCGAATGCATAGTGGCCTTATATACCCGCCAACCTTTGGCTGCGGGTCTGAACCTGTTTACTTCATAACTTGCAAAGGAAAGATCAAATGAAAGGGATTTTCACCCTATCTCTTCGCACAGCTCCCGTCACGGGAGTCATCCTCTTGCTATTATTGGTTTCGGGCTGTACCTCAAATCAACCTCAAACGTCTCCGACCGTTCAGTCCCTTCAGCCAGTGAACTCACCCTCACCGCCAAATGCTTCCGGTCTTCCCCCTGCGAATGCAAACACTAACTCTTCACCCCTTCCGGTTCTCGCCGCCTCGACTGTCGGCACGCCACAGCCGCCGGCACAGGCACCATCGCAGCCTAGTTCGACCGAACTAGCAGTCGTTAAATCAGTACGAGCGAATCTCCGTGAGCAGCCCAATCAGTCGAGCCCGGTCATCGAGGAAGTGCGACAAGGTGATGCCCTCAAGCTGGTCAGCCGCAGCCCCGTCGGCCCATGGTACAGGGTGCGGCACGATGAGACCGGGACGGAAGGGTGGATACACGGCAACGGTATCGTTATAACGAATCCGACCGCTGGTACCGCGGCGCGCACGCCGCAGCCACGAATCGAAGAAGGAGGAACTGCTACTGCCCCGAACACGAACAAGGCCGAGACTACTTCAGGGCGCTCTTACATAAACGTCGACGGGCAGCGTGTTCCCTCACCGGTATTTAGTAGTACCGCGCCCGCAGGGGCAAGTGCTCGGTGCAGAGACGGTTCTTACAGCTTCAGCCAGCATCGGCGGGGGACATGCTCTCACCATGGCGGTGTCGCTGAGTGGCTGAGAAACGACATCCCGTAGTTGCGCGTGGCTTAGGATGAAAGCTGTCTATCCAGATAGGCAAGACCCTCTATAGCTGCCACTGCCAATCCCCCGATTACGACTCCCGCGGTCACTGCCGCAAAAGCCTCTTTTACCCACTGCGGTATCTCGGGGATAGCCTGTACTTCATCATTGACTTTGAATAAGGTTTTGCAATGCGGGCAGATCAGCCCAACAAAGGCCTCTGCGAGTGGGAACCACCATTGATGTGCAAGATCGCCTCCACACTCGCGACGGACTACTTCAGTTTGGCAGCCTAAGCACACGCCCTTTGTTTCGCTGACGTGCTCAATAAGAGAAACTACTTGAAAGCCCGCAGCAATTGAACAAGTCTTGCAGAACCCTTTAGACCTCATACGCTTTCCTTTCTTTTCGATGCAGCATGATCATAACGCTAGGTGCGAATATGATGTCTCGAACTAGCTCGTACCATTTGAAGTCGCAATCGGGCTGCTCTCAAGCCTTCAACGACGTCCCTTTTTGCCTTTCTCGTCCTGCAAGATCTCAACGACCACCTTGAACAAGATGAGGCCACCGAAGAACAGACCCGCGGCTTTGAGCGCCTCGGCAGCCTCCGGATTCTTCGGCTCTATCTTTACGCCCAAGTCGTAAGCCGCCTTGCAATTTGGACAGACAATCCCGATACCGGCAAGGACAAGCGGCAGCCACCGTGGCTGCGCGAACACGCCATCAAAGGAGCACTGGTGCGACACACCACCGTCTTTCTCACAACAGGAGCACAACAGACGCTCTGAGCCGTCGTTATAGTGTCCGGCGAGTTTCAAGGATGTGGTCTTGGAACAGTGCCTACAGTTGATCTGCTCATTCATAGAAGATGACTCACTAGTTTCTCTTCGGCCGGTCGGTCTTGATAGCGCGCGACCCGCTTACGGCATACATTTTTACGCGCGCACGCGGTGGATTAACAGGAAAATTTTGCGCCCTAAATCTTCCGGCTGAAACTTCTCTGGAATGATAAGGATAGGGTATTTTACTGCGCTTCTTCGTCGTCGCTGAACACCTGGGACATTATGTGGTTTAGGCTCTGTTCGGCGGCCGCTTCAGCCCGCCGCTTCTGTTCGAGGAAGGTCTCAAACCTTTTGCGCGCGCTCTCTTTGAGCGGGTCGAGCCAGTCTTTCAACTCGAACTTACCTTTGCCCTCCAACTCGCTCCAGTGAGGCGTGCCGATCTTCGAGTTGCGCGCCAATGTAAGAGCGATATGCCAGATCTGCTTAACCTCCACGTTTGTGGGCTCTCGCTCTCTTGCGATGGCGTAGCGTGCGCCGATGTAGAATGCGTAGACTTGATTCTCCGGAGTTAGCTCTTGGCCAAACAGGTAGATGTCAACCATCTGTGCAAAGGTAGCCATCTCTACACCCGTCTTCAAGGCGGGTTCGACCAGCGTCAATACTTCCGCTTTAGTGGGAGGCGCGTCTGGTTCACCGCTCATCATCTCGACAATGTTAAAACCCTGTCCTTCAAACAGAGATCGCAGCCCCGCACCGATTAAACCAGGATCGCGCAGCGCCAATTTGAGCGCACGTTTCAGGGCTTCCTCATCGGACAGCAGGTTGAGTAAGGCGAACATGCCGACTGCCGATTTAACGGAGATCGGCTTGCCGCCCTTTCGGTGCCGCGGCTTATTGCTACTCTCTTTTGCGGATGGCTTGCTCATGTGCAAGACGCAGAACTGAACCTAACGAAGCAGTAAGGTGCAGTGATTTAATAGAAGGCTTTAATATGTCCGCTTGGGCTGGAGATGAATAATCTCCTTAATGAACTGACAGATCTCAGCCTGTGTCCGGCCCTTCACTTACACTCCGGTAAGGACAAAAGATTATTCGGCTGCTCGCCGTCATTCTCCGTCTTGATGTACTTATTCCCGTTGTGAGTAGCGACGATCACGTTCGCGCGCCGGCCGTTGACCATCGTGTAGAACGTGTGCTCGCGGCCCTCGATGTAGCTGATGGCCTGCTGCTGGGTGATTTTCCAGCGCGTGCTAGCACCGAGATTGACGCCGCCCACATGCAAGATACGCTCGTGCGGATTGTCCCGATCAGACTTGTTGATGCAGTCGATTTTAAGGTCCACCTACTCACCCCTTTCAGAAAAGCGCTTACGGCGAGGCCGTATCTGTCCCGGCCTCGCCGTTCTCATCTAAGCAGAAACTGTTAGGAAGCGTCTCTACCTCGTAGACCCACCGAGGCAGTAAGCGCAGTTGTCATAACCATCGGAGTGGGCACTCGACAACGAAGTATAAGGACGATCATGCCCCGCCTTAATGATCTCGTCTATCTGGCAGTTCGTCTTCTCGTTATCGAGATCATGGACCTCCATCTTGTTTTTGTTACCCAGATACCGCTCGCCGTTCATGTTCCCTTTGTACCGTCTTGCCATTGGACTCCTCCCTGTTTGAAGGGCTGAACATCAAGCCCTTTAACCCTTTTTTCTTGCGAGGTAGCCGCGCGATTGCTAGAATGCAATCGCGCGCAGTATTGCATAAATGGCGTTCGATTGCAAGATAGCAATTCAGGAGATGCGATGAAAAAAGGAATTTTCGATGCGAGTGCTTTTTTCTCGGCCCTTGACGCGCAGCGAGCGGCGCGCCGCTTGACATGGAAGGATGTGGCGGCACAGTCCGGTGTCAGTGCCTCTACACTGACTCGAATGGCCCAAGGTAGAAGACCTGACGTTGATAGTCTCGCAGCCCTTACAGCATGGTCTGGGCTTGCTGCTGACGATTTCATTCGAGTAACGGAGACAGATAAAGTTCAGCCCGAAACACTGGCGATGATTTCAACGCACCTAAGAGCGGACAAGAATCTGACGGAAGAAGGAGCAATTGCCTTAGACGAGTTAATCAAGGCGACTTACGAGAGACTGCGGAGGGACTAGTGGCGATGGCGCTCCGGCGGGGATTCAAATCTGAGGCTAACGCTATCGCGAGGGAAATACGGGACGAGATGGGCCTCTCCCCGGTAGCTCCGCTTGACTCACGGGCGCTCGCCGAGCACTTGGCGATACCCGTATACACATTAAGCTCAATGGACGCAGACGCATCGAATGCGGTCCACCATTTCTCTTTTATTAACTCAACTGAGTTTTCAGCAATGACTGTCTTCCGCGGTACGCGGCGGGCCATTGTCTATAACGACTCTCACACTAACGGTCGCCAAGCGAGCGACATCGCGCACGAATTGTCACACGGCATTCTTTTACATCCCCCTAGACCGGCTTTAGATGCTAACGGCTGTAGACATTGGAATGACGACGTGGAGGACGAGGCAGAGTGGCTGGGCGGCGCTCTATTAATCTCTGAGGAAGCAGCCCTCAGCATAGCGCGGAGAAGGCTGCCGCTCGACCAAGCTGCGACTTTTTATGGTGTAAGCCAACAGATGGTTCGTTGGCGGCTTGGCATTACAGGTGCTGAAAAGCGTCTGGCCCGAACTCGACAGTTCTATAGCAAGCACCGGGGGCAATAAGAGTGGAGCACCATCAAATCTAGGTCTGAACTTAACAGTCGGTCGCTGTCTGCCAATATTCTTTTGAAGTATTTATTATACAAGGAGCAGTAAGATGGAAATAAAGATATTCGATGTGACTCATGGTTTCTGCATGTTCATTGTTGCTGATAACGGCAATACTATGCTCGTTGACAGTGGACACAATGGTGATACTGGATTTAGGCCGTCAAATTATATTGCTCAAGCAGGCTACAGCAATATTGGACGGCTAGTGGTATCAAACTATGATGAAGATCATTTGAGCGACCTTCCAAACTTATGTCGCCGGCTGGCAATCAGGACGATTCACAGAAACGACTCGGTAGGAGTTGAACAATTACGTAAAATAAAAACTCAGAATAATCCTGTACTAGGGGCTGGAATGAGTACCTTATTGAGAGTGTTGGCGGCGAGACAAGCTCCCACTCTTCTCGCTCGGTCACGAACGAACCTGAATATTAATACCTTGCCAACCCGGGGAGCAGGTATTCCGCCGATGCTGGCGAGGCCGCTTGTAACCCGCCGACCATTGCTCAGACCAAGGAAAGAGTTTAGTCCAATTGATCTGCCCGGCGTGAAGCTAGCTTTTTTCTCAAACCCTTACCCACTCTTTCAGGATACTAATAATCTCAGTCTAGTAACGTTCCTTCATTACGGCGATATACATCTTGTATTCCCAGGGGACTTGGAGAAAAGTGGCTGGCAATCGCTTCTACAGCTTGAAGAGTTTAGAGAACAACTCGCACAGGTAAACGTATTTGTGGCATCCCATCACGGGCGTCTGAGTGGTTATTGTCCAGAGGTGTTCAACTACTGTCAGCCGGAAATAATAATAATCTCAGACAAAGCTATCCAATATGAGACCCAGAAGAACATGTACCGTAAGCACACGCGTGGTGTTTATATGAAAGATAGATTTCGATATGTGCTTACCACCCGCTGTGACGGCATGATCTCTATCTGGCAGAGGTCCGGAGAACCCGCATATATTGCCACCGCGTAGACTCAAGGCGGCGTGCCAAGTAACCCTAAAGTTAAGAGCGATCACGATCAGTTCTGCGAGGCTAAATTAGTCCTTTCAGCAATTGTTTGCTGTGCTACCTCTAAATCAGCCATTCGCAGAGCCTCATCCGCGAAATACATGCCTCTCTGTTTTGTCCTATACCAAAATAACAGTGTAGTCGCTGCTTCAAGTATGAAAACTCTCCACGCCGCATAAGGGTTAGGCTCAACAACAAAGATAATGACCAACGTGGTAACGGTGGACGTTAGTAACAAAGTGGTCAATGCTCGGTGGTACGCATACAGTGAGTTGAACCTTGCCACCCGCCCGAGTGATCTGTGATTGCAGATTGATAAGGCACACAAGAATATTTCATGATCTGACATGTCTTGATTGGCATTGCCTAAGAAATGGCTATTAAGCCGCCCCTTCAACTCGGCGGATTGCGAAGCCGACATGCGCCGACTTTTTCCTTGCAGCGCCCTATCACTGGGCCGCCCGCGCCACGTCCAGAAATAAAATCCCTCTAAGAGGCTACCGAGCGTCTGCACTAATTGGCCTAAAACAATTGCGACTGCCGATAACACAAGAACTTGTAATGCTTCCGGCATCGTCGGGATTTCAACTTTATGCCCGGTCCAAGACAAGGCGGTGTAAATCAACCCGACAGCGACAAGCCCAGGGACTAATGTTCCCAATACATCGTAAAGCTCGAACTTTTCGGTGATTTTCTCGCTCATACAACTTCCGCGGCTGCATTATTGCTCTTGACGGATCTCACCGGTCTCATTAACTAATTCCCATACGATCTCTTTATAAGGCTTTTCGACCGCAAATGAATAGGCCGAGAGTTTCTCTTCACCTTGAGTTGATAGTCCCAAAACAACCATTACCGGTGTTGGACAGAGATAGTTAGGTGAAGATGCGACGCCCATAAGGGATTCAACGTCTACGTGACTTGGTCGGGTGTCAAGGCTTGGATGGCTGTGCCATTCGCCGACGTAGCGAAGTTTTTCATCACCTCGCCTTAGTTTCTCATCTATCCACTTTTGTACATAATCAACATCGCGCCAGCAGCCCGTAGGGGTCGACTTAGCGCCGGGGCCCGCATCAGAAGCCTCAGTCACTTCAACTGTCCCGTCATCTCTAAAATAACCAATAAGGATTCCGCACACCTCATTCCCTTGTGCGCCTGCTGCCTGCTCACTCATGAAAGCTTTTACTGCGTGGAGATGAGAACTTTCTTAACCGGTGGGTCAGAGCAGAACGGACAGTCCTGATAAGGCGGCACACTCCGGGCATGAAGTTTATATGCTTCACCTAAAGCCGGATGACCTTCTACTTTCTCCGTCGTCCACAACCAATGGTTGGCTGCTCCGAAATCGCCGCTCATGTCATCCAGAACTATTCTCACGGCGAGGCTGGCTATGAGTGACAGATCGGCCCCGCTCGAAGCGATGATCGGGTTCCCGCACTCGAACGCCAACACAGTGTCCTCATCTTCCGGGACGTCGAGCCACGCACTTAATTCATTCTGTGCCTCCCCCTGCCTAATGTAATGTGCGAGGCAATAGCGGCAAGCATCTCGACCCGGAATCACTCTGAATATGCGACCGCTGGCACCGCCTCGCAGGGCGCGCGCGTAATAAACCGTCCGGCCCATTCTCGTGGCGACCTCGTTTACGGCCGATTCGACCGATTCGTCTGCCATTGTGGAGATAGCAAAATCTGACTCTACCAAAGCGGACTCTAGCGTCTCAAAAGAGCTTAATAAATCTTCCGGCCTCACCTGTATGTCGGAGAACGGATTGTGTTGGACAAGCTTCAAGGCCGTAGCACCAGCCTTGGGTAGCCCGAATGACTCGACGCCCGCGACGTGCCTGATTGAGTTACCCACCTCCATAATGTCTTTATCGAAGATAAAGATCGCGCCGACATCGGCTTTTGTAAGCAGCTCTCCTACTGAAGACCCCAGAGCACCAGAGCCGAGAATAGAAACTTTCTTATTCGTCAATGTCTCTGGCACCCGCCCTTTATTCCTTAATGTGAGTGAACGGGGTAGGAGCGGATGGCGGCGCATCGCCAAACCATTCCCGTTTTCGACCACTGAGCGCTTCTGGGCAGAAGTTAGTATCAGATATTCGTTTAGCGGCTTGTCTCGTAGCTGCACCCCGGTAAACAGCCAGTCAAAGCCATCACTCCGAGCCGGGAATCTTAGGGCGATGAACCCATACTTTTCTTTTGAAATATCTGAGCCGAGTTCATTTAATGTTCTTTCCACCGCATTTTCATACCCGGACTCACGTATCAGATGCAACAGATCTGAGCCTTTGCGCGGCGGAAAGGGCTCTTGGGGAAGGTCCCACCATACTCCTCGGATTACAGCCCCGCCTTTTATTAGTTCGTTGAATCGGGTATCCCCTTGCGAGATGCCTTGTGCTGCATCCCATAGATCTGCGCTAACCCACGGGAACGGTCGTTCAAGTGTTTTCCTCGAGTCATGAAAAACGATCAGGTCGGAGAAATCTGAGCTGATCGCAAGGGTCAAATATCGCCCTATGCGCTCACCAGTTCCCCAAATGAAGCCCGCGTAGAAAACTCCTCCAATTCGTAGATCCGTGTCATAGAATTCCGGCCCTACAAGAATATCTGCTGCTATTGTCATGTGCGCTTGAATGTCGGCCTCGGGCGAGTCGTAAGGGTTGGTCCCATTGTCCGCAGAGAAGAACCAAGCCTCAGCACGCCTAAGAACGTCTACCCCGCGAATTATCTCCCCGCTCTGACGGAATGGATCAGGTTCTATGAGGCATAGCGCCCCCGACGCCATCTGATGCCGTGCATTTCTAATAAGGATAACGAACTTCCAGTCGGGGTGAGGCTCATCTTCCGGCAAAGCCTCAACCGGCTTAACGATGGGCAGTTGGTAAGGGAAGGTGGCAGGGTATGTAAATACTATTTTGTGGCGCTTAGTCCCCCCGGAGCCCCGGACCAGAATCTCGCCGTGATACCTAAGTGTGCCCCTTTCGAGCGCACTAGTACACAGTCTGAGCTTCGGGTAGCTCCGCTCCACCTGCTTTCTCTCTGAGCGGTAGAGTTCAGGATAAAGAGTGATCCAGGAAAGCACGGCAAGCCCCTACCCCATCGGGCGCTGGTCTATTTTCGGCGTGATGACGAAAGGGCCTCTCCCTTTAGAGCTGCCGCCGTCGCCGCCGTCATCATCCTTATCATCTTCATCGTCCGGCTTGAATCCATACTCGTCGGCAAGGTCGCCGGCGTCGTCTCGAATCTGGTACTCACCGTTAGAGAAAATGTCCAAGATGAAAGACTTTTTATCGTCACCGGTGTGAAGGATGTTGTCCTCGGCCACAAACTCTTTATAAAGCTCTAACGCGTCGTCATGCGGGTGCCCGAAAGGGCTGTCCGCCTGGGACGGGGACGAGATGATCAGGTACTCAGGCTCAATCAGCTCCATGTGACGCCGGTAAGGCTCCTTGTCGTTCTCGTCCGTCTTAAAAAACGTCCGCGAGCCATGATGCGATGCGCTGAGGACGTGGGAGCGCAGGCGGTTCTCATCGCCCTCCCCGTGATAGCCGGTGATGTGCTCACTCCACGCGCACTTGTCCGAATCGCCGGTAATCATCACGTTTTTTGATTCCGGACTTCCGTACTTAAATCTGATGACGGCACAGTGCTCATGGATTCGCCTATACCGAGTGTCATCGTCTTCATCCGCAATTTCATCCACGACGTGTTGAGCTGGGGATAGGACGTTATATTGGGCGTCACCAATGGAGGCTGTCTCCCTGGTGCCTAATAGTTCGACGTCCTCCCCGCCAGCCTCTTTGACCTTGTCCCGCAGCCGCTGAACCGCTTGGTACGCAGCGTCTTGGTCTTTGCCGGGCTTATGACCGCTATGCCAGATATTATCGATCACGACGGCGTCGCTGATCTCATCGAGTTCCCCTGCATGATCCAAGTGAGGATGTGTATTGACGAAGTAGTTAAGATGATCGTCATCACGGTCTCCTAGCAGATCCTTGAGCATCTTTACCAAGTCTATGCCGCCGGTTCTCCTTCCTTGGTTACAGTCTATTAACATCGTCTTATGACGGCCGCCGTCAGGTATGAATATGAGAGTTGATTCACCCTGTCCCACATACAGGAATACAAATCTCATGACATCGGTGCTGGGCGGGGTGAGAATGTCAGAAGCCTTGGACATCTTTTCCTCCGATCTGCTTCTTGGAGCAAGCGCAAAGGTTATTACCGAAACGCTTCGGAACTGTGATTAACGAAGAATGATAATGAGCTCATAACATGCGAACGTCCTTGTTGGACGAACTTGATGGAACAGGCGAGGGAGTCTCGCAAACGACAGAAATAGCGTTATCGTCTAATATTCAAATATTATCACAGAAGGAACATTGCCCCAAGTGTGAAACACATATCTAGAAGAGAGCAGGGCGATAACTTAAACAGCGCAATCTCGATGGGTAGAAGTTAAGAAAGTTACTACACACTACTATTTCTTAGGACATCTCTATGATTTATAAATGGTTTAAGCGTTTAATTGTACTCTGGTTAAAAGACGTTGATTGACACGCTCGTGCCGGTGCAAACCAATCCGCGTTTTCCGTTGCCACAGCCAACCACGCTCACGGGCCGGCGCACCGAAGCGTCGGACTCCGCGCCGAATCAACCGGCCGAACTCGCGCCTTACGTCGTGCCCATCAACACACCCTTACGCGAGCATACGCTGACTGCGCGCCTCGATCACAACTTCACAGACACGCACAACGCCACGCTGCTCTTACAACTCGGCCGCACCAGAAACTTGCGCCAGTTCGGCGGCGGCTCACGTCTCGCCGACGCCTTGCAAGGACGCACGCGCAACACAGACGCGCTCGCTTACTCAGATAACTTCGTCTTCTCGCCGCGCCTGATCAATCAACTGCGCGCGCAGGTCTCGCGCTTGACGCCTGCGCTCAAAGCGCAAGCCGATGCTTCACGGCCCGTCGTCCTCGTCACGCTCGACGATCCTCTGCCCGCCTCCGATCCGGCGAATCGTTCGGGCACACTCGTCGCCGGTTCGTCCACCGCAGGCGCGAGCGACCGGCGCGAAATGCGCTGGCAGTTGCAAGACGCGCTCACCATTCTTAGCGGCGCGCACACGTTCAAACTCGGCACTGATCTGCAACGCATCCGCTCGACCTTCATTGATCTAGCCGACGCGACCGGCACATACAACTTCACGAGCGCCGCAGATTTTCTCGCCAACACGCCCAGCCGCTTCCGCCAAAACTTCAACACCGAATCAACTCAAAGAAACTTTTACGCCGCCGCCTTCGCGCAGGATGAATGGCGCGTGCGCCCGAACCTGATGCTGAGTTTTGGTCTGCGCTACGAGCGCGAAACGATCCTGCACGATACGAACAACTTCGCCCCACGCCTCGCACTCGCCTACGATCCGTTCGGCACAGGCAAGACCGTCGTGCGTCTCGGCGCAGGCATCTTTTTCAATCGAGTTCTGCTGCGCACGATTGATGATTTCACGCTCGGTCAAGCGCGCGTCCTCTTCGACACGAATGTACTGGTTGAGCCAACGACCGGGCGCGTGCTCACCGATGAACAACGACGCGCCTTCATCGCCGCGAATCTTTCTTTTCCGCAGCCGCTCAATGTTGACAGCCCGGTCGTTCGTCAGTTCGGCACAGTGCAGACGAACTTCGCGCGCCGGCTTGATCCGGCTCTGCGCATTCCCGAAAGTTATCAAACAAACGTCGGCTTCGAGCGCGAGCTTGGGCACAACATCGTCTTCGAGGCCAACTACACGTTCAACCGTACCGCGCATCTCTGGCGCGAGTTCAACGCGAACGCGGCGCGCTTGCCCGCAGGCTTTCGCGACTTCACCGCTTACCTGCTCTCGCGCGACTTCGCCAACTTCCGTGATCGCACAGGCACACGCCCGCTCTACAACGTCTCGACCGCAGGCGAGCTTGTGCGCTTCACGACCGCGCCGCTCAGTGCAAACGATCCAAACGCCATCGGGCGCGTCATCGAATCGGGTATTCCTGTCTCTGTCTTCAATCTCAACAGCATCAATTCGACGACTGCGCTCAACGTCGCGCTGGCAACCATTAACGATCTGCGCCCCGACCCGACGCGCACAGAGCTTGAACAACTCGCCGCAATCGGCAACAGCTTCTATCACGGCCTCACCATCGAAGCGCGCCGCCGCTTCGCGCCGCTCAAAGGCGGCTTCGGTTTTTCGCTCCGCGCCGCTTACACTTTGTCGCGCTTGCTTGACGACGGTGTGGTCAACACGTCCGATGCTGTGCGCGTCGGCGACTTCCGGCAAGAGCGCGCCTCAAGCCTGCCCGACCGACGGCATCGCTTCGTCCTCTCCGGCGTCTTCGATCTGCCGCGTGCGCTCTCGCGTCTGCGCCTCGCTCCGATCCTGCGCCTCGCTTCGGGCGCGCCCTTCAATCTCTCGCTCGGCGTGGATCGCAACCTCGACGATGTGGACAATGATCGGCCCGCCTTCAACGGCGACCCGCACAGCTTGCGCGCGCGCCAGCCCGGTGAACCACTCGACCCCGCGCTCGTCGCCGCGCTCTCGCTCCCGACCATCGGACAGACCGGCAACCTGCCGCGCAACTCGGGCCGCGGCCCCGCGCTCTTTCTCTTCGACCTCAACGTCACGCGCGAGTTTCGTCTGAGCGAGCGCACGCGCCTGCGCCCGGCCATCGAGTTCGACAACGTGCTCAACAAAACCGTCTTCAGCTTCGGCGCTGAGTTCATAAACTTTAATGCGCTGCGCCCTGATGCCACCGACGCACAACGACAAGCCTTCCTCGACTCCTTCCTCGTCCCCACGCACACCTTGCGCCCGCGCAGCGTGCGGCTCGGCTTGCGCTTAGATTTTTAGGCGACGTGATGGACGCTGTCGGAGCGCAGGTGGCGCGAACTGTTGTGCTAAACTCGCAAGACGAAAGACGGCGCGCCGTCTTTCGTCGAAGCCAATGACGGATGGGCAGACAGACAAGATTTATAACGAGCAGGTCGAGACGGCTTTGCTCGACGTCGAGTTATTCCTCAAATACAAAGCGCCGCAACGCGCGCTCGCGCGTTTGCAAGAGGCGCTCAAGCAACACTCACACTCGATCCGTCTGCGTGAGAAGATACGCGAGGTCGCCCCGGCGGCGGGTCAACCCGAAGAGGCCGCGCGCCAATGCCTCGCGCTCGTGCAACTCTACATCACACGCGAAGATTTCGACGCCGCGCACGAACGTCTGCTCGAAGCCAAACAATACGACCCGCGCATTAACATCGCCACCGGCCTCGAAGCGATCCGCCGCGCCCGTCGTCCCGATCTGCAACCGGCTGCGCCGACCGCCACGACTGCGCAACCCATCCGCGCCGTCACCTTCGCCGGCGACCTCGCCATCATCAGCATCTTCGACGCCGTCCAAGTGATCGAGAATGCGCGCCTGACCGGCGCGCTCGCCATTCAAGGCAGCAGCGATGCGTGCCGCATACACTTCAACGAAGGGCGCATCGTCGGCGCGGAGAGCGGCGCAATAACTGCAAACGCAGCCCTGCGCGTCGCCCTCTCACTGACCGACGGCGCGTTCGATTTTGAGCGCGCCATGCAACCCTTCCCCATCACCATCCAAGCACACAGCAACACCAATCTCATGCTCGACACGTTGCGCGAGTTGGACGAAGAGAAGATGTAAGTCGGGGCAAAAAACCGTTCGGGTTGCAGGCCACAGTGTCTGTCGGCGAAACATTTTATGGTGACACTGCTCTTTACGTCTTTGGCGATGTGTTCAACTTTGGTCGGCGGTTACATCGCCATCAAGGCGCGCCACCGCATACATCTCTTGATGGGCCTCGGCGCGGGCGTGCTGCTCGGCGCGGTCTTCTTTGATCTCCTGCCCGAAGCTTTAGCCATCGGTGTGGAACAGAGTTGGAGCACACGCATCATCCTCGGCATTGTAGTCGCCGGGTTTCTCATCTTCTATTTGGCGGAGCGGCTGCTGGTCTTGCACGCTTGCCCTGAAGGCGACTGCACAAATGATGTCCACCAACACATCGGGCGGCTCGGTTCGATTGGCTTAATAGTCCACAGCACGCTCGACGGCGCGGCCATCGGCGCAGCCGCGCTGGTCAACTGGCGCACGGGACTGCTCGTCGCGCTCGCAGTCATCGCGCACGACATGAGCGATGGGCTGAACACCATCCTGCTCGTCACGCACGGCGAGCAGGCGCGGCGCAGGGATGTTCTCTTCCTCGTCTTGGACGCGCTTGCGCCGGTCGCAGGCGGCCTGCTCGCATTGATTGTCTTGCCGCCGGCTCGTGCGCTGGCCGTCTTTCTGGGCTTCGCCTCCGGCTTCTTCCTCTACACAGCGACGAGCGACCTGCTGCCTGAAGCGCACCGGCGCTCGCCGAGTTTGACGGTCTCTGTGGCCGCCATCGTCGGCATAATCTTCATCGCGGTCGCGGTGCAGATAATCGGCAGGTAAGACGATAGCTTCAGTCGAGCAGCACGCGCGCTTGCAGGGCTTCGGCGCGTTCGAGGGCGGCAAGGAAGCGGAGGAACTGTTGGTAGTTGCGGCTGCGCTGTTGAATGCGTGTGCGTTCTGAGTCGCTGAGATCGTAGCGTAGGACGTGGTCGAGAAAATCGTAGTAGTCGGCGGTGGCGAGCAAGGGCAGTTCGCGTGTGTAGCTGGTCTCGGCAGCGTCCTTAGCGGTGAAGCCGGTCAGCGCGTCAAAGAGGTGATCGGTCGTCAGGTGTGCGGCTTCGCGCGCGAGTTTGATCGGCAGACGCAACTCGAAGAAGCGCAGCCGATCCTGCGTCGTCACTTGCCGGAGCGACTTCGCGCCCTCGCCATCGAACGGCGAATCTTTGTCTAAGAGCACGCGCAGCAGGCGCGGCTGATCGTCTGCGGGCACTATGTCTAAGGTCAACTGCACGCGGTCGGCCAAGAATTTCTCAAACTGCGCTTCAATCGGATAAGTGATGCGCCCAAGGCAACCGACGCGCTCGCCCTCGCCCGCCATCTCGCGCGGCAGATGCGCGGGACACGCGGCGCACACTTCCGTCTCCGCTTGCAGACGCTCCATCTCGTCGCTCGCGCGCTCGACAAAACGCACCTTCTCATCCGACGGCGCAACCGCCTCGCCCGTCGTCAAGCGCGTGTGCAGACTCCCAAGCCGCCCCCACGCGCGCAAGTGCTCCTCCGTATAGCGCGCACGCAGCACGCAAGGATATTCAACCGCGAATTCTAAAGACAAACCGCCTCCCGATGATGACAAGAAAACTTTCGCCTGCAACGCGCGGCGCAGGTCTTTGCTCTCCATGCCGCGTGCGTATAATAACAGAGGTTCGACTGCGAGTCAGAACGGAGTTCCCCTGTCATGGTCACAGCCGCTTTGAAACTACCGCCGGGGCCGCGCCGTGCGCTGCCCGGCAACCCGCTGTTCGGCTTCCTAGCCTTTCGCCGCGACGCGCTCGGTTTCTTGACCCAGTTGGCGCGCGAGTATGGCGACATAGTCTTTTTTCGCATGGGGCCGCAGCGCGTCTATATGCTCAATCACCCGGACTTGATCAAGGACGCGCTTGTCACGCATCAAGACTCGTTCATGAAGGGGCGCGCGCTGCAACGCTCGAAGCGTCTGCTCGGCGAAGGACTGTTGACGAGCGAAGGCGAGTACCATCGGCGGCAGCGCAGACTCGCACAGCCCGCGTTTCATCGCCAACGGATTGAAGCTTATGGCGAAGTGATGCTTGACTACGCCGCCCGCGCCTGTGCGAAGTGGCAAGACGGCGCGACGCTCGACCTCTCGCGCGAGATGATGCGCTTGACGCTCGCCATCGTGGCGAAGACGCTGTTCGATGCAGACGTTGAACGAGACGCTGAAGACGTGGGCGCGGCGTTCACAGAGATCATGGAGCTATTCCAGATGCTCATGCTGCCCTACTCCGAGTATCTCGAAAAGCTGCCGCTCCCCGCCACGCGAAAGTTTGAGCGCGCCCGCGCACGGCTCGACGCGGTCATCTATCGCATCATCGAAGAACGCCGCACGCAAGGCGCTGATCGCGGCGACCTGCTCTCGATGCTCATCGCCGCGCAAGACACGGAAGGCGACGGCGGGCGGATGAGCGACGAACAACTGCGCGACGAATTGATGACGCTCTTTCTCGCCGGTCACGAGACGACCGCCAACGCGCTCACATGGACTTGGTATCTACTCGCGCAGCACCCGGAAGTTGAGCAGAGATTGCACGCGGAGCTTGATGAAGTATTGAACAGCAGAGAGCATTTCACCGTCGCCGACTATCCGCGCTTGCGTTACACGGAGATGGTCGTCGCGGAAGCGATGCGGCTCTATCCACCCGCGTGGGTCGTCGGGCGGCTTGCGCTCAAAGATTTTCAAGCGGGCGAGTACGTCGTGCCCACAGGCGCGCTCGTGCTCATCAGCCAGTACGTCGTGCAACGCGACCCGCGCTTCTTCCCAGACCCCACATGCTTCGACCCCGAACGCTGGACGCACGAAGCACGCGAGGCACGCCCCGCATACTCTTACTTCCCCTTCGGCGCAGGCGCGCGGCGCTGCATCGGCGAAGCCTTCGCATGGATGGAAGCGGTGCTGCTCGTCGCCACCATCGCGCACGAGTGGCGTCTGCGGCTTGCGCCCAATCAGCTTGTCGAACCACAACCGCGCATCACCCTGCGCCCGAAGCACGGCATACGCATGATGGTGGAGCGCAGGCAAAGGAGTGAGCGATGAAGATCACGGAAGATTTTGTCGAGACGATGCTCTGCCCGGCGTGCGGCGGGCGCATGCAACTCAACACGGCCGCCGACGCCATCAAATGCCGCGCCTGCCGACGCGTCTATCAGATCAAGGACGACATCCCCGACATGCTCGTTGAGCACGCGACGATTGAAGAGGAAGCGCCCGCGCCTGCAAGCTGAAGCGTCCGCTGCGTCTGTCTGCTGCCCTTCAAATCGAGCGCGCGTCTGTGGTAAAAGGCTCACGTCATCCAAACCTGATGTCCCACGGCATCTGCACACAACCGTCCGCCTCCACCAAAGGAGCACAACCCATGCGCGCCCCCAACCCCCAACGCCCACACACATTGCATTCCGCCTTGCACCTTATCCGCCGCAGCCTCCTGCTGCTCCTGACCTGTACGCTGCTAGCCGGCCCGCTCGCCGCCCAAACCGACCAAGGCACTCTGGTGCTTGAGCTTGGCAAACCCGTTGAACGCGAGCTTGTCGGCGGTCAGGCTCACTCGTATCGAATCGCGCTCGCCGCCGGTCAGTTCTTGTCTGTAGTTGTTGACCAGCGCGGCATTGATGTAGTGGTAACGCTCTTTGATCCCGACGGTAAGAAGATCGTTGAAGTTGACAGCCCGAACGGGGCGCAAGGGCCAGAGCCGGTTTCGCTGATTGCTGAAACTACTGGAAACTACTTGGTTAATGTGCGCTCACTAGAAGAGTCTGCCGCTCTCGGCCGTTATAAGGTAATAATCAAGAAATTGCGAACGGCAACAGAACAAGACAAGAACTATGTTGCCGCTGAACAAGCCATCATGGAAGGAGAGCAACTGCGGACGCAAGCAACCAAAGAGGCGTTACGAAAAGCTATTGGCAAATATGAAGAATCTATACTGTTCAGCCGGGCTATAGGTGACCGCTTCAGAGAAGCGACAGCATTCTATAACATTGGCTTAGCCTACAACGATCTAGGTGAGACACAGAAGGCCATCGACTCATTCAACCAAACACTACCGCTCATGCGGGCCGTAGGTGATCGCTCTGGCGAAGCGCTGACACTGACCAATATGGGCGCGATTTATAATATTCTGGGTGAGAAGCAGAAAGCGCTTGACTTATTTAACGAATCGCTGCCTCTCGAACAAGCATTAAGTGATCACTTCAGCGAAGCTGTCACCCTAAATAACATTGCCGGGGCCTATTACGATTTAGGGGAGACACAGAAAGCGTTCGATTTATTCCATCAGGCTTTGTCTCTATTCCGAGATTTAGGCGACCGTTATAGTGAGGCGATGACGCTCACTGCCATTGGCGGTATCTACACGGCCTTAGGTGAAAAGCAGAAAGCACTCAGTTTCTACGAGCAGTCGTTACCCCTCTTTCGAGCTGTGGGTGACCGCCCCGGGGAAGCAACTGCGCTTAATAGTATTGGCTCGGTCTATGACGATCTAGACGATAAGCAAAAGGCACTTGCTGTCTATAACCAAGCATTAGTGGTTGAGCGAGTTGCCGGTGACCGCCTTGGCGAGGCGCGCACGCTAAATGATATTGGCGCAGTCTACTACTCTTTGCGTGAGTATCAGAAGACGCTCAACTTCTTTAATGAATCATTACCTATCAGCAGGGCAGTCGGCGACCGCGCAGGTGAGGCATCTACGCTAGTAAATACAGGCTCCGTCTTCAGTGCCTTAGGCGAAAAGAACAAGGCGCTTGATTTCTATCACCAAGCTTTATCCATCAGCCGGTCTTTGCGTAACCTCTTTATTGAGGCCAAAACGCTTTATCATATTGCTGTTGTGGAAAATGACCTTGGTAATCTTGCCAAAGCTCTTAATGATCTTTCACCTGCCTTATCCATTGTAGAAGCCCTCCGCGTAAAGATCGGCAGCCATGAATTACGCTCCTCTTATTTTGCCTCGATGCAGAATTACTATGATTTCTACATTGATCTACAGATGCGCCTGCATAAACGACAACCATCCGCAGGGCACGTTGCCGAGGCGCTGCAAGCCAGCGAGCGTGGGCGGGCGCGTTCGTTGCTCGAATTGCTGACGGAGGCGGGCGCGGATATACGGCAGGGCGTTGACCCGAAGTTGGTCGCGCGCGAACGCGCCTTGCAGCTGCAACTCAATGCCAGCGCGCAACGGCAGATACAACTCTTGAGCGGCCCGCACACCGAAGAGCAGGCGAACGCTATCGCCAAAGAAATTGACACGCTGACGACCGAGTTCCAGCAGGTCGAGACGCAGATTAGACAGACCAGCCCGCGCTATGCCGCGCTGACGCAACCGCAGCCACTTACGCTTAAAGAGATACAAACGCAGGTGCTCGACGCCGACACTGTGCTCTTGGAATACGCGCTCGGCACAGACCGCAGTTATCTGTGGGCGGTGACGCCGACTTCGATCACGAGTTATGAACTGCCGAAGCGTGCAGAGATCGAGATGGCCGCGCGTGCGTTCTACACGATTCTCCATACGCCGCCGCAGCAGGCGAGCAATGAAGTAGCAAAGCATGGGCTAGGCGCTGAGATGCAACAACAAGCACAAACACAGTCCGCGCAGGTGGCAGCGCAGTTGAGTCGCATGTTGCTTGCGCCCGCGTCGGCACTACTCGGCAAGAAGCGTTTGCTGATTGTGGCTGATGGTGCGCTGCAATACATCCCCTTTGCGGCGTTGCCCGTGCCGACGAGCGCGGCGAGTGGCGCTGCGCCGACGCCGCTCATCATCGAGCATGAGATCGTCAGTCTCCCGTCGGCTTCGGCACTCGCTGTGCTCAGGCGCGAGGCAGGTGAACACAAGGCGGTGACAAAGACGCTGGCAGTGCTGGCCGATCCGGTCTTCGAACGCACGGACGAACGGTTTAAGCCGAGCGCCAGCCGCATGCCGTGTAACGTCGCATCGCGTGCTGCGCTCGCAGACGAGTCGCGCGGGCTTGGCCTAGTCGTGCTCAAGTCGGCGCAGGATGCGGGCGTGTCTGCGGCGGACTTGCGGATTCCGCGTCTGCCCGCGACG
>QHXQ01000056.1 GCA_003223935.1 Acidobacteriota bacterium | reverse complement strand
CGCGGGCGCGCGCATCTTCGGCACACATTGGTACGGCACGAGCGCCAACGCCGCCATCCCGCTCCTCGTCGAAGCTCTGCGCCGCGCGCACGGCGACGGCCTATTCAATATTCTCTTGCTGCACACAGACGTTGAAGGACAACTCAACCGCCCGAACATCCCTGCGCTCTCCATCGAACGGATGAAAGAACTGCGCGGGCTAGTTGATTATCTCGCGCTCGGGCACACGCACAAGCGTTTTGAGATCGAAGGCTGGGCCTTCAATCCCGGCTCGCTCGAAGCCGTCTCGATTGACGAATACCGTGAGGAGCGCGGCGTCTATCTGATCGAAGTTGACGAAGCGCACAACGTTCGCGCCGAGCATTTTCGCGACTACACGCAGCGCCCGTTTCAACGCTTGAGCTACGACGTGTCGGGCGTCGTTGATGCCGACGCCGTGCACGAAGGCGTGATGGAAGTTGTCCGCAATGAAGCGCGGCGACACGACCCCGAAGACGACTACACGCCTGCGCCGATCATTGAGATCAACCTGCGCGGGCATCTAGGCTTCAAGAATTCAGACCTAAACATCTCACGTATGCGTGAGGAGGCGAAGCGATTGACCGGCGCATTGCATGTGATGATCACAAACCGCAGCGTGCCTCAAGAGTACGCGGTTGCTGCCGGGCTTGACGCCGATGCCTCGCGTCAGGTGCGCGAGCGGCGCATTGTCGAAGATTTGATCAAGCGCAATAATCGCTATCGCAACCGCGCCCCCGAAATGGCCGAACTCGTCCTTAAGGCTAAGGAACTTGCCCTTAGCGACGAGTCACCCGAAAAAATTCTCGATGAGATAGAGAAGCGCATTGCGCCGACCAACGAATCGTTGAGCGCGCCGCAGACCGCCCCGGCGGACGAGCACGAACTCGAACTGACGGCCCCCGCAACCGCCCTGCAAGCGTTAGAGCGAAACGCATTAAAAGCAATGACGAGTGACAAGTGACGCGTGACAAGTTAAAGACTTGTTCTCGGCTCGCCACTTGTCACTCGTCACTCGTCACTGTCTTTCAATGAGCGATGACTTCGACAAAGTGAGCGGCATACGCGAACTGCCGCTGTTCCCGTTGCCGTTGGTGCTTTTTCCGGGCGTGCCTTTGCCGCTGCACATCTTCGAGCCGCGCTATCGTCGTCTGCTCGCGGACATACGTGTGTCGAATAATTTATTCGGGCTGCCGCATTTCGACGAGAGTGCGAGCGCGGGCGACCGGCCCGCAGTCGGGCATGTGGGCTGTGTTGCGGAGGTCGTTGAAGTGCAACCGTTGCCGGACGGCCGCTCGAACATACTCGTCGTCGGCTTGGTGCGCTATCGGCTCGATACTTACGTTGACTCGGACGAGCCTTACTTGGTCGGGCGCGTCACCGTCTTTGAAGACGAGACGGAGGATGAAGACCTGCTCGCCGCTCGCGCGGAGAAAGTGTCTGACCTGTTCACGCGCATTGCGCGTGCTGTCCGCACGATCAACGACGACCGCACGGGCCTGCCCGACTTGCCGACGACTGACCCCGAACGGCTCTCCTTCCTTGTCGCTGCCGCGATGGAGTTGGACATTGAAATCAAACAAGAGTTGCTTGAGACGCGCTCCACGGCCGAGCGTCTCGGGCGCATCAGCGAGATGCTCGCGCAAGTGGTCGGCAACTACGAAGAGCGCGCCCGCGCCCACGCCGTCGCGCGCAACAACGGCCACGCCGGCAAACACCTAGACCTCAACGAATGATTGACCGAGACAAACTCGACGCATGACTGACGCGACACAGATCAACGTGCGTTTGTTGTTCTTCGGCGCAGCACGCGAGGCGGCCGGTTGCAGCGAAGAAGAGTTGACGGTGCACGCGCCCGCGACGGCTGCGAGCGTGTTCACCGAAGTGCTCGCACGTCATCCTGCTTTGCAACGCTTCGGACGCGCGCTGCTCGTCGCCGTCAACGAAGAGTATGCAGGGATGGATGCGCCCATCAGCGCGCATGATGAAGTCGCCATCTTCCCGCCGGTGAGCGGCGGCGCGGCAGATGAATCGGCCGAACACAGCGCGCAGGATTTTTTTGAACTGACGACCGAGCCGATTGACGTGGGCGCGGTCGCGCGGCGCATCGTGCCCACGCGCTCAGGCGCGACCGTCACGCTCGACGGCTACGTCCGCGAATGGACGCGCGGCCGCCGCACACTCTATCTCGTCTATGAGGCTTACGCGCCGATGGCCCTCAGCGAGTTGCAACGCTTGGGCCGGCAAGCGCACGCACAGTTCAACATCACGCACATCGGCATCATCCACCGCACGGGCCGGCTTGAGATCGGCGACACTAGCGTCGTCATCAGCGTCAGCGCGCCGCATCGCCGCGCCGCCTTCGCCGCCTGCGAGTGGGCCATCCGCGAACTCAAACGCACCGTGCCGATCTGGAAGAAAGAGTTCTACGAAGACGGCGAAGTCTGGGTCGAAGGCGAAGGCGCGCCCGAAGCGTTGCAGCACAGCGAAGATGTTTGAGATTACCAGAGCGCCTCGTGGCGCTCGCGGACGCCGTGGGCTTCGCGCAGTTCGATGCCGCCGGGCAGTGTGCCTGTGTATGTGCCGAACCAGTGAAAGTAGTCTGAGCGGATGAGGATGAAGTTGTCGTGATGTTCGATCAGGGCTTCGGGTTGAAAGCTGAGCGTGCCGCCTTCGGCGAAGGAGACGGTTGAGAGGTCTTCGGAAAATGTGTTTGGCCCGACTTCTTGCGCGACGCCGTCGATCCAGATGGTGCGTTCGCTGTTGGTCGGGGTGTCGAAGAGGCCGGTGATGGCGTTGAAGGCGACGAGCCGGTTGTGCTGATCAAGGCCCGCGCCGGCCGACCAATGCCACTGTGTGTGCCGCGTGTGATAGCCCTCGTTGATGTCCACGAACATGACGCCCGCGACCGTGCGCGTCGTGTTGCCATAACGCACAGTGCCGCGCGCCTCAAGACAAAAATCTTTGTGCGACCAGATGTAGGCGCGGTCTTCCGGGCGATAGACCTCGAAGCTGCCGCACTCGTCGAACGCCACGTCAATCTCCACGTCGCCGTCGTGCACATAGACATGTCCGGGGCCGAACTGCACGCACGAAGTTGTGAGGTGCTTGCCCTGCCGGAACTGCTGCGCCGCGCGATCCCAGACGCCCCAGTATGCCTGCGGCAGAGGCCCCACGCTCGCGTGCGCTGCGCAGAAAGATAACTCCCGACTCCAAAACGAAAGATAGTGCCAACGCTTGCGCAACTGACCGGCGCGAAACAGAGACAGACGTTCCGGCGGCAGAGGCACACCACGCGGCCGATCAATGCCGCTCCCGCGATACGGTTGATCAACCGGTGCTGCGATTGTCTGAGAAGCCATAGCTGATTCTGCACCAACTGCGCGCCAGATGGAATACTATTGTGCTGCTTTAAGACGAAACTCTTCGGCCAATCCTTGACTCAAATATCCACCGCATAAGCATCGTAATCGAAGATCAGATGAAGCACGTGTTGCAGTAACGCTTTCGGCAGAAGCGAGAGCAAGAGGCCGCGCAGCCGTGTGCTTGAAGCAGTTTGCCATTGGCCGATGCGTCCATAGTAGCGCGAGTAGTTGGTGATGAGGGTTGTGCGCGCGTGTCTGTGTCGTTCGTAGGTGCGTAAGGTTTGCGTGGCGACGCCGTATTTCAGTAGGCAACGGGCGAGGACGACGGCGTCTTCGATGGCCATGCAGCCGCCTTGTCCTAGATTCGGCGTGGTGGGATGAATAGCATCGCCTAAGAGCGTCATGCGACCTGCGCCCCATTGTTTGCTCGGCGGGCGATCAAGGGCGGCGGTGTGCAAGATGGTCTCGGCCGGTGTCGCTGCGATCAGTGCACGGACTGGCTCGCACCAACCGGCGAAGAGCGTCAACAATTTTCGTTGGCGCTCAGACGGAATCTCTGCTGCATCTGCGCGCTCGTTGGCCGTGGCCCACCAGCCCGTGCGGCCTAAGCCGACCGGCCCGATGCCGAAGCGTTGGCCGCGCCCGTAAAGCTCTAACGCCGTGTTGGACGGCAACGCTTGCGGGGCGCAATCTGTGACGCCGCGCCAGACTGTGTAGCCGCGATGACGTGGCGGCCCGTCGGCGAGTATCTGCGCGCGTAGACGCGAATGAAGACCGTCAGCGCCGAACAAGAGATCGCACGTGACAGTCGCGCCGTCGGCAAAGCGCGCGTGGATTTCGTCGCCGATTTGTTGATAGCTCTCGCAGACGCGCCCCAAGTGGATCGAACTCGCGGGCAGCGCGTGCAACAACGCGCGCTGTAAGTCGGCGCGGTGGAGCGCAACTGCGGGCGCGCCCGTGCTGGGGAAGCGCACGTGTTTGATCAATCTGCCGTCCCAATTGAGCCAACGCACTTGTTCGATCACGCCGGCTCTGGTCAACACCTGATCGGCCACGCCCAGCCTCTGCAAAATTCGCAACGCGTTCGGCCACACGGCAATCGCCGCCCCGACTTCGAGCAACTCCGGCGCTTGCTCGAACACTTCCGGCGCAAAGCCAACTTGCCGCAAAGCGAGCGCAGCGCTCAGCCCGCCGATGCCGCCGCCAACGATCAGGATCCTCGTCACGTCGTATAGCCTAATACAGACGCCTGCGATCAGGGCAAGTCGGCGCGCGAAAAGTTGATCAACGCGAAAGCCGACAAGAGCGCTAACTTGACAACGCAACGAGATGCTTTAAGCTGCACGTGTGCCTAGCCCCGACGCATGGCCCGTTCTCGCTCGCTCGCATTAAGCAAATAAAGGACACAATCCTCGATGCCAATCATTTTCATCGCCCTCGTGGCCTTGGTCGGTTTCTTCTGGTGGATCAGAAAGCTCGTTTTGAAAAAGAGACTACGCGAAGGTCTCGGGCGCGAGGTGTCGGATCGCGACTTGACTTCGCTCAACGCTTGGATGGAAGCGGCGGATAAAAGACAGCGCCGCTAAGTGAGCCGCCGCGCGTGGCGATTTCGCCAACCGGCCGCAACGACTCAATCTGATCAGGCTGCAACTTGGAAGGAGTCAATGAAATGTACAAAAGGGCCTGCCTGTTCGCCCTCGCGCTCGCACTCTGCCTGATGCCCACCGCCCGCGCGCAAACGTCGCTCGACGCCATGCTCGACCGCGAGATGGCTTCGCTCTTGGCGACCTACAAGGCACTGCACGCCGCGCCCGAACTCTCGCACCAAGAGGCGAAGACCTCGGCGCTCGTGGCCAAAGAACTGCGCGCGCTTGGCTACGAAGTGACCGAACACGTCGGCAAGTACGAACGACCCGAACTCGTCGGCTACGGCGTGGTCGGCGTGATGCGCAACGGCGCGGGGCCGACGGTGCTCGTGCGCGGGGACATGGACGCGCTGCCCGTCGAAGAGAAGACTGGGCTGCCTTACGCGAGCATAGTTAAAGCTAAGAACGATGCCGGTCAAGATGTGAGCGTGATGCACGCCTGCGGGCATGATGTGCATGTCACGTCGCTCATCGGCACGGCGCGCATGCTTGCGCAGCTTAAAGACCGTTGGCACGGCACACTCATCCTCGTCGGTCAGCCTGCTGAAGAGACGATTGACGGCGCGAAGGCACTGCTTGCCGACAACCTCTACACGCGCTTCCCCAAGCCGGACTTCGCTATCGCCTTGCACGACAACGCCGATCTGGAGATCAACAAGGTCGGCATCGTACCCGGCTACGCGCTCGCTAGTTCCACCTCAGTTGACATCATCGTGCGGGGCCTAGGCGGGCACGGGTCGAAGCCTGAAGCGACGAAAGACCCGGTCGTGCTGGCGGCGCAGATCGTCATTGCCTTGCAAACCATCGTGAGCCGCGAGAACTCGCCGCTCGATCCGGCCGTGGTCACCGTCGGCACGATCCACGGCGGCACAAAGCGCAACATCATCCCCGACGAAGTGACCTTGCAACTGACCGTGCGCGCCTACAAAGAAGAGGTGCGCCAACACATCATCGCCTCAATCAAACGCATCGCCGAAGGCACAGCGCTCGCCGCCGGTGTGCCCGCAGATCACGCGCCCATCGTGCGCGTAAGCGAGACGGAGTATGCGCCCGCAACCTACAACGATCCGGTGCTCGCCGAACGCTTGAGCACAGCCTTCACCGCCGCGCTCGGCCGAGAGAACGTCGTGCGCATGGCTCCCGTGATGGGCAGCGAAGACTTCGGCCGCTTCGCGCTTGAGAATCATCAGATTCCGGCCGTCATCTTCTGGGTTGGCGCAGTCGATCCCGCCAAGATCGCCCAGAGCAGACAGACCGGCGTGCCGCTGCCCTCGCTCCATTCGGCTCTGTTCGCGCCCGTGCCTGAGCCGACGATTCGCACAGCAATCAAAGCGATGACCACTGCCGTGTTGGAGTTGATGAAGAAGTAGTACCGACGCGAAAAAATATGGCCGCGAGCGATTGCATCAATCGCTCGCGGCCATTCTGCTGTCAACTTCTACAGCTTACTCTGCCAACGCCGCAACCGTCTCCTCGTCCTGCGCCGCATCGAGCAAAGACGCACTCGTCACCTTGTCGCCGCCGTCCGTCTTGATCAGCCGCACGCCCTGCGCCGAGCGGCCGGTCTTGCGTATCTCGCCCGCCTCGATGCGGATAAGCTTGCCGTGCTGCGTGATGATCATGATCTCGGAGTCGTCCTCGACCGCGAATACGGCGACGACCTTGCCGGTCTTCGCCGTCGTCTTCATGTTGATGACGCCGCGCCCGCCGCGCGATTGCAGCCGATAATCAGAGACCTTCGTCTGCTTGCCGTAGCCTTGCTCTGAGACCGACAGCATCCGCTCGCCGCCATCTTTCGCGACCGCGCAGACCGCGACGACGTAATCATCCTTGCGCAGTCCGATGCCGCGCACGCCGCGTGCCGCACGCCCCATTCCGCGCACACCCTCTTCATCGAAGCGGATGGCGATGCCGTCGTGCGTGGCGATCAAAATTTGGCGTGTGCCGTCGGTCAGGATCACGTCGAAGAGTTCGTCGCCTTTGTCCACGTTGACGGCGTTGATGCCGTTCGAGCGTATGTTCTGAAATTCGGCGAGCGAAGTCTTCTTGATCACGCCGCGCCGTG
Organism: Acidobacteriota bacterium; assembly: GCA_003223935.1. Taxonomy (GTDB): domain Bacteria; phylum Acidobacteriota; class Blastocatellia; order Pyrinomonadales; family Pyrinomonadaceae; genus QHXQ01. Next base: position 84,517 of record QHXQ01000056.1, on the reverse strand, counting down.
TGACCATGACGACATAACGCCCTTCAGCAAACTCGCGCACGGGCACGATGCCAGCGATCTTACGGCTCGACGGAATGTTGATCAGGTTCACGATGGCCTTGCCGCGCGCGGCGGTCGGCGCGTCGGGCAGTTCGTGGACTTTGAGTTTATAGACCTGCCCGTCGTCGGTGAAGATCATGATGTAGGAGTGAGTCGAAGCGACGAACAGGTGCTCGACGTAATCGCCGTTCTTGCCGGTCGAAGCGCCGAAGCGCCCTTTGCCGCCGCGCCCTTGCCGCGAATAAGCGGAGACGGGCGTGCGTTTGATGTAGCCGCTATTCGTGACCGTGATCGCCACGTCCTCGTCGGCGATCATGTCTTCGATTGATAGCTCGACACCTTCATCAATGATCTGTGTGCGGCGCGCGTCGCCAAACTCTTTCTTCACGTCTTCGAGTTCTTTGATGATGACGCGGCGCAGCGATTGTTCGTTGGCGAGAATCTCTTCGAGTTCTGCGATCAACTTGATGATCTGCTCGTACTCGTCGAGAATCTTCTGCCGTTCGAGCGCAGACAGACGGCGCAGTTGCAGATCGAGTATGGCCTGCGCCTGCGCATCGGAGAATTCGAGCCGACGCATGACCTTTTGCAGTTTGCCGATGAAGCCAGCTTGCGTCAGATCGGTCGGCACGCCTTTCCAAGCCTTCGTCTGCGCTATCGTCTCGAAGCGGCCCGTGAGCCACTGGCGCGCTTCGTCAACTGAGCCGGCATTGCGAATCAGCGGCACGATGTAGTCGAGCGCATCAATCGCTTTGTTCAAGCCTTCGAGGATGTGCGCGCGCGCGCGTGCCTTCCTGAGATCGTACTCGGTGCGCCGACGCACGACCTCGCGGCGAAACTCGATGAAGGCTTCGAGCATCTGCTTCAAGGTCAACACGCGCGGCTGCCCGTTGACGATTGAGAGATTGATGACGCCGAAAGAGGACTGCATCGGCGTCAACTTATAAAGCTTGTTCAGAACGATCTGCGGCACAGAGTCGCGCTTGAGTTCGACGACGATGCGCATGCCGTTGCGATCCGATTCGTCGCGCAGGTCGGCGATGCCGTCCAACTTCTTCTCGTTGACGAGTTCCGCAATGCGCTCGATCAAGCGCGCCTTGTTCACTTGGAACGGAATCTCTGTGATGATGATCGCGTCGCGCTCGTGTGTGCCGCGTCCGATGCGATCAATACCGGCGCGCGCGCGCATCTGAATGATGCCGCGCCCAGTCAAGTAAGCCTGTCTGATCCCTTCGCGCCCGTAGATGAAGCCGCCCGTCGGAAAATCGGGCCCCGGCACGAGCTTCAACAACTCTTCGTCTTTTGTGTTCGGCTTGCGGATGAGCGCGACCGTCGCGTCAATGATCTCTGTGAGATTGTGCGGCGGGATGTTGGTGGCCATGCCGACGGCGATGCCGCCCGAACCATTCAGCAGTAGATTCGGCACGCGCGTCGGCAAGACCGACGGCTCGCTCAGCGACTCGTCGTAGTTCGGTTGGAAATCAACCGTCTCTTTTTCGATGTCCGCGAGAATCTCAGACGCGAGCCGCGTCATGCGCGCTTCGGTGTAACGCATCGCGGCGGCCGCGTCGCCGTCCACCGAGCCGAAGTTGCCTTGCCCGTCAACGAGCGGATAGCGCATCGAGAAATTCTGCGCCATGCGGACGATGGTGTCATAGACGGCCGAATCGCCGTGCGGGTGATACTTACCGATCACGTCGCCGACGATGCGCGCGCTCTTCTTGTAAGCCTTGTTGTAAGCGTTGCCCAACTCGTGCATGGCCCAGAGCACGCGCCGGTGGACGGGCTTGAAGCCGTCGCGCACATCAGGCAGCGCGCGGCCGATGATGACCGACATGGCGTAGTCGAGATAACTGCGCCGCATCTCTTCTTCGATATTGACGTAATTATGATCAAGTGTTTCCATCAACTAACCTTTCCGGTACAATGCTGAACGGGTTGTCGGCGCGGCGCGAGAAGGGCATGAGACGCTTGAGTCGGCAACGCCACACGCGACCCGAAAGATGCGCGCCCCCAATCGCGAGCGCGCCTGCAAGCCAGATTGAGAGCCGGATCGAGCACCGCAAATTCGGCGCTTGAACAGCCTTCGCGTTCGTCCCCTGACAACCGAAATCAACTGAAATTTTGTACTGTTCCGAGAGGCACGGCCGGTCGGATCAAAGTACGACATATTGTAGCTTGAAAGAGGCGTTTTCGCAACCGGCTGAGTAACACAAAAACCCTGTAAAATTGCGGCTTCGAGCGCATTTTCGCGGCCCGCGGGGCGCAGTTTTACGAGCACAAGATATTGCGCCGTCGAAGCGTGAATTCGGCAGGCTAAAAGAGCGATGAAATCGGGTGGCAAAGAACAACGACGACGCGAGCGCGTGCGGCTTGAACTGCCCGTGCGCATCACGGTGCGCGAAGGGCCGAACGAGGAGTGGACTGAAGTGTCGCGCATCTTGGACTTGACGCCGTTCGGCGCGCGTTTTAGTCTCGCGCGGCCGGTGGATCGCGGCCGGCTCGTGCACCTGACACTACCGATGCCACGGCAGTTGCGTTGCTTCGATCACGTCGAGGATCAATATCGCGTCTGGGCGCTCGTGCGCAACGTCATGTTTACGTCGCCACATGCGCAGACAGGATTGCCGCGCTTCGAGTTGGGCGTCGCGTTCGTCGGCAAACATCCGCCCGCGAGTTACACGGCCAATCCGGCGCTGCGTTACGAGATCGCGTCCGACCCGACGACCGCAGACCTGTGGCGCGTGCGCGAGCAGCTTGTGCCCTACACGCCCGTCCAACGCGAGACGCGCCTGAGCATGCCGGTTGACATTATCATCGAAGTGTTAGACGAACGCGGACTGATCGCTGCGAGCGAGCAGACCGTAACCGAGAACATCAGCCGACACGGCGCATCCGTGTTCACTACGCTGACGGTCGAGCGCGGTTGCTTCGTGCGCGTGCGCAGTACGCACCACACGTTGACGCTGCTTGCGGTTGTGCGTGGCTATCGCGCCGGCGCGGACGGCATTCCGCGCCTGCATCTTGAGTTTGTAGATCGCATGTGGCCGCTGGAGTTGATCGAATAACAAATGGTACAGCGCAGACGACAGATCGTTTTGCCACGCGAAGTGTTGCTCGTCGAACTTGAGCGACGCTGCACCGATGAACGCTGCCAAGCGAAGAACCGCATCGGTCTGACCAAACAGGAAGCGCGTGCCTATCGCGGCTTCAACTGCGCGCGCTGCGAACGCTGGCACGCGGACGCGCTCACGGAATGCGACGTGCCCGACTGGTGGGAAGAGTTGACTGTGACCGGACTCGACGCGTTGCGCCCGCGCGCTTTGCCGGATCAAGATACGCACGCGGCAACAGACGACGATGAAGTTGTCGCGCGTCTGAGTGCGGCGTGGCGTGAGGCGACAGCACGTGAAGAACGGGACGCGGGAGCGGACGAGGCGTGAACGGACCGGGCACAGGGCTTGCGCGCAGTAGCGAGAACGGGCGGCGCACAGCGCGCGGGCCTGAGCCGTACATCCTACCTGCTTGGGCGCTTGAGTTGCTACGCCGGACGGCGGGCTTAATCTTCAGTCTCCTCTGGCGCATACGCTACACGGGCACGGAGCACATCCCGCAGAGTGGTCGGCTCGTCATCGCGGCCAATCATCAGACCTACATCGATCCGTTCTGGCTCGCAGTGCCAATCGAACGCCCGCTCCGTTTTCTCGCTTGGGACGTGAGTTTCAGTTGGCCTGTGGTTGGTCGTTTGATGCGTTGGCTCGGCGCGTGGCCTTTGCAGGTTGAGCGGAGCGACCCGCGCGCCATTCGTCGGTCGCTCCAATGGCTGCGGCGCGGCGGCGCGCTCGTCATCTTTCCCGAAGGCGGGCGCGCTCATCCAGACGGCGCGATGGACGAATTCAAAGCGGGCGCGGCACGCATCGCGCTCGAAGCGGGCGCGCCCGTCTTGCCCGTGACGATTCGCGGCGGGCACAAAATCTGGCCGCGCGGCTGGCGCTTTCCGCGCTTCGCCCGGCGCATCGAGATCATCTATCACACACCTTACTACCTACGCCAACTACCCGGCGAAGACACACGCGCCTGCGCCCGCCGCGAGACCGAACGACTCGCTCGTATTATTGAGTCAGCCCTTTAGTTTGGCGACCTCGTGAATTCAAGTTGTAAGTGCAATCGGCTTCTGCTTGAAGAGTAGCAGCCTGCCCGCAACTCCGCCGCGATAGTCGCGTGATGGGCGAATTATATCGTGCTTGCGCCCCGAAATGATCCTTGCAACGCCATCCTCCAAGTGCGAAGCCATAGCATCCGCATTCAAAGTTGCTTGCGATAAGTCCAGTTATCTATGTCATCGCCGTTGATTGATTGAGACTCGCTATCCGGCAACTTGATGCAAGCCAGAAGTATGTAGGGGCTATCAGGGCAGTCGGGACAAGGGGCGGAGGTTTGCGCGCAGAGATCGAAGCTTTCAAGCTCATCAGGCAACTTCGGCCGCCACAGCACATCAAGCCGAAAGCCGTCGCGGATACGTGAAGCTTTGTCGCCGGTCTCAGCACAGCCGCATGACGGAACATTGGCCGGGATTGAGCGCCGCATCTGTTCGGCATAGCGCAGGCCGAGAAAAGCTGTCTTGAGCTTGTCCGCATCGGCGAGCGGCTGTAGCCAGAGGTGTTCGCGCAAGTCAATGACGACTTGTGTGGCGACCTCGATCTCGTCGCCGTATGGGCCGATGGCGTAGCCGGGACAGACGCGCACGGCCCACGGCCGCCCCGTCTCAGCCGCCGGCACGACGCGCAGGCCGCAGACCACACCCCAGCCGTGCAGATACCTATCATGGCGGCGCAGACGTTGCAGACGGTATCGCTGCCAAGTCGCCAGATCGCTGGCCGCCAGATAATGCCCGGCTTGATAACGCGGCCGCTTCAGCGCCCCGACAGGAAAGCGCGGTGGTTTTGTTGAGTCTTCACTGTCTCCCATAAACCGTTCTCTACAAATGGAATTTGACGGAGAATTTGGCGGTGAAGTCACTGCCGCCCGGCTTGCCAAGCTTTAGGCCATCCAAGGCCAAGTCGTCCACATCCATGATCTTGTCAGTGCCCGTACCGCTCACCGTCAGTGTGTAATCTACTTGTGCGACGCCGACAGGAAATCCGCCGGTAGGTCGAGAACCAAACGCTTCCGCTTCTTCCGGCACAAATGTAACCGTCTTCTCGTTGTCCACTCTTATTTCTTTGGGGTTTACAATTGTTATGCTGGTCCCTTGTGCGAAAGACCGTTCGACCCGAACAGCTCGATTGTTGACTTTGGCAGGTTTTATTCCTTTGGTGAAGACGATCTCAAGTGCCTGCGGTGGCGGTTGAAGGTTTGTGATGCCCACGTTGAAGATCGTATCGGGCTGGAAATTTAAATGATCAACCTGCACCGGATTCGGCCCGTCATGAGGCACATCTTTGCAGCAGCAGGCGATCAGTTGCTCTTGCAAGATGGCCGTGCTGTAGATTTGTCGGCGGACAGTCACGTTATCAATCTGGCCGTCCGCGATGCTATTAGGAAACTTCGGCAGGCGCGCGCGGGCCAACACAACCCAAGGGGTCGTCGGGCAGGGCGGGCAGGGCGTCAGTTGTTTATGTGCGATGAGATCGCACAGGTGCGGGATGGGTGTCGGCTGCGGCGGTAGCTCGGCCAGACACTCGATCTGAAAGCTGTCGCGGATGCGCGAGTATTCGCAGGCTTCATCCTCACAAGCGCAACCGGCTGGCATGGCGCGCACGGGCCGCGCGAAACACTCCGCGTACTTGATGGCGATGAAGACCTCTGTCCCGATGCTTGCGCGCGGCGGCGCGGCGCTGAGCATATCCGGCTCGCAAGGGTTGGTCGTCGTGCCCGCGCCGCACTTCGACAGGTCGAGCAGGACAGGCTCGGCCGCGTAAATCTCGTCGCCGTATGGGCCGAGCGCATACCCGCTGCCGATCTTGACTTGCCACATCGCCTCTAGCGTCGGCGCGGCTGTGACTTCCAAGCCGCAGACCACGCCCCAGCCGTGCAGAAAGCGGTTATGCCGCCGCAGTTTTTGCAGAAAGTAGTCTCTTTCCGTCACCATGTCCTCGACAGTCAGAAGCTGGCGGGGAAAATAATTGACGCGCTCCAACATGACCTGCGTAGGTTGAAAGCAATCCAGCAACTCAATGTTCTTCATGATTCATATCCTTTCTTCTTGAACAAGAAAAATTGTCTGAGCGAGCACGTCTCCGCTCTCAGGGCACGGAAATAGCGTGAAAGCCCACGCTGAAGATCGAACCGACAGCGCTCGCCGTTGCGCGCTGCTCGCCCGGTGGGCCTAAAGTCCATTTCACATCGGCGCGGCCGCTCGCATCGGTCGTAGTGGTCACGGTCTGCGCGCCGTTGACTTTCCCGCCGCCAGCCGTCACTTGAAATTGGACAGTCTGATTCGCCACAAGTTTACCCGCTCCATCCAAAAGCTCGATGACCAACGGCTCAGGCAATTCCTTATCGGCCTTGCCGGTTTGGCCATCGCCGGAGACGTAACGCAAGTAGAGTCCATGCGCCAAGCGATTCACACGGTCAGCCAAGCAAACGATCAACTGTTGGAGCAACGGGTTGTTATAAACCAACTGGCGATCCGCAGCCGGATTCACGATTGGCGCGGCCGCTTTCGGCAAGTTCACACGGGCCAACACCACGCACGCATCTGTGGGCGGCGGCGCGCACCCGGCATTGATCAGTTTACAGAGCAGCGCGTGCAGCGCATCGTCGGCCGGCAAAGGAAACTCGCCCAACTCGCAGCCGTGCGACTTGGGCGGGTCGCCCGTTGATTGACGAACAATCACGTGGAAGCCTTCACGCACAGTGCTGGCCGCGCAATGCCCCGGCGCATCGCAATCGGCCACGAGCACCGGCACTAAATCCGTCGGCTTCTCCGCGTAGGCCAAACAAATCTTCACCTCGCCGTCGTCCAACGGCTGGCCGGCGGGGCGGCCTTTCTCGTCCGTGAGTTGGCGCGGATTAACATGGATAGGTTCGGGGACGATTATCTCGTGGCCCAACGCATCGAGCGCCACACCCGGCTCAAGGCGCAGCATATTTTCCGACTTCGGATCAATCACCACATCGAGACCACAGATGATGCCGCCGCCAAACATGAGGCGATTGAGCAGCCAGCGTTTATGATTGAGATAGGACTGCTCTTTGTTGAACTGAGCCACGTCCATCAACTTGCCGTAAAAATAGTGATTGCGTTTAGGCGCGACCAGCAGGCCCGCACTCATTCCGTCTACCATTTATCTCTCCTCCTCGTCGTCACACACACTGCTCTCTTCGGGCAAAAGCATCGCGTCTTTACAGGCTTCGGCTTTTGCGGCGAGCGGCGCTGTCCCCAACATCACGTCAAACTGCGCTTGCGGTGCGCCGCGTGCGACGATTGCATCAATGCCCACACGCGCCTGCGCGGCGACGCGGAAGCGTGGCTCGATGACGCACAGGTGATAATCCGTGTGGGCCGGTTTCTCGCGTTCGAGCACCTCGCGCGCTGCTGCCAAAGTCCCCGGTCGTGTCAGTTCAGCGCAATAGACCTGCACACAGAAGCGATGCGCCACGTCGTCGAACAAAGCCGCGCCCGGCACGTCGTCGTTCGTCAGATGCGAACGATCAAGCGTGCTGGTCGCGCCCAAGACTGCGCCGGCCAGTTGCGCCGGCGCTAGGACGGTCGTGAACCCTAGCGTTGAATTCTCGCCGAGCGACCAGAGGGCGGCCTGTTGGCCCGGTTCTTCAATGCGCGCTTCGACGCCCGCGTACCACTTGAGATACTGCCGCAGCCCTTCGACCGTGCCCCGCTTGCCGTAGAGCGCAAACGCTTCGGCCAGATGGCGACGCACATCTGCCTCGCTCCATGTTTCGGCTAAATCGAACGCGAGCCAACCGGCCAACCAACTGAGCCATGAAGGGAGATCGCCGCTCGGCGCTGCGCCCGAATCAAATAGTCGCGGCAGATCGTTGATCTTATCTTCCAATCCACCCTGCACGCTCTCGAAAAGGGAAAGGAATCTTTCAAGCAGATCGCGCGCGCGTTCGTCTGCGCCGTAAATCGCGGGCAGATATTTCAAATAGCTATCGCGGCCATAGTCCACGCGCATCTGTTGAAGCAGCGGCGATGCGTTGCCGTCGCTCTGGACGATGCCGCCAATCCACAAGTGCTCGGCCGGACGATTCGGGATCAGCACATCGAGCACATCGCGCGGCAATGCCGCCCAGCCTTGGTCTCTGAACGGTTCATCGTCGGCCGGATGAAAAGGCGCAACGCCTGTGTCTGAGGTGTAAGTGAAGAGTTGCAGGTGTGCGCCCTCTGGGAGCGAAGCGGCGAATGCTTGCAGCCGAAACCAAGGAGTCGGCACGTCGAAAGTTTCAAACGGCCCGCCGCGAAAGACACCTCTGGAGGCGAAAGTTTTCCCTGTGCGCTTGAGCGTCAAAGAGCCATCGGGCGCGACCTCCATCTCGTGCAGGTGAAAGGTCGGCCACCTATTGGCCGTGTTGAGATATTTGTATCCGGTCGCTTCTTGCATGGCGCGCTTCAACCTTCGATCCCCAGCCAGACCACTTGCCAGCCGAGTCTTTGGACGACGTCCGGTTGACCCGCCACGCCGACATTAAAGACCTCGGGCGGATTGATGGGCGGCATCATCGGCGGCGGTGGCGGAAAAGTTGGTAACAAGACTTGCAGCGTGAAACCTATGGGCGTGGCCCCGACGACTGAAGGCATACCGACGACCAAGAGCGGCCCCGGCGCTGCCGATAAAAAACGTTCGCCCGCGATGTGGGCCACGTAGCGCGGCGTGGTCTTGAAATGCGCCGCCGAAGTGTCCACGAGGGTGTAGAGACCGAGCTTGTTGCCGTTATCTTTCCAAAGCTGCCATTGGGTCTCTTTGGCTATTGTCTGGCCGACGGCGATGTAGGGTTGATGAGCGGGCCGGGCATAACGGCGCACGACGAGCGCGAGCGGTTGGCTCAGTTGACAGTTAAGGATTGAAGCTTGCGCTAAGATCAATTCATTGCCCGGCATCAACTGTTCAGGCAAGCGCCAGTCAATGAGCGGTTCCTCGCTCAAACGGACAGCGCCGGCGGACAGGCAACTACCATTTCGGCGTTCAAGCACTTTCTGATCGGCATCCGTTTGATAGCCGGCCACCAGATAAAAGCTGGCCGCTGCGCTACCCATACCGCTGCTGCCGACTGCGGGCACAGTCTTCGTCACCGGCTGCGTGAGAATGATCTCGCGCCCCATGCAGTCAACGCCGTAACCGGGTGTGATGGTCACCGTGCTGTCGCCTTTCTGACCCGTCACATCCAGCCCGAAACCGATGCCCCAACGATGCAGGCTGCGATTGTGCAACCAGCGCAGTTCACGATTCGTTCGTTGCAGTTCGCTCAAATCGGCGGCGGTCAACTGTTGCCCGTCGAAGAACGTGATGCGTTCAAGTTCAGGTATGTTCTGGCTCATACATCCGCCTCGTTAATCGTTCGCACTCAGATGCTCGAAAGACGCAAGCCTTTAGCTGAAAGCAGCGCCGAAGAAGGGCAGCACACTCAACAAGAACGGCACCGTCTGCGGACAATCACTGTTAGGTTCAACCCCGATCCAATAAATACGCCAACGCAGTTGTTCTGCTTGTGCGGCGGTGATGGGCACACCGGGCGCGCCCGGCAATTCGTCCGACTGGCGTAACACCTTGTAAGTAAATCCCAGTGCCGACTGGTCTCTGATGAAACTAAGATGACTGAGAAAAACGGTGGCCTCCGGCTCGCTCGTTAGTGCGGCCTGAATGTCTTTGTCTGTCTTCAGGCGTTCAGGATTGTTGACGCCGTAGCCGCACAAAAAAGCGAAATAGTCTGGCGTCTGCGTAAAGCCCGCTTCAGTAGTGTCAACTCTGACTTGCAGCCATAGAGACTCCACAAACAGCTTTAACCCCACAAACAGATCCCTCATTGTCCAACCGGTCTGCTCCGGTTCTGTGCTGCCCCAACCGATGAACGGCGTGGTCGCGCGCTGCGCATAGCGCCGCACGCGCACATCCGGTTGACCTTGCAATGCGCCGCCAGAAACTTCGACTTTGACCAGCGGAATCTGTGAACCAAAACAGACCTCTGCCGGTTGCTGCCAAGAAAACTCCGGTTGCTCAAGGGGCCGACTCTGGCCCTCGTGCAAACAGACTTGAGCCAACTGCGCGCGCAGCCGAAACTTTGCGTCCGGCTGATAGCTAACGGTCAAAACAAACGCGGCCGGCCCCAGAACATCGGGGAGCGGAATTTTCATCTCGTCGGCCAGCAGCAGATCGCGCCCCTCAATATCAACCGCATAGCCCGGCGCAACCGTCAGCATGCGCTCACCGCTGTTGCCGGAGACCGTGAGACCCGACACGATGCCCCACGTGGCGTGCAGCCCGACCACGTGCAGCCAGCGCAGCCTGTCTTCATAAAACTTTTCGGCGCGCAGATCATGCGCGGTCAACAACTGCCCGTCGCGATAGGCTACGCGCGCAAATGGATTCAAGTCGTTCGGCATAGTGCGCCTCACACGATTTCGATCTTGTGTGCTCCGGGCGTGACGAGCCACGTGGGGCAGACAGAGAGGTCGCCACACTGATCCTCTTCGTCGTCGCCCAGCAGCCTCAGCGTGAGCACGTGATCTACTCCGTCCACCCCGTCAATTAATTGCAACACCTCGCTACGAAACACGTCGCGCCCGAAGGGCCAGCCCAAGCCTTCTGGGCCGCCGCGACGCGGATCGAAAAAGTTATTCAACGCCTCGACGATCCGGGCCTGCACGCGCGCACTGTTTGCTCCCCCCAGCTTGCGCACGCGCGCGCTGACACGCACCGTCAAATATCTCGGGCCAACTACTTCCAAGCGCGTGCAGAGCAGCCGCCGCCGCTCAAGGTATCGCTTCACCGCATCGAGCAAGCCGAGACTAGGCTGCGGCGCAGACACGAGCGCATCAGGCACAATCACCACAGTGACGCAGCCGGGCACTTGCAGACAGGGAAACGCGGGATGCACGTTAGCCCATGCGCATGCGCGTGCGACGCGCGTGCCCGGCACGTCGAGCGCGAGGCGTTCAAGATCGAGCAGGTTGACGCCGCGTTGCGGCGCGATGAGCGCGCGCACTTGTTGCATATCAACCTGATCAAGCGTGTCACTTTTTGTGTGGCCCGCTAACTCCAGCAAGCGCTCGTGCGCGCGTAAAGTTTCGACGGCTCGGCCAATGGTCTGCGGCAACTCTTCGAGCGCTGCGCCGCCACTGGCGGGCGCGTGGTTCGTCGTGATGCGCGAGAGTTGTGCTTGCAAGGGCGCGGGCAGCGCGGCGAGCGCCACGTCGTTGTCGAGCGTGTGCGAGAGCCGATTGATTGTGCCCGCCGCGACGTTGCCTGAAGCGGCCGCAGTTGTGTGGTAAGCGGCAAAAATGAGCGCACGCGCGGGCGGCACACGGCCGCGCTCGCCATCGCCGAAGTTAATCTGACCCGTCTCAGCATCTAGCACGAAATCAAAAGCCGTGCGGGTCGAGGCGTCCAGATCGTCGCGCCTGCGCCCCTCACGCCAAGAATTCTCCCAATGTGTGTAGAGCCGCAGGCTCTCGACTTGCACGGGTGCGTGCGGCAAGCTCAACTGCTGTTCAGGCGCGCCCGTGCCGATGCCAACCAACGCGAGTTGCAGCGTGATCTCGCCCGGCGTCAGGCCAACCGGCGGGGTGTAACTAAGCACCGACACCTCCGGCGCGGCATGTCCGGGCGGGATGAAAGTCAAAGCTTTGATCGAGCCGTCGGCGGCGAGCTTCATGCGCAGGCGTGTGTTTGTGCCCGGCGTCGGCGCAGTGCCGGCAGGCACAACGCCAGCCGAGATTTTGAAACTCTGCGAGACTGGCACAGCCTGCTCTGCGTGCACTGCATTGGGCGCAAGGTCAACAAGCACGAGTGGCGCGTCATAGCTGCCGCGCACCAGACGCGCGCGCAGGTAGAAGAGCGAGTCGGGCACAGCGCCGAGTTTTGTTTGCGCCATCGTCGCCGGCAGATTCAGTTCTACGATGCCGTCGAGCGTCAGCGAGCGCGTATCGTCTGCAACTTGGCCGGTGCTTGGTCGCGCCGTCGCTTCAATCGCTGCCAACGGAGTCCAGCCTTGCGGCCCAGCGCCCGTGAACACCTCCCAGACAACAACCGCAGAGTGGTGCGGCGGCAACTTCGTCACCTCCTGCGTCGGCTCATGCTCGCCTCGGCAATGTATGTCGGGCAGAGGGTGGCGACAGGTGACGCGCTCTGCTGCGGTCTCGCGTATGAGCCGCTCACGTTCCTGCGCGTCGCTTAGTGGCCCTTGAAAACGAAATGCTAAAGCGACCGGCTGAGACGCTGTTAGTTCCTTGAAGCCCAGATAGAGAGTTGCGCCCACGCGCGGATTCTGACCCAAGACGTAGAGCGGCAACTGTTCGCGCCAGTGCCTCGTCTGATCTTGTAGCTGACCAGCGCCCTCATCTACTTGCAGCGCCGACAGGTGCACAATTGAGATGGTCAAATCACGCAAAGTTCTGAAGCGGACGACAGGCGCAGTTGCGCCGCTCGTCTCGAACGAAACGCCGGCCGGTAATGCAAACGGCCCGGTGCCGGCCTCAGGACTAAAAGTAAGCACGGCGCAAGCAGCCTGCGGTTGCCGGCGGGTGAAACCGAGCAGGGCCAGAAATTTTCTTCTGTGTCGTTCCGGGATACGATTCAGCCGGTAGATGCTCGACTCTGTGAGCCATGCGAATAATTCGACGAGCGTCCGACCGGGATCATGGACGTTGTGATCCGTCCACTGTTCGGCGTAGCGTGGGATTTGCGCCGTCCCTTCTTCCACCAAGTCAGTCCAGCGCCGGTCGTCAAGATTTAATAACGGTAGCGGCATGATCTTTATGATCTTCTCTCAGGCGTCGTTCATCTTTCGGCGGCGTGCATCTCGATCTTGAGCGGCCCCGACACCACGATACGATCCTGCGGCACGACGACCTCTTCGCCGACGGGTGCATCGCCCGACAACAACTCCAACTCTTTGACGTAGTCCACACCTTGAACGGCTTCGATGATGGCCGCCACGTCGGAGAGATAGACGTTGCGGCCAAACGGCCAACCGCGCCCACGGGGCCCACCCGTCAACGGGTGCAGGAATGTTTCCATTGCGGCGCGCACACGCTGTTGGACAAGTCCCGCCTCGCTCGCATCTCGCGGCGCGACAATCGCGGCCACGCCGACAGGCAGATAATTTGGGCCGGCGATTTCAATCCGCGCCGCCTGCACGGTCGCCGGCGCACGCGCGGCTAAGTAGTCTCTGACCTGACGACGTAACTCGAAAGAGGGCTGCGGGCGCGCTTCTTGGCTGTGCGGCACGATGATGAGCGTGACCCAGCCGGGCGCGGGCCGCCCGTCATGCGTCCGAGCCGGTAAGGCGCGCGCCACAGCCACTGCGGGCGAGGCAGCCAGCGCGAGCGCCTCATAGTCGCGCACCGACAAAGCGCGCTCTTGATGCCGCAAGATTTGCGGCCCGCGCACACGGATGCTTTGCGGCAACTCGGCTTCGGCTCCGCCTTCGGCCGCACGCGGATTGTTGACCGATTGCGCCAGCGTCAAAGCTCCAAGCACCTGTTTGATCTTGCCTGCGGGCACGTTGCCCACTAGCCCGTTGCTGGTTTGGTAGAAGCGAGCGCGGATATTGTTTGCGCCGACGGTCGGCAGTTGGCCGTTTTTGCCGTCGCCAAAAATGAGTCGCCCGCGCGCACGCTCGACAACGTAGTGGCGATCCTCAGGCCCAGAAAAATAGAGATGCGGGCGGGCTTGCCAGCGAACCCAGACCTCTGTGATGCGACCGGTGTTTCGATCGGCGGCCGTGCGCAGGTCGTTTTCGTTCAAGCCTTGTTTGAGCGCTCTCTCTTTGAGCAGTGGAAACTCCACATGAGCGCGCGCGCCTTCCAATTCACGAATCTCGATCTGTTCGCCGGGCAGCACCGGGGTCTGCGCGAAGAACAAACTTTGATTGGGCTGGCCTGTGCCGGAGCCGAGTAGTTCGTCATTAATAGTCTGGACTTGTGAGACCCATGCGGCATTGAGATAGATGCCAGCCATTTCGATCTCGCCGGGCGAATCTGCTTCTCTGAGGCGCGCGCGCGCCCAATCGAGCGGCGCACCGAAGCGCGGCAACGCGGCCACACTGACAGAACCGTTGGTGTAGGTATTAACGAGCGGGGTCTCAAGCAGCAGCCGCGCGCCGTCAACCTGTTGGATCGTCGCCAGCTCACTAGACTGATCCTGCTTGATGACGACTTGGTTGCCGGCGCGAAACGCCGCCGCTTCCATGGCGCTCGTGGTGACAATCAGATTGTCCCTTGCAAGGCTTACGCGCGCTTGCGGGCGCGGCGCAATCTCAGGCGGGATGAAAGAGAGCACCCCGCTCCTTGTGAGGCCCGCCGTCTCGTCCGTGACGCTTAACTCACGCCAAGCAACTCCATCCCAAGCCTCCCACACGAAGGCGCTGCCCGTCTGCTCGCGCTCTGCGAGGTCGAAGTAGAGACTGACCGAATCATTCGGCAACGGGAGATCAAAGCCGAGATAGAGCGCCGGGGTCGCATCGGCGACAGGCCGAAAGGGCATGCAGAGCGCGCCATGCCCGCGCACATTTTGGGTTTGCACCTCGAATCGAAAATCGTTGAAACTCAGACACTGTTCCGGCAACTGCCACGGCGAGTGATAGGTGTAACCGAGAAATAAATCTTTCAAGCCCGGCGCTCTGGCTTCGATGATCGGGTAGTAGTGAAGGTCATTGGTCTGCGTGTCGAGCCAACTCACAATGCGCAGCCGGTTATAGCTGCCACTCGACAGACGAGCGCGCAGCCAACGCGCGCTGACACCGTTAACCTCAAGCTCTGCCATGTCCGCCGGCACGTTGAATTTGATCTCGCCGGACTGTTTCAAATTTAAGAGATCGCTCTTCTCGTCCGGGCCAAGCAGTGTTTGCCAACGCTCGCCGTCCCAGTATTCCCAGATCAAGATCGGCGGCTGCAAGGTGGGCGGCTCGGCCCCCGCAACTATCGCAGCATTGAGCGGCGATAGTTGGCTGAGCGTCGTGAGTATCTCCATTGCGTGGCTGGCTGCCTTCATAGAGCTTTCGACCAGCGTTTTGGTGGTGGGGTCGGAACTGCCGGGTGTCACAGCCTTAGCAATGAAGTCAGCTACTTTCTCAGTCTTGTCTTTGAGGTCTTTGATTTGCGAGAAGTCTTTGAATTGCTTGAGGGCTTTATCCAAGTCGTTGAGTGCTGCATCGGCAATGCCGAACATAATCGCGGTTGCCGCGCGCAACTCTTCGGCTGTCTCTTTTATCGTGCCGGCTGCTGTGCGCGCCAAGTCCATCATCGTCTTGAGCGCATCGTTCGCCACGATCTCGTATTGATCGCCAAGCTTGTCTGCTTCCTCTTCCGGCGTCGTGACGCGCGCGAAGCAGAGTTGGACTGAAGCGCCGGACTTGTTGAAGACTTCGGCGCTACTCAGATAAAAAGCGCTGTCGAGGTCGGGAGCTTTGCCGAACGGGAAGAATGCGCCGCTTAGATTGAGCGTCGCGCCGTTGGCGAAACCGCGGTCGGGTTTGACGGGGCCGATGCAGCGCCGACTGCTACCAAGCGGAAGCAGGATGAGCGGGGGCGGATCGTATTTGAGCGGCCGCTCGATGAAGCTGCGCAGCCTGATGCGATCTACGACGGGCAAGACTACCGACGGGTCAGGCGGGAGCGGTTGGTCAAGCCGTGCGCGCACCCAGTAAGCGGCGAGACCTTTAACGGTTGTCTGCTCTGACTTGCCGCACTCTGCGCGCAAGGCGATGACGCCGCTGCGCGTCAGTCCCGCCGTGCCATCCTGACTGGCGCGCTGGTCTCGACTATCGAACGGCTTGAACTGACGCCACGCCTGCCCGTCCCAATGTTCCCAAGCGAGCTTGAGCGGCTGGCTTGCAGGTGTGTTCAAGTGAAACTCGATCTCGATGGTCGCGCCGCTGTTGAAGGCGAAGAGTGTTTGATGCGCTAGATAAAATTCGTGCGCGATGGGCTGGCGCGTTTTGAACAGGGTGAATGCGTGTTGACCCGCGAGGTCGTTTGAATGATCCGCAAAGCTATCATCTGAGGGCCAAAGCGTGCAGACCTGAAGCAGACGCGCTGCTGCCAGCGCGATAGCCTTCTCCGTCTCAAAGATGATGGGCGATGGCCGGTCTGGCACCTTAGCCCCGACGCGCGTGCGCGCTTCAATTCGACTGTTGACGACAGTCGGCACAGGTTGAAACACAACGGGCGCGCGGGCGGCTTGCGCCGGGATCAGACTGACGCCGAGCAGGTCCAGAAAGCCGAGCAGGTTCTTCTCCGGCGCTTGATTCAGCCGCTCAGTCGTCAACTGCATGTAGCGCGCGAAAATCTGCATGAGCGCGTGCGCGGCTCGCCCGCTGGCGGGTTTCAACTCCGGCACGTAGCCGGGCGCGCGCGTCAGCAACTCGCGCAGCATCTCTGCCGCATCGCGTGCATCGAGTATGGGCGTCTCGCTGTCTCTCAAGTTCGCTCGCCCTCCAATAGGTAGAACGGATAGACAAGGTTGTAGAACGTGTTGGTATCGCGCACGCGGTAGCGAATATCGATCAAGAGACGGCCTTGCGTCGGCTCGGCTGTGAGCTGCACGGTGATGTGATCAATGCGCGGCTCCCAGATGACGAGCGCCTCTTCGACGCGATGGCGCACAAGCGCCATGGTGGTCGTGTTGAGCGGCTCAAAGACCAGAGCATGCAGGCCAGCGCCGAAATCCGGCCGCATCGCGCGCTCGCCCTGAATCGTGCCGAGAATGATGCGCACGGCTTCGCGCACATCATCTTCGTAAGCGGCGAGGGCGATCTCGCCGTCTGCCGCCAGCCGCACAGGAAAGGCCCAGCCCCGACCAAGAAACGCTTTGTCGTCCGCTTCGCGCGCCACCGTCTAACCTCCAATCAACACGCTCGTGTCGCCCTGAATAATCTTTGCGCCGCAACCGACAATGTCGCCTAGCCGCGCGGCCGGAGACCCTTGGATGAGGACTGTCTTGCTCCCCAACACAATCGGCGAGGGTGGATGCGGGCCGGCTTTTGGCGGCAGCGCACAGATGTGCTTATCACCGACGATGGCCGCCGGTGTGCCGCCGATGAGCACTTCACTTGCGCCGGGGCCGGCGATGTGCCCCGGATGATTGGTCGCCGCTTGAATCTTGGCCGCCGGTGGCATAATTCGTTCGCCCCTCAATTGAGCCTGATCGGATGTCCCTTAATGGCACAATCTGACTTGGCTTTAATCTCGATCCGCTCGGCTTCAAGTTGAAGCTTGCCTTCATCTTCAACTTTGAGGATGAGGTCTCCCTTTTTAACCTTGAGCGTGATGCCATCCTTGTTCAAAATAACTTCGCGCTCCTTCTTCTCATCTTTCTTTTTGGTCTTGATCGTGATGCCGTCTTTGTCGATCTTGATCACCTGCTCTTCATCATCCTCTTTGTCGCCTTTGGCCCGTTTGAGCTTGATGAGTTTCGAGTCGAGGAAGATTGTGGGCACGGTCTCTTTGCCCTTATCGTCTGCCTTTGCGTCACTCGCGCTGGCCGAGCCGCCGTCGGTACTCAACTGCTGCTGTTTGATCGTGATCGTGACCGATGTCTTCTTATCGTCGAACTCAAGCTCAAGACCTGCCGGCGTGCGAATCAGACGCTTGGAGACCGCATCGCCTAAGCCGGTGGCGGGCGGTTGATCCACACCGTTCCACAGACTGCCGATGACGAACGGCTCGCGTATGTCGCCGTGATTGAAAGCCACGAGCACTTCGTCGCCGGGCTGCGGAATAAAGAATGTGCCGCGATTGGGGCCGGCCATGAGCACGGCGACGCGCGCCCAAAGTGGCATGTCTAGCCATGGCAGTTGTATCTGTACACGCCCCATCGTCAGCACATCGGTGTTATCAAGCACTTGGCCGACCGCGACGCCCGTAATCCGGCGATCAGGATTATTGGTCTCCTCCGATGTACGCTCTAACATCTCTAAGGCCATCTGCTGTTGCTCCTTCAACTGACGCCGCCGAATGTAGGTTGGAACTTAACAGGCGCGCTTGACCCCGCCGGAAGCGGTAGGTCGAGAAGCTCTCTATGCACCTCGAAGCTCGTGCGATAACCGCTGCTGTCAATGGTGTGCGTGGCCGAAGTCACGCGATAGAGGCCGTTAAAGCGCGACTCCAAGCCATCAAGCCTGAGCACCTTGCCGGCTTGAATGCGCGGATCGCCGACGGTGCTACCCGTGCCAGTCATATATTTGTTGAGTTTGGGAATCAGGGTTTTGATGAGCTTGCGCGGCACGGACGCGAGCGCAATCGGCTCTTCAATGAGCACACTTGATGGGCCTGTCGCGCCCGGCGCAGCGCCGAAGCCGAAGTTCAGGCTCAAATATGGCGGCTCCCACTGCCAACTGATCGTAATGGCCAGTCGCATCTTGATGCGCGCGATCCAGACGAAGGCCGTAACGGAAGCGATCTGGCCGACATTGCTGATGCGCGGATTGAAATCTATCAGCGACCGGCCATAGGTGAGCGTCACGTCCGCTTGCTGTGCGCTGGCCGATGAGAAGAAACGCAACAGCAGTCCGTCGGCGGATGCCGTGTGATCAATAAACATCTCCCAGCCGTTTTCGCGCGCGAGCCGCGCGAGAAATTCGTAATTGCTCTCGCCCTCCTGTTTGCGCACCAGCTTTTGGAGTTCAATCGGATCGCCAAGTGTGCCTGCGGCCTCTACGGCGGACAAGACAATGGAGATGATCGCGCCTATCGGCTCAAAGTCCGCAGAGAGACCGTCTTCTCCGGCGACGGGGAGGGCGACCGCTATGTCAGGGAGAATCGGGATGACGCCGAACGTAGGGATGGGAATGCCGAACGAACGGACACGCGCGCCCTCTTGCTGGCGATGGCGACGATCTTGCGCGGCGATGGTGAGCGTGGGCAGACCGTTGCTCGGAAAACTGGCCGACTGGCTCACAATCTGGCCGGTGAAAACATGCCGCAATTGATCCGGCGCATAACCGATCTCCAGCGCGAGTTTGGTATCGAGCCGCAACAGTTGGTGCTCCGACCAACGAAAGCCTTCGTTGACGAGACTAAGTTCGACGCGGTCTGCGCCTTCAAGGCCGCTCTGCTGCTGTATGCCTGTAATGGAAGCACGCATGGCCTCTGGAATTGGGCCGCCGCCAATAGAGACGTTAAAATCCGGCGCAAAATATGGGGTCGTCGTCACTGATAAACCTCGCCTGTCTCGACATCACGAAACGGTAAGCGCGGCACGAGCAGCCGCAAGCCCACTGGCAAACTGCGCGTATCGTCAATGTCATTGAGCATGGCAATCGGCCGCCAAAGGGCCGGGTTGCCGTATTGCCGGTACGCGATCATGCTCAGCGTCTCGCCCTGAGTAACAACGTGGAGCTTGGAATAATCTGCGGTCTCGGGCTTGATCTCTTTAACTTGAAGCTCTGTGTTACGGAACTCGTTGAAGGTGACTTGCAGCCGCGCGCGCACAGGCGTGCCGTCAGGCAGAAACATGATGAAGCGTTGATTGGCGCGCGCCAGCACGCAGGTGAAAGACAACGAGGCCCAAGTGAAGAGCAGCACGGGCGGCGCGTGCGTGCCCGGGTTGATGTTCATCAGGTCTGTGATCTTGCGCGTCAACTGGCGCACGTCTGCGCCGGCCGCATTGAGCGTGCGATTACCTTCGCGGTGTTTTTCATAGGTATCTAAGAACAGTTCCATCTCAAGGGTCTGCATGTTCCCGTGAACGAACTGTAGGAGCGGCGCGCTCAGCCCGTAGATGGCTGTCTGCGCATAGTTGATGTCGCGGCTGACGCTGTACTCTTCAGGATTGAACATCACCGGCACACGTTCACCCGTCACGGTATTGATAATGATGGCCTTCTCCAATGAGGGCATGAGTGCATCCTTTCGGCGTCAAATCCGGCCCAGCCGCTCGCGCGCGGCCACGATGCGCCGATCAAGAACTTGAATGACCTCGTTCGTCAGTTGCTTCAGATCAAGAACTTGAATGACCTCGTTCGTCCGTCGCTTCACGTCCGACGAGGCTGGCTCTAAACTCTGCGGTCTGGCCGAAGCGTTGCGCTCGCTCATGGCAGTAGACGCGATGTGCTGTGCGCGTTCCATTGTCGGCACGCTGGCTATCTCTGCTTGCGTTGCGCTCGGCCGAGCAAGGACTCTCTGCGTCGTCTGGCCATTGGGCGCAGGCCGCGCTTCCTCGCGCTCAGCGCGCGCGAAGATACGCGGGACTAAATCCTCGCCGGGCCGCGCGCGCCGCCGATTCTCAGCTTCAGCGCCGCCAGCTTGCGCTGGTGCGTGTGAGCGAAGAATCGTCTCCGCGCGCCGCAGGTTAAGCGACAGACGCGGGGCCAAGTTGATCGAGTAGCGTTGATGTTGCTCTATCAACATCGGGCGCAGCACGGGCAAGACTTGAATGAGACGCGGCAACCTTGCGGCCCAAGATTGATAACGAAGCGACAGGCGACGTGCGAAATCAATGGCCGATGGCCGCAAAGCGGCTCGCGTCGCACAGCGCAGCCCGGTCGCGCGGTGGCGAACTTCGCGCGCGTGAAATCTGAATTTGTCGCGCCAATTCAGCAAAGCACTTTCTCTCCGTTGATGCGGCGATTGATGTCGGAGATCTCCGCGACCCAGCGCCGCCGCTCCGCGTGCTCCAAACTCAGCACCTGATCGTGCGGCCAATGGAAGTGGTAAGCGACGAAGGCTACCTCCTCATACAGTTGTTCGAGGGGGTAGCCTAAGACCCCCCCAAGGCCAACGGCTCCGAGGCGAACGTGTGTTGGCACTGCGGGCATGTGGCCGCGGGCTGCGCGCCGTTCACCTGATTGATCTGGTTGTAGAGACTTTGCAGATGCGACAGGTCAGCGGCGAAGAGTTGTTCGATGCTGTGCGGCGTGATCGCCTCGATGCCGCCCAAGCGTGTGACGACGCGCGAGAGCAGGATCACGATTAAATACGCCGGGTTCTTCTGCACGCGCGGGTCTTTGAGCGGCAGAATTTCATCGGCGGCGGTCGCCAGTCGCATCACGCCTTCGCGGTGCAGGTTGCCGTGCTCGTCAACGTAGCCGAGCGGCAGCGTGAATTCGTATTCGGTCTGAAACATAACTACTTCACCCTTTCAACCTTTTCGTGGGCCAGTTCCAGCGTCTCGATGGCGATGTCGTTGCCTTCGGCGTTGTAGTCGGGGCCGTCGTACTTGCTGGGCCAAGCATTGAAAAAGTTCCAGCGCACGATCTCGTTGCCTTGCCTGTCAAGCCCGACGATAGAACCGTTGCGCCGTTGCAGATTGCCCAACACAGCCTGCCGGTGCCATGTGTACAACTCCAGATCGTCTGTGATGCCCCACTTCAAGACGATATTGCTGTACTTGGTCTGGCCCGGCAGCTTGCGCATGGTGGTGTTCTCGCCGCCTTCGCGGTGCTCGACCACGTCAATCGTGGAATCAAAGCCGCTCACTTCGTGAAAGGCGGCGCGCGTGATGCCGTCAATCTCGACTAAGAAATTGAAGTTGTTGTAGGGGTCAACACGTTGTCCTGTGGCCATGATGTTTGTCCTTTCCGGCTTAGCCTTCCGTCACGTTTGAGCCGCCGTACCAGATGCCGATGCGCACGATGATGAACTCGGCGGGGTAAGACGGGCGCACACCGATCTCTATGTAGAGCCGGCCCAGCGCCCGCTCGCTGTCGGGATTCAAGACCTCGTCAATGCGCACGTAGAAGGCTTTGTCCGCCGTCGCGCCGAAGAGCGCGCCGTCGCGCCAGACGCGCGTCAAAAAATCGGTAATCGTGCGCCGCAGTTTTTCCCAGAGACCTTGATTGTTGGGTTCAAAGACGGCCCAGCGAATGCCTTCTTGAATTGACTCTTCGAGAAAGAGAAACAGCCGGCGGATATTGACGTACTGCCAGTTGCGATCTGTGGCGGTGGTGCGCGCGCCCCAGACGACAGGGCGTGCGCCCGTCTGGAAGACGCGGATGATGTTGACGCCTTGAATGTTGAGTTGGCCTTGGTCTATGTCGCTCATGGTGCGCTCGACGCCCAAAGCGCCATTAACGATCTCGTTGGCGGGCGCTTTGTGCACACCGCGCTGAGCATCGCTGCGAGCGATGACGCCGCAGACGTGGCCCGATGGCGGCACGAGTACGGGCGCGCCCGGCCCCACCGGCGGCACGCGCAGCCAAGGGTAGTAGAGCGCCGCATAACCGCGCGTCGAGTCCACAGCTTTGCGTTGCGACTCAGCGCTATCGGCGCCGAACAGAGGTTTGCCGACGCGCGCGTCGAGCACACCGAAGCGGTCGCCCATCTGCTCGCAGTGCGCGATGAGCGCTTGCTGCACCGTGTCTGTGGTGATGCCGGGAATGGCGATCAGATTCACGTCGTCAAGGTTGCGCAACGTATCCAGCGCATTCAGGTAGTCCGCATCGGTCATTGAGGCGAGGTTTTCAGCCGTACCACCGGCGAGCGCTGCCGGGCCAACGGCTTGCGGCATATTCTTTGGCGGTTGCAGCGCGGGCGGAGGCTCGATCAATTCAACTTGAACCAGATTGCTCCCGTTGTTAATCAGGCTGACGAAGTAGCGCGGGTGCGCCGGGTCGAGGGCCAGATTCTTGTAAGTCGTCTTACCGCCCTGTGAAACTTCAAAGTCAAAATCTTCCGACTGCGCTTTGAGTTGCTTATTGTTTGGCAAGGTCGGATCAAAGTTGAGCGGAATTCTGAGGCCCTGCCGCAACGTCACACGGTAAGTCACCTTGCCACCGTCAATTGGTTCGACTTGCACTGTTTCGACAACCTGCGTATCGGAAGGGTTGGGCAAATCACCCTGTGAAATCGTGAGCATCGTGCCCGGCACAAGCACGCCCGGCGGCAGCGGATTGGTCGGGAAGAGGCGTATGGTTTGTGCGCCGGCCGGCGCGTCCGCCAGCCGCACAGTGCCCGGCGCAGGCACAGTGGAGAGATCACTTGCCAAGCGCACTTCATCGCCGCTGACACGTAGAATCTGCACACGCTCGGTCGAAGCGCCGAGAAAGACCCAATCGCCGGCTTTGAACTTCACCCCGTCGCCGGCCTGAAGTGTGACGTTGCGGCCATTGATGGCCGTGAAATTGCCGGCTGGCATATAGAGGGGCGTGCCAGCCGACAGCAGATGCGTGCCCGTGATCTTGATCTGAATAGCCGGGCTGGGTACTCCGGGCTGGCGCGCTTTGACGACGAAGATAGGCTTTGTGCCATCAGCATTCATCCATTGGAGTGACGCATATGCGCCGTTGCTGGCACGCACGACGTAGCAGACTTGACCGCCGTTCTGGAAAAAGCCGCGCACGGCGTACCAGAGAAAAAAGCCCGGCAACGGCTGTGAGCCAAAAGCGGCCAAGAACTGATCTAGGCTGGTGACTTTGACCGGCTCACGGATCGGCCCGTCACTGCTTGCGCCAATAAAAGCGGCGGTGCCTGTGCCGACACCTTCGATTGGTGCGCCGGGGGCGAACTCATCAATGTAAACACCCGGGTAAGTAACTTGAACGGCCATTTGGACTGCTCCTTTCTTCTACTGCTTAGCGGCTTGCGTTACGGCAAGCGCAGATCGTATTCACCGGTTGCGGAGGGGAGATCGACATCCCGTCCGCCATCACCCACACCTGTCGCCACCGCGCGCAAGTGATAACGGCCGCTGCGCAGGTGCGAGAACAGAAACCGCCCGTCGGCGTGCGTAATCATGTGCCGATTGATCGCCTTCACTTCGGCCGGGGCCAGCCCTTGAATCTGTACATACGCGCCCTTAATCGCTTGCGCGGGCGTTCCGGTTGTGACTTGGCCGCCGATTGAGAGCCACACTTCAGCCGACGGCGGCTCATCCCACGCGCGATAATCTGCGCTCAACGTCGTGACCATAGGCGACTCCACTGGCGCATCTAACAAGAAGACCGGCAGCGTGACTGTTAATTGAATCGCCGGCCGCCACAAGCCCTTCACAGAACTCCAGAACAGGCCCATCTCACGCATCCCTGCATCGGGCAGGACGGCGCGCATCGGTAGCTCTTCCTGACGCAACAGCAGCGGCACGTTTGACAGGTCACGGCCGGATGGAATCGTCAGTCCGGGTTTGTACACTTGTGTCGGCAGCAAAGATTGGTTACGCATCAGCACCTGCAAAACGCTGTAGAGCGCGAGATGCTCGTCAAGCGATGGCTCAATCGCTGGCGTCACTTTCACCGGACTCCAAGCCGTCAACAGATACATGCAATCAACCTTCGGCGGCACGTGCTTGATGCTGTACCACCCATCCTTCGGCTCGCGCACGCGCTCGTTCGAGCGCTGCTTCAGATTCTCCCGCACGTCATACAAGTAGATATTGAGCCGCTCCTCATTGGCCGAGACCAACTCCTTGAGCCACTGCTCGTCGGGCGGCCCGAACCCGACCTGCGTCGTCCCCTTCAGCCCCGCAATCCGCGACTGAATCAGGTCTGCCAGTATCCTGTCGAGCGCATCAATCAACGATCATTGGCTCCTTTGAGACAAACACTATCTCTTCTCCAAAATATGTTCGCCTGCGACATTGAGGCTGGAGGTGTTCCCGGCGCGGAAAGATTCTCGTATTCTTTCCGGCGTGCCTCCAATGAGCACGAATGTGCTTTCGATAACGTAGCCGTTTTGCGGATGAATAAAGGCCGCTTTAAGCATTCCGTGGGCGGGATCCCAACTGACGTTGCGCGTTTGATAGTAAGTGTTACTCTGAACGTCCAACATTTCGACCCTGACGGAAGAGCCGCTGGCATCAATGGTAAGCATCCTGTTACTGAGAAGTTTATTTACACCTTCAGACTCTTGGTCGCTGCTGGAATAAACTAACGGGTCTTTAGCGCCGGGGAAATAAGTGCCCGGCAGCCCGCGCGGTTGTTTGACCCAGTCGGGCGCGCGCACAGTCTTTACATCGAGAGTCGGGTAGGGTTCATAAGAAACGTATTCCACCGTTTCATATTGCTGTTGTTCTCTCGGAGGTTTGCGTATATGTTTCGGAGATGGAATGTATTTAGATGGATTCTTGGCGTTAATTCGGGCCTCGTCAAGTGTGGAGCCTGATCCGATTCTCAGTTGAGCAAACTCTGGAATCTGATCCTGACTCGTGAAGAAGCCTTTCAGCAAGTCCGTTTGTCGCGGCCCCTTCGTGACCTTGTTGACGACAACCCACTTTCCGTGTCGGCGTAGCTCTTCGATAGTGTCCATCATATCGTCCAGATAAGCTTCAGCCTCTATATCTACCCGTTCCGTAAGCTGTCTCACTTGGCCCCCCTGTATGACTTGAGCGGCCCCGCCCATAGCTTGGCCACTTGGGCTTATAGAATGTTCTGCAATTAGACTGCCGGGTACTATTGGCTGCCCACCGGGCAAGTTCGGGCTGCCCTTCGTCGCCATCAATCCCGGACGAGTGGCTGCCGTGCCTTGCGGCTCTGCATGAATAGACGGAGGCGAAGCGGGCGGCTTCGCTGCCTCTGAAGTCTTCGTTCCTTGCGCCGCCAACTTTTCGCCTGCCTGAGTCTCGCCGACAGGTGGCTTAGCCCCTCCTTGCTTGGGGATAGGCTGCTGCGCTTCAGTTTGTTCCCCCGGAGTCGGTCTCGCCGCAGGCTGCTTCTCTGCGCTTCTAGCGGTGAGCGTTTCGGCTTCAGGTGGCGTCGGCTGCGGTGGCTTGTTCTGAGCGCGGGCCTTTAGCGCCGCCGCCTTTTTAGCTTCCCCTCGCTGGCGCTTTGAAAGTCCTCTGTAACGCCCCTCTTCTTGCTCTGCGGCGGTCTTCGGCTTGGCTGGCGCGCCGGTCTTGGGCGGGGCCCCGCCCTGCGGGGCGGGGTATATCCGCTCCTGAAGAACGAGCTTGCCGTTCTCTAGGCTGTAGTGGGAGATGTCGAGGATTGAGAGGCGGAACAGTTGCAGCATCTGCTTTGCGCCGGGCTGATGGCGAATGGCTATGTTGAAATGTGGTTCCGGCATGCTACCCCCACCGCCCCCTTCGACATGCCACATCGGCACCGCCATTGGCACCGGCTCGCTAATTGCCGACTCGAATAATATTCTGAAGAGTGTCTCTATATCCTTTGCGCGCTCTTGACCCTGGGCCAGTTCCGCCATGACTTCCACACACCTACGATCAACCTGAAAAGCGATGACATTATCCAATCCTTTGCCGCCTTTGAATCCTGTCCGCGACTGCACGTCGGTGGCGAGCCAGAAATTTTTCGACGTGAGTTCGGAAGTGAAATTCTGCTTATGTTCTTTGACTGCTTTCAGAATTCCGCCTTCACTGTCCACATGGTAAAGCGTGACGGGCGGGCCGGGCGGAAAGCGCTCCAGCACTTTCAACATGTCTTGATCGCTCATGCCCTGAGCCGGTTTGCTTCGCGGAGGTGGGGCGCGGCGGACGACCGCTCCGCTGTCGCGGTGACTGATGCTCGGCGCATGTGCAGATGAAACGACCGTGTCGGCGGCCTCATCTGCTTCGACCTCCGCAACATCGTTCGGTGCTCCCAGCCAGAGCGACTGTGAATCTGCCCCGCGTTGCTGCACCACATGCGCCAGTTCATGAGCCAGCAACTGAATACCGCCCGGCGTGTCAGGTGCATACTGGCCAGCGTTCAGAACGATGTCTTGCCCGACCGTATAGGCTGCGGAGTTGATGTCCCTAGTGGCTTGCGCGGCGCGGTCATTGGCGTGGATACGGACGCCGCCGAAATCATGATGGAAGCGTGACTCCATGAAAGCTCTGACCGTCGGCTCAAGCGGTTGGCCACGGCCGTCGTTGAGGATTGACGACATAGGGCCGGAAAGTTCGTTGGCCTCAGTGGTGTCGTGCTCTGAACAATGAAGCAACTCTGCAACAGCCTGATTGCCGCTCGACTTCTGCAAGCCCAGAATGGTCGTCGGCAGATCGGTCGGGACGTCGAGGCCGAAGAGGACCGGCAGGCCATTGCCGCGCTCGGATGAGAGAGACTGATGGCGCTGCGTCTGCTTCTCCTGCGGCGCAAGTTCTGATGTAAGGCTCGATGGCTGCACTGTCATGATGCCGCGCGTCTTGAATGTGATGGCCTGCTGTTTTACTTTGGCCCTTGTGCTCCCGGCTTGAAGGTTTTCATCAGAGCGATCCGACTCCGGCTCTATTTCTTCTTGACAGGCAATGCGCTGTAACTCACTCGTCCTTCAAAGAATTTCTTCGCATGCTCCTGCCGCATCTTCTCTTCTGCCTCAGCGAAGTCGTCATCGTCCGGCTTGTGCTTCTGATAAAATTCTTTCCACTCCTTAATGGCCTGAAGACGGTTGAACCAGACCTGACCGTAATCAGATAAACGGAAAACGCCGGTCTCCTCATTCGGCATCGGCCGTGGGGTAGAAATGAGCGGTGATTTCTCATCATAATTAGATTCAACATGCTTTCGGATTTCTACTGTGTCATCGTCGGTAAGCTTTTCGGCATTCATGGCTTCGCGGAGCCGCCAGGAGAAGAAGAAGTTTTCGAGATAGGTCAGCCCAATACCCGGAGCCATGTCCCTCTCCACTTCAGCCGGTACTCTTGAACCGACGGGCCGGAATCCTTTGCGAACTTTGCTCGATGGAATTTGCTTTAAGGTTTTCTCCTCTACATTCCGAGTTTGAATCTCCTCTTTTAGGCCGCTCTGTATGGCCTCGACCAAGGCGGTTGGCTCAGGCGCATGTCCGGTCACAAAATGAACTGCGTGTGCCGCCTCATGAACGATGTCCTGTATGAAACCGGAGGTGTCTCTATGTTGTATCCTGATCTCGTCGCCAGAGACTGCACTCACTGGGGAGTGGAACTGTACGAAACTGGAGCCTTCACTGTACTTGAGAACAAACAACGGTCTTTTCCCTATCTGTGACCCTTCAGTAACTCGACCACTGTCATCCGGCATAGGACTATATATAGTTCGAGATGGATCGCGGGCCCAGTAATAGTGCTCATCCAATGAGTTTGCCATCTGCATGAATGATGCGGATTTTTTGAGCAACTGGACAGCTTGATCGGGGACGTTCCATATCTTGGTATATTCTTCGAGCGCCTTGCCGAAACCTCCTCCGGTCACCCTCAAGAACTGCACGGCGGGCGCGGACGCAGCCGGTTCAATCTGTACCGGCCGATTGAGCATCACCCCTTGAGCGGCCCGGTGAGCCTCGCTTTCCAAGTCAGGGCTTTCGCCCGGAGCCTGAGAACTGCAATCTTCTTGCTGAATCGTGTGGGCCAACTCATGGGCCAGCACGGCTCGCCCCTGCAAGCTCTCTGGCCGGTATTGCCCGGAGCGAAACACCACGTGCTGGCCCACGGTGTAAGCCAATGCGTCTGTCTCGCGCGCGGACTCGGCGGCCTCGGCATCCGTATGAATGCGCACGCGGCTCAAATCTCTCTCGAAACGCGACTCCATCCATGCTCGTGTCGCGGAATCGAGCGGCTGTCCTTCGTTCTTGTCGAGGACTGAATCAACGATAGACGACTTCTCATCGCCGCCGGGCGAAGGAGCATTAGGGCTATGCAACAACTCGCTGACGGCGCGGTTGCCAACCTGATCTTGCAGAGACAAGATGTTTGAGTGGGAACAGAGACCGGCAGGTGGTCGTGACGACTTCGGCGAGCGGTCACGCGCCTTTCTTGGCTTCTGGGCCTTAGCTTCTTCTGCTGATCTGAACCTACTCATCTTTTTATGCTTCGCTCATCCTGCGTACCCGGTGGCTAGCTCGATGCTTTCGGACTCTATGTTGAGTTCGACTTGAGTTAAGTTTTTACCCAACTTCTGGTATTCGCGGCGCGTGGCGTGGGATAGATGACTCATCGTGACCACGCCGCCGTCGGCGGCGGCCAGATACGAAGCCCCGAGTGCGATATTCTTGATGCTGCCACCGCTCAACTTGAATTGTCGGGCGAGGGTATTGAAACTGAGATCGGTGGCGAGCGGCGTCTCTGCGGGCCAGACGCTCGTCCAGATGCGGCGTCTGTGCTCTTCGTCAGGGAAGGGAAAATGGACGACGAAGGCCAGCCGCCGGACAAATGAATCGTCCAGATTCTGGCGCAGATTGGTCGCTAAAATTGAGATGCCATCGTACTCTTCCATCAGTTGCAAGAGATAAGAGACTTCAATGTTGGCGTAGCGATCATGCGCATCGCGCACTTCGGAGCGTTTGCCGAAGAGGGCATCAGCCTCATCAAAGAAAAGAATGGCGTTCCCGCGTTCGGCGGCGGCGAAGATGCTTTTGAGATTCTTCTCCGTCTCGCCAATCCACTTGCTGACGACCCCCGACAGATCGATCTTGTAGAGGTCTAGCCCTAGCTCATGGGCGAGCACTTCGGCGGCCATCGTCTTGCCCGTGCCCGATGGCCCGGCAAAGAGCGCATTGATGCCCTTGCCCAGCGAGAGCTTGCGGGCAAAACACCATTGCTCCAGCACGCGCTGGCGATAAGTGACCCGTTGGCAGATTTCACGCAGTTGGGTCAGCGCGTCTTCAGGCAGGACGAGTTCTTGCCACGTGTAGCTCGGTTCAAGTTTGCGGGCCAGTGTCACCAAATCCTGATTGGATTGAGCGCGCGCCGCGCTGAACAAATCGTTGAGAGAAGGTTGCATCTCTGTTGGCCCGAGCGGCGACGCAGGCGCTTGAGCCAAAGAGCGCAGCAGGGCCGACAGCCGGGCTGTGCCAACGGCTTCTTTGATCTGACTCGATGTGAAACGAAAGCGGTTGGCCAGCGCATCCAATTCATGCTCGTCAAACTGGACGTTCTCGGCCGCAAGGCTGGTCTGCCAGCAGGCGCGCCGGAGTTGAAAGTTAGGCGGCGTTAAATTCAGACTGAAGACGCCCGCCGGGTTATGGCCCGAATAGCTCCAAGCAGCCTCGCCAGCCATAATGACGAGACCCTCATGCGCCGCCAGCGCGTGCAGCAGGCTTTGATATTGGCCAGCCCAAATCTCTTTGCGTAGCGCGTCTAGGCCGCATAAGTAAAGCCCTGCGTCTTTGAACCAAGCTTCGCGGAATACGAGTGTGAGCAGGTGCTCGAACTTCTCTTCGGCGAGCAACGCGCGGTCTAGGTCAACCACCAGCAGCGCTTTGCCGATCTGGCTCATCAACGCTTCGGCGATGCGGCGTTTGTCTATTGTCTGCGGGCCTTGTAAGTAGAGTCTGAATAGTTGGCGCGCTTGCTGCGGCTGCGTGAACAAGGCAGGCAGGGCGCACCGCATTTCATCATCGAGGTCTATCGCTGCGAGCGTGATGGCTGGTTCTGTCAGTTCGCAAAAGGAAGCAAGCCTTCGATCCAACACCTCTTGGCCCAGTAGCAAATGGATGATCTGCTCGTCCAGTTTGAGATAATGAGCCAAGAGCGGCGGCTCAAGTTGTTGAGGGTCGGGAAGAAGATAGAGGATGTTGTGTCGCAGGAGTGGCGCATCGCTGGCAAAATGCACGCGCCGCGCCAGCTTGGTCTCCGCAGTAGCAGACAGGAGATTAAGCGCCAAATCTACGGTCGGGCGACGGCGCATCACATTATCCTGTAGATAAGCGTAGAGCGTCTCATAACGCAGGTCCAGTTCGGGCGCGAGCGCGATCAGAATTAGGCACACGTCAAAGTCGGACAAACAAAAAGCATGCTTGAGCCAACTGAGTTGCGTACCGGCAGCTAAAAAATCGAGTGCGGCCTGTCCGGTTTCATCCGCGTTCGTACTGAAAGGCGGCGCGCTCGGTGCGCGCTCCAGTAATTTTTCCGCCTCGTGTTTGGCGATGTAGAGTCCGCGATAGGGAGCGCTGGCTGCTGTGGCTCCGAAAACATCTGGCGCTGCAACCAATGCTCGTTTAAGCATCTGGTCCAAGTAATGTAGCGCCGGTAGCAGATCGCGGAGGTATGGATCGCCAGAGTGTGCCTTTATCTGGTTAGCTTCAGTTTCCGTAATCTCAACCATCCTTTCACACCGTGAGACAATTCTGTCTTGATCCCCATCTCTTCCAAGTAGAGGGCCATGAAGTCCTTAATCTCATTCAGGCTGCTGACATAACGCCGCTTCCCATCCGGGACGTGTGTAATATGTCCGCGCCAAGTAGCGCGGGTCTGTTCTTGCGCAATCTCCTCGACCCAGAGCTTGACGATGAACGAATGGGTCGTGAACTCAAAGACATCCATATTGTCTCTGTCCGTTGCTTGACCGGCTGACAGGCGCGGCGCGACACATTGCAAACTCGCGGCTTACTCCGCCGACCGGCGCTCCAAAATTGGCCGAAGTATGGCCGGCGTGCGTTCACCGAGCGTCTTCGGCGCGTCTGTCGCAGCGTCTCAAGTTGAAAATTTTAGCTGAGGAACTTAAGTGGCAAGACGAGCTAGCAGCGATGATTTAAGAGCAGCTTGATGGCTTGAATATCTTCGCGCACTTGGCTCTGCGCATCTGCCAGAATCCCTTGTAAGCGTGTCAGCCGATCGAGCACTTCAGGTAGCCGCACGGTTGTCTGTTCTAGCGTGCGACCAGCCCCTAATGGCTCTCGGTCAAGCTCATTGGCCTTCGGCGCTGGAGAAATGAGTTGGTCGGCACGAATCTGTTCATAAAGTGCAACAGTGCCTTGGGCAGGTTTCACCTGTAGTTCTTCATGCAGCGCGGCCACGCACCGCTCGTACTGATGAAGTGCACCGGTCCGGTCTCCGGCCAGATAATGCAAGCGCATCATTTGCCGATGGGTCCGTTCGCGCGCGCGGTCTTGCCGGAGAATGCGCATGCCATATTCCAGTCCGGCTTCGTAATCGCCATGCGCTTCGCTGTACCCGACCAATTTGTCCAACATGGCGAGATACATGCCTTGTAGGCGTTCGCGCTCATACAAGCACCAATCTTGATAACAGCCTTCCAGCAAATCTCCTTTGTATAGCCTAACCGCGCCGTGCAGAGCTTGCGCTCTCTGCGCATTCAATTGCCGGCCCGGCATGCCGCTGACCTGCGCGTATATCTGCTCGAATATTTCCAAGTCAAGCCAGAACTCGCCTTGCTGATTGACTTGAATCCAATCCGGTGCAACTAATAGCAAAGGCGCGTTCGTAGTTTGAGATTGAGTGCCCAAGGCTGTTTGCAGTTGCCAGAGAGATTGGCGCAAATATTTTTTTGATTGCGCTACGGAGGTGTCACCCCAGAGTAAACCGGCCAGAGTTTCGCGCGGATGAGGCCGGTCTCTGTAGAGCAGCAGATAGCCGAACAACTCTTGCATCTTACAGCCGTCAAGACAGCCTATTACCTGCTCGTTACGCCGGACACACAATTTCCCAAGTAGGTGAATACTTATTGCTGTCATGACAATGAGCTTCCTCTTGAGGCTAGATGAACGAAGTCAAATCGGCTCAGGAACAAATCCACCTTCGATAATCCCTTAGAATCTCTGAATTATTGAGCAGCTAATGCAGAGATCACACGCCATAAACATCGAAGTAATGACGCCCTTAATTTATACCCAAGGATAAAATGATTATGGCGAGGCCCGTTTGATTGACTTAGACGTGAGATGCCTGAAAAGCCTCGCGCTAGTGCGTGAGCAGGCAAGTCAACAGGTATAGAACCGACCCAAAACTGCGGGGCAAAGCGCTCAATAGCAAAAAAACAAGAAACGTCTTATCGTTGCCGTAACAATATCATCTTGTGAACAAATAAAGCAATTATTTGGGCGACCACAGTTGCCAAGCATAATCGCTTCGGTTCTTAATTGGCCTTGTCCACTTTTGACTAATGTGCGCTTAAGCTAGATGAAGAGCGCAACCATCTCAAGTATCAGCCGGATAGGTAGAGCAGGAATTCCGGGTTATCCGGCATGGGCGTGGAAATCCAGTTCGTGCCGTGCTGGAAGTTTGCGTCGTACTTGACGACCAAGTTCTTTGTCCGCACGGCGACGTGGAAGTTACCCTGACTGTCAAACGCCATGCCCGACACAGCGCCGGCAGGCGCAGGCGAGAGCGCAACCGGCGTGAAGACCCATACCGGTGCTTGCGGATCATAAGGATTAGGTACGGGGCTGGAGAGGACTTGGCTGCCGGCCCCCACATACAGCGTGCTGCCCGCGATCAGCAAGTGCACCGGAGAAGTCAGCGGGTTACTGCTGCGCAGGAGTTGACCCGTGCCGGGGTCGTACACGCGCACTAGGCCGGCCGGCTCGTCCGCGACGAAGAGTAGCGGCAGTGTCGCGCCGTTGTAGGCCAGATTGTAGAACGCTACGTCGCGCACTGAGTTTTGCACTTTGTTTTTCTTCGCATCCAACTCGACGGCCAGCCCGCCCAACTCTTTCGGCACCGCTTGCACGCCCTTCGTCTGCGGTGCATTGGGCAGATTGTTCTGCGCCGAGGCCACCAGCGCCCCTTGCAAGAATGTCCCCGCCGGATAGAGCGCCGTCAGGTAGCGGGCGACCGTTTCGGGCGTGCCTTTCTGTCCGTCCGGCGAGACGCTGAGCGCAGCCACGACGTTCGTGTCCTGATTAGACACGTAGCAGTTACCTTGCCCGTCGAAGGCGAGCGCGAAGGGATGATCAATCGAGTTGGCGTGCTTTGGCGAGATGAAGTCGCTCAACTGTTTGTAGCTCGTGCCTGCGCCTTGATAACAATGCACCTTGCTCGTCTTCTTTCCGCCCTCTACTACATAGAGATAACCGCTGCTGGCTGCTAGGTAGATGTCACGCAGTTCGGCTCCGTCTTTATCGAGCACATTCGGATGATCGGGGTTGAGCAGGTTGCCATTGTCGTCGTAGGCATAGACGTTACTGACCGTCTGGTGGAAGGTGACGAAGAACATATGAAGCACTCCCTTCAAGGGGCTTGGTTTCAGGCTGAG
This sequence comes from Acidobacteriota bacterium, assembly GCA_003223935.1. Lineage (GTDB taxonomy): Bacteria > Acidobacteriota > Blastocatellia > Pyrinomonadales > Pyrinomonadaceae > QHXQ01. Next base: position 50,521 of record QHXQ01000056.1, on the reverse strand, counting down.
CCGGGTAGCGACCTATGCGGCTCGTGCCGACGAGAATCCAGAGCATCAGGAAAAGGCAAGCGAATGACCGGGCGGTGAAGCTTCATCGGCGTGGCTCCTCTGCGACTAAGACTAAAGAGCGAGAACAGACCTATTGACGACCCGTGAGCTGTGCGCCCGATAGGCTATCGGGCGGGGCTAAGTTCGCTATCGCCGTCGGCCTCCTGACGCTCGTCATTATCATCATCGCGCCGCAGACGAAATGAGGTCACCATTCAGTAGGTGCGCTATCGGAGAGCACAGCCCAGATTGAGCAGATGAGACCCAGCTTGGCCGAGATAGTCTCGAGCTTCGCGCCTTCCTCTTTGCTTTCAAAGCTGCTACTGAATGGACAAGGCCAAGCTCAGAAGTGGATGGTGATCTTCACCATAATTGTGATGTTGACCTTATTCGCCATCATTGCGGCCTGCTGTTCGAGGTCTGCCGGTCTGATCCGATTCAACGACTCACGATCAATCGGCGTCAGCTTATAACCTCTCGTGGCCTTCTCGCGATCTGCAAACAGGGCCTTTCTAAAATCCCTGTCGGTGATGGCCCGACCAATGAGTTCCTGAAGGGCCGGGCTAACGACGCCGGCGGCTTGCTGCGAGGAGATGGCAACAGCGCTCCCCCCGGCCGTCGCTTTCGTGGTCGCCCCCCTTTTGGTCGCGGCTTTCTTGGTTGCCTTCTTGGTTGCTTTAGCCGACCCGAGTTTCTTGGTAGCCATTAATAGACCCTTCCTTTCGTCTCAGTTTGATTAGCGGAGCGGAGGTCGCCCGCAGGAGAGCGAGCTTGGCGTCCGCGCCCTTGATGTCTGTGATGTCTTGCTCTGTACGCATGAGCGACTTGATGGCAGTCGCCCCGCTGATCGCTTCGAACTCCTGTTGCAGTCGTTTGAAAGTCCGCTCCGCATAAAAAATCTGACGTGCTGTGCGCAGCAACCGGCGCGCAGTAGCGGAGTCGAGGCGGCCGGCGGCTTGAAGTTGCTTGAGCCAGAAGCGCACGTTAACGAGCGGGATGGTGAGCGGGCTAGCGTCTATGGGGGAATACGAGAGGGCCACCTCATCATCCCCGATGATGAGGCCCGCTTTGTAGGCCTCGAAGATCCAACCACAGCCTGCCATGCCATAGGGGTAGAGTTCGGCGGCGCGCAACGCGCCCATGCTGGCTGCGCCGATCACGCGCGTCCCTTGATCCAGCAATTGCAGAATCTCCTTCGGCGAAACTGAGAGGCTTTGCCCGAACTCGCCATCAATGATGATCACGGTTCGCCCTTGACAGCGCGCCGGCAGATCGCCGCGCCGGATCGGCGGGCGATAATCCGCGCTGAGTAGTTGCTCAGCCGCGGCGCGCGGGATGCTCGGGCCTAAGTACACGATGGGCAGACGGCTCATAGGTTGCTACTCGCGGCCTCTGTGCGTTCCCTGACATGGCGGGCCCCGCGCTGGCCGACAAATGGTTTCGCACCAGCCTCGAACAGCGCGTGGAGGCGCAGCCGGCGGAAATAGCTGACCGCCAGTCCGACGCCGATCTGGTCGGCCGGATGACGCGGCTCTGCCAAGAGTTCTTGCTCGACGGCGACTGCCTCCTCCTTGAGCAGACGGGCGCGGCGCTCGTCAAAGAGAGCACTGCCCACCGTCCGATTCAACGCCCGCATCGAACGTTCAAGCAATCTTCGCTTGGCACGTAGGGCCGGCGTCGTGAAACTGTAAAAGCCCGGATAGATGTCGGGCGCGGCGCGCACAAGTTTGCGCAACTCAGTGGCGCGCTCGTCAAAGAAGATCGGAGGCAACAAGAGCCAGTGCCGGTCTTCGATCTCCGGCTCACGGAGTGCGCGCGGAAACTCCTTGTAGATCGGCGAGAGCGGGAGCGGGCTGAGCATATGCAGTTGCACGTTGACCACCGGGGCGAGCGTCGCCGCTTCGGCGGCCACATCGAACGTCCGGCGAAAGTCGTCGAGACGCTCGAAGGGATAGCCCCAGATGAAGGACGCCTCGATGCAGTCGAAGTAACGCGCCGACGCACGCAGCACCGGCATGATCTGCTTCGCGTTGAGTCTCTTCACCGTCCGGTCCAAGACCTGTTGTGAGCCGGAATCTATCCCATAGAAGATGGCGCAACAGCCCGCCTCCGCCATCAACTCCATAAGGTCGGGCGTCATTAAGTTGATCCGCCCAAAGCAGCCCCAACGAATGTCTGTGCGGCGCTCGAGCAACAGGCGACAGAAGGCGCGCACGCGGTCGCGGTTGAGCACGAACGTGTCGTCAACGATGCCGATTGAAGGTTTGCCGTAACGATCCCGGAGCAACTCGATCTCCGCGACGGTCGCCGCCAACCCGCGATAGACGCTACGATTTCCCCACAAAGCGGTCACATCGCAGAAGGAGCAGCGGTAAGAGCAACCGCGCGTTGTGATGATGCGCGCGTTTGAATAACGCGACCAGTCAACTAGATGATATGCAGGTAGCGGCAACTCGTCCAAGTCGTGATTGCGGGCGCGGCTTGGGCCTTCGATCAGTTCCGCACCCTTGCGGTAAACCATCCCGGCCACAGCGCCTGTCCGTTCACCGCGCAGCAACTGAATCCACTCGGCGACAGTCTCTTCGCCTTCGCCGCGTACGACGGCGGTGATCCAAGGGTACTCTTGAAGGATGCGCTCGGCGCAAGAGGTAGGGCCGGGGCCGCCGAGCAGAAAGAGTGTTTCAGGCCGTGCCCGGTGCAGCGTGCGCGTGGCGGCGACGACGGCCGGGAGCATATCAACAAAGCAGGAGACGGCGACGATCTCTCGATGCCCGGCGAGGAAGCGCGCCAGCACGTCACCGGAAAAGCTATGCGCGTCTTCGTGCAGTTGGAAGTCGCGGAAATCAACCGCGACGCCGACCGCTTCCAGCGCGGCCGCGATGTAGAGCGGGCCGAGCGGTGGCTCGTGGCGCCCATCTTCACCGAGCGTCGCACTGCAAAGAGTTATGCTCTCCACCTTGCGCGCGTTTGCGCGCCGCCCTTGACCACGTTTGGGCGGACGGGCGGCGGCGGCGCGACTAGGTGCGCCTAGTTGCACGAGTTGCGGGCGGTCTGCGCTTGAGAAACCCACGGCAGTAAGACCTTTCTCGTAAATAACACCGCGAGGGACTTGGGTATAACTCAGGCACCGGCCTCTGTCGGCGTCGGGTTCACCCGCGCAGCAGGACTAGGAAGCACACAGTTGGGTGAAGCGCCATGCAGGATTCGCTTGACGCGCTCGCCGAACAGACAGCACCCGAGGTGTGAGTAAAAGACGGCCCACGTCTCAGCCTGCGGGAGCACCACCCTGATGACCGGGACGCCAAGTTCTGGCCGGGTCAGGTTAACAGCGACAATCTGTTTGAACCCTTCAGCCTTCAGCCGACGAAGCAGAAACGTAATGTCTTGGTCGATGCGCTCATGCTCGTATGAGCGCATCGAAGAGAACGGGCGCACCGGGCCCCGGCCGAAAACATAATCCGGATCGAAGGTTACACGCTCCTTGATGATCTCCGGTAAATCTTCGCGTCCGCCCTGCATACAGGCGACGCGACTCTGAGCCGCCTCCGTCAGCGCGCGTGTGAGTGCGACGCGCGCGTCCGGGTGCGTGCCGCTTCCGCCGTGCGCCAAGTGGCGACCGTCCAACTGCTCTTCGACAATGGTACATTCCAGTGTCGGAATGCCCGCCGTGGAAGTGAGATTGCGTAAGTAAATGCGCAGCTTGGCGGCGCGCATCTTGTGCACGAGCTTAGTAGGGCTGGGCGGCAGGCTGTCTAGTGCTATGAGCGGAAATTTATCGTGCGTTGCGTGGGCCGACTCCGACGACAGCACGCCCACGCCGTTGAGCACTCGACCGACTGCCGGCGCGAGTTCCAGCGTCGCCACTGAGATAGAGGCCGCGTCGCGCTCGATGACCTCGCACAACGCATGGCAGAGAGCCTCTTCGATGGTGTTGCCGGAGGCCAAACCGTTGGTGCTCGAATAGTAGAGCGCAGAGCCGCGTTGCGGCTCGTAAGGCTGCACGACGGAGTTGAGCGGCACGTAGGTCGGCCGCCGCGCAATGAGGTCGAAACCCTCGACCCATTCGAGGCGCACGTTCGGACGATACTCACGAAAGCGGGGCGCGATGATTTCGCCGGGGTCAACCGCCGCCCCGCGTCTTCGCATCTCACGATAACTGCCATAGCAGATTTCCAAGTCGCAACGCTCGCCGCAATAACGCTCGATGGCTTCCATCATCGCCCCGGCTTTAGCTGCCAGCCGTGTGGCCCCTTTGCCGTTATAGTAGGAGATGCCCCGGTAGTCTCGCGGTCTGACGGTCGTAAAGTTTGGGATCCCGATCCGGTCCAGGTGGGTCACATCGGCGATGCGCGTGACACCGATAACGGGCATGAGGGGGGCGATGCGCTTGATGGTTTCGGCTGGCGCGACGGTTCTGACGACGCCGGACGAAGCATATTTCAGCGCGGGTCTTAAATGCCAATTACGAAGCGCAAGCCGCTGTGGGTCGCCACCCCGCCTCGAATTTCCAGACAACATAAACAAGGCAGACCTCACAAATAGCTGGAATGTTACGCCATTCCAAGATGATTAGAGAACGCTCGATTGCTGCTGCTTCGGAGCCGCAAATGTCATCTTGAAGTGCCTTTAGGTTGTCAACAGCAAAGCGGCACTGGTCAGCGAGGGTCTTTGCTTTAATCAATCGCGTGGCGCTTGGAACAAAGAGACAATACTAGCGCCGCCCGGCGGAGTCAACATCTATTCGCCCAGAAGAAAGTCATGAACGGCGAAAAAGTTCCGGTTACTAATGTAACCGCCTCAGTTCCTCTTTCCGCTCGCAGGCACACTGTTGGAGACGAGCAAGAGTTTCCAGTTCTCAATCGGCGTGCGCGACGTTTTGAGATTTGAGGTTAGATAATATAGGCGCTTCGTCGCGGGATATGCTGCGGCTTGGTCAAAGCGCATTTTGAGGTAGTAAGGCGGAATGGTTTGATAGTACAAAGTCGCCGTGACTTGCAAATCTTTTGGCTCACGACCATTCAACGGCACCTCGTAGGTCACGACACTCGTGCCGCTACCGTCCTTGTAGTGCCTGTCACTGCCCGTCGCAAAAGGATGAGTGGCTTCGAGGAAGTCGCCGGACAGCGAGGGGTCTGGCCCCCGTTCCGTCCAACCGAGCGGCAACAGCCGATTATCCTTCAACCGGTCGTCACGCCGGATAAAGCTTGTGGTGATCTGGCCGGTCGCGTCCTCAGTTAGTTCTTCGTAAATTTCCACTTGCTCTTGGCTCGTGATCGTGTGGCCCGGCTGGTCGTAGAAATGTGGCTGAAAGTATTGCCGCCACTGGCCCGACTTGTCCTTGTACCGGTCGAAGAACTCCGTCGGCAGCGGTTGGCCGCTTTGGTCAACGATGATGCCTAGCTCATTTGTGCAGCCCGAGCACCACACCACTTGCCCCGTCGTTGTATCCGTCACCTTCAATTCAATAAACGCGCGCCGGAAACCGACGCCGCTCGGCAGCCGATGCCCGGCCTTATTGGTCACCGTAACATGCGCCACGAGCTTTTGCTTGTCGGCCGAGACAGGTCGCACCGCTATCGCCGCCGTGGAGTTTTGCGCTTGCTGCACGAAGGCATCAATAGTGTTGGGCAGATCGAAGTTGACGCCCAGCATGTAATCGTTCTGGCGCACGCCGAGGACTTCGTTATAGGGAAACTGCTTGTCAGCGACAGCGTAAGGGTTCATGAACTGCAAGAACATCTCCAGCAAGGGCACGTTGAGGCCCTGCAACTGGTGGCGCGCGAAGCCGCTCGGCCGGACGCGGACGTGAACCTTGTCGGGCGCGGCTCGCCCTTCGGTCGCCGGATAGGTATCGTCCTCAACGGTGGCGATGGGTTGTTGAATCAAAGGCACGTTGAGCGTGCCCTTCGCGTTGCTATACTTCGCGGGCATGTGGCAATCCTGACAGGTCTGCGCCTTTGGATTGTGGCCGAATTCGTTCTGGTAGCTGCTGTTGAGCCATTCCAGATAGGTCAACTGCTCAAGGTCTTTGCCCGGCTTGCCCATCTTATCCACGATGGGCAGATGGATGGTGTGGCAACTACCGCACATCCGCGAACTCTGGATATAGGCATCAAATTTTGGTTTTACGCCCAACGCATTATTCATCGGATCGGTGACGACCTCGTTGTCTTTAAACGGGCCCGAAGCTTCATCACTCTTGCCCATTTCAAACTGCCCGGTGATGGCGTGCTCCAGAAAGTATTTAAGCGGCTGTTCGCCCGGCGGCGTTTTATCTTCGACGATGTGGTGACAAGATAGACAACTGACGCCGTCGCGCGCCAGCGCGCCGTACTTGAAATTCGCATCCCGCGCATCGGTCAGGTAAACGAAATCACGATTGAAATTGGTCGCCGCCCCGTGATCAAGATCGTGCTGGCGTTTGCCCATCACGCCATGACAACTGAAGCAGGTGTTAATCAGATCGTGCGTCAGTTTCTCTCGCTCTATTGGGTCTTTGATGGTCTGCAAGTAAGCGAGTTCGCTATCCAACTGGGCATAGAAGATGGGGTCGCGTCCCGCCAGACCCATCGGCGACCAGCGCCACTCGCCGAAGGGCGAGATGTTCATCGCCGGCACAGTCTTGTCCGGCTGCTGCGCGCCCGTGTACACCATCACGTTGCCGTAATAGATGGCGCTGTGGCAGCCCATGCACGAATCCGACGTGAGGAACTGCTGCGGCGTTTGATGATCTGGCCAGACATGATCGTAGGTCTCCGGCGGTATCTTCTTAACGTCCTTTAGCGGCACGGGCGAGATAGAATTGAAGAACTTCACGAAGGCGGGGTCGGGCTGTCGTGTCGTCCGTACGGGGTCGTGCGCGGACATAGCTTCGGCCACTTCGGCCACTTCAAGCAACGACGATTGGTCGTGATGACTCATCGGCGGCTTCACCGGCGCTTGGTTCGCCGCCAGCGACGGCGCTGGCGCGACCTTCGCGGCCGGCGTCAGCGTCGGTTGCGGGAGCCACGAGAGGTCAACGAAATAAGAGAGCGGTTGGCCGGGAAAGCCTTCGATGTTATTCAACGAGGCGAACGTATGATCTTTCTCCGCCGTGGCGTGGCAGCGCGTGCAATAGAGGCCGAAGCCGGCATTACGCATGGTGTATGGCGGCTTGTTGCTATCCGGCGTTTGCCCTTTCCAAATCTCTGCCCAGTACCAACCATCCTTCGAACCTTTCGCATCCTTGATCATGATCGTCCAGTCTGAGACCTTCTCCGGCGCGGTCAGTTGATACTGCGCCGCCGGCGGTGTGTACTGCTCTTTGACGATCATCGCGCCATCAGGAATCGTTTCCTTTCGATCATCCATCAACCATCTCATAATCTTCGGCGAATAATAGATCTTCACCGTCGGGTGGACGCCCAATGGAACTTTATTGACGAAGGGGCCGGTATCGCGCAGTCCTTTATCAGCACACCAGTGCAGATACTCGCCGCGTTTGAGAAAGTCGGCGAGTTGCTGCTGGTACTCTGTGAGCCGGTCGGGCAGGAAGGTGCTCGGCAGCGGCAGTTGATGCTCTGCGCGTTCAGAACAGAGCGGCAACGGCGTGCCCGTTGCATGACCGCTTTGCGCGCCTGTCTGCCGATTCGTGGCAGCAGAGACAGGTCGTTCTATAATTGGGGTGGAGTGTAAGAGATAAACTGAAGTGCAGATGAGTAGGAGAATGAAGAGCCAAGCTTTAGCTGGTCTGAGCATGGGGGCTGCTCCTTCTTGGTTAGACTGACAACAGTTCGTTAAAGCCTCATCTCGACTCAAACTGATGCTGCGTTTAATAAACCATCGGTTTGCCAAGTGCGACTTACTTTGAACGCTCTGGCGGTAAGCTTTCCCCTTGAGATGGCCTAGTGGTTACAACCCATATTCAACAAGGCTGTGTCCAGAGGTGCGCGCTATCGTTCCCATACGTGTGCTACAGCAAGCGGCAACTACACCACAATCTCCCTCGATGGTTAACTGCTGGATGAGAGTGACGACGGTTGGCGTGTCGTCAGCGAACATCGTTTGAGGAGCAGCCGCACGATACAGCGCTTGCTGATTTACTGTCAATTGTTTTTCGGGAATAGGTTCTGGGATAGGCTATTACTAAGGCAACAGCGGCAGGGGTTCCACCGCCTCCGTTTCTGGCTCACAACTTACATTATGAAGACCGCGCCGACGATCACTCGCAGAGCAGGCGCGGTTGCGCCCCGCCTGCCTTCAGCTCATTCGATACGCTTGACCAAGTACGTTCAGTACCAAGCTTGGCGCGCTTTCATTCCTCATCTCTGAGCCTTCATTCCTGCTCTTCACGGTTTGGCCACGATGATCGGTTGCGCTTCGAGTTCGCGGCGATAGAAGGGGCGCGGGCGTTGGGCGACGCGCCGCGAGAGATCAAGCCCGCGCGTGTCGTCTGCGGCGAATGAAAGGTCGCGCGCTTGGCGCACCTTCTCAAGCTGCATCGTGGGCACGCGGTTCGTGGCGTAGTCAATCCACTCGCGCGCCAGCACCGCGCCGTCCTTCGGTTCGTTGTCGGCTAAGCCCTGCTTCAAGCCCTCGTCAACCAACACGTAGGTCAGCAAACCGTGGCCGAGTTGTGATACTTCCTGCGCCGCTTGAAAACTCTGCGCGGCGGTCAAGATGTACATGCCTTTCTCGTAAGCCAACTGTGCGAGACCCTTCGAGTTCATCGGCCCGCGTCGCTTCTCTTCGGCTTCGAGGGCTTGCCCACTGTTGCACGCATCAATGACGAACAGAATTTGGCCGGCGTTCACCTGCTCGAAAGCATCTTCAAGTTCCGTGTCCGAAATACTGTGCGTGAGGATACTGCGCAGGGCTGATGGGTTGAGTAGCGTGCGGCTGCCCATGTAGCCGAGGTCGTGCGGGATCAGATAGAAACTGTTCTGCTGCGCCGTGCCGTGTCCGGCGAAATAGACGATGATCTCGTCTTCGGGCTGCGTCTGTTGGGCCAGCTTAGCGAGCGCCGCCATGATATTCGCTTTGGTCGCGTCGCCGTTAAGCAGCGTAACGACTTCGACGTGATCGTAGCGGCCGAGCTTCGTCTGCTGACGCTGCACTTCTGTGCCAAACTCCTGCGCGTCCGGCACGGCGTACTTCAAGTTGTATTGCGGGTTCGCATATTCGTTGACACCTACGGCGAGCACGTAAGCTGTGCCCGTGTGCTTCAACGAATCTGCGCCCGTGAGCGCAAGCTGCGCGTCGCGGCTCTTGACGTTGTCGCGGTTGAAGGTGTAAGCGGTCAAGCGGTTCGCGCCTGCCATGAGCGGCAGTGTCGTCTCAAGCGTGACGCTCTTTTGGCCTTTGAGTACGTCGCCGTGCCAGACACGGACGAGCGAGCCGTTGCGGAACAGGCGCAGGTCGCGTGCGCCACTGCCCGCGCTGTGCGTTGCGTCCGGCTCGGCGTCTTGCACTGCGATCTTAACTTTGACGTTGCGCGTCGCAATCGGCGCGCTCGTGTCGCCCGCATCAGCGAGCGTGACCTTGACGACGGGCTGGCGGCGATCCTTGTCGGCGAAGTTTTGCGCGGCCTTGGGACGTTTACCGGCGACGAGGTCTGAGAGCAAGCCCGGATAGAAGAACTCGTTGAAGAACCATTCGATGGGCGCGACGTTGAAGGTGTTCTCGTCGTAGCGCCAAAGAATCTGATTCCACGCGCCGGGCGAGCCGTCAAAGAGTCCGTCGGGCGTGATGACGAGCCAATCGGCACCGTTGAAGAGGGAGATGAGTGTGGCGAGTTGCTGGCCCGTCTTGGCGTCCCAGAGATAAGTGCTGCCGTCGTTGGCCGTCGAGACGAGCAAGCTGTTGTCGGGACTGAAGGCGAGCGAGTTGACCTCTGCATTCTGGCCTTTGAGTGTGTGCAGTTCCCGCCCCGTCGTCGCGTCCCAAAGCTTCAACGTGTTGTCGGCTGCGGCGGAGGCAAGCAAGCGGCCGTCGGCACTAAAGGCGATGGCTTTGACTTCCGCCTCGTGCCCGCGAAGGGCGCGCACCTCTTGGCCCGTCGCCACGTCCCAGACGTGTACGGGGCCGCTCGTCTTCATGCTGTCGCGCATGTTCTGCATCATGGCTTGCATCTGCGCCTGTGTCTGCGCGGCGGCTTTAGGGTTGCGCGCGTTCGCCATCGCAGTGGCCATCATGGATGACGGATCGAAATTGTTCTCAATCTCTTTGCCGCCGGTGGCGAGAAGCCGGCCGTCGGGGCTGAAGGCGATGGCAGAGACGCTGCCGGTGCCGCCGAAGGCCATACCACTAAAGGCGGCGTAAGGGTTGGATGGATCGGCAGGATTGGACGGGGCGGCACTGCCGAAGGTGCGTAGTTGCTGACCGCTCGCAATGTCCCAGAGCGTGACGGTGTTGCTCAGGAACGGCGTCACAGCGACTGCGCGCCCGTCGGGACTGAAGACAACTTTGCCGACCGTGCCCGCCACGAACTGAGAGAACTGAAAGGCTGACGGCACGTTGATGCTGCGCACCTCGCGCCCGGTCTGCGTGTCCCAGATTTTCACTTGATTCTGTATGGTCGTGCTCGGCCCGTTGCCGTATAACGCTTGCATGACATTGCGTTGGATTGCTGCCGGGTCTTTTCTCGAGGCTTTCTCCGCCTCTTTGACTGCTTTCATCACATCCGCTTGGCTCTTGGCCTTTAACGTCGGCATCTGTTCGGGGGCAAGCTGGTAGTTCGCAGCCAGCAGCCGACCGTCGGGACTGAAAACTGTCTGGATTGGTATGGCTCGTTCGCTGGGCGCGAGGGTTTGCAGTTGGCGATTGGTCGTCGCGTCGTAGAGCGTGATCTTTGGGTCTTGATAACTGCGCGTCGCCAACAGACTCCCGTCGTGACTGAGGAATGCACCGTAGGCGAGATCGGCCGAGACGGAGGAAGCGCGCAAGCCGCGCCCGCCGCTTAAATCCCAGACGGTCTTTGCGCCCGTGTAGAGGCGCGTACCATCGGGACTAAAGGCTGCGTCGTAAGCGAAATTTGTTCCGCCCTTCAACCTCTGCACGACACGCGTGGTCTGCGTGTCCCAAAGTGTGATCTGGCCGTCCATCCCGCTCGTCGTCGCCAGAAGCCTACCGTCAGGACTAAAGACAAGCGCGTTGACCCCCACTTCCGGCGCAAACTGCGCAAGGGGGGCGGGCACATCAAACGTGTGCACTTCGCTCCCCGTCGTTGTATCCCAGAGCTTGACTGTATTACCAACGGCAGTGGCCAGCAGGTGCCCATCGGGACTGAGATCGAAGCTCGCGGCGCGTCCGCGTGGGAGCGTCAGGAGCGTGCGCCCCGTCTTGGCCGTGAAGTCCCACAGCTTGAGTTGGGACTCTTGTGCGAACGCTTGGGCGTCGAGCATCACGCCGAACAGCCGACCGTCCGGCGTCTGCGCCAGCAGACTACCGGTGGCGCGTTGAGCATCTTCAGGCAGCAGGATTGTGCGCGCTTCGCTGCCTGATGCGAGATCGATGTATTTGATCGAATTCTTAACCTTGCGCCCGATGTCCGATGCGATGATGATCATCTGCCGGCCGTCGGCGGTGAGCGCGAAGTGTCCTTGGGTGGTGCTGCCGGCATCCGTCGGCACGCCGATGTCCAGCGTGCGCAACTCGCGCCCGGTCGCCACCTCGTAGAGTTTAGTCACGGGAGCGTTATAGGCAATGAGCATCTGCCCGTCGGGGCTGAAGGCTAACGAGTAAACGCCAAGCGAGTTGTCGGTCGAATTCTGTTGCGCGCCCGCGATGGTCGAGACCTCGCGCCCGTTCGTCACGTCCCAGACTTTGATCGAACCATCATGACCGCCGGCCGCAAGCCGTCGGCTGTCATGGCTAAACGCGACGGTTGAGACGCCCGTGAACGCCACAAGCGTACTACCTCCGCCGCCGCTGCTGCCGATGAAGGTGCGCAACTCGCGACCCGTAGCCACCTCCCAGAGTTTGACCTGACTGCTGTTCCAAGTCGTCGTGGCGAGCAAACGCCCGTCTGGGCTAAAGAGCATGCGCATCTGGATGGCGTAAGGGTAACCGGTTTGCAACACCAGTTCGGGTTTGCTGATCGTGCTGCCTTGCGCGTTCGTCGTCGTCGGTTGCGGCGGCGTTGGCGTCTGTGTCGGCAAGCCAATACCGCGCGGGCCCTGTTGATTGTCAGTGGATTGCGCCTGAGTCGCGCTGAACGATAAGACCAACGCACTGCCCACGCAGAATGCCAGCGCCAAAGCGAACCGCCAGAACGCCCGGCGGCGCACAAACTTAATGCTTCGTTTCATAATAGGAAATCCTTGAATTATTCCGATGAGAGATGGCGACCACTTCGAGGAGTGACACAGTGAAAATCTAACGGCGCGTTCATGCGATGTCAACTGAGCAGCTTTAGAGCGCCAGCACGCGCATCATCTGTTCATGCACGAGGCCATTGCTTGCCATGATCGGCGGCGCGTAGATGCTTGCCTGTGAGCCGTCATAGCGCGAGACGCGCCCGCCCGCCTCTTCGATGATGACGATGGCTGCGGCCACATCCCAAGGCTGCAAGCCCTCCTCATAAAATCCTTCAAAGCGCCCGCAGGCGACGTAAGCCATGTCGAGCGCCGCCGCGCCGTCGCGCCTGACGCCTTGTGCGTGCATGATGAAGTTGACGAAGTGGCGCGCGAAATCGTTGCGCTCGCGCACGTCGTAAGGAAAGCCTGTGCACAGCAGCGCGCGGTTCAAGTCTTCGACTTCGGAGACGTGTATGCGCCGCCCGTTCAACGTCGCACCGCCACCGCGCTCGGCCGCGAACATCTCATCAAGGATCGGATCATAGACGACGCCGACGACAAGCTCGCCCTTGTGCTCCAACCCGATTGAGACGCAGAAGCACGGATAGCCGTGCGCGTAGTTCGTCGTCCCGTCGAGCGGATCGACGACCCACTTATAATCGCTCGCCGGCCCTTCACGCGCCACATCGCCCGCCTCTTCCGCAAGGATCGCATGGCGTGGGTAATAGCTGCGGATGCGCTCAACGATGAGACGCTCCGCCGCAAGGTCAGCCTCCGTGACGAGATTAATGTCGCCCTTATGTTGCACGCGCAAAGACGCGCGCCCGAAGCGTTCCGCGAGAATGCGCCCGGCATCGCGGGCGGTTTGAATAGCGAAATCGAGCATGGAAAAGCAGAAGGCAGAAAGCAGAAGGCGGTAGGTAGAAAGCAGAAAGCAGTTTTGTTTTTGCTGCCTTCTGCTTTCTGCCTTCTGCCTACTGTTCTTTCAGTATCGCCATCACCTCAGTCTGGATCGGCTGGCCCGTGACTTCCGCCGTGCCGTCGCCGATGTACATGTCCACTTCGGAGCGGACGCCGAAGTTGCCTTCGAGGTAGATGCCCGGCTCGATGGAGAAGCAGGTGCGCGGGATGAGGCGGCGCGAGTCGCGGGTTTCGAGATTGTCAATGTTCGCGCCGTTGCCGTGCACCTCTTCGCCGATTGAGTGGCCCGTGCGATGCAGGAACTGCGCGCCGTAGCCCGCTTCGACTATACGGTTGCGGCACACGTCGTCCACTTCCGCGCCGCGTATCTCGCGCCCGGCGGCGACACTCTCCTCGACAAACCTGATCGCCGCATCGCGCCCCGCCCGCACGATCTGAAAGATGCGCTCGTGCTCTTCCGGCACCGTCTCGCCGATGTAGCCCGTCCAAGTCTGATCGGCATAGACCGCTTCAGGCTCTTGCAACTTCGCCCACACGTCGAAGAGGATGAAGTCGCCGCGCTTAACGGGCGCATGCACATCTGCGGTCGGGCCGTAATGCGGATTGGCGCTGTTGGCGTTCACGGAGACAATCGGGTGATCGCCGTCGCACGTCATGTTCTCGTCTTCATAACGCTGCACGATGAACTGTTGTATGTCATACTCGGTCGTCGGCACGTCCGCGCGGATGCGGCGCGCGACTTCGGCGAAAGCGTCCATGATGATCTGGTGAATCTTGTTCGCCGCCTCATCATGCGTGCGCTTCTGCGCGGGCGTCCACACGGCCTCGAACATCTGCACAAGGTCTGCGCTCGTCACCGGCTCAACACCAAACGAGCGCACAAGCTCGATCATCCCCGCGTCAACGCGCGCCAAGTAGGGGATCGCATTCTCCGGCGAATACTGCATCGCCACGCGCTTTGCTTGTCCACCACTCGCGCCTTCGCCCTTGCCCGTCAACGCCTCGCCGAGCGCCGCATGAAGTTGCTGCCAAGGCAAATAGACGAGCTTACGACCGGGGAGCGTGTCCAACTTCTCGCGCTCAATCGTATGCACGATCTTGACGGGTTCGCCTTCACTTGGCACGTAGTAGCACCAACGCCGCGACGTGATGTTGTGCATGTGCAACTGCAAGATGCGATACGCCAACGGATCGCTCTTGCGAAAATCATAAAAGAGCCAGCCATCAAGCCCCGCCTCACGCAACGCCGCTTGAATCGCCGCCACGCGCGCGGCCCTTTCGGTCTGCGAATTAGTCTCTACAGTTTTCATTGTCGTCTCACTCTCTAAAAATTAATAAGCCCGCGCGAAGATCGCTTGCTGCTTCGTCCGCTGCCCCGTGTAAAAGCATCTGCCTTCGGTCTCAGATTGATCAAATGGCAGCACGCGCACGGTCGCTTTGGTGTCCGTCTTGATCTGATCTTCATCCGCGCCTGTGCCCGCCCAATAGACGTGCACGAAGCCTTGCTGGACGCGCGCTTTGAACTCTTCGTAGTCGGCCGCCTCGAACGTGTGCTCGGCACGGAAGCGCAACGCGCGGTCGTAGAGCGTCTGTTGCATCTCTGCGAGCAACTGCTCGATGCGCTCGGTCAGTCCGTCTTGCGTAACAAACGACTTGCCTTCGCGCCCCGGCATGTCGCGGCGCGAGAGTGCGACTGTGCCTTTCTCAATGTCGCGCGGGCCCAACTCGATGCGCAAGGGCACGCCCTTGACTTCCCACTCGTTGAACTTGAAGCCCGGCGTCAGATGCGCGCGGTCGTCCAACTTCCAACGAAAACGCGCGCCCCAATTTTCCGTCAGCCGATTGATCGCCGCAAGCACCGCGCCGCGTTCGTCATCCGTCTTGTAGATCGGCACGCAGACGATTTGCACAGGCGCAAGCTCAGGCGGCAGCACCAGCCCGTCGTCATCGCCGTGCGCCATGATGAGCGCGCCGATGAGCCGCGTCGAAGCACCCCAAGAGGTCGTCCAGCAGAACTCTTCACGGTTGTCCGCAGTCGTGTATTTGATCTCAAACGAACGCGCGAAGTTTTGGCCCAAGTTATGACTCGTGCCCGCTTGCAAGGCCCGTCCGTCCTGCATCATCGCTTCAATCGCATAAGTGCGCAACGCACCGGCGAACTTCTCGCGCTCGGTCTTCAACCCGCGCAGCACAGGGATCGCCATCACGCGCTCGACCATGTCGGCATAGACGTCGTTGAGGATCATCAACGTCTCGCGCTCGGCTTCCTCTTCGGTCGCGTGCGCCGTGTGCCCCTCTTGCCATAGGAATTCGGTCGTGCGCAGGAAGGGGCGCGTGCGCAACTCCCAGCGCATCACGTTCGCCCATTGATTGATGAGGAGCGGCAGGTCGCGCCAAGACTTGATCCACTTGGCGAAGCTGACGCCAATGATCGTCTCCGATGTCGGGCGAATGACGTAAGGCTCGCTCAACTCTTCGCCGCCCGCGCGCGTCACTTCCGCGACCTCCGGCGCGAAGCCTTCGACGTGCTCGGCCTCTTTCATCAAATAACTTTTCGGGATGAGCAGAGGGAAGTATGCGTTCGAGTGCCCCGTCGCTTTAATGCGCCGGTCGAGCGCGGCTTGAATCGCTTCCCAGATAGCATAGCCGTAAGGTTTGATGACCATGCAGCCGCGCACGCCCGAGTTCTCGGCCATCTCTGCGGCGGCCACGATGTCCAGATACCACTGCGCGTAATCCTCTGCGCGTGGCGTGATGTTAGCCTTAGCCATAAGAAACTTGTGCTACGAAAAGAAACTTGTGCTACGAATGCGGCGCGGCCAGACGGCGCGCGGCGATGCGTAAAATCTCCTGCACCTGCTGATCCCAGTAAGGCCACTCGTGCTTGCCGGGAAGCTCGCGATATTCATGCGGGATTTTGCGCTTGAGCAAGAGCGCATCAAATGTCCGATTCAGGTCGAGCAAAAAATCTTCCGTGCCGCAGTCGAGATAGATGAACGGTAGTTGCGCGATGCGCTCCGGCGGCAGCGCGTCGTAGAGCTTGTAGATGTCGTTGGCCGGGCGCACGGGATTGTCTATCGCGCCATAGACGCGCGCGATTGAGGGCTTGACGAAATCGAGCACGTCTTTGTCCTGCGGATTCCACGCAGGCGCAGCCAACGCGCCGCTCATCGAAGCGACGAAGACGAACCTTTCAGGATATTTCACGGCGAACTTCAGCGAGCCATAGCCGCCCATCGAAAGCCCCGCGATGGCGCGCGCGTCACGCGTCGTGAGCGCGCGATAGCGGCGCTCCACATCAGGGAGCAACTCCTGCACGATGTAGCTCTCGTACTTCTCGTTCGGCGCGGTCGCACTGTCTGTGTACCAGCCGTCATGTCCTTCGGGCGTCACGATGATGATGTGATACAGCGCCGCGTACTGCGCCAGATGCGCGCGATTTGAGACCCAATCGTCGTGACTGCCAGCGAGACCGTGCAACAGATATAAGACCGGATAGCGTGTCGTGCGCGATGCGGGCGCGTCATAGTCCGCCGGCAGCACGACGTGATAAGGCAACGCTTGCCCGACCAATTTGCTCTCGAAGTTGACCGTCTCGACGCGCGCGGCCGTTACTGTTTGCGCGTGAGCCGTGAGCGCAAGCAGGAGCGCGCAAAAGAGAAGCAGGCTGCGGGCAATTTTCATCCGAGTTCCTTTGCTGTTGCGAGCGGCGCGTCATTAGCTCCGGCGCGTGCGCGCTCTTCGGCTTGCTTGCGCGCGAGACCGGCGCGACCGTCGTAACGTAAGAATTTTGGCAGCGCAAGCATGAGCAGCCCCGTGCCGACGACGCACAAGACGCCGCCGGAGATGACGGACGTGCGGACGCTGAAGAGTGTGGCGACGAGACCCGATTCGGTGTTGCCGAGCATGGGGCCGGTAGTGTAGCTCACGAGTTCAATGCCCGCGAGCCGGCCGCGCAAGTGGTCCGGGATGGTCTGATTCCAGATCGTCATGCGAAAGAGACCGCTGACCGTGTCGGCTGCGCCCGCGAGCGCAAGACACAGAAGCGCGAGCCATAGTCGCGCCGTCAAACCGAAGCAGATGATCGCCACGCCCCAAGAAGCCGCCGCGACCGCGACCGCGAGTCCATGTCGTTCGACGCGCTTCGTCCAACCCGAAGTGAGCGTCGCGCAGAGCGAGCCGACCGCCGGACTCGCGTAGAGCAGTCCGACCGACGCGCCGCCGAAGCCGACAGCCATGGCCGGAAACAGCGCCATCGGCATGCCGAAGAACATCGCGTTGAGATCGACGAGATACGTGCCCAACAACTCTTGCCGACTGCGCGCGTAGCGCAAGCCTTCGACGACCGATCTCATACTCGGCCGCTCCGCATCCGTCGGTGGCGGAGCGGCGCGCAGCAACCAAAGCGCGATGAGCGAGACGACGAACGTGGCCAGATCAAACGTGTAAGCGAGCGCCGGGCCGAAGATAACGACGAGTACGCCGCCGAGCGCAGGGCCACCGATCATGCCGATGCTGCCGCGCAGAGCGTTGAGCGCGGAGACCGCCGGAATCTGTTCCGCCGCGACGAGACGCGGCGCGAGTGCGTCAAGCGAAGGACGCTGCAAGCCGTTGAGCGCAGCAAAGAGTGCCGCGCAAAAATAGAGCACAGAGACGTGCGGGTGCGCGAGGCGCGCGTTGATGATGAGCAGAGCCGTAGTCGCCGCCAACGCGGCCTCTGTGAGCCGGAGCATGCGCCGCCGATCAACGTAATCTGCGAGCGCGCCGCCGACAAATGCCGTCAACAAGATCGGCACAAACTCCGCGACGCCCAGTAAGCCCACCGCCAAAGACGAGCGCGTGAGTTGGTACATCTGCCAAGGCAGCGTCACGAAGCTCATCATCGAGCCGAAGAACGAGACCGACTGCGACGTGAACAACAGACGGTAATCGCGCGACTGTTTGAGCGGCGTGAGATCAAGCGCCAGCGCGCGCAAACTTCGGCGCGCGCGACCATCACCGCGCGTCACTTCAGTTGACTTATCACGCGGCCCCGGATCGGGTGTCAGGTGTGTCGTGATTTGCGTTTGCTGTTCGTCCACAGCCGACTATTCATCTGCTCCGAGCATCGGCACGTTGATGCCTTTCGCGCGTGCGGTCTCAATCGCTTCTTCGTAGCCTGCGTCAACGTGGCGTGCGACGCCGATGCCCGGATCGTTGGTGAGCACGCGATTCAACCGGCGCGCTGCTTCATCTGTGCCGTCGGCGACGGAGACTTGACCGGCGTGGAGCGAATAACCGATGCCGACGCCGCCGCCATGATGAAATGAGACCCACGACGCGCCGCTCGCCGTGTTGAGTAGCGCATTAAGAATAGGCCAGTCAGCGACGGCATCTGTGCCGTCGCGCATCGCTTCGGTTTCGCGAAAAGGGGAAGCGACCGAGCCTGTGTCCAAGTGATCGCGCCCGATGGCGATGGGCGCTTTGAGGTCTCCACGTTTGACCAACTCGTTGACGCGCTCGCCCATCTCGGCGCGCTCGCCGTAACCGAGCCAGCAGATGCGCGCAGGCAAGCCCTGAAACTGCACGCGCTCGCGCGCAAGACGAAGCCAACGATGCAAGGTCGCATCATCGGGGAAGAGTTCGAGCGCGAGGTCGTCTGTGCGGCGTATGTCGTTCGCATCGCCCGACAATGCGACCCAACGAAACGGCCCCTTGCCAGCGCAAAAAAGCGGGCGAATGTATTCGGGCACGAAGCCGGGAATCTCGAAGGCGTCGTGGCAACCGGCATCAAACGCCTGCTTGCGTATGTTGTTGCCGTAATCGAACGCGACCGCGCCGTTGCGTTTCAAGGCGAGCATCGCTTCGACGTGCCGCGCCATTGACTGCATCGCGCGTTCGACATAACCCGATGGATCACGTTCGCGCAACTCTGCCGCTTCTGCCAAACTCAAACCTGCGGGCACGTAGCCGTTCAAAGAATCATGCGCGCTCGTCTGATCCGTCACGGCATCAACCACAACACCGCGCCGCACAAGTTCAGGCAAGACTTCGGCGCAGTTACCGACAAGGCCGACCGAGAGCGCACGCCCTTGCTCGCGCGCGTCTGCGCAGATGCGCAACGCCTCGTCCAAATCCATCGCGATGCGGTCGCAATAACGCGTCTGGATGCGCCGCTCGATGCGCGCGCGATCAACTTCGACGCCTAAGAACACAGCGCCGTTCATCGTCGCCGCCAAAGGTTGCGCGCCGCCCATGCCGCCCATGCCGCCGGAGACGACGAGCTTGCCCCGCAGTTCGCCGCCGAGATGTCTGTCCGCCATCGCGGCGAAAGTCTCGAACGTGCCTTGCACGATCCCTTGTGTGCCGATGTAAATCCAAGAGCCGGCGGTCATCTGCCCGTACATCATCAAGCCGCGCCGTTCGAGTTCGTGGAAGTGCTCCCAAGTAGCCCACGCGCCGACAAGGTTTGAGTTTGCGATCAGCACGCGCGGCGCATACTCGTGTGTGCGAAAGACCGCGACAGGTTTGCCCGATTGCACGAGCAGCGTCTCGTCCGCTTCGAGTTGCTGCAACTCGCGCACGATTGCATCGAACGCCGCCCAGTTGCGCGCAGCCTTGCCGCGCCCGCCATAGACGACCAACTCGTCGGGGCGCTCGGCCACCTCCGGGTCGAGATTGTTCATCAGACAACGCAGCGCTGCCTCCTGATGCCAACCCTTACAGTTGAGTTGCGCGCCGCGCGGCGCACGAATAATTCTCGGTGCAGACATAGCGTTTGAAGTTTGCCAGTTGTAATAGCAGAAAACTGCGCGCACGAAAAGCAATGAACCAATAACTCAATCCTTTTGTCCTTGCCTTTCTGCGCTGCGACTGCTTATGCTGCCCCCGTTCACTAACAGTTTGGCCATCGGACAGAGACATGAGCACACGCGCACGCATCCTGCTCTCGGCCGCGATCATTCTGCTCGCGCTCGCCGCGTTCGTCTGGTGGCTGAGCGTGCGTTATCGCACGACGCCGGTCACGCCCGTCGCGCTGCCCAACACGAACGAAGCGCCGGCCGAGAACGTCAACCGCGCCGCGCCGACTACAACGCCGACGCCGAGCGCAAACGCGAACAACAACGTATCATCGGCCGCCACACCTGCACCGACGCCGCCCGCGACCAACACGGCTGAGCCGTCTGCCACCGCGCCGCCGCAAAGCCTACCGCCGAGCGCGAGCGGGTTGTTGATTCCTGTGGTCGGCGTGCGCCCAGAGCAGTTGCGCGACACTTACAACGAGGCGCGCTCCGAAGGGCGCGTCCACGATGCGATTGACATCATGGCGGCGTGTGGCACGCCGGTCGTCGCTGCCGCCGACGGTCTCATCGTCAAACTATTTCAGAGCGAGCGCGGCGGTACGACGATCTATCAACGCAGCACGGACGATAAACTGATCTATTACTACGCGCACCTGAAAGCTTACGCCGATGGTCTGACGGAGAATAAAACCGTCCGGCGCGGCGAGACCATCGCCTACGTCGGCGACACAGGCAACGCCGGCCCCGGCAACTGTCACCTGCACTTCGCCATCTGGCTCATCACCGATCCCAAACACTACTGGGACGGCCAAAACATCAACCCGTACCCATTACTCAGAGGTCAGAGGTCAGAGGTCAGAGGTCAGTAAGAGCAAATTACTGATCTCTAACCTCTGACCTCTGTCGTTTGCTTTTCGTGCCTGCGGCGTTCGCTTACGGTGCAAAGATGGCGGCATATTGTTTCGGCGCTCCGCGAAAATCTTTGACCGGTGTGTGGCAGCGGCTCGGTATGGCGGTTGCTTCTCACGTCTGCTTGAGTTCGTTTCTTCCATAAGCACCGGATAAGGATTGGCGTACAGAGGAGCAAGTGATGAAGATTCCCATCTGCGCATCGTTCGTGCTCATCGTCTCGTTGGGTCTGCTCGTCGGCTGTCAAGTCGAGCCGACGAATACGAGCAACGCGCCGACGAGCACCACACCAGCGCAAGTGGCGCAACAAGCGACGCCCGCGCCGTCGCCTGTGCGAGCGCCCGCGCCCGACAACGCGGGCAACATGCCTGTGACGTTGCCTGTGCTCGATGCGTTCTTCGCCGACGAGTCGTTCGCGTCGGATGTGAAGGCGCGCTTGCAGTTGACGGACGATCAGTCCGCGCGGCTGCGTTCAATCGCTCACGATGAGACGCAGAGTCTGCACACGGCGAACGCGGAGAATCAGTTAAGCGGCACGACCACAGCCGCGACTGCGCGCGCCGCCGAACAGATCAAGTCGGTCATCGGCGCAGATAAAACCGAGCAACTCTTCGCGCTTGTGCGCGAGCGTTGGGCGACGGGCGGCGGGCCGAATGAGAATGCGGCCAAGTTGCCGGAGCAACCGAACAACGTCCCCGCAGACACGCGCATCGTCGTCAACACGCCCGCTTATCGCATGGACGTGTTCAAGGACGGGCAACTCATCAAGACTTATAAGATCGGCATCGGCTATCCAGAGTTCCCGCTGCCGACCGGCATGCGGGCTGCGCGCACGATCATCTTCAACCCGGCGTGGACGCCGCCCGACGAGCCTTGGGTCGCGGCGAGCAACAAGGTGCAGGCGGGCGAGAAGATTGAACCGGGCAGTCCTTTGAATCCGCTCGGGCCGATCAAGATTCCGATCGGGCTGCCGTCGCTGATTCACGGCGGCAAGTCGCCTGCGAAACTCGGCGGCTTCGCCTCGCACGGTTGCGTCGGTCTGACCAGTCCGCAAGTGCAAGACTTCGCGCGCCTACTCGCGGAGTTGAGCGGCACGCAATTAACTGATCAAGACATCGCCGCTTACGCGCAGAAGAAGACCGAGACGAAGAGCGTGCAACTCGCCAGAGCCATGCCGGTCGAACTGCGCTATGAGACCATCGTCGTCGAAGATGGCAAGCTGCACATCTACCGAGACGTCTATGATCACGGCACGAACACGGAAGAGAACCTGCGCCGCGTGCTTGATGTGTACGGCGTCTCGCTCGAACAGTTGAATGCACAGGAGCGACAGCAGGTGTCGGATGCGCTCAAAGCGATGGCGACCGACGCGACGGGCAAACCGGCCGAAGGCGACGGCACAACGAACGACAACGCGACGAGCAGCAAGAATAAGAAGAACGACAAGACGAGCGCGCACGTCACGCGCACGATCAAGGGGCAGAAGGAGATCGTGATCAAGTTGCCTGAACTTGCAAGCAAAGGCTATCCTGCGCCGGTCAACTTAGACACGGGCAACGGTACGCCGCAACGACCGCAGGCGGCGAAGGCAAGCAAGCGCGGTTAAAAGGATCAACTGTGAGTGAACCCCAGTGGTTGCTGCGCATCGAGAGTGGCTTGGCCGCGCACTTCATCCAGCCCGACGGCAGTAGCTGGCCCGGCACGGATTGGGCTGTCGGGTTGAAGCGCGGCGATGATGAGTATCGCGTGATCGTGCGTGCATACTTGAGCGCAGATGCGACGGCGGCCACACGCGACGATCAGCAATATCAAGCGCAGACTGTGCTCGGCTACGTCAGCGACTTGCTCAATCAAGGTTGGATGCCCGATCAGCCGGACCAACTTCAGATCACGATTCTGAATCCGAAAGGTTAAAGCGCAAGCGCAAAGAAACCTTCGTGGCGGGTTTGATGAGCGAGCCGATTGTGAGCGTCACGCTCAAATATCAAACTCGCCGCGCTGGATGGCTGCGACTAAGTTTTCAAAATCGTGCGCGAGCGCGCGGTCGCGCGTGAGACGCGGCGCGTGTCGGCGCACGACTTCATAAGCGCGGCGGACGCCGACGCCGGGCTTGAGCGGCGCGCGATGTTCGAGGGCTTCGGCGGCGGTGAGCAGTTCGATGGCTGTGGCGTGCTCGGCGATCTCGACGACGCGGCGTAACTTGGTCGCAGCCGTCATGCCCATCGAAACGTGATCCTCTTTGCCGCCGTCGGTCGGCACGTTATCCACGCTCGCCGGATGCGCGCGCGCGCGCGCTTCGGCGACGAGCGCCGCCGCGACGATCTGCGCCATCATGAAACCGGAAGAGATGCCCGGATGCGTGGTCAAAAACGGCGGCAGGTCTTCGTTCTCATCTGGATTGACGAGCCGATCAACGCGCCGCTCTGTGATGCTCACGAGATCGACGAGCGCGATTGTGGCGTAATCGCAGACGAGCGCGACCGGCGCGCCGTGAAAGTTGCCGCCCGATAACACTTCGTTCGTGTCCGTGAAGACGAGCGGGTTGTCGGTCGCGCTGCCGGTCTCGATCTCGACGACTGCGCGCGCGTGCCGGAGCGCATCGCGCACAGCGCCGTGCACCTGCGGCATGCAACGCAAGCTGTATGCGTCCTGCACGCGCGGATCGTTTTCGAGATGCGAGCGTCTGATCTCGCTGTCCTGCAAGAGCGCACGCAGATGGGCTGCAACTTCCGTCTGACCTGCGTGTGGCCGCGCGGCGTGGATGCGCGCATCGAAAGCGACGGGCGTGCCGCGCAAGGCTTCGAGCGTCATCGCGCCTGCGACCGTCGCCACGCGCGCGAGTCGGTCGGCGCGTGCCAGCGCCAGCGCGCCGACGGCCGTCATCGCTTGCGTGCCGTTCAAGAGCGCAAGTCCTTCTTTGGCTTCGAGCCGCAAGGGTTCGATGCCTGCACGCTCTAAAGCCTCCGCGCTCGACATACGGGCGCCGCGATAGAACGCTTCGCCTTCGCCGATAACCACTTGCGCCAGATGCGCGAGCGGCGCGAGATCGCCCGACGCGCCGACCGACCCGCGCTCCGGCACAACCGGCACGACATCGCGTTCAAGCATCGCCAGCAACGTCTCGATGACCAACGCACGCGCGCCGCTAAAACCCAACGCGAGCACGTTGGCGCGCAACAGCATCATCGCGCGCGCCTCTGCAAGCGCAAGCGGCGCACCGACGCCGCACGCATGGCTGCGCACGAGATTCAATTGCAGTTCGCGCAACTCATCGGGCGGGATCGTGTAATCCGACAACTTGCCGAAGCCTGTGTTCACGCCATAGACGACGCGCTCCTCCGCGATAATCCGCTCGATGACTGTGCGCGCCGCCTCGACGCGCTCACGCGCCGCCGCGCCGAGTGTGACCTGCGCAGCGCCACGCGCAACGGCGGCGACTTGTTCAAGCGAAAGCGGTTGGCCGTTCAGTTCAAGCATAAAAGCAGTGACAAATTACGGGTAACAAGCGGGGCAAATGTTTTAACTCGTCACTTGTCACTTGGCACTCGTCACTTCGTTATCGTTTCTTCTTTGACCGGAAATTGTGTGCGGTGTATGTCGTCTAGGTCTGGGCGTTTGAATTCGCCGGTGCGGGTCATGCGTGTGCGTTCGCGCGCTTTCTTGGTGCGGCGGACGGTGGCGCGGCGTTGGCGTGCGGCGCGGGTCAGGTTCGACATGCTGCGGATCGGGTGGAAGTTGAATTGATGTTGCGGCAAGACCTCGCCGGTCGCTTGCCGCAGGCGTAGCGTGCCGAAGGCGAAGAGCAGCACGGCGACGTTGAAGACGATGCCGAGCGCGACCATCAACTCGCCGGGCACGAAGCCGATGGCGGCGCGACTTAGGAACTCATCAAAGTTCACAGCCGGCTTTGGATGTAGATAGACCTTCAAGTTCCAACTCGCGGCGAGCAGCGCGAAAATCCAGAGATAGTTGCGCCGCAGCCGCCGCCCGACCGCCTCCCATTCGCTGATCGTGAAGCGCGGCGTGCGCAAATCTTCGGCGAGGTGCTGCGCCCAGTCTGTGTCGGTCGGCGCGCCCGTTAGCAGCGGCGCGAAGTAGCCGGTCTCAAGCACGCGCACGCGGCTCGCCCAGATTTCGTAATAGCGATAACGGCGCGCCTCCATGAAGAGAAAGAAGGCGACAAGGATCGAGTTGATCGGGATGACGAAGTGCGGGTTGGCGGCCGACGAGAAGGCAAATGAAAGTGTCGCACCAGCGGTGATGACTGCCCAGTTGGTCGTCGTGTCGAGCCGGTTGCGCCAAGTGTTCGAGCGTTGAATCTCGCCGCGATAAAAGTGTGCGAGCGCCGTGTTGAGTTCGGCGGGCGAGAGCTTGCGGCCCAAGAGTGTGACGGTCGTGTCGGCGCGTTCAGGCGTGCGCGTCACTTCGCGCGGCGGCGCGACGGGCGGCGTCAACGCACCCGATACGCGGTCGGGCCGCATCAACGGGCCAGTCGGTCTCGGACGAACATCAGGTTTCATTTGCGTCGGTCGGTTGTGCGCTTGACGCGCGGGAGAGCCTTAATCGGCGACCGTAGCCGATGATAGCACGGGGTTGCGTGTCGGCGCGCCATTAAAATTGTCGTTAGCCAAGCGCCAGCGCAAAATCGGCGGCGCAAATTGCCGGCGCACCGTGCGAAGCGAACGCGCGTTGGACACGTCTGCGCGAGCAAATTAAAACGTGCGAACGTCGGTTGACAGTCGGCGCGACGCACACCTATATTCAGTTTTTGCCTGTGGCTGCTTGAACATGTCTGTGCGTGAGGAGTTGCAAGAGCGCGGGCCGGAAGACGCAGACGCGCGTTGGATGCGCGTGGCGCTTGAGGCGGCGCGCCGGGCGGCTGTCGAACACGACGAAGTGCCCATCGGCGCATGCGTTGTCAACGCCGACGGCACGCTCTTGGCCGTCGGCGGCAATCGCACGCGCACCGACTGCGATCCAACCGCGCACGCCGAAGTTCTCGCCCTGCGCGCTGCTGCTCGTGCATTCGGCAACTACAGACTGACGGGCGCAGTTGTCTATTCGACGATTGAGCCGTGCGCAATGTGTGCCGGCGCACTCGTGCAAGCACGCATTCGTCGGCTCGTCTATGGCGCGCGCGACGAACGCGCGGGCGCAGTCGAATCGGTCTTTCGCATCTGTGATGCCAGTTCTTTGAATCATCGAATGGAGCTAACGCCGGGCGTGCTCGAAGCGGAATCGAGAGAGTTGATGCAAGAATTCTTCCGCGCACGGCGTAAAGCAGACGATGAACGCAGAATAATAGATGATAAATGAAAGAAGCAAAGATTTTTCATTCATCATTCTGCGTTCATCCTTCATCATTTTCCTGTGCGGAGAGGTCGCATAGTGGTTTAGTGCACCGGTCTCGAAAACCGGAGTGGTCTAACGGCCACCGTGGGTTCGAATCCCACCCTCTCCGCCATATTTCATTCAGGCTCAATCATTTAGAGAGGCTTGGGCGGGCTGATTTCTTCATCCCGGCTCAAGCCCCTTTCGCCACTTGGCGTAGAGTTGGCGTAGCTGAAATCAGGCGCTTACCTTCTTCCAGACTGTTCACAGCATCCCGCAGCCTTTGCGGGACGCCGTGCGCGTAGCCGCGCGTGACCTTGGTGTTCCGCGTCTCGCCGGGCGTCGTCGAGTGCCCCAAGAGGTCGGCGATGTCGTACTCGTGTACGTTCGCTGCCCTGAGTCGTGTGGCGAAGGTGTGCCGCAGATCGTGGAAGCGGAAGTTCCCGATCTCAGCGGCCTCGACGGCCCGCTCGAAACAGACCATCAACTGGCGGCGCTTCCTGCCCGTGAGCTGCTGGTCGAAGATCAACTCCTCGTCAGGCGCGTCCTGCCGCAGGCGCTTGAGGATTCCCATCGCCCGGGCAGTCAAGGGAACTAGGCGTGGCTTGTCGTTCTTGGTCTGCGTGATGGAGATGAGTTGATTAACCTCATCCACATCCGCCCACCGAGAATTGAGTAACTCGCCGAGCCGCATACCCACTTCCAAGTCCAGTTCTGCTAGTGCGACTACGTGCTCGCCATAGACCACCAGCGCCTTCATCAGCCGCTCCTCTTCGTCGGCCGCATACTGATTCAAGTAGCGCTGTCTGGGTTCTGGCTCCCTCAGGCGTTTAACTCTCGACACCGGGTTGCCGTCCACGATGCCGTTCTCGTAAGCCATCGAGAGGACGCGGGAGAGCACTTGGAGGTAGCGGTTGACGGTCGCCGGGGAGAAGGTGCGCTTGTACCTGCTGTCGGACTTGCGCAACTCGCTCTTGAACTTCTCGATGAGCATCGGCGAGATGTCCCTGATCGCCCGCTGGCCGAAGAACTCTTTGACCTTAGCTACCCTCTGCTCGTCGTCCTCCCAACTCCGCTTATTCTCACGCGCCCAGGGCAGGAACACGCCGTCAACGAACTCCGAGAAGCGCGTGATGGCGGAAGCGCGGTTGTACTTTCTGTCAAAGATCGCCTGCCGAATTTGAGTCTCAACCTGCTCGGCCTGCTTCTTGGTCTGCGCCTTGGGTATAGCCTCCTTGACGCGGTGGCCGCGCAGGTTAAACTCGACGACCCACGTGCCGCTGTCCCAGTTCGGATCGGACGGCTTGATCCGTTTACCGTTGTAGCGTTTGTAGACTGCCATGTTTCTTTCTCCTTGTGATGGCAGCCGTCAAAGCGTGACGGAGCATAACACAAGGGTATTGAGACGGTGAAGAATTAGCTCGCTCGCGTTTCTGCGATCTTCAGTTCGGGATATCTCTTCTTCTTTTGCCGCGCGGCTTCTTCTCTGGCCCACCGGTCTACCTCTTCGCGATGGTAGCGGCGCATCTCGCCCATTGATGCGCAAGGTAGGGGATGCTCGTTATCCGGGCGGGCAGTCCACTTGCGGATCGAGTGGACCGTGACCTCGCCGTTCGGCGTCCGTAGCTGCCAGTATTCGGCCAGTTGCTTCTCCGTCATCCAGACCGGCGGCGGCGCGATCTGCTTCAACTGCTCGGAGACTACTCTGGGCAGTTTCTCCTCAAGCTGATTGTGAATATGCTGGTTGATCAGAGATTCGATTGTGATCGCTTCGTTCATTTCAGTTTAAGCCTCTTCGCTTCTGTCCCTGAGTGCCATCGCAGCGGTGTGGAGATGCAATGGCCACTCTGGATGATTGAATAACCGCCCATCGCCAGTGCAATAAGTGTGCACAAAAATCACAGAGGTTCTGGGAAGCTAAGCTTGGATAGCTGATGTGGTCGGAGTTATCCAGAACCCCTTTATTTCGAGCGACTCCGCGAGAAAGAGCGATCCCGCGAAAGAGTGTTCACAAATTTGACCTGCAAAACAAAGTCCAAAATTTGACCCTCAAAGTCCAGCTTTTAGTCCAAAAATTGGACTTTGAGCCTTTTTAGAATTGCCTGTCGTGAGGCATAGTTAGACCACCGCAAATTTTTATTTCGCTTCGCACGACCCCTCTCAGCCTGGCTCGCGCCTCTGCTTACTACGGCTTTCTAAATACAGGCCACGAAGTGCGTTAACCGAGCCTCACGACCGAAGATGAGCCTTCAGGTTCGCGCTGCTTGAATGAATCCTACCGGGCGCAAACATAAAAAGCTGGGCTGGATTCAGGTCATGCTCTGCTGGTCTGGCATGGCTCTTGTAATGTCACCGACGAGAAGTTAGTTCTCTGCAAATTAAGTTAAGAATCAGAGATGCTAAAGGAAGGCCCTGAAGATAAATCCACAGTCCTGAGACGTCCGCGGTCTTCGCGCGGGCCGCGCTCGGTCATTATCAGAACGCGAGTCACGCTTGAAGAGGTGACTTGGCTCGAGCAATGTGCCGCCTACTCCGGACTAAGCCTGAGTGCTTATACGCGCCTCGTAATCCTCTCCCGGAAACTGCCGCCGCTTTCCCTGACCCGCGAGGCCTTAAACCAGCTCAGAGGCATTGGCAACGAGTTTGATCAGGCGATCGGTACGCTTCGCTGGTCGTGCGGCCAAGGGAGCATCACGGATGAAGACTTGGAATACTTCGAGGAGCGGTTTGGCAAGCTATATGCATTACTAAAAGACTTGACAGTAAAACTGGAAGCTCAATGATTGTTAAAGAGTCTAAAAAATCGGGCGGCGCTGGCGACCCCCTGTACTACTTGATTATTGATCGGGCGATAGAGCAGGCGCGTGCGAGCCGCGTCGCCGATATAGCCGTTCACAATCTGCCCGTGATGTCCGAAATACCGGAGACGCCCGGCGGGGCGCACAAACTGGTGAGGTCACTGGCTCGAAGCATGGATGACTTCACCAAGAATGCCCGGCTGAGTGCCGTTCGATCTCTTAAAAACGACCTGTTACACGTCGTCGCTTCATTCGATCCTGAAGACGCCGAGAAGCTAAAGAACATTTGCGGTGGGCCTGTCGCCGTCACTCGCGAACTAGCAAGGAACGTGGTGGGCGAGGACCGCGCGATGATCCTCATATTGCACGATGACCGAGCTCATCCTCACGTTCATATGTTGATCAGCTCCACCGATACGCAGGGGCGGGCATGGGATTCTTCTTTTGACCGTTACAAATGGAATAGCGAGGCGCGCGGGATTGAGAGCAGATATGAACTAACTCCGAGAGCATTCGATCCTGAGCGGCATTCACTTTCCCCGACAGAGCACCGCAGGTTAGAGCAGTCTGGCATCCCTGATTTGCTCGACCGGATGCGAGCGGCGATCTGTGCAGCGCGCGCGGACCGTCCCGCCAGAGGTGTCTTTGAGCAGCGGCTGGAACATGTCGGGATCACTATAAGTGAGAAGAAAGATAAGCACGGAAAAGTCCATGGCTGGGTATTCAATTACGGTGAAGTTTCTGTGAAGGGCAGCGCAATCCACCGAGAGTTGAGCTACCGCAAGTTGATGGCGGGTCTCAACCCGGAGCGCGTGGCTTTCGACCCACAGCACGAACAGGACGTCCGCAACGTAATGCTTGTAAGCATGGCAGCCGAAGAGCAGCGACGGAATGTCATGCAGCACGCTCGTGCCGGCGTTAGATATTTTGGCAAGGTCGCCGAAGAGTTCCGCACGGGTAAAGCTGACCGGACTTGGGATGAGATTGATCGCGCCGTTCATGCGCGTCTCTCCGTTAGACCGCAACGGGTGCCTGTACCGCCCAAATTCATTAAGCTGGAGCGCCCCGAGCCTGTGCCTCTATCTAGGAAACACATCATGTCGCGTGATGACCAGAGTAGAACTGATCACCACGCATCACGGAGTCGTAGTCGCGATGGATATAGTCGTAGTAGGTGACTTATTGCAGCATAGGAAAATTAATTTAGGCCACACTGGGCAAACCTTGCAGTGGGTTAGTCCGTCGCTTGTCACAATGGGATGGAGGTCATGAGGCATAAGACTGGAGACCGGAAGTTCCGGGCCTGCCAGAGTCGCGTAGAACGAGCGGTAATAAATCAGCGATCAAATGATTGTTAAGAGCGCAGATAGCCGGGGCATTTTCGGGCCCTATATGAGCAACGAAGAATGGAAATAGAGGGGCGAATATTCAGGGGAAGATCGGGTATTAATCCGAAGATGAAAATGAAGATAAGGCAGGACAAGATTAGAACGAAAATCAGGCCAACGTAAGCGAATAAAGTAGAGCAAAGATGGACGAAAACGACTGGAATAATTCGGTTGAAGTCCGGTGCTAAAAACGATTGATTGGCGTGGCCTCGAACGCCGGAAGGAGAAAGAGATAGTGCCAAGACGTAAATTAACGGAATCGGGAGCAATCCAACCGATCCTGTGTTTTGAAAAGGTGGACCATGAAGTGGTCAAGCATAAGCTTGATGTGCGCGTACTGCAAACGCTGCATCAGTACGCGAGATTTATCAATGCTGTTTCAGGCATTGAACCGTCAACCGACGAAGTTATAGAGAAGGCATTACTCAAAGTTTTCCATAGCGACGCCGGATTCAAACAATGGCTCCGGGAGGAGACTAAAGATAAAGGCAACCTTGGATAGAAAGGTGCGCTGAATTGCGGTGCTGGAACGGCTCTCGGTACGGCCCGTGTTCTGACTCTTACTATCCTTCATCTAACAGGAGAATAAAAGTGACTCACAGCTCTAGTACGACTCTTACTCTGAGAGGAGTATTCATTCCTCTCTGGCTCCTGACACGACCCGAGATCGAACACGGGGCGAAACTTGTGTATGTACTCCTGGCCCAAAAGGCCGGGATCAAGGGCGCGGCAAAAGTATACATCCCGGCGCTTGCCGCCGAGTTAGGCGATGAAGAGACGCAAGTCAACGAGTTCTTAACTGCGCTTGAAAGCTGCGGCCTGATTAAAATACAGAACCGCCGCGCAGCAGCCGGTGTTTTACAGTGCGTCTTTCCGGCTCATCCGTGGGCCGGAGGTGTTGAGGCTGCTGAAAGAGGGGCCGGTGAAACGGGCAGACGTTCAGGTCCGCCTAAGTCCAGGCACAGTCGAGAGACCTGTATTCAGTTCGCAATGGCAAAGCAAGAGGCCGGAGAGAACATACGTAATGTCCATGCTCTTGCCACGTACTTCTATAAAGCGGGGGATCAGGACGAGGAAATTGATATATTCCTCAGCAGGAGTGAGATGCCTGTTATGTCGCCTCCCGACGTACTGAGTGACGTACAGTAACTGTTCATGTCTTAGCGCTAATCATTGCTGAATTGAAAGGGGGCAAATTGCCAGAACGGAGGATTGTGGAAGAGGATTCAGTAGCCCAACTGATGCTAACGCTCTATGAGCCGCTGTATTCATATGTGGGGAGGGTGAAGGGCAGAGTTGCCTACAGCGTGTGGAAGGAGAGGCTCTTAACAATAGAAGAGGGACAGGCTTTATGGCTGAACTTTCCGGCAGATCATGTGGTCGACGCTTCTTTTGCGGAAGAGTCTATTATCCGTCTGGGCAGGGAGCTTTACGAAAAAGAGTTCGGCGACAGGTTCCTCCGGCTGCATGGCCTTACTCCCGACTCCATTATCAACATCAATGCCATTATCAAGTGGCATAATCACAGAGTAGTATTCCTGACAGATCATCCACAGGAGCGGTGGCAAATTATCGGCAGGCCACCGGGAAAAGAGCTGTTGGCAATTTTTGAGTTAGTAAAAGCACAGGACCACACCACATCTGCTGAACTGGCAGCCGCTCTTCAAATAGCCGTTAATGCCGCCAGCACCCAGTTAAATCGCCTTTACAGGTTGCGGCTCCTCAGGCGAAAAAGGGAAGTATCACAAAGAGGCATTGAGTATATTTACTCAATGTAGCTGTGAGTAGCGATACTGCTGATAAGGGCGCAAGGTCTGAACTCATAAAAATAGCCTGTGCGAATAAAGAGCCAGATTCGCACAGGCCAGGTTTACTTAATCACTCAGGCGGCTTTTATCTCACGCGCAAGCCACTCATCTATCTCCGCATCTTGATCGCCCGTGCGGAACAGGTAATCTGTAAATCCCTCCAGATCATAGATGGTCCTACTTCCGAGTACTTCCACATTGTAGAGCGCGAATCGATAGCAAATATCGCGGGCGTGTTTGGAGCGCGGTCTGCCCACCCGCCGCCTGCTTCTCCGCCTGTGCATTTGTGTCCTCGCGTCCGGCTGGATGTCAGGTAGAGTCGGCTGCTCGGATTCTGTTGCTTGGGGTCTCTCTGCTTTTACCCCTCTCGGAAACAGACGTGACGGAGGGAATGTTTCCTGAGGTCTCGATGAAGAAGCGAAGTCAGTTTGCTCACCCTCTAAACCAATCATCCAGTGATGTCGGGGGAAGTAGACGCGCAGGTCTTCAGGGTGCAAATTGCCGCGTGAGACCTGAATCAGTCCTGCCTCTCCCATCTCCATCAGGTGACGCGCCAGTTGCCCTTCATCTATCCCCAGCGCAACGGCAGCCATTTGAGAGTGCAATTGCGTGGCCCCTCTTGAATTGGCCTGCTGCGCGAGCAGGGAATAGACGAGCTTTGCCCCGCCACTGATTTCCGGCCGTGACAGTAGCCAGTATGGAACAAAAGGACCGGCAAGGTGGTGATAAATGTTGAAGAAGTTTTCTCTCATGCGAAACTCCTTTCCTGATTAACAAATCACCATCCCTACTTTCCATAGAACCTTTGTTCAACCAGTACAACTGCTGACCAGTGCTCCGCTAAGGATTGTTTTCTTACCTAACCGCAGTATTCAGTCTCTATGATGATGGCAGGATGATAGTAGGCATTCAGGAAGCGTGCGACAAGCTTTTTGCTCAGCAGTTTGGGCATGGCTACCACTTGGCGGAGCGACCATGTTGGAACCGTCGCTACTTGAAGGGAGCGAGGCACGACAGTCTCTTCTCGGGGCAAATTAAGGAAACATATGCCCTAAAAGAGTTCCGCCGATTTAATCCGCAGGAGCCGGGCTTTCACCTCCGCAGGATCGTCCGCGACGTGATTGATAAACCAGCGCGCGAGCGTCAAAAAATCCCGGCGGTCGATCAGATCGGCGTAGCAGAAACGTTCCAACTTGGCGTGGCGAGAGAAATAGATGGCCCCGTGCGTAACGGTCGGCGCGCCCAAGGCCGTCGAGCCGCCTTCTTCGCAAGCCGCTAGCAGGATGCGATAGCCGACGAGTTGGTGCAGTTGGGCCGACGTAATCTGGTAATACTTTGTCGTCTTAATATCAATGAGCGTTTCATCGATCACGAAATCGGCGTCCGCCCCGTGCACCAGCTTTGACGCCTCGCCGAACGTCGGATTGAGTGCCGCCCGCCTCTTAGCCGTGATCATCTCGCGTGGCATCGCTCGCACCAGCTGCATGCAATCATCTACCTCGTATCGCAACGGCGCTCTCAAGTAGCTGACGACGACGGTCTCAGGGCCGGTGCGGTAAGCTTTATCAAGGGCTGCGATGAAGAGGGCGGCACGAGCCAGTTGCCGCGTAAAGACCTTTGTCTTGAGAAACTCTCGGTAGAGTTCGCGAGCGCGCCTGACCCCTTTCCTTGCCTGTTCGAGGGAGAGGCTGGGCGGCAACTCATCCTCCTGCTCCATCAGTTTAAGAGCAATCTCCGCGACCCAAGGCTGCTCAGCGACGAGCCCGTTATTGCAGGCTGCCACGCAGAAGCGCAGACAGTAATCGAAGGCGGTGCCGACGAGGGCGTAAGATTCGTGGTAGCGGGGCGGGGCGACCATCTCAGGTGTGTCCTTCGGCTGTGCCGCTGGGGTGCGGATGTACTTGCTAAACGCCGCCGCCACGTCCGGATAGGACAAAATCTATGTGAGGCTCATGGGGAGATCTCCATTTAGGATGCTGGTACGCCTAAATCAGCCTTTGCGCATGCGCCATGTCGAACGCCTCAAGCACAGCGAAGGCTCTATCTTCACGCCTAAGTCGTAAGCCGCCTTGCAATTCGGGCAGGCGATTTCGATGCCAGCGAGGACGAACGGCAACCGCCGGGGTTGCGCAAACGCACCATCAAAGAGGCATTGGTGCAACACACCACCGCCCTTCTCACAACAGACGCTGTGCGCCGTCGTCGTAGCGCCCGGCAAGTTTTAAGGATGCTGTCTTGGAACAGTACCTACAGTTGATCTGCCTTTGTACATTCATAGAAACATCTTGTTGACTTTCTTTTGGCCGTTAGTTCGCTCGCCGCTCTCTTTAACCGACGACCCTTGTGAGATCGCGGCGGGTCGCACTGGCGGCAAAGTGTGCGCGGATCAGAAGGTTGATTGACACGCTCGGATCGTCCGCCTCCATTTTTGCTACCCGCGACTAGCTTGAGCCGAGCTCTTAGCGAGTACGCTCTGAGAGAGATGCTGGCGCGCGCGGAGTTGCTTGAGTTCTACGGGAGCCGCCTCCACGTGTGACAGCTCGAGAAAATCCTCCGCCGAGCCGACACTCT
Organism: Acidobacteriota bacterium; assembly: GCA_003223935.1. Taxonomy (GTDB): domain Bacteria; phylum Acidobacteriota; class Blastocatellia; order Pyrinomonadales; family Pyrinomonadaceae; genus QHXQ01. The sequence continues at coordinate 15,699 of QHXQ01000056.1, read as the reverse complement.
ACCCCACCGCTTCGGGCCATCTACGTTTTGTCGTGTTCATACTACCTCTCTCCTGTTAACCTGCTCATACTGATCCATGCGACGCCTGCACTCCTGTTTCACCCGCTCTGGCGTCTGCCCCGTCTTCTTCGCGAAGACTTCAAGAATTAAAATCGCGCCCGGGTCAATGCGATAAAGAATCCGACAGATATTATCCTCATCCGGTATTCGCAACTCGTGGCATCAGCGGAGCTATCTCCGGCATCGGCCTCGAATGCGGCATCCAAAGTCTCTCGCCCCCAAGCTCCTGCCCGGTTATTAATCAGGTTTGTTCACGATCTATTTTCCGCAACGATGACGCGAAGCACGTAAGTCGCTCTCAATGCAATTCTTCATTGGCATACCAAACTTTCCTTACCGCTCAGCCTAGACAGACAGGATGGTGTTTTGGTTTAATCTGCCGGCCGCTTAGGCGCACTCTCAATCGGCATAGACCTTGGGCAGACGGCCTGATTGTCCCGATGCGGTCTTGTGCAATCGACATCTAGCCGTAATCGACCTCCGGAAAATTTCCTATACCCGAGGAGATACGTAAAGCAGCGAATGGACAGAGGCAAATCGGCCAGATAGTAATGCCGTCCGTCTCCCTTCTAACTTAATGGGAATTTGAATCGGTTCGGCCGTTTATCCTTACGAGCGAGCCAAAGATCATCTGCCTTCCGCTCAACTGCGAGCTCCAAGTAGTTATAGGCTCAGAGTCCCATGGATATTTTTGAATACCGTAACCAACTCATCGGCGAATACGCGGAGTACGTAAAGAGCTTCATCCAGATTCGCGATCCGCGGATAGCTAGGCACGTAGATGAAAGCCTCGAAAGCGGGGCGCTTTGGCCTGAGCCGCTCATCCAGCTCAATCCGGCCTTCGAGCCGGGTGGGCTAATAGACGAGTTCGTTGACCGGGGCATTCTGCACCGAGAGTGCTCGCGCGTGTTCCGCGTCAAGAAGAATGGGTTACATGACTATGGCCGGCCGCTCAAGCTATACCGCCACCAAGCGGAAGCGGTCAAGATTGCGCGCGGCGGTGATAACTATGTGCTGACGACCGGCACGGCATCAGGTAAAAGTCTTGCCTACATTGTTCCCATCGTTGACAGCGTACTCCGGCGCGGAAGCCATCAAGGTATTCAGGCGATCGTCGTCTACCCGATGAACGCCCTCGCTAATTCCCAAGCGCTCGAATTGGAGAAGTTCCTTTGCCATGGCTACCCAGACGGCAAGGGGCCCGTGACGTTCGCCCGCTACACGGGACAGGAGTCGGATGAGGAGCGGAATCATATCATCGCCAACCCGCCTGACATCCTCCTGACGAACTATGTCATGCTCGAACTCATCCTGACCCGACCCGACGAGCGAGGGCTGGTGCAGGCTGCGCAGGGCCTTCGATTCTTAATCCTAGATGAGCTTCACACCTACAGAGGGCGGCAGGGTGCTGATGTCGCTTTCCTTGTGCGCAGGGTCAAGGACCGGATGTCCGCAGATAATCTCCAGTTCATTGGTACATCGGCCACCATCGCCGGGAGTGGCAATTACGAGGAGCGCCGCGCCGAGGTGGCACGCGTCGCCTCGCAGATTTTCGGCGCTAAGGTAAATCCAGAGCACGTTGTTGGTGAGACGCTCAGGCGCGCGACGTCACCGAGGGACTTAAAAGATCCTAAGTTCGTCGAAGAACTCATAGTGCGCATCACGGACGCCGAGCGTAGACCGGCAAAAGATTTTATGGGGTTCGTGTCCGACCCACTCTCAGTCTGGCTTGAATCTACCTTCGGCGTGACAACCGAGGCGGACAGCGGCAGGCTCATCCGTACGAAACCGCGTAGTATCACCGGCAAGGATGGCGCTGCCAACGAGCTCAGCCAACTTACCAACGTCCCAACGGAGAGGTGCGATGAGGTAATCCGCGAGGGGCTTTTAGCAGGCTATGACTGCGAGCCGAATCCAGACACCGGCTTCCCCCCTTTCGCGTTTCGGCTCCACCAATTCATCAGCCGTGGTGACACTGTTTACGCCTCCCCAGAAACTGAGGACTCACGGTATATCACTGTCTATGGCCAGCAGTACGTACCGGGTGACCGCGAACGGGCGCTTTTGCCGCTGGTCTTCTGCCGGGAATGCGGACAGGAGTATTACTGCGTCCGGGCAACGATCGAGCCGAAAACACAGCGGCCACTATACGTCTCTAGGCAGTTAAACGATATGCAGCGGGATGATGAGAGTGCGCCAGGATTCCTCTACATCAGCACGATTTTCCCTTGGCCTTCGCTTGATGAGGATCTCATCAATCGCGTGTCGGTCGATTGGCTGGAGGACACGTCAGGCACGCCCCGCATCCGGTCGGATCGAAAAAAGGATCTACCCCGGCCGGTCAAGGTGGGGCCGGACGGCTATGTCAGCGAGTCGGGCCTAGACGCGCACTTCGTCGGGGCACCCTTCCGCTTCTGCCTCAACTGCGGTGTCTCTTACGCCCCGCGCCAAGTGGACTTTGCTAAGTTGGCTTCGCTCGCCTCCGAAGGCCGGAGCACAGCGACCACCATTACGAGCCTCTCGGCCGTGAGGGGGCTACGCCACGCCGAAGACCTGAAGCCTGAGGCGCGGAAGCTCCTCAGCTTCACTGACAATCGGCAGGACGCGTCGCTCCAATCGGGGCATTTCAACGACTTCATCGAGGTCGGCTTGCTGCGCGCGGCGATCTACCGTGCGGTGGAGAGGGCTAACGACCAAGGCGTCTCCCACGACGAGCTTGCGCAGAAAGTCTTCGACGCCTTGGGTCTGCCGCTCAAGTACTACGCTAGCAACCCGGACGTCAGGTTCCAAGGTCTGCGGGACACGCAGGCAGCCTTCCGCGAAGTGCTCGGCTACCGCATCTACCGCGATCTCAGGCGCGGCTGGCGCATCACGTCGCCGAATTTGGAGCAGTGTGGACTACTTGAGATCGCTTACCCTTCTCTGCGGGAAGTATGTGAGGCCGAAGACGTGTGGCAGCGCCGACACCCGGCGCTCAGTGAGGCGAGCCCGGCCGTACGCGAGCGAGTGTGCCGGGTGCTACTCGACCACCTTCGCCGGGAACTGGCCATCAAGGTTACTTACCTTGATCAACTCCACCAAGAGCGCATCAAACAGAAAAGTAGCCAGTTCCTCATCGAACCTTGGGCGATAGACGAGAATGAAACGACGGAGACTGCGCGCGTCGCCTTCCCGCGGCCCAGCACGCGGCAGGACACCCGCGAGAACATCTTCGTTTCGGCCCGCGGCGGTTTTGGCCAGTACCTCAGAAGGCCCACCACGTTCGAGCACCTAAGAGGTAAACTGAAGCTCAATGAGTCGCAGGACGTCATTTGCGAGCTATTCGACGTGCTGTTAGAGGGCGGCCTAGTCGAGGCTGTGATCGAGCCGGAGAAGAAGAAAACTAAAGCCAAGAACGGTAAGAACGGTCAAGACACATCGGACGATCCCCGCCTGATCGTCCCAGGCTATCAACTGCGTGCTTCAGCCTTACACTGGATGGTTGGAGATGGCACACGCGCCTTTCACGATCCGATCCGCAGACCCAACGAGCCGGAGCAGGGTAGCCGGACTAACGCCTTCTTCGTTGCGTTCTATCGCGCGGGTGCTGAAGAGTTGCAAGGCTTTGAGGCCCGCGAGCACACGGCACAGGTCGACTACGAATTGCGTCTCGACCGCGAGCAGCGTTTTCGCGAGGGGACTCTACCCGTCCTCTACTGCTCGCCGACGATGGAGCTAGGCGTTGACATCAGGCAACTCAATGTTGTGAACATGCGGAACGTGCCGCCGACACCGGCGAACTACGCCCAGCGGTCGGGGCGTGCAGGCCGGAGCGGGCAACCAGCATTCGTCTTTACCTACTGCTCAACCTTCTCGAGCCATGATCAGTACTTCTTCCGCCGCCCACAGAATATGGTCGCCGGGGCGGTGGCTCCGCCGCGGCTAGATCTCGCCAATGAGGATCTCGTGCGAGCCCATGTCCACGCCATCTGGCTTGCTGAGACGGGACTCTCCCTCGGTAAATCGCTCAAGCAAATCCTTGAACTGTCGGGCGATCCGCCTGCGCTTGAACTACTCGAGTCCGTCAGGATCAGCGTCGAAAGTGAGAAGGCACGCGAGCGCGCAAGGCAGCGGGCCGAGAACGTGCTCTCGACCATCGCTGATGAGTTAAAGACGGCCGACTGGTACCACGAGAGATGGCTCGATGATACTCTTACGCAGGTTGCCAACAGTTTCGATCAAGCGTGCGAGAGGTGGCGCGGGCTTTACCTCTCGGCCTTCAGCCAAGCCGATCTCCAGGGACGCATCATCCGCGACGCCTCGCGGAGCCTAGAGGACAAGCGGCAGGCGGAGCGGCTGCGGCGCGAAGCGGAGGCACAGCTGAAGCTCCTCACAGAGGTTGAGAACCTCTCGCAGTCAGATTTCTACAGCTACCGTTACTTCGCGAGTGAGGGATTTCTGCCAGGCTACAGTTTCCCGCGTTTGCCAATCTCTGCGTTCATCCCGGGTCGCCGCGTCAAGCAGCGTGATGAATTCCTGACTCGCCCGCGTTTCCTTGCGGTTTCCGAGTTTGGGCCCCGCGCGGTGGTCTATCATGAGGGCTCGCGATACGAGATAAATAAGGTCATCCTCCCGCCACTCTCGGATGAAGAGTTACTGACGCAGAGGGCGAAGCTATGCGACGGGTGCGGCTACCTGCATCCGATCAAAACGGCGGACGGGCCAGATCTCTGTCAGTACTGCGGATTGATGCTCGGGTCGCCGTTCGCTCAACTCTTCAGAATGCAGAACGTTTCCACGAAGCGACGCGACCGGATCAACTCGGACGAAGAAGAACGCACCCGCATGGGCTACGAGATCATCACAGGCGTACGCTTCGCCGAGCACGACGGCCAGCCCTCGTATCGCACGGCAACCGTTAAGACCGGAGCAACGGAGGTCGCGCGGCTCGCCTACGGCCAAGCCGCAACCATCTGGCGCATCAACATGGGATGGAACAGACGAAAAAGGGATACCCCGCCCGGCTTCGTACTCGACGTAGAGCGAGGCTACTGGGCCAAGAAAGAGGATGACACGGCGAGCGACCCCGACGATGCGCCCAAAGCGGCCCGAACTGCTCGCGTTATCCCTTTCGTCGAGGACACGCGCAACTGCCTGCTCTACACCCCGTCGGTGACGCCGAGCGAGCCCATAATGCTCTCGCTCATGTCGGCGCTCAAGCGTGCCGTCGAGGCCCAGTTCCAGCTCGAAGACAATGAACTCGCGGCGGAACTCCTGCCAAGCGGGGACGAGCCTACTCAGATTCTCTTGTTCGAGTCGGCCGAAGGCGGCGCTGGCGTCCTGCGGCGGCTCTTGGACAACTCGAAGGCACTGGCGCAGGTGGCCAAGCGGGCGCTAGAGATCTGCCACTTTGACGAAGAAATGGGCACGGACAAGCGGCGTGCGCCAAACTCGCGGGAGGACTGCGAAGCGGCTTGTTATGATTGCCTGATGACTTACTATAATCAGCGCCACCACAGGCTGCTAGACAGGCATCCTTTGCTCGAACCTCTCATGGAACTCACGCGGGCCGAGGTTCACTCTTCGCCGGTGTCGGCCTCGCGCAACGACCACCTCGAACAACTGCTAAGACTCGCCGGTTCCGAGCTCGAGCGCGAGTGGCTGCGCTTCCTCGAAGTTAACCAGTACCGATTGCCGTCGAAAGCTCAGTGCTTGGTCGAGCGCTGCTCGACGCGCCCCGACTTCCTCTACGAGCAGTTCCAGACTGCCATTTACGTTGACGGCCCGCACCACGAATTCCCGGAGCGGCAGGCCCGGGATCGTGCCCAAGAAGAGGATATGCTCGATTACGGCTATACAGTAATCCGCTTCGACTACAAGGATAACTGGGCAGAGGTTGTGGCTCGGTATCCGAACATCTTTGGCAAGAAGTAACTGAGACCGTCGCCAGGCTAACAGGAGATAAGGGATGAGCTTTGCTGTGGGAGCACTTGTGCGCGCCAGAGGGCGCGAGTGGGTTGTCCTTCCCGAGTCGGAGGAGAGCTTACTCGTCGTGCGCCCGCTCGGCGGCACCGACGATGAGACAACCGGAATCTTTCTTCCCCTCGAGAACGTGGAGCCCGCTAGGTTCGCCCCGCCCGACCCGCATCAAGTCGGTGATCACCGCTCGTCACGGCTGCTGCGTGATGCCGTTCGTCTGGGCTTCCGCTCAAGTGCTGGGCCGTTCCGTTCATTCGCCCGGCTAGGCGTTGAGCCGCGTCCCTACCAGCTTGTGCCACTCCTGATGGCGCTCAGTCTTGAGCCTGTCCGCCTCCTGATCGCAGACGACGTCGGCATCGGGAAAACGGTTGAGGCCTGTCTTATTGCTAGAGAACTCATCGACCGCGGCGAGGTCGAGCGACTGGCTGTCCTCTGCCCGCCCCACCTTGCAGAGCAGTGGCAAGCGGAGCTTCGAGACAAGTTCCACATCGACGCCGAACTCGTGCTACCTAGCACTGCGCGGCGATTATCGCAGCCGTGCCGTCCTGGCGAATCCATCTTCGATTACTACTCTTACGTTGTTGTCTCGACCGATTTTATTAAGACAGACAACCGCCGCGATGAGTTCCTCCGCACCTGCCCGGAACTGGTCATCGTGGACGAGGCGCATACCTGCGCCTCTGGGGCGGACCGGAGTAGCGGCCGCCACCAGCGGCACCAGCTCGTCAAGGGGCTCGCCGCCAAAGAGACGCGCCACATGATCTTCGTGACCGCGACTCCTCATTCAGGTAACGAGGAGGCGTTCAGATCGTTACTGTCGCTTCTGAATCCCACGTTCGCGAATCTGCCTGAAGACCTAACCGGTAAAGAGAATGAGCAGCACCGGCGGGCACTTGCTCGCTATTTCGTCCAACGCCGCCGTGGCGACATCGTGCATTACCTTGACGCAGACACGCCCTTCCCAGAGCGAGAGGAAGACGAGGATACCTACAAGCTCTCCGAAGACTACAAGCGGCTCTTTGAGCGGGTGCTGAAGTACGCGCGCGAAACCGTCAGCGATCCGGCAGGGGGCGATCGCCGCCGCCAGCGCGTGCGGTGGTGGTCAGCGTTGGCGCTGCTCCGCTCGCTCGCCTCGAGCCCTGCCGCGGCCGCCGCCACGTTGCGCACACGCGCCGCGTGCGCAGACACGGAAACGGTTGCAGAGGCCGACGAGGTCGGCCGCCGCTCCGTTCTTGACCTAATAGACGATGAGTCAGCAGACGGGTTCGATGTTGCGCCGGGCGGCGACTCGGGCGATGACGATGACACGCAGAGCAGCCACCGAAGGCTGCTGGACATGGCTCGACAGGCCGAAGCACTGCTGGGCGACAAGGACGCGAAACTCCTGAAAACGATCAAGATCGTCAAGGGTCTCCTCGCAGATGGCTACAAGCCGATCGTCTTCTGCCGCTTCATTCCCACAGCCGAATACGTAGCGGACGCGCTTCGCAAGGCCCTGCGTGGAATCGAGGTCGCCGCCGTGTCTGGGACGCTCGCCCCCGCTGAGCGTGAGGAACGTATCGCACAACTCGTCGAGTCGACTGAATACGTGCTCGTCGCCACGGACTGCTTGAGCGAAGGCATTAACTTGCAGGAGCACTTCGATGCGGTCGTCCATTACGACCTTTCTTGGAACCCGACGCGCCACGAGCAGCGGGAGGGACGGGTTGATCGCTACGCCCAGCCTTCGCCAAAGGTGCGTGTCGTCACTATCTACGGCGTCGACAATCAGATAGACGGTATCGTGCTCGATGTACTTATCAGGAAGCATAAGAAGATCCGCAGCTCCCTTGGAGTGTCGGTGCCGGTTCCAGTAGACACTGATCAGGTCATAGACGCCATTTTCGAGGGTGTGCTTCTACGCGGGAGCCGGGCCGAGGCTGAATCGACCCAGACACTCCTGCCGGGCTTCGAGGAGGCGTTCACGCCGCAGAAGGAGGAACTCTTCAAGCTGTGGGATACGGTCGCTGACCGCGAGAAGCGCTCTCGCACAATGTTCGCACAGGAAACGATTAAGGTTGAGGAGGTGGCGCGGGAACTCCGAGAGGTTCGGGCGGCAGTCGGCACCGGGGTCGACGTCCAGACGTTCACGGTCGAAGCGCTCAAGATGAGCGGCGCGGTCGTAAGCCAGAACGGCTCGGTCAAGCTTAACTTCAAGGAGACTCCGCACGCCCTGCGGGAGGCACTGGGCTTCAGGGGGGAGGATTCCCCCATCTTGAACGTCCGCTTCGAACTGCCGATCAAGGAGAAGCAGATCTACCTCACCCGTACTCACCCGATCGTCGAGGGGCTTGCCTCGTACGTGATGGAATCCGCCCTTGACCCAGTTGCCGTGGAGCGGGTTATTGCCCGCCGCTGCGGTGCTGTTCGTACTCGTGATGTCGAGAAGCGGACGACCGCCCTGCTGGTTAGATTCCGGTACCACATCCTCATGCGCCGCGGCAACGAGGAGAAGGCGCTGCTCGCCGAAGATTGTCGGCTCCTGGCGTACTCCGGCCCCGCACAGTCCGCCGATTGGCTCGCCCCTGAGCGGGCTGAGTCCCTGCTGCTGGCCGAGGTGGGTGCCAACATCGAGCCCGAGCAGGCTCGAGACTTTGCCCGGCGCGCTGTCGGAGGACTTGAATACCTCAACGCGCACCTCGAAGAGGAAGCGAAGCGGCGCGGCGAAGAGCTTCTCGAATCGCACCATCGCGTCCGCAACGCCGCCCGCATGCGCGGCGTCCAGTATCGCATTGAGCCGCAGCTTCCGCCGGACGTACTGGGCGTTTATGTTTACTTACCAATGGTCTAAGGGAGAGCTGATAGGGGCATGCACACTCGTCGCAACAATGACTTCACCACTGTCCGAGTAGAGGGGACGATCCTACCTCCCGATATCCTCAAACGTATAGCCAACGGCGACAAGTCGCTCGGCGGCCTTGATGAAGGCTCGTATCACCTCACTTCTGGCGAGAAAATCAACGAGGCCGTCAGCCAGTCATGGAATAAACTCCTAGGCAGTTGGGCGAACTACAAGAGGGCAGTCGCCAAACTCCCGGCGGACAACACGGCCACCACGGAAACTCGCGAACGCTGGCTACTCCCGCTCTTTCAAGAGTTCGGCTACGGTCGCCTCGTCGCCACACGTAAAGCCGTCGAGATTGAGGGCAAGGCTTACCCTATCTCCCACTTCTGGAACAACGTTCCTATCCACTTAGTGGGCAGCGGCATCAGCATCGACAAGGCTCAGGCGCGCGTCCCGGGCGCAGCACGTACCAGCCCGCACGGACTCGTCCAAGAGTTTCTAAACAGGACCGAGGAACACCTCTGGGCATTTGTCTCCAATGGCAAACGGCTGCGCATCTTGCGCGACAACTCCGACCTAGTGCGTCAGGCGTTCGTCGAATTCGACTTGGAATCAATGATGGACGGCGAAGTTTACTCGGACTTCGTGCTTTTATGGCTCCTTTGTCACCAGTCTCGGGTTGAGGCTGAGAAGCCGACCGACTTCTGGCTAGAGAAGTGGTCACACATCGCCCAAGAACAGGGGGTTCGCGCGCTCGATGGCCTGCGCAAGGGCGTCGAGGAAGCAATCACGTTCCTAGGCAAGGGTTTTTTAGCTCACCGGGCAAATCGGGCTTTGAGAGAGCGGCTCAAGTCGGGCGAGTTGGACAAACAGGACTACTACCGTCAGGTTCTACGGCTGGTTTACCGCCTACTCTTTCTAATCGTCGCCGAAGATCGCGAGGTGTTGCTAGACCCCAAGGCTGATGAGAGTGCGCGTGAGCGGTACACGAATTATTACTCCACTGCGAAACTCCGAAGACTTGCGGGGCGGCGCTATGGCTCGCGCCACTCTGACTTGTACATAGCTTTACGCCTCGTGATGGAGAAACTCGGGAGTGATGCGGGTTGTCTAGAATTGGGGCTACCAGCGCTTGGCAGCTTCCTTTTTTCGAAGGCAGCGCTCCCACATATCGAAGGGTGTGAGATCGCCAACCACGACTTGCTCAATGCAATACGCGCACTTGCATTTACTGATGACCGGGGCGTGCGTCGGCAGGTCGACTATAAAAACTTGGGTTCAGAGGAGTTGGGAAGCGTCTACGAATCTCTGCTGGAGCTACACCCTGAGCTTAATGTTGATGCTCCGATCTTCTCTCTTTCCACAACGAGCGGCCACGAACGTAAGACGAGCGGCAGTTACTACACTCCGACGAGCCTTATCAACTCGCTGCTAGACTCTGCGCTTGAGCCGGTTCTTGATGATGCGGTCAAACAGAATGACCCGGAAGCGGCGCTGCTTAATCTGAAGGTCTGCGATCCGGCATGCGGAAGCGGGCATTTCTTGATTGCCGCTGCACATCGAATGGCAAAGCGTTTGGCGCAAGTTCGCACAGGCGACGCGGAGCCTTCGCCAGAGGCTGTTCGTTATTCATTGCGTGATGTCGTCGGGCGTTGCATCTATGGCGTAGACATCAATCCGATGGCCGTCGAGCTGTGCAAAGTGAGCCTATGGATGGAGGCGGTGGAGCCGGGCAAGCCGCTTTCGTTTCTCGATCACCATATCCTGTGCGGCAACAGCCTGCTCGGCACGGCACCAGCACTTATCAAGAAGGGAATACCGGACGAAGTTTTCAAGCCGATTGAGGGTGACGATCCCGAATACTGTCGGGAGTACAAGCGGCGCAACCGCGACGAGCGGCTGGGACAACGCTATCTGCCGGATGTCGAACATGAACCTTGGCGACATCTTGGTAACTTGGCGACCAGCCTGATGAGCATTGACGAGATTGCCGACGACACAATTAAGGGCATTCACCAGAGGCAGGAGCGGTATGAGAACTTAGTCAATTCGAGTGGTTACCGCTACGGCGGACTTCTAGCCGACGCTTGGTGCGCCGCCTTCGTGTGGAAGAAGCGAAAGTCGGAGGATTTACCTTACCCGATCACTGAAGAGGAGTTCCGACGGATTGAGGAAAGTCCGTTCAATGTCTCCAAGTGGATGGAACAGGAAATCAGGTGCCTCGCCGCGCAGTATCAATTCTTCCACTGGCACTTAGCTTTCCCCGGCGTGTTTCGCGTGCCGAGCAGCAGTGAAGCGCAAGAAAACGAGCAGACCGGTTGGAGCGGAGGCTTTAATGTTGTGCTTAGTAATCCACCATGGGATCAAATGCAATTCCGTGAGCAAGAGTTCTTTGCTCTTGTACGACCAGACATTGCCCATGCTAGTACTGGTAATGCTAGAAAGCGCATGATTAAGAGACTAGAGCAAGAAAATCTAGCACTCTATAAAGCTTGGGAAGAAGCGCGTCAACAAGCGGATAGAACTAGATTTTTCGTGCAGTCTTCGCAGCGCTACCCACTAACCGGACACGGACGAATAAACACTTATGCGATCTTTGCTGAGAACATGAGATGCGTCATAAATTCAAAAGGGCGTGTTGGTTGCATTGTACCGTCAGGTATAGCAACTGATGATTCAACCAAACTTTTCTTCCAAGAAATAACTGAGTCGAAAACCTTGATAAGTCTTTTTGACTTTGAAAATCGAGAAAAATTATTCCCCTCAGTTGATAGCCGCTACAAGTTTTGCCTACTAACTCTCGGCGGGCCTGCGAGACCAATAAAGCACGGAGCACAATTCGTTTATTTTGCTTACATGGTTGATGATCTTAACGATGAGGAGAGGCGCTTCATGCTTTCTAGCGACGATATCAACTTACTCAATCCTAATACACGCACTTGCCCAATCTTTCGTTCACAACGTGACGCGGAATTAACGAAGAGTATCTATCGTCATGTGCCCATTCTAATACGTGAGAGTGATCCAAACGATAACTTGTGGGGAATAACAACCAAACCCGGTTTATTCAATATGGCAGGGGATTCTGAACTGTTCCGTACGCAGTCACAACTAGAAGATGATGAATGGCAACTAGAAGGTAATATCTTCCATAAGGGGGATGAAAAATACTTACCTCTCTACGAAGGGAAGATGTTTGACTTCTATGATCATCGGGCGGCAAATGTAGTAATAAGCGCTACTGCTACGCTTAGGCAGGGTCAACCAGAAGATTTAACCTTAGAAGAACATCAATCTCCATGGGTATTTCCCCAACCCCGTTATTGGGTTCCAGAGAAAGAGGTCAATAGGCGGCTTGTAGGTCAATGGGGGCGAAAATGGTTATTGGGATGGAAGGAGATAACAAGCAGTACAAACGAAAGAACATTAATTCCTGGTATCTTCCCAAGATATGGAATTGGGCACAAGATACCTATAGTGTTACCCAATGAATCGAATGAAATTTCATCTCCTTTTCTCGTAGCTTGTCTATCAAGTTTCGCTTGTGACTTTGTTGCTCGACAGAAGTTAGGTGGCTTTAGTCTCACACCTTTCACATTCAAGCAATTACCTGTCTTCGCCCCGTCAGCTTTTACGGCACTGTGTCCGTGGTCTTCCCAAGCTCTATCGAAATGGCTCACTTACCGACTCCTTGAACTCATATACACAGCATGGGACTTAGAGGATTTCGCATTTGATTATGGTTACTCCGGTGCACCATTCCGTTGGGATGGAGAGCGCCGCTTCTTCATCCGCTGCGAACTCGACGCTGCCTTTTTTCACCTCTACAACATCGCGCGCGATGATGTGGACTACATTATGGGAACCTTCCCCATCATCAAGCGCAAAGACGAACAGCAATATGGCGAATATCGCACCAAGCAGGTAATCCTTGAAATCTATGATGAGATGACACAAGCAATTGTGACGGGCAATCCGTTTAAAACACGCCTCAATCCCCTACCAGCCGATCCTCGCGTTGCAAACGCTCCTCGAGTACAACCCGCGCCGTTGCTATTGCCGACTGGGACTCGGTATCCACAACCAGATGAAGGCATCTATGCTATGAGAGTTATTCTTTCGATGCTACAGGCTAATAGTGGATTCATTGATGTGCAGAGGCTTATGACTGCTTGCAGTCTTTTAGCAATGCCAGACATGTTGGAAAAATATGCCGTCGTTGCCGAGGGCAGTATTGCCGTCGAGTGGCGACGACGTTTTTCTGATACCTTTAACCCCAAGCTATTTCTTCCGAAGCTAGACGATCTAGTTCAACGCGGCGAAATAAAACTCTTGCGTCAAGGGGACAGATTTGTTGTGACTCGAGTAGGAAGTTCTGCTTTGGTAGCCGACGCGGATATTGAATTCGATTCGCGCCTCGCTCTGCGCGTGGCTGATTCATTATTGCCAGATGAAAAAGACACGATTACTCCGATGGCTACTCCACAGGAGATCGAAGCGCGTTCCAGAGTTGCATAGTTATGGTAGAGCAGAAATCTTTGTTACAGCAGTATCCCGATGAGATGCCAAAGCCGGATCCTAGTCGGCGAAACCCCGTACTCTGGGTCCACGAGATAGGTATTTTCAAGACACTTGAGGAAGGAAACGAAGTTCGTCGTATTAGACTGAGACCGGGACTGAATATCTTATGGGCGAAGCCCGAAGACGAAATCGGCCCAGTGCGCCTCTATGAACCCGGACTCTCAGGACACGCCTCTGGGAAAACCACATTCTGCCGAATGCTTCGACATATTCTTGGCGAAAGGCATTTCGCTAATGAACTGGTCACCCGAGGTATTAGAGAAAAGTTCGACGGGGGATGGGTTCTTGGCGAAGTATTCATTAATGACAATCTGTGGTTAGTTGGTCGGCCGTTTACATTGGGCTCACATCCTTTTTGTGTCCAGGGAGCTACAATAGATGATTACTTAAGGGATAAGCCAGCACCGCAGAGTTTTCAGCTCTACATTGAGGAACTGGAAAAAGCGACTGTGAATCCGCTGTCTGTGAAGACCCTGCCCAAATCTGGAGAACGAGCGCAATGGTTTCACATGCTCCAATGGTTAACGCGTGATCAAGAATGCCGCTTCATTCAAATAACAGATTGGCGAAGTAAATTAAGTAGGTCAGACTCACCAGAAATTGCTTTTGTCGATGATCAGCATTCGCTTATGCGAGCAGTGGTTGGTGTTTTGAGTGAAGAGGAGCGCAGTGAAATCGAGAAGAACGCAAAGCTAAATAAGGAGAAAGAAGCTGCGACGGCGGATGTCCCGATCCTTCAGCGCCAGGCGCAGACTGATCATAAACGGTTAGAGAACGCGCTAGGGCGCTCACTACCAACCCCTGATAATCCACTTCTCGTTGAGAGTGTTAGGGCAGAGCTAACCGAATCTCTGAACAGAACTGAATCTGACATTCGCGAGATAGATAATAACGATGAATTGCTGCGTCTTCAAGAAGCATACGAGACTGCGATTAAGAAGAGCACCGAGGTTAGTACGGAACTGCGCCTTCGGGATCAGCAGATAGATGAGCTAAACACGAAGCTTCAAATGTATCAGAGAGAGAGGAAAGAGCAGTCTGCACATGAATTTGAAGCGAGTTTATCACCGCGTGTTGGCTATTGCAGAGTACCGATCGAAGAGGCTAGGGCGAAAGGCTGTACTCTAGCATTTGATCAGCCGAGGGACTTAACTTCAGAGAGGGTTTTAAGAAGTATTGAGGTGGATCTAGGAGGTGCAATCCAAAATGAGATTGAAACACTGTTACAAAGGAAAAGTTTTCTTAATGAAGAGCTAAGAAAATGTAGACAGCAGGAGCAAATCTTAAACGGGCAATTAATAAGGCAGCGGACCAACCTTGCTAAAAGGCGGCATGAACTCTATAACGAGCGGTCTGAGTTATTAGATCGCATTAAACTAGCTCAGCGCGCTCATGAAGCTTGGCTCCAAGCTAGCAAGCTCTCACGTCGCATCGAAGATCTTGAAGCAGCTATTGATGCTTCACGCAAGGCGCAAGAAAAGTATCGCGAGCGTACCAAAAAGGCTGTAAGTGACCTATCTTTTTTCTATCAGGAAATCGTCCGCGCCGTACTGGGTAAATCAGTTTCTGGCGTGATTCAGCTAAGCGGTCGTGAATTCGCTTGCAGGATTGAGCGGAACGGAGATGTTTCAAGCGGAGCAATCGATACGATAAAGATATTGGCTTTTGATTTGGCAGCTTTAGCCGCAAGTGTGTCGGGCCAAGGCAACCATCCGCGATTTTTGCTTCATGATAGTCCCAGAGAAGCAGACATGGCGCCACTAACATACAAAAGACTTTTTCTCTGGGCTCGCCAGTTAGAAGAAGCTTTCAACGGTGGGTCTTGCAACTTCCAATACATCATAACGACGACAGAAGCTCCACCCGCGGAACTTCAGACGAAACCATGGCTGCTTTACCCAGTGCTTGATGCTTCCCAGCCCGAAAAGCGTTTACTCTGCGTTGATCTTTAAGGCTTATGTCCTAGATTGACGTCTTTGCTCCCGACTCGAAAGATATCTTTGCGACCAATACGAAGTCGGAGGCGAGATAAAGAACGAGAGCATCGCATTGGGAGGGGGCGGGTGATCTCGAAGAAACAACGGCTTATGCCTACGCCGAATTCTACATTTCAAGTGTTTCTGTTTTTGGAGAGAGGTCTCGATCGGAAGCATGCGATAGAGGTGGCGGCGTGGTTTCAGCGTTGCCCTGGGCCAGTTATTACGGTTTTCGATTGAATGCGACTAGCCATTGGGAGTAAGCTCTTGGCATGAAGGCTTATTCCTTAGATTTGCGGC
>QHXQ01000055.1 GCA_003223935.1 Acidobacteriota bacterium | reverse complement strand
ACGATTACAGCCCCGTTCTCCCCGGTCACATATGGCCCCTTCGCGCTCCAGTCAGATTCCAGCGGAGTTTTTCTGATCGGTGTGTACGACGCCAACACTGTGCAGCCGATCAACGCTTGCCGCTTTTTCACCGTCACGAATCCCGATGGTACTAAATCAAGCGCCGTGACGCTCTGTCGCGGATGACGCTCCAAATTGGGACATAAGCACGCAGCCCGCCGCAGACGTTGATCTGCGGCGGGCGCGCTTTAGCTTCCGGCTTGTGATGTGAACGGGTGGCCTTACTTGTTGCTGCCGCCGTTCTTCTTCTGCCTCCGTTGTGGTCGTTTGAACTCGGCCGCCGTCTTGCGCCCGATCATCTGCAACTCGACGGAGTTTTTACCGAACTGAACTTCGACGGAATCTTTCACCCCGATGGCGATGTTATGTACGGCGGACTGTTTCTCGCGGGTGATGGCCCGTTTCTGTTCGAGCACGGTCGCCGCCTGCTCCTCTTCGGCCTCCGCCGTGCGCATGTCGGCGACGGCCTGTGTGAAAGCGGCCAACGAAAAATCGTCGTTCGCCGGTGCATAGTTGGCAACCTTCTTCAAACGCTCCAAAGTCTCCACGTCTTCGGCGCGCACTGCGGGCGGCAGCTTAACGGTAGGGTTTCTAGCCATAGCTCTACTCCTCTCTTTTTAATCAGGGACGTGAATGTTTTGAGTAGTGAGGTCGGCGCTTGACTGTGAACGTAGGCGGCAGCCGCTCGGATGGGGGTGTTGCCTCTACGTTGTAAATTCTGGCGTGAAGACCTGACTACTCGCCGCTGCGAGAGGCCGGGATACTACTATCGTGCGCCACCCGTGCGCAAGAGGAAATATGCCCCACTCAGCAACCGATTTGGTGGGTCAAGAAACGCCATTACACAGCGCGATAACGACGATCACACGCATGCAAGCGAGGTTTTCTGCCGATTAAACGCCCCTCACACGCATGAGATCGCCGATCAGATGCGTGTGAGCGACGATCAGATGCGTGTGAGGGACGATCACAAGCGTGTGAGGGGCGATCAGATGCGTCTAAACGTCGCTCACACGCGTGTAAACGCCGCTCACAAGCATGTAAACGCCCCTCACACACTTGTGATCGCCGTTTAGACGCGTGTGAGGGGCGTTTACATGTGTGAAAGAGGGCTTAGAATGGCTGGCAAAGCCCGTGTTTGGTGGGATTTCCCCGGAATTACGGGTGTTTCGGGGCCGGGCAGGCATTGGGCGCGGTTTAGCCGATCAGTTGTTCGGTTTGCGCGGCCAGATGAATAGTTGAGCTTTACGCTGTGCGGCGTGTGGACGTGTCAGTTATTTTATAGCCGTTTGCAATTGGGAGTAGCTCAGGTCAGTACCGCCTGCGGTAGCGGGCGGGTCTTGGTCGCGGCTGAGACCCGCCCGCTACCGCAGGCGGTACTGACTATACCTTTTTACCCGGCGGGCTACATGCAATCGCAACTCGCTATAGATTTATTATCGCCGACACATGCGGTACGCCAACCCAACGGAAATCTATCAACAGCAGCACGAGCAGTGCGAGTTGATCCACACGCAATGCGAGGAGCAACGCGATAGGATGGCGCGGACGCGGCAGTTAATCCACACCAGTCGCTTGCGGCTCACATACAATCGCTTGAAGCGGGAACAATACGAGATTAACAGCGTCGTGCGCCGCCCGCTCGCAGAGTAAGCTGACCGCACTGCTGCTCCTGACTGCGCACATCCGAAACGGCTTGACATTTAGCGTGGTTGAAATTAACTTGCCGCTACATCTTTGATGGGGTCGCACGTCGGTTGGCTACATTCTAGCCACGCGACGAACACAACAAAGCAGTCCGGCCTAGCTCGACAGCATTTCCGCTTCGTTAGCTTCAGCCGCTACATCCCTAAGTTACTTATGCACAAACTTGGGCGGGCAAAGACAAGACAGAACAGATCATTAATACTTTCTATTGTCTGTTGCACCGTACCACTCCTGCCGCGTCCAGCAAGACCGGGCCGGTCGAATCTTAATCACTGAGAGCCGACAGCAACGGCGCGCGTCCAGTTGCCGCAGCACCGTCGTCGCCCAACTCAGCCCGCACCCGCGAGGCGTGCGTGTCACCCCCGAACACGATCAGCGCCATATCTCGTCGTGCCGCGAGCCAACAGCTTAATCGCATAGACGCCACCCGCGCGTCCATCTCTGCCCGTTTGGAGTAACACATGAACAGCCCCAAGCCCTTCGCGTCCCTCAAGAATCTCCGTTCATATAAAAGAATCAGTGTTCTCCTAATTGCGCTGAGCGTTTGCACGGCGACATTCCTCTATCTGCACGCGAAGGCGGCGACAGCCGTGCCAATGGCGACGACAGTTATCTACACCGAGAACTTTAGCGACATTGCGAATTGGACGGATAACTTTGCAAGTGGCGTAGGCGCTAATCGGTGGGGTTCTGTAGCGGTTAATGCTACTGGAACTATACCAGACGGAGTCAAAACTACTACTTCAACCGCAACCTTTGTGACCTCTGGCGGCACTGGCGGCGTTCAGCGTGGTTCACTAAGCAGCAATCCCGCCGGAACAATTGTGCTGCTTTCAACGGGTACGACAGATAATTCTACGTCGGATGCAATTGATGTATTTTTGGATTTTACCGGAGTAAATGCGGGGACACTCAGCTTTGATTGGGCATCTGTAAATAATTCCACGGGCGACCGAAAAAGCTCGTTAAGAGTTTATACAAGCATAGACGGAACAACCTTCACCGAACTCACCTCCGCCGCTGTACTGAACTTCACGAACAATGTTTTGACAAGTGGATCAATAACAAATGTCGCACTACCTGCTAGCTTTAATAATTCGGGAACGGCAAGATTAAGATTCTACTATCATAACGGATCGGGCGGCACAACTGGCTCACGGCCTAAAATCAGTATTGATAACGTTAAAGTCTCTGTCGCCCAATCGGCAATAAAATTCCGCAGCGTCGCCTCTGGCAATTGGAACGCAAACGCCACTTGGGAAATGTCCACAGACGGCACGAACTGGGTTGCCGCATCACAAACTCCGACCTCAGCCAACGATACAATCACAATTCAGAACGGCCACACCGTCACCGTCACAGCTAACGTCAACGCAGATCAATTAACCGTCGCTTCCGGCGGCACGGTCGCAGTCAACAACGGTGTCACGTTCACCATCGCCGACGGCACGGGCACAGACTTGGCTGATAGCGGCACGGTCGCCACCGCAGGCACAATCACCAACAACGGGCAGGCTCAGATTGACAGCACGCTGCAAATCAATGAGGGTGGTTTCCCCGGCGGCGGCACGGGCACGTATGCCTACAATTCATCAACCGGCGTCCTCGTCTTCAACAACTCCTCCGGCTCATACGGCGTCAACAATAACAACTACTGGCCCACGGCCAACGGCCCGCAGAACGTCACCGTACAGAACACGGGCGGCATCACGATGAACGTGGCGCGCACCGTCGGCGGTCTGTTCCAATATGCGGCGGGCGTGAGCGGCGCAGGCAACCTGACGCTCAATGGTACGTCGCAAGTTAACACGGGCGGCTCCGTGTCCGGCTCGCCCACTTACGGCAGTAACTCGCTCTTGAAGTACAACACGGGCGGCACATACGGACGCAACGGCGAGTGGCTGGCCACGACGAGCGGCGCGGGCTATCCTGCCAGCGTACAGGTAAGCAACAACACGACGCTCGATATAGCCAACGGCATCACATTCAACACTGCGCCCTCGCAGATCGCGCTCAACCTGACGATTGACTCCGGCTCAACCTTGACCATGAGCGCGATGACGCAACCGCTCAACGTCCTCAACGCCGTCACCAACAACGGCACGCTCACACTCTCGTCCGCCGGGGGCGGCGACCTACATTTGCAAGGCAGTTGGCTCGATAACGGGACATTCAACCCCAACGGGCGGGCCGTCTTCTTCGAGGGCGGCATCGTCCAGACGCTCGCGCGCGGCAGTGGCAGCGAGACTTTCAACTACCTCGTCATTAATAAAACTTCCAACAGCGTCCAGCTACAATCCAATACAAACGTCAATGCGACGAGCGGCAACGCGCTGCAACTGCTCGGCGGCTCAAGCCCGCTCGACCTCGGCTCCCTGACGCTCACCATGTCCGGCGCGGGCGGCAACCTGCTCGTCTCCGGCGGCCCGCGCACTGTCGTCTCTTCATTCGGCCCCGGCAACTTCAATTTCAACAACTCGGCGCAAGTCAACACCGCAGCCGGCGGCACGCTCTCTTTCAACTCCAACGCCAACCTCAATCTGTCGGCGGGCGTCAACTTCGTTGCTTTAACGACCATCAACGGCACGCTCAGCATCAAGTCGGGCGGTTTCGTCAACACCAATCCGCCAGCCTACGCGGCCGGCTCGACGCTCAAATACGACAACGGCGGCACGTATAACGCGGCGGCCGAGTTTCCCTCAAGTGGTGTCCAGAACGTCACGCTCGCCAGCACGACGCAACTCAACCTCGACGGCAACAAGACCATCGGCGGCATACTCACCGTCGGCAACAACATCATCAGCACCACCGACCTGAGCGGGCCGAGCTACCGCAACCTCAACGCAAGCGGCGTCGCGCTCGGTAACGGCACGATCAATCTCGCCACGCTCACCGCCGGTTCAGTGGCCGTCACCAACAGCGCCGCGAGCGGCGGCCAGATCAATATCTATGGCGATTGGGATGTGACCAGCTTTATAGATAACGGCAGCGTCGGCGGCGCAGTCACTTTCAACGGCCCCGGCACGAAGAACGTCCTCAAGGCGACGACCTTCAGAAACGTGGTCATGAATCAGGACGTGAACGCCATCGTGGACGTGACGGTCACAGACTCGCTCGCCCTCGGCACGCACGAATATATTTCGACCGGTACCAAGACGCTGACGCTCAACGCCACCACCACGCTCACGGGCAATGGCCTCGTCGGCGGTAATCTCAAGAAGAACTTTGTGGCTGGCTCACCCGCTAGCTTCACCTTCCCCGTCGGGACGGACGCCAGCGGCCTCGCGTCCGTTGACACTACAGGCGTCACTGGTACGGGCAGTCTCACCGTCAGAGTCAACGACGGCAAGCAGCCCAACATCGCAGGCGCAAATGCGCTCGCGCGCTACTGGACGCTCGCCGGCACCGGCATCACGACGAATCTTGCTTTCCACTATCTACCGGCCGACGTTGTCGGCGATGCCAGCAAGTATCAGGTCGTGAAGTTCGCGGGCGGCTCATTCACTGTCCCCACGGGGCAGGCTGTCAACGCGGGCACGTTCACCGCCACGGTGCCGAACGTCTCCACCTTCTCCGACTGGACATTGGCCGAGCCTGCCAGCGTCTTCGGGCAGTTCGATTTCGTCAGCGCGCCCTACACCACGCCGGAAGGCAATAGCGGCACACACGATGTCACCATCAATGTCAGCCGCACCGGCGGTTCAGCGGGCGCAGTCTCCGTCCACTACGCCACAAGCGACGGCACGGCGACGACCGCCGGTAACGATTACGTCGCAGCTTCCGGCGACCTAAACTGGGCCGACGGCGACACAGCCAACAAGCCTTTCACGGTCACGGTCAACGGCGACACAACCAACGAACCGGACGAGACCGTGAATCTCACGCTCTCCGCCCCGACCGGCGGCGCGGTCATCGGTTCGACCAACCCGACCACGCTGACCATCACGAACGACGACGTGCCGCAACCCAACACCGTCTATGTTGACGACGACTTTACCGGCCCCGTCGGCTCAGACCCGGACGGCCCCGGCCCTGCGACCGCCATCGGCTTCGATGCCTTCCCGACAATTCAAGGCGGCATTGACGGCGTCGCGGCTGGCGGCACGGTCAACGTCGCCGCCGGCAATTATAACGAGCAGCCTGTTGTCGGTAAGAGTCTGCATCTCGTCGGCGCTGGCGCAGCCTCGGTCAACGTCAACCCGACTGGCGCGCTCGCGCCGCGCTTTAGCAACTTCAAGATCGTCTTTGAAATTAACAACGGCGCGAACGTCGAAGTCTCCGGCGTCACCATCAAGGGGCCGCTCACGCTAGGCGGCTGCGCGAATGGTCTGTTGTCGCGCTTCTACGGCGTCTATGTGCGCGGCGGCGCAACGCTCAACCTGCACGACTCGTCTGTCTTGAACATCGTCGAGAACAATCCGCCGACGCCTACGAGATGCTCACGCGGCACCGCCGTTGATGTCGGCTCAAGTGTCTCGCCGCTCAACGAGACGGGCACGCTCACGGTCAATAACGTTGTGATTACGAACTTCCAAGCGCGCGCTGTCGTCGTGGATAACACCGGCTCGACCGGCACGATCACAAACAACACGCTGACCGGCTCGTCGTCGCCGTCTTTCTTCCAGTCCGTGATCCTCGTCTCTCTTGGCGCGAGCGCCAATATTAGTGGCAACCAGATCACCAACGCGCAGTGCAGCGATGCGGTCAACTGCGGCCCCGACACGTTCAATCAAGCCGCCGCCGTCGGCATCTCGCTCACCGCGCCCGCCAACGGCACGCAGGTGATGAACAACACGATCTCGAACAACGACTACGGCATTAACTACGTCGCTGAACCCGGCGCTACGTCCACCATTAGCGGCAACACGCTCAACGCCAATCGCTACTTCGGCATTAACAACAGCGAAGGCAACCTAAACATCACCAACAACACCTTCAGCGGCACATCGAATGTCGCCGTCGCCGCCGTCTCGGTCAACGATCCGGCTAACGGCACCCAATCAGATTCGACGGCGACGCTCACCGGCAACACCATCACCGGCGCAACCACGGCCCTCCAACTGCTCGACGATCCGAACAATCCGCCGGACGCTTTCTTCCCGCACTTGACCGCGCACTTCAATCGCATCGTCGCCACGACGACCGCGATTGATAATCCACAGAACAACACCTCCGACATGGAGAACAACTGGTGGGGCTGCAACGCCGGCCCCGGAGGCGTGGGCTGCGGCGCAAGTACAGGCACGGGCGCAGACTTCAATCCTTGGTTCGTCCTTGCCGCTTCCGCTACGCCTAATTCAATCGCGCCCGGCGGCACGTCAAACGTCGCCGCCGACATGACGCACAACTCCGATAACGTTGTGCCGTCATCAGCGCCGCCCGATATGCCGATCAGCTTCAGCGCCACGAACGGCACGATGAACCCGACGAGCGGGACGCTGACTGCGGGCGCAGCCAGTTCGACGTTCACTTCAACGAACGCCAGCAACGCCAACGCGACGGCGACGGTTGACAATCAGAACGCCAACGCGCCGATCACAATTAACGCACCGACGTTCACGATTGACGATGTGACACACATGGAAGGCGACAGCGGCACAACCGCCTACGTCTTCACCGTCACCAAGACGGGCGCGGGCGCAGCCAGTGTTGACTTCACGACCGTTGACGGCACGGCGACCACAGCCGACAACGATTATCAAACCAAATCCGGCACGCTCAGCTTTGCGGCGGCCGATACGACCATGCAGGTCACCGTGCAGGTCAACGGCGACACGACCTACGAGGGGAACGAGACCTTCACCGTCCACCTCTCAAACGCGAGCGGCGCGACCATCAGCGATCCAGATGGCACGGGCACGATCACGAACGACGACGCCCCGCCTACGACGCTCACGGTCAACACGACGGACAACGTGGACAACGGCTTCTGCTTGCCGAGCCACTGCTCTCTGCGCGAGGCGATCAATGCCGCGAACGCGAACAGCGACGCAAGCACGATCAACTTCGATATCCCGGCAAATGACGCCGGCTGCAATGCCACGTCGCACGTCTGCACGATCAGTCCGCCGGCCAATCTGCCGCAGATCACACAGCCGGTCACGATTGACGGTTACAGCCAACCGAATGCGACCGTCAATACTGATCCCAACGGCGACAACGCGAATCTACTCGTTGAGCTTAAAGGCGAGAACATCGCGACGAACGGCACGGGCCTAGACATCATCGGCGGCAGCAGTGTGGTGCGCGGCTTGGCGATTGATCGCTTCAATCTTGCCGGCATCCATCTGGCCACGGGCGGCAGTAATTCCGTCATGGGCAACTTTATTCTCGGCAACGGTATCGGCGTGCAGATCGAAAACTCTGCCAATAACGGGATCGGCTGCACGACGCCCGACGAACGCAACCTCATCTCGGCCAACACCGGCGATGGCGTTGAGATCATGGGCACAAGCGCGAACGGAAACTTGGTGCAGGGCAACTTGATCGGCACGGACGTGACCGGCACGCAGATTACCTTCAACAGCTTGCCGACGGGCAATGGCGGCGCAGGCATAGACATCTATGATGGGTCGAACAACATCGTCGGTAATTCCGCGTTGGCCGGCACGCCGGTCGCCACTGCGGGCAACGTCATCGCCGGCAACGGCGCGGACGGGATTGAGATCAGCAGCGGCACGAGCGGCGGCGTTGGCAGCAACGGTGTCGGTGGCAACTTCATCGGCACAGACCGCACAGGCACGCTCGACCTAGCCAACTCCGGCGACGGCATACACCTCGGCGGCGACACACAGAACAACTATATCGGCGGGACGAGTAGCAATCTCGCCAACATCATCGCCCATAATGCCGGTGTCGGCGTGAGCGTCAACAGTGCCGCCATGCTTGGGCATGTAAAGAAGAATCAGCAACCGGCTCAGGCTGGCGATCCTGTCAACAACACCATTCGCGGCAACTCGATCCACGACAACGGCGGATTGGGGATCGATCTCGGCAGCGTCGGCGTCACGCCGAACGATGATCAAGATACAGACACCGGCGCGAACCAACTGCAAAACTTCCCGGTCATCACGTCGGCGACCGCCACGAGCACAAACACGATCACCGGCACGCTTAACTCGACGCCGGGCCAAGCGTTCACGATTGATTTCTATGCCAACGCTTCATGCGACACGTCGGGCAACGGCGAAGGGCAGACTTACCTCGGCTCTTTGACGACCGATCCGACCGACGGCAACGGCGACGTGAGCTTTACCTTCAACCCGACCACGCTCGACTCCGGCGATGTCATCACCGCGACGGCGACCGACGCGAGCGGCAACACCAGCGAGTTCTCGCAGTGCTTCTCGACGACAGCCGGTACGGCCGGCCAGATCGAGTTTACGATGACGAACTACACGGTCACAGAAGGGCCGGGCAGCGTCATGGCGCAGATCACCGTCAACCGCGTCGGCGGTAGCGACGGCATGATCACTGCGACCTTCGACACGAGCGACGGCACGGCGCAAGCGGGCGAAGACTATACGGCCGTCAACGGCTACACAGTTACCTACAACGACGGGCAGACGGGGCAGCAGACGATTGACATTCCCATCCTCGACAATAACCTCTATGAAGAGGACGAGACGGTCAATCTCAGCCTGAGCACGACGACGGTGAATCATCGTCGGCCCACCAGCGCGCCGACCATCAATCCGTTAGCGGCTGTATTGACCATCACAGATGATGAGTCGAAGCCGACGATCAGCATCAACGATGCGTTCGTCGCCGAGCCAATCAGTGGCACGTCGCAGGCTGCGTTCACCATCACGCTGTCGAACCCGGCCGAAGCGCCCGTCACCTTTAACCTAGAGACGGCCGATAACACGGCGACAGCGCCCGCCGACTATATCGCCATCGCGAATACGCCGTTAACTTTCAATTCGGGCGACACGAGCATCCAAGTCAACGTCTTCGTCAACGCCGACAACGTGCAGGAAGTCCCGCCCGAAACCTTCTTCGTCAACCTGAGCAATCCGTCAAGCAATGCGACGATTGCTGATGCTCAAGGCGTCGGCACGATCACCGATCCGGTCAATGCGGGCGACATGATCATTAGCGAGTTCCGCTTCCGCGGCCCAGACCCGGACGGCGCAGGCCCGCTCGATGGCCCGCTCGACGAGTACATCGAGTTGTACAACACGACGGATGCGCCTTTGACAGTGGCGGTTAGCGACGGCACGGCCGGTTGGCGGCTCATGGCGCTCGACTCGTCCGGCGTCGGCATAACGCCGCTCGTGATCATCCCGAACGGCACAGTCATTCCGGTGGGCGGTCACTACTTGGTCGTCAACAACAACGGCGGCAATCCGGGCGGCTACAGTCTGCCCGGCTATGCTGCCGCCGACGACAACTATGCAACCGACATCGCCGACAACGCGGGCGTCGCGCTCTTCAAGACGAGTGCCTTAAATCAACTGACGCTGGTGAACAGGCTCGACGCGGCCGGCTTTGCAGGCTTCAGCGGCCCGGTCGCTGATCTGTTCCGCGAGGGCGCGGGGCTGACTTCGCCGGGCACTGTGGACGGTGAGTATGCGTTTGTTCGTAATCTGCGTACAGGTCTGCCGCAAGATACGAACGACAACGCGCAAGACTTCCTCTTCGTCTCGACCAATGGCGGCATGTACGGCACTGTGCAGTCGCAATTGGGCGCGCCGGGGCCGGAAAACTGCGGCTGCAACGTGAACAACTCGTTCACCAATGGCGTTAGCCCCACACAGCGCAACGCACAGATCAAGGCGAGCCTCATTGATCGCTTCCAGAACTCTGCGCTGCCGCCCAATCGTGTGCGCCTGACGCGCGCACAATGCGACGACGTTTCAAACGCGGACGGGGCTTGCAACGATCAGACCTCGAAGTTCGGCACGCTTGAGTTGCGCCGCCACTTCGTCAACAACACACAGGAGACCATCACACGCTTGCGCTTCCGCGTCGTAGATGTGACCACACTCAACACGCCGAGCACGGGCCAAGCCGACATACGCTGGCTTAACTCTGGCGACACACAGGTCACGCTCAGCGACAACACGACGATGGTGACCTTGCGCGGCACGGTGGTGAACACGCCGCCGAGTCAGCCGAATGCGGGCGGCTTAAATTCGAGCGGCGAGGTCACGCTGCCCAGCCCGCTCGGACAGGGCATGGCGATTGATGTGCGCTTCCTGCTTGGCGTCGAAGCTGGCGGCACCTTCCGCTTCTTCGTCAACGTCGAAGCCGTGACGCAGAACCCCATGGTCATGAAGCCTAATGCAACGCGCAAGAAGCTGTAGCGCGCACGAACAAAGAAGATAACAATCCAACGCGCGCGCGTCGCCATTCGTGCTTTGCCGACCGGCGCGCAGCCGCTAAAAAGAGAGGGCGCATGACAATCAACATGCGCCCTCTCTTCTTTGTTGTTAACCGCGCGAGCGTCCATATCGCTGCGCACGTTGTTTGTCTGTCAGTTTCGCACTAGGCGCGCTTGATGTTGCGTGCGGCTTGTGCGCGGGGTGTCTGCTCGTTGTTGCTCGTCGGTTGTTTGTTATCGCTTGCTTGTGCCGCCTTTGTGCGCTCGATGCGCGCGGTGATGCGCCGGTCTAGGTCAGCGATCTGTTCAGGCGTCAAGCGGTGTATGTTCGGCTGATTGTGATAGACCTTCGCGCCGGTCACGATGTCTGCGACCTTAAAGCCGTGCTGCTCCGCTTTCGCGATCAGCTCTTGAATCGTCAACGGCGGCGGCACAAGCGAGAGTGGCGTTGGCTTCTCTTCGAGCGTCTCCGGCACAGCCGACGGGCGCGGCGCTGCCAACGGCAACTCGTCGCCGGTGGCGCGCGTCATGTGTTCGAGGAAATCTTTGAACGTGATTTCGCCCGTCAACTCGAAGCCGACCTCGAACGCTTCGCTGTTCGACTTGACCACTTGAAAGACGCGCACGATCTCGCCCGCGCGCTCCTGCAAAGAGACCTCGACCATGATGTCCACGAAATACTCAAGCCCGCTCGCCGTCATCGGCAACACGCGCCCGACCTCGTTATCCTCTTTCGCCTCTTTGCCCTTCGCCGGAATCTGATCCACGATCACGACCGACTTGCCGCTCTCGATGCACAAGCGCCGCAGGACGCCCTGCAAGATCATTTGATCGGCGGCGAGTTCTTCCGCCGAAGGTTGCGCGAGCGGGTCGCCCGTGCGCTCGCGCACCGCCGTAAGCATCTCCGAGTGCTTGGCGCTGAAATAACCGGCCCACGAATCCAAAGCGTAGCAGCCGTAGTTCTGCTCGCGCCCTTCACCCGACAAAGCCCAGTCAATAAACTCCGGCACTTCGTCCGGGTGCTCGATCTCAAGGCCGTCGAAGATCGTGCTGTTGCCTTTCAACAGGCGCGACTTGCGCTCCACGTCGAAGATGCAAAGCCGACCGATGCCGGCCTCCGCCATCGAACGCACGAAATAACTCTTGCCCACGCCCGCGCCGCCACGCACCGCCAGCACCAGACGCTGCTGGCGCGGCCTGCGGCTCAGCGGATTCACTCTCGGTCTCGTCGCATTTGTGCTCATCGCTCTCTCCTTCTCATTCTCCTCTGAGTTTCGCGCCCCGTCCGGTGCGCCTCTATTTGCACCCACACCATCCGGTGTTTGGTCTGTCGGGCCGGCACTATAACATGTTTCATGCAAGAATGGAATACTGTTTCAAGGGTGCAACAGAAGATTTTTCCAGTTGGATTGGCCGGCCCGTTTGCAGTAAATTGACGAACAATGGCCACAAAAGAGCAAGCGCAAGCGCCGGACACAGACGCGCAACAGGCGGCCTTTGAACACGCGACCGCAGAGCAGCCGAGCCATTACGACCCTGACGGGCGACACCGCGAAGCGGACGCGAACGACGAATCTCAAACCTCGCAGAGCGTTTCAGGTGCGCAGCCGCCTGTAGCGTTGACGGGCTTGCGTATGACTGGAGTGGACAAGATCGCGGGCGGCGTGCCCGCGATTATCTCGACGATGAAGTACGCCTTCGGCGAGATGGGCGCATTACGCAGTCTGCGCACGCTTGCGCGCGTCAATCAGCCGGACGGCTTCGACTGTCCCGGCTGCGCTTGGCCTGAGCCGGACGCCGAACGCGCGCACATAGAGTTCTGCGAGAACGGCGCAAAGCACGTCGCCGATGAAGCGACGACGAAGCGCGTCACGCCGGAGTTCTTTCGCTTGTGGAGCGTGACGAAGCTAACTGAACAGACAGACCTCTGGCTCAATCAACAGGGCAGACTCACGCACCCGTCGCTGCGTCGAAAGGGAAGCGACAACTACGAACCTGTCAGTTGGGACGAGGCATTCAAGTTGATCGCTGACGAGCTAAACGCGCTCGCGTTGCCAGACGAAGCGATCTTCTACACCTCGGGCCGGACGAGCAACGAGGCGGCGTTTCTCTATCAACTCTTCGTCCGGCAGTTCGGCACGAACAATCTGCCCGACTGCTCGAACATGTGCCACGAATCATCGGGCACAGCCTTGACCGAAACCATCGGCGTCGGCAAAGGCACGGTCACACTCGCAGACTTCGCACAGGCTGACGCGATCTTCATCATCGGTCAGAATCCCGGCACGAATCATCCGCGCATGCTCTCGACGCTCGAACAGGCGAAGCAGCGCGGCGCGAAGATCGTCCACATCAACCCGTTGCCAGAGACGGGGTTGCACGCCTTCAAACATCCGCAAGATGTCTTGCACCTGCTCGGCTCAGGTACGCGGCTCGCCGATCTATTCCTGCAAGTTCGGGTCAACGGCGATGTCGCGCTCTTGCAGGGCATCTGCAAAGAGGTGTTGGCCGCAGAAGCCGCGCGACCGGGCACGGTGCTCGATCAAGAGTTCATCAAAGCGCACACGGTCGGCTTTGATGAATACGTCGCGGCGCTTGAGTCTGTCGATTGGGTTGAGATTGTCGAAGCGTGCGGCGTGGCGCGCGCGGAGTTGAAAGCGGCGGCGGATATTTATGTCAAGGCGGAGCGCGTCATCGTCTGCTGGGCGATGGGGCTGACGCAACACAAGAACGCGGTCGCAAACATACAAGAGATCGTCAACCTACTGTTGCTGCGCGGGAACATCGGCCGCGCGGGCGCGGGCGTGTGCCCCGTGCGCGGGCACTCGAACGTGCAGGGCGACCGCACCATGGGCATCTGGGAGCGACCGACCGCAGCGTTTCTCGACAGCCTCGCACGCGAGTTCAATTTCATGCCGCCACGTGCGCACGGCTACGACACGGTCAACGCGATCAAGGCGATGCACGAGGGCAAGGCGCAAGTCTTCTTCGCACTCGGCGGCAACTTTCTATCGGCGACGCCGGATACGGAATACACGGCCGCAGCGCTGCGTCGTTGTCGTCTGACCGCACACGTCTCAACGAAACTCAATCGCGCGCATTTGATCACGGGCGAGCAGGCTTTGATCCTGCCGTGCTTGGGGCGCACCGAAGCGGACGTGCAAGCGACGGGCGAGCAGTTCGTCAGTTGCGAGAATTCGATGGGTGTCGTGCAGGCTTCGCGCGGCCGACTCGCGCCAGCGTCCGAACATCTGTTGAGCGAGCCGCTGATCGTCGCGCGGTTAGCGACCGCAACGCTCGGCGCACGAAGCAGCGTTGATTGGTTGTCGCTCGGCGCCGATTACGACCGCATACGCGCTGCTATCGAACGTGTCGTGCCCGGCTTTCAGGATTACAACCGGCGTGTACGCGCGCCGGGCGGCTTCTATCTGCCGAACGCGGCGCGCGAGCGGGTGTTCAAAACGGCTTCGGGCAAGGCGCAATTCACAATCCATCAGTTGCCGCGTCACGAACTCGCGCCCGGACAGTTTCTAATGCTCACGATGCGCAGCCACGATCAATTCAACACGACGATCTACGGTCTCGATGATCGCTATCGCGGCGTTTTCAATGAACGGCGCGTCGTCCTGCTCAACCCGGAAGATATGAAAGAGGCAGGACTGAAAGCACAGCAGGTTGTTGATCTCGTAAGCCACTTCGACGGCGAAGAACGTATCGCACGACGCTTTGTCGTCGTGCCTTATTCGATCCCACGTCGTTCTGCCGCCACCTACTTCCCGGAAGCCAACGCACTCGTTCCAATAAATCACGTGGCCGAACGGAGCAACACGCCCGCCTCAAAGTCTGTCATCATCAGTATCCGGCCGGTTTGAGTTGTTATTGCCAGACGCGCCAGAGCATGATGCCGGCGATGATGAAGCCGATGAGAATGACGACGCGGCGGATGATGGTGCGACCCAGTCGGCGGGCTGCGCTCGCGCCGTAGTAACCACCGGCAATCGCACCCACAGCCATCAACAACGCCACAGGCCATCTGACCAGACCCGCCCAAGCGAAACCGATCACGGCGACGCTGTTGAGACACATCCCCAGATAGTTCTTCAAGCCGTTGGCGCGGTGTATGTCTGTGATGCCGAGCAGACCCATGGCGGCGAGCATTAGTATGCCGTTACCTGCGCCGAAGTAACCGCCGTAGATCGCGGAGCAGAACTGAAAGATGATCGCGCCCGTCCACCAACTGCGCCGGCCCTGTGCGGGTGACGTTTGCAGGCGCAGCATGCGCGTGATCGGTTCTTGCACCATGAAGAGGATTGTGGCGAACAGTATGAGGAACGGCACGAGACGCGCAAACGTGGGTGCGGGCGTGGCGATCAATAACCACGCGCCGAGCGCGCCGCCCGCCACGCTCGTCAAGCCGAGCCGCAACAACAAAGGTTTGTTCTCTTCCATCTCGCGGCGAAAGCCGTAGAGACCGCCGAGCAGTCCGGGCCAGAGCGCGACAGTGCTGGTCGCATTGGCCATTTTCGCGTCGAGACCGGCGGCGATGAGTGCGGGGAAGGTCAAGAGCGTGCCGCCGCCCGCGATGGAATTGATCATGCCGGCCGCAAAAGCGGAGGCGAACAAGATCAGACCGCGTAGGAAGAGTTGCTGCATGTGTGGCTTGAAGAAATAAGGGTGTGCGCAACGAAAGTCAACTGTGATGTCAGACAGATGTGAAATTCATATCTGAGATGCGAGAGCGTTTCTTTGCTGGCATGCGCGTGCCAACTGCACTAAGATGTGGGCCATCAACGCTCCAACATTTTCAATTTGATCAGCGAGACGAACGATGAAAGCGATTCGTGTGCATGAGTTCGGCGGGCCTGAGGTGTTGCGCCTCGAAGAAGTTGAAGCACCGAAACCGGGTGCGCATCAAGTTGTGGTGCGCGTGGTGGCGGTCGGCGTGAATCCGGTGGAGGCATACATGCGTGCGGGCATGTACCCGCGCAAACCTGAGTTGCCTTACACGCCGGGCGCGGACGGCGCTGGGCTAGTCGAAGCGTGCGGCGCAGACGTGAAGCGCGTGCGCGCGGGCGACCGTGTCTATCTCGCCGGCTCGCTCACGGGTACATACGCCGAACGCGCCTTGTGCCAAGAGATGCAGGTACACCCATTGCCGGACGCGATCAGTTTTCAACAAGGCGCGGCGTTGGGCGTGCCTTACGCGACGGCTTATCGTGCGCTCTTTGATCGCGCGCAAGCTCGACCGAGCGAGACGGTGTTAATTCACGGCGCGAGCGGCGGTGTGGGCACGGCGGCGGTGCAGTTGGCGCGTGCGGCCGGGATGACTGTCGTCGGCACGGGCGGGACGGAGGAAGGGCGCAAGCTCGTCGCAGAACAGGGCGCGCAGCATGTGCTCGACCATCGCAGCGCGGATTACTTGGAGCAGTTGCTGACGCTCACGGAAGGGCGCGGCGTTGATGTCATCATAGAGATGCTGGCGAACGTGAACTTGAACAGAGACCTCGGCGTGTTGGCTGTGCACGGGCGTGTTGTGGTCGTGGGCAGTCGCGGCACGGTCGAGATCGATCCACGCTTGACAATGGGGCGCGATGCAGACATTCGCGGCATGACCCTCTTCAACGCGACCGAAGCTGACCTGCGCCGCATCCACGCCGCGCTCGTCGCCGGACTTGAGAACAACACGCTGCGCCCCGTCGTCGGGCGCGAACTGCCGCTCGCCGAGGCGGCCGCCGCGCACGAAGCCGTCATGCAATCCGGCGCATATGGCAAGATAGTTTTGTTGACCGACAAGGAGTGAAGGGAAGGGACGCGATGGCGATTGCGACGATCAATCCGGCGACGGGCGAGACGCTGAAAGAGTTTGCGCCGCTCGCGGAAGCGGAACTCGATGCGCGGCTGCAACGCGCGGCTGAAAGTTTCCGTGCGTACCGGCGCACGAGCTTTGCCGAGCGCGCCGGTTGGCTGCTGCTTGCGGCGGGGATACTTGAAGATGAACAGGACAACTTCGCGCATCTGATGACCATTGAGATGGGGAAGCCGATCAAGTCGGCGGGCGAAGAGGCGGCGAAGTGCGCTTGGGTCTGTCGCTATTACGCGGAGACGGGCGCGCAACATCTCGCCGATGAGCCAGTCGCAACGAACGCGCCGCGCAGCTTCGTCCGCTATCAACCGCTCGGCCCTGTGCTCGCCGTCATGCCTTGGAATTTTCCTTTCTGGCAAGTCTTTCGCTTCGCCGCGCCCGCGCTGATGGCCGGCAACGTTGGCTTACTCAAACACGCCTCGAACGTGCCGCAGTGCGCGTTGGCGATTGAAGACCTCTTTCGGCGCGCGGGTTTTCCTGAAGGCGCGTTTCAGACTTTACTGATCAAGTCGGACGCAGTCGCGCGCGTGCTCGAAGACGAACGAGTCGCGGCCGTCACGCTCACGGGCAGCGAGCCTGCGGGCCGTGACGTGGCCGCTCGCGCCGGCCGCAAGCTCAAAAAGAGCGTGCTCGAACTTGGCGGCAGCGATCCCTTCATCGTCATGCCGAGCGCAGACCTTGAAGCGGCCGTCTCAACGGCCGTCAAAGCGCGCACCATCAACAATGGGCAATCGTGCATCGCGGCGAAGCGGTTCATCGTCGCCGCCGCGATCTACGAAGAGTTCACGCGCCGCTTTGTCGCGGGCATGCAGGCGCTCAAAGTTGGCGACCCGCTCAACGAGTCAACAGACGTGGGGCCGCTCGCCACGCCGCAAATCCTCGCAGACTTGGATGAACAAGTGCAGCAGTCTATCGCGGCCGGCGCACGTCTCCTTACGGGCGGCGCGCGGCTTGAGCGGCGCGGTAACTATTATGCGCCAACTGTCCTTGCAGCCATTCCAAAGGATGCGCCCGCTTACCGCGAAGAGTTGTTCGGGCCCGTCGCACTGCTCTTTCGCGTCGAGCATCTGGACGAAGCGATTCGACTGGCCAACGACACAAACTTCGGTCTCGGCGCGAGCGCGTGGACGAACGACGAGCATGAGCGCACACGCTTCGCTGATGAACTCGAAGCCGGCTCGGTCTTCATCAACGGCATGGTCGCCTCCGATCCGCGTCTGCCCTTCGGCGGCGTCAAACACTCCGGTTACGGGCGCGAGCTAAGCGCCTTCGGCATACGCGAGTTCGTCAACATCAAGACCGTCTGGATCAAAGACGCAGGCGGCGGACGCCAGGCTGAGACGGAATGAAGAGCAGTGGACAGTGGTCGGTGGTCAGTGATCAGTTAAAGAAAAGGTTTTTACTGATCACTGACCACCGACCACTGTCCACTGTTTTCCCATTGACTTAATCGCACCTTTTTTGTTTATCTAGTAATAGGTCAAGCCACGCGTTTGACCGCATAAACTCTGGCTCGCCTTGCCTCGCAACGCACACTTGCCGGAAAAGAGGAAGATAGATCATGGCCCAAGTTCTGCACACGCTTGAGGAGCGGCTCGCCAGTCTGTTCGGTGGGCAACTGAGAGCGAGGCGTTATCAAGTTGTCTGTGAAGCACGTCTGCCGGTCGGCGTCTCGATGCCGAATGAGCGCATTGACCCGGAGGCGGAACACTATCCGCAGCCGATCCTTGGGCGCACACGCGACGTGAGCGAGTC
Organism: Acidobacteriota bacterium; assembly: GCA_003223935.1. GTDB lineage: Bacteria > Acidobacteriota > Blastocatellia > Pyrinomonadales > Pyrinomonadaceae > QHXQ01. The sequence continues at coordinate 26,143 of QHXQ01000055.1, read as the reverse complement.
TGGTTTGTCGCTCGTGCTCCCTTGGCTGAGTCTGGGCAACGAGCGCATTGACGTGCCCGGTTATCCGTTGCGCATCGTCCTGTGTCTGCCGGGCGGCATCATCGTCGTACACGCTGAGACTGTCCGCTCAGAATCGTTGGTTGACGAAACAGGACGCGCTTGTTATCTCGTCGGCGCGCGCATCACGCGCATGAGCGAACACGACGAACGGCGTTACGAACAATTCTTAAGCGCGCTCACAGACAAACGCAGCGCATGACGACCTGAAAGCTCATCGTCATACGCCTAGCTTGAGCAAAGCCGGACGGGGCGCGGCCCCGTCCGGCTTTATTTTTTCTGCCCAACCCATCTTGACACCTCGCTTGATTTGCCCTAGCTTCCCATCACACCTGCGCTTCAGTATCGGCCGGCGCGCGTCGAGTCTGTTGCGTCTCTCATCTCGTGCGCGGCCGTCGCCCGACCGAGTCACGCCGTTATGCTAAAGCCAACGCTTGTCTGTTGTCCGTAATTAACCACCATGAACAAATATATGAAGCATCCCCCACTGCCGAAACAGAGCAAACGTAAAAGTTTTCCTATCGCGCGCCTTGCCATCCCGTTCACGCTCTGCTGTCTGCTGCTTTTCGCGCTGGCTTGGAACCAGTCAGCGCAGACGCAGCCGCCGAAGATCGGGCAAGGCGAACGCGGTCTCAAGCTCGGCGCGACGCCTGCGCCGACACCTGAGGGCAGCGAGCCGGCCGCCGCGTCGGGCAAGGAAGCGCGCCCCGAACTCGTCATGCAGACAGGTCACGCCTTGCGCGTGGACGGCCTCGCCTTCAGCCCCGACGGACATCTGTTCGCATCGAGCAGCAAGGACGCAACCGTCCGCTTGTGGGAGACGGCGACCGGGCGCGAATTGCGCAAACTCGTCGGGCACACGGCTTGGATCAAGGCCGTCGCTTTCAGCGCGGACGGTAACATGCTCGCGTCGGCTTCGATTGACGGCACGATCAAAGTTTGGGATGTCGCAACGGGGCGCGAGTTGAAGAGTCTCACGGGCGGCGCTGTCGTCAATGCCGTCGCCTTCAGTCCCGACGCGCATCTGCTCGCCGCAGCCAACGCAGACGGCGCGGTGTTGCTCTACGACACAACGAGCGGGCAAGCGGCAAAGACGCTGACGGGCCACACGGGCACTGTGCTCTGTCTCGCTTTCAGCCCCGACGGTAAGCTGCTTGCTTCGGGCGGGCGCGACACGAGCGTCAGGCTTTGGGACGTGACAACGGGCCAACTTGTGCGTGCCCTCACAGGGCATACGGATCGCGTGCGCGCGCTCGCTTTCAGCCACGACGGCAAGCGGCTCGCGTCGGGCGGCAACGATAAGTCGATCAAGCTTTGGGATGTAAGCAAAGGCAAAGAGTTGCGCGCCCTCACGGGGCATGCGAGCAGCATACTCGCCGTCGCGTTCAACGCGGACGGGCGCACGCTGCTCTCGGCGAGTGAAGATCATCGCACGGTGAAAGTTTGGGATGCGGAGTCGGGCCGCGAGACGCAGGCGATCACGGAAGCCGACAGCATCGAGACGCAGATCGCCGCCGCGTTCAGCGCGGACGCGCGTACCATCGCATCAAGCAGCGGCGACAAGAACGTGCTCTTGCGCGACATCGGCCGCACGGGCGCGATAAGTGCGCGTGTGTTGGCGACGCACTCAAGCGGCGTCTATGCGACGGCGTTCAGCGACGATAAGAAGTGGTTCGCCTCAGGCAGCAAGGACAACACAATCAGACTTTGGGAGACGGCGACCGGGCGCGAAGTGCAGAGCACCGAAGCGCAGATCGGTTTTATCACCACGCTCGCCTTCAGTCCTGATTCAAAAGTGCTCGCGGCCGGGGGCTTGAGCGGCGCGATCAAACTCTATGATGTCTTCACGGGGCGCGAACTGCGCCGGCTCGACGGCCACACCGAGAGCGTCAACGCACTCGCCTTCAATCCGCTCGGCCAACTCGCTTCCGCGAGCAACGATCATACGATCAAGCTGTGGGACGTGGACACGGGCAAAGAGGTGCGCACCTTTGCGGGCCACACCGCCGAAGTGCAATCGGTCGCTTTCTCTCCAGATGGTCGCTGGCTCGCCTCTGCGAGCGCAGATAAGACGATCAAAGTTTGGGATGCGACGACGGGCAGCGAAGCGCGCACACTCACAGGGCATAACGGCATAGTCTTCGCGGTCGCCTTCAGTCCTGATGGACAGGTGCTTGCGTCTGCGAGCGCAGACAAGTCGGTCAAGTTTTGGGATGCGGCGAGCGGGCGCGAGTTGCAAACGTTTGCGGGCGCGGACGGTTTCTCATCCGTTGCTTTCAGTCCCGATGGCAAGCGCTTCGTCGCAGGCGATCTGCGCGGCCGGCTCGGCTTCTGGGATTTGACCAACGCGACGAACGCGCAAACTCTGAGCGGCCACACGGACGCGGTCAACGGTCTTGCCTTCAGCCCGAACGGAGAATGGCTCACGTCCGCGAGCGAAGACGGTAGCACGCGCCTCTGGTCTGCGACGACGGGTGAACTAATCGCTACGCTCATCTCGTTCAACGAGAGCAACAACTGGCTCGTCGTCTCGCCCGACGGGCTATTCGACGGCGCGCCCGAAGCTTGGAATCAAATCCTCTGGCGCTTCGAGCGCCAGACGTTCAACGTCCGCCCCGTCGAAGCCTACTTCAATGAGTTCTACTATCCGGGTCTCTTGGCAGACATCTTCGCGGACAAGCGCCCGCGTGCGCCACAGGAGATCACTTTGCGTGACAGGCGACAACCGCAAGTCTCTCTGGAACTCGCAAGCGGTAGAGATTTAAGCGGCAACGTCACGACGCGCGAGGTCAACTTGCGGATCGAAGTCGCGGAAGCACCGCCCGATCAGAAACACACGGAAGGGAGCGGCGCGCAAGACCTGCGCCTGTTCCGCAACGGCTCGCTCGTGAAGCTGTGGCGCGGCGACGTGGTTAAAGATAAAAGCGGCCGGAGCGTCATCGAGACGACCGTGCCCGTTGTCGCGGGCGAGAACGAGTTGATGGCTTACGCATTCAATCACGACAACGTGAAGAGCGCGAACGCCGAATTGATCTTGACTGGCGCCGCGAGTTTGAAGCGACAGGGCACGGCCTACATTGTGACCTTCGGCATCAACCAGTACGCCAACCCGCGCTTCAATCTGCGCTACGCCGTCGCCGACGCAAACACGTTCGGCGAAGAGGTACGCCGCGCACAAGCGCGCATTGACTCTTTCGCCGACATCGAAGTCGTCGGCCTCACAAACAAAGATTCGACCAAAGCCAACATGCTGCTCGCGATCAAGCGGCTCGCTGGCGACCAGTCGCCCTTGCCGGCAGACGCGCCCGCCACGCTCGCCAAACTCAAACCCGCGCAGCCCGAAGATACGGTCATCTTCTTCTACGCCGGTCACGGTTTGGCCGTGCCGCCGCGTTTCTACTTGATCGTCCACGACCTCGGCTACAACGGCGAGCGCACGTCAATTGATCAAGAGAGCTTGAATCGCATGCTGGAGCATTGTCTCTCAGATCGTGAACTCGAAGCGGCGCTCGACGGGATTGACGCAGCGCAGGTCGTGTTGGTGGTTGATGCCTGCAACTCCGGGCAGGCACTCGAATCAGAAGACAAGCGGCTGGGGCCGATGAACTCTAAGGGCCTCGCGCAACTTGCTTACGAGAAGGGCATGTTCATCCTGACCGCCGCGCAAGGCTATCAAGCGGCGCAGGAGGTGGCGCAACTCGGTCACGGGCTTTTGACTTACGCGCTCGTCGTGCAGGGCCTCAGTCAAGGCGCGGCAGACGATAGCCCGCACGATGGCCAAGTGGTCATGGGCGAGTGGCTCGACTACGCGACGGCGCGCGTGCCGCAGATGCAGCTTGAGAAGATGCGTGCCGCGCGCGGCTTGGGCAGCGAACTCGCAGTAGTGGACGGCGAACAGAAGATCGCCGATCCGAACAATCGCAGCCTGCAACGCCCGCGCGTCTTCTATCGCCGCGAGTTGGCCGCGCGCCCACTCGTCGTCACTAAAATCAGCGGGGCACAAGCGCAGTCGAGAAATTAACCAACGGCTCGTAAAGCAATAGAAGTTTAACCACGAAAAGACATGAAGCGGCACGAAATGAGGATCAGCTTTCTGATCTTCTTCGTGTTGCTTCATGTCTTTTCGTGGTTATTTCTTTTCAGAACGACAACTTCAAAGAGAACTGGATGCGACGCGCGGACGTGACAGTGTTGGTCGCTGTGCCGAAGCCGGGCGCTTCAAGCAGACGGACGGGGATGCCGTAGTTGGCGCGGTTGATGAAGTTGAAGACCTCCATGCGGAAGTTCAGGCCCGTCTGCTCGCCCAGTTTGAAGGTTCGGCTGAGCGCCGCGTTCAGATCGAGCACGTTGCCGGCGCGGAAACTGTTGCGCCCGACTTGACCATTCTGTCCGATGGGCGCGAGCAACGTCTGCGGATCAACTGTCAGCCGCAGAGGCTGACTGCGATTGCTCGTGACCACGATGCCGTTCGTCGTGTTCAAGCGATCAGTCAGATTGCCGTCGAGGTTCACGTCGAAGATCGAGTTGACCGTGAAGGGCTGACCCGTCTGGAAACTGCCGAGACTCGCCAACTGCCAACCGCCCAAGATCGAATGCACAAGTTCACCGCGCCGGCCCAGCGACGGCAGATCGAGTATGAAGTTGTAAGCGAAGCGGTGGCGCACGTCGAAATTAGCTGGCCCGCGCTCGGCTGCCAAGTTGAAGCTGTCTTGCGGCAAGGCCGCCGCGCCCGCGAGATCGAACACGTCCGATACATCGTCGGTCGCTTTCGAGTAGGTGTAAGCGGCTTGCAAATGCAGACGCCTGCGCAGCCGACTGTGCAGTTGGAGTTGCAATGCGTTGTATCTTGAGTTGGCCGAAGTCTCAAACTGATAGATCGTGCCGACGTTGGGCGCGGGCCGGCCGCCGATGAGGTTCTGACCCGTCGGCGAGATGCGCGAGCCAGGCGGCAGCGTCAAGCCGAAGAACTGCGGTGCGGCGGCGATGACCGTGCCACCGATGGGCGGCAAGAAGCTGAAAGTGATCGGTACGTTGTAAGCGTTCGGGCCGAGGTTCGGCGTGGTGAAGCGCAGGAGCTTATGCCCGCGCGTGCCGACGTAAGCGACGGTCAGCGCGAGGTTGCGATTCAACTGCTGATCGAAGCTAAAGCTGAACTGTTCCGCTTCCGGCATGTCGAGGCGTTGCGTGGGCAGCGTCGCGCCGAAGCCGCTGATCGGCGGAATGATGTTTGTGCCGCGCACGGTCGAGTTGATAATGCGCACAAGCTGCGCGAATGAGAGCGATTGATTGACCGTGTTGAGCGTGCCCGGCTGCACCAACTGTACCAAGCCCGGTATCTGGCTAAGCAGGTTCGGTATCGGATTGCTCGGATTGATGAACTCGTAGGGGCAGCGCGTGAAGAACTGTTGCGGGCAGGCATCGCCGACGAGGTTGTTGAAGCCGCCGGCAAAGTTGACCGTCAAGAAACTTGGATAGACGTTGCGCGATTGGCTGACGACGGCGCCGAGTATCTGATCGTAATACATGCCGAAGCCGGCGCGTATGACGGTGGTGCGGCGGTCGCGGCCGAACAGATTGGGCGACCACGCGAGACTGACGCGCGGCGCGAAGTTGTTGCGGTCGGGCGCGAAGATACTCGTGCGTCCGCCGATGAAGCGTTGCAGACCGGGCACGAAGCTGAGCAAGGGATCATTAAACGTGCTCTCGATCTTGCGATTCACTTCGCGCACCGGCGTGTTGTATTCGTAGCGCAAGCCGTATGAGAGCGTGAGTGTCGGGCGCAGACGAAATGTGTCTTGCGCATAGAAGTCGAGTTGATCGAAGCGCAGGTTAATACTCTGCTCGCCGTGCAAGGCGAGCGTCTGGAAGAAGCCGCTCGGCGCGGAGGCAGCAGCGAAAGTTTCAGGGCGGAAGAAGCGGCCGGTGAAAGTGAGCGGTGCATTCGGATTGGCGGGGTTGATGTCGAGTTCGGGCGCGCCGGAGAAGGTGACGAGCGGGCGCGCGATGCGCGGGAGTTCGCTATTGAGTTCGCTGCGGCGCGTGTCTGCGCCGAAGACGAAGGCGTGCCGGCCCGCGCGCATCGTCAACTCATCAGCGACTTGATAAGTGTTGTTGACGCGGCGCTGCGGGAAGTTAAAGACATCAACGCCGACCGGGCTGAAGCCCGCGATGCTGACTTGCCCGACGGAGCCGAGGCGCGGCGTCTGACCGAGCGGGCCGAGCATGGAAGCGTTCTGCACGGTCACACCGGGCGGGGCGAAGTAGATGATGGGGCCTGTGTTCGGTTGAATCGTCGGGCCGCTGAAATTGGGCAGCGTGAAGTTTTCGAGGAGCGGTGCGTTCAAGAGAAACGGTGCGCCGGGCACGAGCGTGTTTGGAAGTTCAAAATTTGGATCGCGCACCTCTTGAAAGTTGAGCCGCGTGCGCCCGTAAGACAGACGCACTTGATTAAAGATGGGACGCGTCGAGTTCGCGCCCGACAGTTCGGTGTCGAGGAAGAAAGAATTGTTCTGTGTGCGTATGCGCGGCTCAAGACTGGAGAAGAGCGCGCCGCCGGTGACGGGAATGAAACGCCAGTCGTCCGTGTAGTTATAACGATTGGTCAGAGAGTGTTGCCGCCCGAAGAGCTGGAAGGTTGCATCGAACTTGCCGGAGATGACTTTGCCTTGCGCACTCGCGGGCAAGACTTCGGTGAATGTGTTGCGCCCATAGACGCCCTGCGGATTGTTGGGAAACGGGAAGAGACTGAAGATGGCATCGCCGCCGGCAGAGGTCGGGAAGGCGAAGGCGGGTTGGAAGTTGCCCTGCGGATCAGTGTCGAACGGTGTGAAGAAGATGCCGGTCGCGCCCGTGCCGAACGCGCCGCGTTGCTCGACCGTCGGGACAGCAAAGCTCTCTTCCTTCGTCGCGTTGTTGAGGTAGCCTTCGGCTGAGATGAAGTAGAACATGCGCGGCGGCTTATTTGGGCCGCGCGCGTCTTCAAGCGGCCCGCCGAGCACGAAGCCCGCTTGCCCGAAGGTGAATGAATCTTCGCCGCCGCTCTGATTGCGCACGGTCAAAGGGCGCAGGTTCGTGATCGCGCCGGTCGCGTCCTGCCGGTCGCCGACGAGCACGGGCTGATTGTTGCCCGCGCGCAATGCCGTCACGCCGTTGCCGAACACCGTGTCAAACACGTTGCGCGCATTCAACTGACTTGAATTGAAGAAACCATAGAACGTGCCGTGCGTCGCGCTGCCGCCCGACTTCGACACCGCATTCACTTGCGCGCCGATGTTCCGACCGAACTGCGCGGGCGCAAGCGAAGTGATCGCTTGATACTCTTTCACACTCTCAATCGGCTGGGAGTTCAACGCAACAAACCCTTGCCGACGCACGCCGATGTCCTCGTCGTTATTGTCCGAACCATCAACCGTAAAGTTATTAGCTCTTGAGCGCAGACCATTGACAGAAAATTGGCCGGCGCTGCCGACGCCTGCGCCAACGCCGGGGCCGGTGACTTCACCCATGGTCTGAGGCGGCGGCGCGACGCCGGGCAACAATAGCGCCAACTCATCGAACGAGCGTACGACGGTGCGCCCGCCGAGCGGGAGCATCGAGATTTCTTCCTCTGTGAACGAATCGCCTTGCCGCGCGTCCGTCGCGTTAATGCGTGCGCGTATGTCTGTCTCTTCTTCTGTGAGGGCGGGCGCAGGCTGTGGTGTGGGCGTCGGGCTGGCTGTGCCTTGCGGCGTGGTGGCCGGTGTCGGCGTGGTCGGGGCGGGCGTCGGTTGCACACTCGGCGGCGCAGGCTCAAGCGCCACCGGCACCGGCACCACCTCGCCCGTCCGAGTGATGAATAATCTCTGCTGCACCTCTTTCGTTACATAGCCCGAAGCCGAGACTCTGATCGTATAGACGCCCGGCGCTAACAACCCTTGATAGAAGCGCCCGCGGGTGTCCGAAGTCTTGGGATAGGTTTGTCCCGTCAGTTGATTGATGATGAGCGCCGTGGCACCCGCGATTGGCGCGCCCGTGTCGCTATTAGTGACCGTGCCCTCGAAGGCACCGGTCACGGTGTCCTGTGCGTTGCTGACGGGCAGCAGGGCGAACGTTAAGCAGAACGTAGTGGCGAATGTGACAAGCAGTCGCAGGCTGATTGAGGGGAACAATCGGACGTGCTTCATAGATTCCTCAAGTGTGCGTCGTGCATGACGGCGAAAGGCCACTTAGTGCCGGGCGCGTGAATAGCTGACGCTCATGGGCGGCGGTCAACGAGATCGAAGGCACGAAGTTCTTAGCAATGCGAACGCCAGAGATGACTCAAGCACTCAGTCGAGCGCGTTGGAACGCGCTTGAGCTTGACGCAACAGGGAGATAAATTGATGCGCACGTGTTGCAGCTCAAGTAGAGCGAAAGCTAGAGCAGATTCCCGCGTGTGTCAAGAAACCATTGCCGGCCGCAGATAAGATGAATTTTTTTTTGCCGCCTACGGTTTCTCTTGTAGCATGCAACGTCCATTCAGGTCGCTGTTGCTGGTTTATTACCTGTCAAGCGCAACTCGCTGGCACAAGTTACGAGCCACGCGGCTCCAACAGCAAAGGCGAACGGTGAGGTAAAGGGCGCGAACCGATGTATGCTGGCTCGCGCCTTTTCGCTTACTCGCTCTGCGGTGTGAAATTCATTTAACAGAACGCCGCTTCTCTAGTAAAATGCACGCACCGTCGGGTCGCACCGAACGCAATGTGTCGCGAGTCAGCTTGTCCTGCCGAACCGCACTTGCTTCTTTTGGCTCAACGCATTGCCTTGCCAGCAACACGAATTGAGACCAATGTCCCACATGACGCATGCGCTTGTGCTCTACGATTAAGACCGTGCGCTTCGTTCTGACCCTGTTGCAGTGCCAAATAGATATTTTTTTGTCGCGCGAGCGTCAATCTGTCTGTGCCATGTGCCCGTAAATTAGGCAACGCCCGTATGTTTGTTTGTCAGACCGGCAACGACCGGCGTTGTGCAGCAAGCTGAAAAAGGAATCCCCCGCATGTTGCAACTTCCTCGTCGCCACCCTCGCAACACAAGTCTGTTCAGAGTTGTCATCACTCTCGTCGTGCTCGGCAGCATCGTGACAATATCGGCTTATGGCCCGGCGCGCACATATCGTCGAGTCGCTGCCGCGCTCCAGACGCGCAAGCCCGCACAGCAACCAAGCACGCCGCAGCCCACCATTAGCCAAACGAACCCGGGCCGCATCAGACCCAAATCTTTGCAGGCGAACGGCAAGATCGCGTTTACGTCTTTCCGCGACGGCAACAATGAGATTTACGCGATGAACGCCGACGGGACTGGGCAGACTAACCTCACCAACAACTCAGCATCCGATATTACTCCGGCCTTCAGTCCCGACGGCAGCAAGCTTGCGTTCGCGTCTGATCGCGACGGCAACTTTGAAATTTACGTGATGAACGCCGACGGGTCGAGCCAGACCCGTCTAACCAATAACGCAGCAGAAGATGTTGAGCTTAACTTCAGCCCTGATGGCAGCAAGATCGCGTTCAGGTCTAACCGCGACGGCAACTATGAGATTTACGTCATGGACGCAGACGGGTCGAACCAGACCCGTCTGACCAATAACCCGGCAGAAGATTCTGAGCCTTTTTTCAGCCCCGACGTCAGCAAGATCGCATTCACATCTCAGCGCGACGGCAACTTTGAAATTTACTTGATGAACGCGGACGGGACTGGTCAGACGAACCTCACCAACAACGCGGCAGATGATCTACGTCCAGCCTATAGTCCTGACGGCAGCAAGATCGCATTCATCTCTAACCGCGACGGCAACTATGAGATTTACGTGATGAACACGGACGGGACTGGTCAGACCCGTCTGACCAATAACGCGGCATTTGATGAGGATCCAAAGTTCAGTCCCGACGGCAGCAAGATCGCATTCATCTCTAACCGCGACGGCAACTATGAGATTTACGTGATGAACCCCGACGGGTCGAGCCAAGTCCGTCTGACCAATAATTCGGCAGACGATGTTTCGCCCGATTGGCAAAAGCTCCTCAACTGCACGCCGCCGCCGCCGAACTTAGTGATCTGGTTTCCGCTCGACGGCACTACCGACGACATGTTGAATAGTCTGCACGCTGTATTGCACGGGTCGTCAGGAGGATTTCAATTTGATCAGGGCGAGGTTAATCAAGGCGGCCGCTTCTTCGGCGCAGCATTCACCTTCTTACAAGTTGATGACACCCCGGCGCTAAATCCGACGAGCGAAATTACGATTGACGCTTGGATTAAACTGACGAACACAAATGACGCACGGATCGTGGACAAGATGCCGACGGCCACGACGGATGGCTACTCGCTTGATGTAAGCGGCGGTCATCTTCGCTTTCGTGTTAACAATCAGCAGGCAACAAGCGCCCAGACGCTTCCGATTGATACGTTCCTCCACGTAGCCGGCACTTATGATGGGGCGCAAATTCGTGTGTACATCAACGGCACTCAAGTCGGCAGTGCAGCCTTAACTGGCGCGATTCCGACCAACTCTTTACCTTTGCGTTTCGGGGCTGACTCTGATGGCGGTAGTAACCTCAATGGCTTGATTGATGAGATAGAGCTTTTCGACCGCGCTCTCGCGCAGACCGAGCTTAAAAATATTTACGACGCTAAGAGCGCGGGCAAGTGTCACAGCAACGGGACTTCAACCATTACGGTCTCGAACACCAACGACAACGGCCCCGGCTCACTCCGGCAAGCCATCCTCGACGCCAACGCCAGCCCCGGCACGCAGACCATCGCCTTCAACATCGCAGGCGCGGGCGTGCACACCATCAGCCCGACCTCCGCGCTGCCCGACATCACGCAGCCGGTCATCATTGACGGCTACACGCAGCCGGGCGCGACCGTCAACACGCAAGCTGTCGGCAACAACGCCGTTCTCCTCATCGAATTGGACGGCACGAACACGCCGGGCGGCACATACGGTCTCGTCATCATCGGTGGCAGCACCACTGTGCGTGGTCTCGTCATCAACCGCTTCAAAGACAATGGCATCGTGCTCGACACGAGCGGCGGCAACACTATCATCGGCAACTTCATCGGCACTAACCCAGCCGGCGACACAGCCAGCGCGAATCAGAACAATGGTGTCATCGTCCGCGCGGGCAGCGCCAATAACACTATCGGCGGCACGACGCCCGCGGCCCGCAACATCGTCTCCGGTAATGGCAACCGCGGCATCGTCCTGACGGGCACGGGGACAAACAACAACATTGTCCAAGGCAACTACCTCGGCACGAATGCGGCGGGCACTGTCGCCATCGCCAACGGCGACGGCTTAGACATCTCCTCAGGCGCGCAGAACAACACCGTCGGCGGCACAACCGCGGCGGCGCGCAACGTCATCTCCGGCAACGGGATCAACATCATCCTCTTCAACAACGCGAGCAACAACACGCTCCAAGGCAACTACATCGGCACAGACGCGAACGGCACGACGGCCGTCAACAACACCTCGCTCGGCATCGCGATCTCCTTCGGGGCATCGGCCAACACCATCGGCGGCACGGCCGCTGGCGCGGGCAACCTTATCTCCGGTAACAACGCCGGTCTCTTCATCACCGACTCCGGCACGAACAACATCGTCGTGCAGGGTAATCTGATCGGCACGACGGCGACCGGCAATGCCGCCCTGCCGAACGCAATCGGCGTCATCATCACAGGCAGTTCGCAAAACAACACTATCGGCGGCGCGGCCGCTGGGGCAGGGAACGTCATCGCCTTCAACAACGACGACGGCGTCTCGATCAGTTCAGGGACGGGCAACTCCGTGCGCGCCAACGCGATCCACGACAACGGCACGACGGCCACGCAACTCGGCATAGACCTCGGCCCGGACGGCGTTACGCCCAACGATGCGGGCGACCCAGACACGGGCGCGAACAACCTGCAAAACTTCCCCGTGCTCACGTCCGCCGTCACGAGCGGCGGCAACACCACGATTCAAGGCACGCTCAACTCGACCACCAACACGCAGTTCACCATCGAGTTCTTCGCAAACCCGGCGTGCGACGCTTCAGGTAATGGTGAGGGGCAGACCTTCTTAGGCTCAACGCTGGTGACGACCGATGCGAGCGGCAACGCGACCATCAACACTTCGCTCGCCGTCAATGTCCCCGCCGGTCAAGCCGTCACCGCGACGGCAACTGATCCCAATAACAACACTTCAGAGTTCTCCGCCTGTCAGACGGTCACTACTTTGTCGGCGACGGATGTAAGTTGGATCAACGCATCGGGCGGCAACTGGAACAACGCCGCGAACTGGCAGGACGGCACAGGCATGAACCGCGTGCCAATCGCAGGTGATAACGTCTTCATCACGCTGCCCGGCACATACACGGTCACGCTCGACGTGAGTCCGTCGATCAATAGTCTGACCGTCGGCGGCGCAACGGGCACACAGACTTTTGATGAGAATGTGCGCGGCCTGACGCTCGCCACCACGAGCACAGTCGGCACGCATGGCAGCTTCACGCAATCGGGCACGCTCGGCGGCGCAGGCGATCTCAATATCAGTGGGCGACTCAACTATCGCGGCACGATGGCCGGCACGGGCACAACGAACGTGCTGGCGGGTGCGACCTTCGTGCTTGACGGCGCGCAGCCGCAACTGCTGCGCCCGCTCAACAACGCGACGACTGCGCAGTACAACGTCACGAGCAGCATGGTCTTGGGCACGAACGGCACGTTCAATAATCAGGCCGGCGCACTGTTCGACGTGCTCGCTGACAAGCAACTCTTCACTGCGGGCGGCTCCGGCGTCTTCAACAACGCGGGCACATTCCGCAAGGCAACGGCCACAGGTACGCTCGATGTGAACGTGCAGTTCAATAACAGCGGCACGGTTGACCTGCAAGCGGGTACGCTCAACTTGAACACCAACGGCACGTCGAGCGGCGCGTTCAACGGCGCGGCCGGCACAACGCTTCTGCTCAGCGCTCAGAACCTGCAAGCGGCATCAAGCGTGAACGCGCCGACAGTTAACCTGAGCAGCACGGCGACCATCGCCGGCACGTTCAACGTCACCGGCACGACGACCGTCGCCGGTACATCAACCTTCACCGGCAACGTACAGAACGTCGGCACGACACTCACCGTCAACGGTTCGGCCATCTTCAACTCGAACGCCGTCACCGTCGCCACGATCAATCTGAACGGCACGATTGACGGCTCAGCCGACGTCAGTCCGACCGCGACCGGCACGCTCAACTTCAACGGCATACTCGACGGCACAGGCACGACGAACGTGCCTGCGGGCGCGACGCTCAACCTCGGCGGCTCGCAGCCGCAGTTGAAGCGTGTGCTCAACAACGCGGGCACGGCCAACTACAGCCCGACATCGAACATGGTCTTCGTCGGCGGCACGTTAAATAATCAGACGGGCGCGACGTTCAACGTGCAGTCCGACACGCAAATTTTCCAGTCCGGCGGCACGAATGCCTTCAACAATGCCGGCACTGTGCGCAAGACGACCGGCGCAAGCGAAGCAAACTTCAATCTGCCTTTCACCAACACCGGCACAGTCGAAGTGCAGACGGGCACGATTCGCTTCGGCAACAGTTACACGCAGACCGCCGGTCTCACCTTCCTGAATGGCGGCAACTTTGCCAGCAATAGCACGATGAGCGTGCAGGGCGGCGAGTTGCGCGGCGCGGGCACGATCAGCGGCAACCTCAGCAACGGCGGCACGCTCAACCCCGGCACGTCGCCCGGTTGTCTCAACGTTACAGGGAACTATACGCAGACTTCGGGCGGCACACTCAACATCGAGCTCGGCGGCACGAGCGCTTGCACGCAGTTCGATCAACTCAACATCACGGGCAGCGCGACCCTCAACGGCACGCTCAGCATAAGCCTCGTCAACAGTTTCAGCCCCAGTGCAGGCCAGAGTTTCCAGATCGCTACCTACGCCTCGCACACAGGCACATTCGCCAGCGTGACGGGGCCTTTGCCGGCCACCGTCAACGCCACCAACGTGACGGTTATGTCTCCGAGTTCGTTCCAGATCAGCGGCCACGTGCAAGATAGCGGCGGCAACGCCTTGAGCGGGAGCGCGATCAACCTTACAGGCTCGCAGTCAGCCAGCACAACAACTGATGGCAGCGGCAACTACACGTTTGCGAGCCTCGCCGCCAATGGCAACTACACTGTGACGCCGAGCAACAGTTGCTACACGTTCGCGCCCACGAATCGCGTCTTCAATAATCTGAGCGCCAATCAGACGGGCGATTTCACCAGCACGCTGACCACCTACACGATCAGCGGGCGCATCGCCGATGCGCTGAACAATCCGGTCAGTGGTCTAACGCTCAACCTCACCGGCTCGCAAACCGCCAACACAACGACCGATGCCAATGGCAACTACACGTTCGCCACGGTCGGCTGCGGCGGCAACTACACGATCACGCCAGCGGCGAGCAACTTCGAGTTCAATCCCGCAAACGCGCAGTTCAATAACTTGAGCGCGAATCAGATGGCCGACTTCACGGCCACGCCCTCCGTCTTCACGCCGACGGGCAACAACGTCTCCGTCACCGCCGGCGACTTCAACGTGACCTACGCGACCGTCAGTGTTTCGGGCCGGACGCGCGCGACGCCGATCAATCCGACGAGCGCCGGTTCGCCGCCCGCGAACATGACCATCGTCACCAATGCGCCGGCCGCCGATCTCAGCACGACCGCGACGTTTGCCGGTACGATCACCGTCTGCACGAACGTCAACTCGGTAAACGACCTCGCCACGTTCAGCACTTTGAAAATGCTGCACCGCGAAGGCGCATCGCTCGTGGATCGCACTTCGTCTGTTGACTTCCCGTCGCGCACTGTCTGCGGTCAAGTGGCGAGCCTCTCGCCATTCGTCATCGGCCGTGCGTTGCCATCAGGCACGCAAGCCATCACGGGGCGCATCGTTGACGGCAGCAACCACGCACTCGCGGGCGTGACGCTGACGTTGAGCGACGCGAACAACGAAACGAAACTCGCCACGACCGTCACAACTACATCAGGCAATTACAGTTTCAACGCGCCCAACGGCGGCGACTATCGCATCACGCCGTCGAAGATCAATGTGATCTTCACGCCGTCGGCGCACAACTTCTTGAATTTGAGCGCGGCGCAGACGGGCAACTTCAACGCCACGACTGCGGTCAACATCACAGGGCAACTACTCGACGACACCAATCACGGTGTGGCCGGCGTGACGATGATCTTGAGCGGCACGGTCACGCGCCAGACGCTAACGTTGCCCGGCGGCCACTATCTGTTCACCGATCTACCGCCCGGCGGCACATACACCGTCAAGCCCGAAGACAACGTGCGCCTCTATAACCCCTCGCGCACAGACGTGCCGCCCACGCAGAGCACCGGCAACACCAACGCCAACTTCAACGGTTCACCAAATCCGAACCCGACACCAACGCCAACCATCACGGGCGACTTCGCCGGCCCGACGCCCGACCCACGTATCTTCAGTGGCGGCTTGTTAACGCAGATACCCGGCTCAACCGATCCGCTCGTCACGGTCGGCCAGCAGAACGGCAAGTTGCTCATCACGCCGCGCACAAACACTACGGGCGAAAGCTTCAACGGCATCGTCACGGTTGACGCGGTTGATTTCACCAACGCGAGCGCCAGCGTCGAAGTTGATCAGACATGCGACAACGGCGCGCAGACGAGCTTCGGCATCGGCGCGGATGAGCGCAACTACTTCCGCTTCATCGCGCAGGATGTCGAGCCTAATCCGTCGCAGACAAGCAGCAAGCGCGGCAATAACAGTCCGCAAGCCGCGCCGACGCTCCGCCAACTGATCTTCCAAGTGCGACAGGCAGGCGTGCTGCAAGCCGTGTCGGGCGCGGGTCGCGTCGCGCTCGATCCCCAACAGATGCGCTTTTGGCGCTTCCGGCACGATGCGCCAACGCGCACCATGTTCTTCGAGACTAGTCCGACCGGAGTTGATGGGACATGGACAGTGCGCGGCTCGTTCGTCTTGCCGGGTGCAGTCGGGGCGCTGGCGGCAGAGTTGAGCGCGGGCACAGCCGGAGTGGTCGCAAGTCCCGGTCAAGCGATCTTCGATAATCTGTTGATTCGCCCGGCGACCCAACCGTTCCGGGTGGGCACATTCCGGTTGGCCAATACGGTCTTCCGTTTGAATGAGGGTGTCAGTAAATTTGATCTGACGGTTGAGCGCACGGGCGACACGAACAGCATCTCGGCTGTCACGTTCGCCACCGATCCTTTCGACGGCCGACCCTGCGCGACTTCGGATGGCAAGGCGCGCGCGCGTTGCGACTATCAGACCTCAATCGGGCGACTCGTGTTCGCTGCTGGCGAGACGACGAAGAGTGTCACCTTCTTCATCACGGATGATTCCTATGTTGAAGGCGACGAGACGTTCCGCGTCGCCCTCGCTAATCCATCAGAGAACTGGGGCATCACCGACCCGCGCTTTGCCACCGTGACGATTGTAGATAACGATCAAGGGCCGGTAGCAAACGGCGGACAGAAGGCACAAGCTCACGCGCCTGCGGCGACGCAACAACCCAACCCGGTCAACACCGCCGCCTTCTTCGTGCGCCAACAATATCTCGACTTCTTAGAGCGCGAACCTGAGCCATTGGGCTTCAACGCATGGATGAATGTCCTGAACAACTGCGCCTATCAAGGCTTCCCCGGCCCCGGCAAGACCGGCTCTGATCCGTCGTGCGATCGGATTACGGTGTCGGGTGCGTTCTTCGGCTCGCCAGAGTTTCAACAGAAGGGCTTCTTCGTTTATCGTTTCTACAAAGCTTCTTTGCCTGATCTGTTCACCGGCAGTCTAGCTGGCCGGCAACCGACTTACGAAGAGTTCCTGACCGATTTGAACAGCGTTTCGGGCGGGCAAACCACAGCGGAAGTCAACGCGCGCAAGGATGCGTTCACGGATGCGTGGCTGGATCGGCCGGACTTCCGCACGCTCTATGAAGGGCTGTCGGATGCAGACTTCGTGGACAAATTGGCTTTGACGGCGAACGTCACACTGTCGAATCGTGAACAGTTGATCAACGATCTAGCGACGCACAGCAGCGACTCACTAGCCTACAGACAAGCGCACGCGCGCGTCCTGCGTGCAATCGTGGAGAACGGCACGCTCTACAATCGGGAGTTCAACGCAGCGTTCGTCGAGATGCAATACTTCGGCTACCTGCAACGCGACCCCGACCCGGCAGGCTACGATGCTTGGCTCAACTATCTGGACAACACAGGCGACTTCCGCACCATGATCAACGGCTTCGTCTATTCCTTCGAATATCAATCACGCTTCGGGACACCGTAGAGGAAATAGGCAGCAGGCGGAAAGCAGTAGGCAGTAGAGACAGAAACCAATCGCGCGCTCAGCTTGAATATTTTTTTGTATTGCACTGCCTACTGCCTACCGCCTGCTGCCTGCTGCTTTTCGTCGAGCGCTGCGCCGAGTCGTTCGAGTCCGGCGGTGAGTGTGGCCGGCTCGCAGCCGAGACCGATGCGGAAGTGTTCAGGCATGTCGAAGAAGTGGCCGGGTACGACCGTCGTCTCGTACTTGTCGCGCAGTAGTTCGCACAACTGCTCTACGTTGCCGCCGCGCCAGCGCGGAAACGCGACCGTGCCGTGCTCATACGGCGGACATTCAAGATCGGCGCGCGTGGTCAGAAACGAGTTGAAAGTGGCGCGGTTTGTGTCGAGCAAGTTGCGCGCGCGCGCGGCGATGCGCGGTAGTTGGGCGAGCGCGACGCAACTTAGACGCTCGGCCGGATGCGCGGCGATGACGCCGAACAGATCGTTGAGCCGCCAGAGATGCGCGGCCAGTTCAGGCGCTGCGAGTAGCCAACCGCAGCGCAGGCCGCTGAGACCGTAAACCTTCGTCAAGCTGTTCGTGATGACGAACTCCGCGCCCAAGTGAAACGCAGAGCACGGCGCTCGCTCAAACAACGCATCAAGATAGACCTCATCAACCAACACCCGCGCGCCGACGCCACGTGCGATCTCACCGATGGCCTGCAAAGTCTCTTCATCAACATAGACGCTTGTCGGGTTGTGCAAGTTCGTGAGCACGACGAGTCGTGTGCGCGTTGAAATCTGGCGCTCGATCTCTGCCATGTCAATGCGCCAGTTGTGTGCGAACGGCCGCGCGAAACGTTTGACGTCTGCGCCGAAGTATCGCGCAGTTGCGACCAACAACTCGTAAGTGGGTTGCTCGATCAATACTTCGTCGCCGGGCTGTAACAACGCAGCCATGACGAGATGATTGGCCATCGAAGTGCCGGTTGCGGCAACCACAGAGTCGGTTGTCACGCCACACTTCGCGGCGATGGCCTGTTGCAAAGGCTCGTAGCCATACCAACTCGGCCCGCTCAACTCAATGTCTGCGAGACTTACGTCCAACTCGCTTAATTGATAATTGATCAACCCGCTCGACGCCAGATTGAAGCGCGCCTGCGAGCGCGTCTTGGCCCAAAGCATGTAGGCAGAGCTTTGCGTGCGTCGTGCTTCGTTCATGCGCGTCGCCACCAACGCCAGAAGTAATAGACGGGCAGGCCCGCCAACATGATGAGCAGCCCGATCATGCTATTGCGCGGATATTTGTTGATCGTGCTGATGACGATCAGCCAGCACGCCGCGACAAAGCACAGGGTCGTGAACGGATGACCCGGCACTCTGAACTCTGGCGCGGCTGATTGTGTGATCTGGGCAGCGCCTCGCCCATCGTTTGGGCCAGCAAACTCAAAGCCCGCTTCTGAGCTTGCGCTGCTCGCGCTTGCGCTCGCGCGCCGCCGAAAGACGAAGAGGGCTACGCCGGTCAAGCCGAACCAGATGAAGTCAACCGAGACGACGTAGTGGAGTATCTGATCATAGCGACCCGAAAACGCGATGATGATCGCACACGCGCCTTGCAAGGCAATCGCCACAAACGGCACGTGTGTGCTGCGGCTCAAGCGCGCGACGCTCTTGAAAAAAAGTTTGTCCGCCGCCATCGCAAAATAGACGCGCGGCGCTGTCAGCATGCCTTGACTCAAGAAGCCGAGCGTCGAGATGGCGATGCCGCAGGCGATAATCGCCGCGCCGCGTTCGCCCCAAGCGAGCCGCATGACGGCGGATGCGGGCGTCGGTGTCTGCGCCAAGCCGTTTGCGCTCAGCGCGCGCACGCAGACGAAGCTGACGCCGACGTAGAGCGCGATCACGCCGCAGACGCCGATGAGCAGACCGCGCGCCAGATCGCGGCGCGGGTTGCGCATCTCACCCGCGACGAAACTCGCCGTCTGCCAGCCGCCGTAAGCGAACATGACGGGCGTGAGCGCCGCGCCCATCGCGGTCAAGAGCGAGAGTGAAGGCGGCCGGTCAAGTGCTGGTTGAAGCAGAGGCGCTGATTGGCGGACGAATAGCAAGCCGCAGATGATGAGCAGCACGATGGTCAAAATTTTGATGACCATCAGCCCGCTCTGCACGTTGCTGCCCGCGCGCACGCCGAAGCAGTTGATGATGGTCAATAGTGCGAGGGCGAGGCCAGCGACCACGCTGTCTGAGAGCGGCA
Organism: Acidobacteriota bacterium; assembly: GCA_003223935.1. Taxonomy (GTDB): domain Bacteria; phylum Acidobacteriota; class Blastocatellia; order Pyrinomonadales; family Pyrinomonadaceae; genus QHXQ01. The sequence continues at coordinate 6,501 of QHXQ01000055.1, read as the reverse complement.
CATGCGTTAGTTCTCTAAAGTGGCGGGCGAAGATGATAGCGACCGCGGCCATGCCGCCCGTCTGCGTGACGAGCAGCAAAGCCCAGCCGTAGATGAACGCGACCGACGGATGAAAAGCTTCGCGCAGGTAAACGTACTGCCCGCCCGTGCCCGGCAGACGTGCGGCCAACTCCGCGTAGATGAACGCGCCCGCGAGCGCGATCATGCCGCCCGCGAGCCACGCACCCAAGATCAAGACGGGCGTGTGTACCTGCTGCGCGACGTCGTAAGAGTTGACGAAGATGCCTGCGCCGATGATCCCGCCCATCACGATCATCGTCGCGTCGAACAGACCAAGCTGGCGCGCGAGATGCGGGCGGGCGCCAGTTTGGCTTTGCGTAGTCATCAAATGTCGCGCAAGCAGGCGCACGCTAATCAGTTGCCTTGCACCTTGGCTGTGAAGACCTCTTCCATGGCGAGGCTGCGGCTGCACCCGCTAATCGCGTCGAGTTGGCGGCGGCTGTCGGTCCAGACCGGATAGGCGAAGCCGCCGTAGGAGACGAGTCCTTCGTAGTCGCCTTGTTGATTGCCGTAGTTGATGCCGTCGCAAGGGAACAGCCCATTGCAATCGTGCTCGTTTGAGCTTACGTTCGTCACGCGCACGTTCGGCAACCACGTCGCGCCGCCATCCTTCGACTGTGCGAGATACACGTCGGTCATATACCGAAAGCCTGTGAAGTCGTTGCGCGTGTCGTAGCAGGAGACGTTCACGTCGCCGGTCACAGGGTCAACCGACATCCAGTGGTTGAAGTGATCGACAGGGATGTCCAACTGATCCGTGACTGCGCCGGGCTGCGACCAAGTGTCGCCGCGATCATCCGAATAGGCGAGATAGATGTCGGTCGTACCCACTTGCGTGCGATCCATCCAAGAACAGTAGATGCGCCCGCGATGCGGGCCATTGGAGCGATCCACGTCGAGCACTGGATAGACGAGCGCGCCGCGAAACGATTCGGCGGGAATGGCGATGTCGAACGGAATTGACTTCGGCGCGACAACGCGCTGCTTGTCCCAAGTCTGCCCGCCGCTAAAGGAGCGATTGAAGGCGATGGTGTTGGCACTGTAATCGTTCCAAGCGACATAGACCGTGCCGTCGGGGCCGACTGCGGGCGATGCGCCGATGGCGCGACCCGGCCCTTGCGGATCGTCTGCGCGCGTGACGTTGAACGTCGTGCCATGATCGCGCGAATAACCGAAGCGCACACCGCCGCCCGTCGAGCCGCCCACAGCCGCATCCCATGCGACGTAGATGCTATCGCGGAAGCGACTCGTCGCGCCGGTGTCGGTCGTGATCATCGGCTTGTCGTTGAAATGATCGCTGCCGCCGGCGTAAGAGAAATAGGTGACTGAAGGATAGGTGCGCCCGTTATCGTTCGAGCGCGCGACGGCCATCTCGGTTGCGTTGACGCCTGCGCCGTTGCCGAAGAAGACGACGATGTAGCTGTAGAAAAGATTGCCGCGCGAGTCGAAGGCGAGCGATGGATCGGAGCCGAAGTCAATGGAGTTTGCGCCTTGCGCTGGCGGCAGAGGTAGATCAACACCGCCCCACGTCGCACCCTTCGCTTGGAAGTAGCCGCGCATCGGCAGGCGAAAGATTTCATTTGAACCGGCGGCGAGCGCATGACCTGCTGCGGGGCTGAGCGCGATGAATGTTTCGCTCTGCGGCCCGCACTCGTTCGAGATGTCTATGTTGCTGCCGAAGTTGACGGAAGTTGTGTTCGTGCTGTCGCCGAGCGGTGCGTTGTGTTTGAGGTATTGATACTTGTCCCACCAAGTCGGGTTGTTCGGGCTGTTGGTTTGCGCGTAAGTAAAACTCGCGTTGAAGGCAAAGACGAGGATCAGTGCCATCAAGAGACGTAAATGTGCGTGCATCAGTCGTGCTCCTTTGCTCTGGTTATGAACTCTGGTGCCTGACCGGCTGACTGTTTGTCCGGGTGGGCATGACCCGTTGGCGGTCGCAGATCAGTGGGTGTGTGCCAGCCTTTTAAGCTATTTCGCCGCGCGAGTCAACGCGCACACGGGCGGCTGTGGACAGCGAAGCGCGCCGGCCCGTATGCTTGCAAGGTCTGTTTGAGCAACGAGTGTGCGGAGGACAACTGCTTGTATTCGGCCCAGATCACACGAGCTAATCCAACCTGTCTCATTCTGTTGGTTGATCAATCGCGCTCGATGGCCGATGCGCTGCCGGGCGACGCTGGCATACGCAAAGCCGACTTCGTGGCCGATGTGGTCAACCACACGCTACACGACCTCGTCATCCGTTGCACCAAGACCGAAGAGGTGCGCAATTATTATTTCGTCTCGGTCATCGGCTACGGGCGCACGGTGGGCAGTGCTTTAACCGGACTGTTGGCTGATCGTGCGAGCGCGCCGATTGCAGAGATCGCGGAGTATCCGATGCGGATCGAGACGCGGCTGAAGCGTGTGCCCGATGGCGCGGGCGGCATCGTCGAGATGCCCGTGCGTTTTCCCGTGTGGCTCTATCCGGTTGCGGACGGCGGCACGCCGATGTGTCAGGCGTTCACGCGCGCGAAGACGATCCTTGAACAATGGCTCAGAGAACATCCGCGCGGTTTTCCGCCGACCGTGCTCCATCTAACCGACGGCGAATCCGGCGACGGCGACCCGACGACCATCGCGCGCGAGATCATGTCGCTGGCAACTGACGACGGACAAATGCTCTTGTTCAACTGTCACGTCTCATCGCGGCGCGGGCCGAAGATCGAATATCCGGCGACCGACTGGTCTCTGTCCGACGGCTTCGCGCGCACGCTCTACGAGATGTCTAGTCAACTGCCGGACAACTTCATCGCCGCCGCGCAGCAACTCGGCGTCGCCGTCGAAGCGGGCGCGCGCGGCTTCGTCTTCAACGCCGATCCGTCTTCCGTCGTACAGTTCTACGAGATCGGCACGAGTCTCACAGGCATGACGCCGCACATCTGGATGGACGCATGAAGAAAAATGATGAAGGCGGAATGATGAATGATGAATGAAAGATAGTTATTAATGCATCATTCTGCATTCGTCAGTTCCATAACTATGTTTCGAGTTTGGCAGTTGCAGGTCAATCAATTTCTGTTGCCGAAAGAGGGCGCGCAGGTCTCGGAGTGTGAGGATGCCATCGGCGTGAATGCGGCGGCGGGCAGGTTTGCGGTGGCCGACGGCGCGACCGAAGCGTTTGACGCGCGCAGTTGGGCGCGGCAACTTGCGCATGGGTGGGTCGCAACTGAGCCGCCACTGTTGACGCGCGAGGCTTTCGGCGCGTGGGTCGCGGAGCAGGGAAGTGTGCTGCATGATGCGTGGCAGGGGCGTGTGCTCTCTTGGTATGCGGAGGAGAAGGCGCGGCGCGGCTCGTTTGCGGCGTTCGTGGGCGTGCAGTTTGAACTCGGCAACGGCACGCCGCGTTGGACGGCGATTGCGCTCGGCGATTCGTGTCTGATTCAAAGGCGCGGCGCGCTGGTCTGTCGCGCCTTGCCCGTCGCAGATCATCAGCAGTTCACCTCGACGCCGCTACTCGTACCTTCGCTCGGCGGGCTGCAAGAGTCCACGCTCGCGCAGGCGCGAGTTGAGAGCGGCGCGGTTGAGTCGGCGGACGTGTTCTGGCTCTTGAGCGATGCCGCAGCCGAGTGGTTTCTACGGCACGCGGCTGAAGCCGATGGCGTGTTGGATCGGTTAGATAACCTGCTTGCCACAGGCCAAGCGGAAGAACTCGCATCGCTCTTCCAACGAGAGCGGCGGACGCGTAGAATTAAAGACGACGATGTGGCGGTTGTCCGCATCGTCGTGACCGGCAGTTGACGATTTAGCAGCAAAGCGTTTGCATGCAGAATCACTATCCTATCTCTTGGCCGTCCGCGCGCCTCTTCACCGAAGCCGTGCAATGCCCGGCGGTCGCGTTCGCGCATTTCGAGTTGCGCGACACGATCCCGGCCGTTGATCGGCTGGGCATGCCGCTCGTCACTTCGGGCCAGTTCGCTTACGTCTATAAGCTCCGCTCCGGGCGCGGCGTCTATGCCGTGCGCTGCTTTCGCGGTCATCTGGGCGACCGCGAACGGCGTTATGAATTGATTGACGCGCATCTGCGCACGCATCCAGTACCCGACTTCGCACGCTTCGCCTACGACGTACACGGCATACTCGTCTCAGGCCGCCGGTATCCGATCCTCGTCATGGAGTGGCTCGAAGGGCCGACGCTTGACGTGTACTTGAATGAAGTGATGGGCCGGCGCGATGTGCTGCTGCACTTGGCGGACGAATGGCTCAAGTTGCTTGGCTCTCTGCGCGCGGCCGGCGTGGCGCATGGTGATCTGCAACACGGCAACATCATCGTCGAACATGGCCAATTTCGTTTGGTGGATTTCGACGGCATGTTCGTGCCTGCGATGTCGGGTTGGATGGCGAGCGAGGTCGGGCATCAACACTACCAACATCCGGCGCGCGCCGCGCGTTACTTCAACGCAGACCTAGACAACTTCTCCGGTCTCGTCATCTATCTCTCGCTCATCGCGCTGGCAGAGCGGCCCGCACTTTGGGCCGAGTATCACGACGAAAATCTGCTCTTCACGAAAGAAGATTTTCTTGCGCCCGAAAGCTCGCGCCTGCTGGCCGAGATCAAAGAGATCGGCGGCGAGCACCGCGAACTGGCCGAGTTGTTGGAAAGGGCCGCGCACGGCGAACCTGAAGCCGTGCCGTGTCTGCTCGAAGTGAAGAGCGCAGACTCGAAGCTGCCCACGTGGTTGGCTGCGCCGGCGGACATTGATGTCGTCGGGCAGACGCGCGAAGCGCCACAAGTGCAGCCGCCGCCCGCGTCTGTGCGTGCGCCTGTGTGGGTGCGCGGGCGGACGCCGTTCCAGCCCGGCTCGCGTGTGCCGACGACGCCCGGCTCGACCGCAGTGCAGAGCGTCTTTAGCGGCCCAGCGCCGTTCGTGCCGCAGCAGGTTGGGCTTAATCCGCCGGACGGTTTTCTTGAATTGAGCCAGCACGCGCTCAAGCACGCGCGCACATTCGCGCGCGAACGCAAATCATTTTTCTGGTGGTACATCGGTCTCTACAATTTTCTCTACCTGATGGGCCTGCCGTTCGGCGCGGCGCTGCTCTTTACGGTCGTCGTGCTCGCGGGTATCTGTCTGACCTACGGCGTGCTGCGCGCCCTACGCGAGCCGCAGCCGACGTTGATGAACGCAGGCGCGAGCGCAGTCGCTCTGCCTTACGCCGCCCCGCATGCGCGTACGCCGCAATGGACGCTCCATCCGCCTGCGAGCGTAACGAGACAGACGAACGCACCGGCCACGCACGCAGCGCGGCCAGTCGTCGGCAACTTGACGCTCGCCATCTATCACTTGGACAACTGCGAGTGGGCGCAGAAGATCGCACAGAAGAATCGCGTGCCGTTCACCTCGCCCGTCGAAGCGCAGACGGCTGGCTATCGTCCATGTCAGGTCTGTTTCCAACGGCGCACAACATAGCTAATCGCTAACAGCCAGCTTGTATGATGTGAGCAGCATGAAAGCTTGTATCCTGCCGACGCCTGCGCCCGTTGATGCAAACCCGCTTACCTACACGGACGTGCCCGCGCCCGAACCGGCTGCGGATGAAGTGCTCATCAAGGTGCGCGCGTGCGGCATGTGCCGCACAGATTTGCACGTCGTCGAGGGCGAACTGCCAGTGCGACGTGAGCGCGTGATACCGGGACATCAAGTTGTCGGTCATGTCGTCGTTGTCGGAGCAGCTGTGAGCGAGTTGCAGGCTGGCGAGCGCGTGGGCGTCGCATGGCTGCATCGCACGTGCGGCGTCTGTCGCTTCTGTCGTGTGGGGCGTGAGAACCTTTGCGAGCACGCAGAGTTTACGGGTTGGACTGTGCCGGGCGGTTATGCTGAGTACGCGGTTGCGCCCGCGAGTTTCGTCTATCGTCTGCCTGAAGGGTTTGACGATCTGCAAGCTGCGCCGCTCTTGTGCGCGGGCATCATCGGCTATCGTGCGCTGCGTCTGACGGGGCTTGGCGTAGAGGGCACGAATTGGGCGGGCGCGCGGATCGGTATCTACGGCTTCGGCGCGGCCGGGCACGTCTCGATACAAGTGGCGCGCGCACGCGGCGCTGAAGTCTATGTGGCCACACGCGACCGCGCCCGTCATCAGACACTCGCCGCCGAACTTGGCGCGACGTGGGTGGGCGACACATACGACGCGCCGCCAGTCAAACTTGATGCCGCGATCATCTTTGCGCCTGCGGGCGCGCTTGTACCGGTCGCGCTTCATGCGCTAGAGCGCGGCGGCGCGCTCGTGCTCGGCGGCATACACATGAGTCCCATCCCTTCCTTCGACTATTCGCTCATCTACGGCGAGCGCATCATCCGCAGCGTCGCCAACAACACACGCGCAGACGGGCACGAGTTCCTACGCGAAGCCGCGCAGATTCCCATCCACACACACGTCGAGACCTTCCCACTCGCACGCGCCAACGAA